>NZ_JBLBWI010000001.1:0-1064264 GCF_047308515.1 Nocardioides sp. Bht2
GCAATCGGGAAAGCCGCCCCCATCACCAGGTTGAACAACCTGGCTGGGCATCACAACTAGCGATGCGGAGCTGACCCGCTGCTCAGCGGCGGGTCAGCGACGCCATCGCCGGACGGACGTCCAGCACGTAGACCAGGGCCGCGATCGACGCCGCGAGGTGGATCAGGTTCAGCGGCGAGGCCGTGATCAGGATGATCTGGGCGGCCAGTCCCACCCCGAGGATCGCCACCCAGGCGTTCTTGGTCAGCTTCCCAGCGGCGTGGTACGCCTCGGCGGACCAGAGCAGCGCACTGATGAAGGCGAACGTCTTGACCACGACAGCGATGAGCAGGACCACCATCAACACGGTGGACTGGAAGAGCAGGACCTCGGGCACCTTCCCAGCCTAGTGGGCGGCCGTCACCGCCGGTAGCCGCCGGCGGGGCACCCCGAACGGCAAAAGACCCCCGGACCTCATAGCGGGCGCCTCGGATATTCGGCATTTGGTACCAAAACGAGCTGGATTCCGTTGATCGAGCTTGTCGAGATCAAACTGTCGGAGGGTCCTGATGGACTGTTCTCATGATCGAGATCGACGCCGCACATGTTCCGTATGAGGTCACCGACCTCGATGCGGGACGGCACTCCGGCCGTGGCCGCGTTCGCTGCGGAAGAGTTCGCTACCGCCTCGGGTGTCTCCCGCTACACCGCGCTCTCGCTCTTGGCGGACGCTCTTGATCTGCACCACCGACTCCCGCGCCTGTGGGCACAGGTTGAATTGTTGGAAGTGCCGGGGTGGAAGGCCCGCCGGGTCGCCGAGCTCACCAGGAAGCTGTCGGCGGAGGCTGCCGCGTGGTTCGACACCCAACTCGCCATTGGCGAACGGTACGGCTGGAAGACCATCGAACGGATGCTGGCCATAGCAGTCGCGAAGTTCCACCCCGAGTTGATCCGCGACAAGACCGGTCCACTGTCGAAGGCCGACTGGGACGTCCGGCTCAACCACCGCTACGGCCCGGAAGGCACGGCATCCGGCACCTCGAGACTCGACGTGACCGGCGACTCGCTGGACCTCTCACGGTTCCATGACCTCGTCTGTGAGGAAGCGGAGCGGTTGAAGCGGGCCGGTGACAAGGACACCCTGAACCAACGCAAAGCCAAGCGCTCGGCTCCATCGCCGAAGCCCAGGACAAGCTGGACTACGAGGGCAACGAGGTTCTCGACAAGCTCGACCACCGTCGGCGCGGGCTACGAGTCTTCGTGCACACCACCCTCAACGACCTGTTCAGCACCGACGACCTGACCTTGGCCGACACAGACCGGCTCGGTCCGATCCTCGTCGCCCAGCTCGAAGACTGGCTCAAGCACCACGACCCGCCACCGTGGATGGTGGAGCTGGTCAAGCAACGCGACCCGCACTGCGTCCTCCCCAACTGCACCCGCAGCTCAGCCGACGCCGACCTCGACCACACCGCCACCTCCGGCAGCCACAAGGACACCGGAGGCATCGGCGTGCCCCCAGCAAGGGCAAAGCCCCCGGACCTCATACGTCCGGGGGCCTTGCATCGTGCTCGAAGAGCCAGCAATGGCGATCAGAACAGGCTCAGCTGTTCGACGTCGCCTGCTCTTCAGTCGTTGGCGACAGCCGGGGTCTCGACGACGGCGGCGGCCGGAGCCACGACGGTCTCGGCGACCTTCTTGGCCGGTGCCTTCTTCGCGGGAGCCTTCTTGGCCGGAGCCTTCTTCGCGACCGGAGCCTTCGCGACGGTCTCGGCGGCAGCCTTCTTCGCCGGGGCCTTCTTCGCGGGAGCCTTCTTGGCGGGAGCCTTCTTGGCGACCGGGGCCTTCTTCGCGGCAGCCTTGGCCGGAGCCTTCTTGGCGGGCTTGGCCGGGACGACGACGGTGTACTCACCCTTGCGGATCAGCTCGACGGCCTTCTCACCGCGCTTGACCAGGTCGGTGTAGGTCTCGACGGCCTCGTCGATAGCCTCGGTGACCAGCTTCTGGGCCTTCGCGGGCAGGGACTTGGCCTCAGCCTGAAGCTCGGCGATCCGGCTCTCGAACTTGGCCTGCGCCTCCTTGGCGTCCGCCTGGAGCTCCTTGACCCGGGCCTCGAACTTGGCCTGCGCGTCCTTGGCCTCCTTGGTGGCGACCTTGGTGGCAACCTCGACGCGGTCCTTCGCGAACGACTGCGCGCGGCCGTTGAAGTTCTTCGGCTCCAGGTCGAGCTTCTGCACCTTCTTCGAGACGTCGGCAACGCGGGCCTGGACGTCAGTGAGGTACTGGCGGGCAACCTCGGCAGCGAGGTCGGTGGCGCCGACGGTGGCGTAGAACGGGCGAGCCGCCTCGGTCTTGAGGTCGAACTTGGCCATGGTGATCAACTCCTGTTGTTGCTGGTGGGTGATGCGGCCCCCCGCCGCACCGAGAGGGAGGTTCAGTGCTCGGTGTCGTCCTCGGGAGTCGCCGCGGTGGCGTCCTCCTCCGCCGGTGCCACGCCGTTGAGGGCGAGGAACGAGGCGTAGACGTCGAGCAGTGACTGCTTCTGACGCTCGGTGAGTCCGGGGTCGTTCAAGATCGCCAGCTCGACCGAACCACCGACGCCGTCCTCCGGGGAGAGGATGCCGGCACGGATGTACAACTGCTCGGCGGAGATGCGCAACGCCTTGGCGATCTGTTGCAGCACTTCGGCAGAGGGCTTGCGCAGACCACGTTCGATCTGGCTGAGGTAGGGGTTGGAGACGCCTGCTTGATCAGCGAGCTGCCGCAACGACAACTTCGACTGAACCCGCTGTTCCTTGAGGTAGTCGCCCAGCGACTCCACGGTCTTCCCGACCTTGCCCAATGCCATGCCTCCATAGTGCTTGCAAAAGTTAGCAGATTGCAAGCACGCGGCATGTGACGCCGCTCACCACCGTTCGCGACGGCTCAGAGCACCGCGCGGACCGCCCCCACCACGACGCCACCGCCGGTCAGCAACTTCTCCCCCGTCGCCCGGACCGCCGCGGCATCGACGCCCGCACCAGCAAGCACCCCGCTGCGCTCCAACGCTGCGGCGAGCACCACGGGCCGGGCCCGGATACCGCCGTCCGCGATCTTCAGCGCGAACGCCGAACCGTCGGCGAGCGCCAGCACATGGCACGCCTCCGCACCGGCCTTGGCGATCGCACCCGGGATCGCGCGCAGCACCAGGTACTCGTCGCGCCGGGTGCCGGAGACGTATTCGGGGAAGTCCCGGATCGCGGTGGCCACCGCATGCTCCGCGGTTCCCTCGGCCGCGGTCGCCAGCCTGGAGAACGCGGTAGCGAGACCGACCAGGCTGGTACCGAGCAGCGGTGCGCCGCAGCCGTCGATCGCTTCGTGGCCGACCGGTTGGCCGGTCAACTCGGCGAAGGTGGTCGCGATCGCCTGCTGCAACGGGTGGCCAGGGTCCAGGTAGTCGTCGATCGGCCATCCGTTGACCTGGCAGGTCAACAGCATGGCCGCGTGCTTGCCCGAGCAGTTCATCTGCAGCCGGGTCTGTTCGCCGCCCGCCGCGATCAACTCGCGCTCGAAGTGCGAGTCCAGCGGCCAGTCGGCGGGGTTGTGCAGCGCCGTCTCGTCGAGCCCGGCCAGCGCCAGGATCTCGCGCACCGCGGCGACCTGGAACGGCTCCCCCGAGTGCGAGGCCGAGGCCAGCGCCAGGAGGCGTGGCTCAAGCATCAGGCCGAGCCGGACCATCGCGGCGGCCTGCAGCGGCTTGTTGCAGGAGCGCGGTAGGACGACCGCATCCGGATCTCCCTTGCTCCACTCCACCGAGCCGTCCGCCGCGAGCGCCACCACCGATCCGTGGTGGGTGCCTTCCAGCAGACCCGAACGGACAACCTCGACCAGCACCTCGTGACCCATGTGCCCTGCCTATCACGAGAGCCGGGCTGGCAGGATGTGCCCGTGGCCGACAACCTTTCTCAGCACTGCCCCTCCCCCCGTGAGCTCGACGACCTCGAACTCCTCACCACCGGGGCCTTCGCTCCGCTGACCGGCTTCAACGAGCCCGGCTCGCCGGTCCGGCTCAACCTTCCCGGCGAACTGCGCCACACCGAGGTTGAACTCGTCGACCCGGAAGGGTTGCCGCTCGCCCGCGTCCACGCGGACGGCAGCGTCCAGGCGCTGACGCACGCCCAGTATGGCCCGTTCCGCCGGCTCTATCTGACGCCGTCCGAGGTCCGTGAGCAGTACGCCGGCTCCACCTTCGTTCCGCTCAGCGCAGCGCTCGACGCCGACCAGCTCGACGCGCTCGCCGACCTCGACGGCAAGGTCGTCCTGCTGGCCCTGGTCGGTACCGGCACCCCGGAGGGGCTCAGTGCCGTCGGCCTGATCCGCGCTTCGCTGGCCGCCGCCGACCTGCTGCCGGATGCGGCCGTCGTCGCCGTTCCCCTGGCCTCGCACCGGGACCCCGAGATCGACCACCTGCTCGGTGCCCAGGTCGTCGGCAACTACGCCGCCGACGACGAGGTGTATGCCCTGCCCGCTACCCCGGCCAGCGACGAGGTCGAGTACCCGGTCGCCATCGCCGACATCTTGGACTTCGAGGAGCCGCCCGCCGACGAGCGCGGACTGGTGCTCTTCTTCACCGGACTCTCCGGCAGCGGCAAGTCGACCCTGGCCCGGGCCCTGCAGGACAAGGTGCTGGAGCAGGGGAAGCGGACCGTCACCAGCCTGGACGGCGACGTGGTGCGCCGCAATCTCAGCGCCGGCCTTGGCTTCTCGAAGGCCGACCGGGAGACCAACATCCGCCGGATCGGCTGGGTGGCGGCTGAGATCGCGCGCCACAACGGCGTGGCGATCTGCTCCCCGATCGCGCCCTTCGACGAGACCCGTCAGCAGGTCCGCGAGTTCGTGGAGGACGCCGGCGCGGAGTTCTTCCTGATCCACGTCGCGACCCCGCTCGAGGAGTGCGAACGACGCGACCGCAAGGGCCTCTACGCCAAGGCCCGGACCGGCGAGATCGGCGAGTTCACCGGGATCTCCTCGCCCTACGAGGTGCCGCAGGACGCGGCCGTCGTCGTCGACACCACCGGTCGCACCATCGAGGCCGCACTCGACGACGTACTGGCTGTGCTGCGCGAACGCGGCCTGCTCAACCTCTGAGCGACGTGGAGCTCAGCGGTTGAGGAAGCCGTCCTGTCGGGCGGCCTCGTTGAGCTCCACCTTGGTCCGCACCGGGCGGCCGGCGGCGGCGTACTTGGCCTTGACCCGACCCAGGTACTTCTTCGCGGTGTCCTTGCGGACCCCCAAGGCCTCTGCCACAGCGTCCAGGGTGAGCCCGGAGGCATAGAGCACCAGGGCTCGCTCCTCCTGGTCGCTGAGCGCAGGACGGTCCGGGTCTCCGGCCATCACGCTGGCCAACTCCGGAGTGATCCAGGTGGACCGTCCGAGCACCGCCCAGATCGCGGAGACGATGTCGTCCTCCTTGTCCCGCTTTCCGACCATCCCGCCCACCCCGGCGCGAAGCACGTCGCGGACCAGGGACGGCGACGCCATCGCCGAGAGCACCAGGACCCGCAGACCCGCGTCGACCAACCGGCGCACCACCTCGGGGTCCGCGGCGTCACCACGGTCGACCTGCAGGTCGAGGACCAGCAGATGGGGATGGTTGGCCCGTGGCGACTTGCTCAGCCAGTCCACGAAGGCAGGCAGGCTCTCCCCGCTCCAGACGAGCTTCAACTGCGCTTGGGAGGCGACCAGCTCCTCGGTCCGGCGGCGTTGCAGGAGATGGTCCTCGACGATCGCGACCCGCCACTCGAATCTGCTGGCATCGATCTCGGTCTCCGTCATCGGACCGCCTCCTTCAGCTCGGTAGGTAGGGCGAACTCCACCACGTCCTGGCCGCCGATCGACTGCACCCGTAGCTGGGCACCCATCGGCACCTGCCACCGGCCTGTCTGTTCCGACAGCATCGGGTTCGGGCCGACCATGGTCAGCGTGACCCCGCTGTCGCCACCGTAGAGCGTCATCGTCAGATCGTCACTCGGACGCACCGCATTGACGGCGCGGAGCAGGTTCTCCCCCATCACCCGGACCGTCTCGGCATCGTCCGGCTCCACCTCACCGCTGCGCAGGATCAGGCTGACCCGGCGGACCTTGGCCTCGCCCAAGGCGCGCAGATACCAGTGCGACATCCGGACCAGCTCCGGGTTGAGTTGGATCAGCTGGCGCAGGTAGAGCTCCTCCTCGCCGCAGCGACGTCTGACCTCGGAGTCGTGCGGGTCCAGACGTCCGTCGGCGAGTTCTTCGAGCAGTTCCAGCGCATCGCTCAGGCCGGCGGCCCGCCACCGGCCCCGGGCCTCGGTGGCGGCGTCGCGCTCCAGACCGTCGAGCCGGGCGTCCAGCAGTCGTTGCTGGTCCGCCCTGGTCCGGGCGGCGATGCGGCCGACCACGCGCCCGAAGGAGACGAACCCCAGCACCAACGTGAGCGCGATCAGACCACCGCTACCGACGATCAGGGCCGGTTCCAGGGAGTCGGTGCCGACCACCGCGGTCACCAGGACGGTGCCGATGAAGAGGCCGAATCCCAGATAGCGCACGCCGGCGACTCCCGGCAGCATCGTCAGCAGCACCAAGAGACCGGTCGGGCTGACCACCTGCCACAGCACCACATCCTGTTCCCCGAAGCCCGAGGTCGCGGCGGCGGCCACGAAACCGATCGAGGCGAGCATCCCGAGGGCGACCCCGATCCCGGCCGGTAGCCGTCGGCGGCGGCGGTAGGCCACCCGGGCGATCGCGAGACCGGCGAACGCGACGACGAGGGTCAGATAGGTCCAGGTGGCTCTGCCCGGATGGTTCACCACCTCGAGCCCGACGCCGACGGAGGCAGCGCCAGCCGCCCAGAGCCACGCCGCGTTCCTGCGCATCTGGGCCAGTACCTGGTCCAACTTCTCGGCGTCGTCGTCGACGCGACCCGGACGAAGACCGTCGGTGCTGCTCGCCTCAAGGTCCACCGAGAGCACCGCGGCGGTGCCACTGCCCGGCTCTGAGCGGAGGCTGACCCGGATACCCGCCTCCTGGGCCCGCGCGAACACCGAACTCAGCAGCCCGCGGAGCTCGACGCGGTCCTGGTCGAATCCCCGCCCGGCGTCGAGCACCGCGAGCTGGAGTCGCCCGCCACGGTGTCGCGCGTCGACCACGACCCGGTCCACTCCGGCGTGCTTGGCGACATTGCGGACCAGCTCATTGGTGGCGCTGATGAAGGCTCGCGCCCGATCGGCATCGATCAGGGCCAACAACCCGGCAACCTCGGCGTCGTCGAGCCCGCGGCGTTCGACGAACAGGCCGTGGTGCGCCAACGCCTGGGGCAAGGAGGCCGGCGCCGTCGGCCCGGCGACGCCGTGGTGCAAGGTGATCACCGTGTCCGCGTCGCTGCGGCAGCGGGCCCGGACCAACGCCCCATCGCTGATCGCCGCACCGCCCATTGCGAGGGCGCCGAGCGTGTTGATCACCGTGTCGTGGAGTACCCGCGCGTCCTCGGCGGTCTCCCGGCTGACCCGCCGGCGCCAGGCCAGTGCGGCGGTCTCTTCGGCTCCGGCGGCGGCCTGGGCGTCGATCCGACCGGTGAGGTCGGCCAGGACCATCGCGCCGGCTCGGGTTCCGAGCATCATGAAGAGCGCGGTCGGCGGCACCGCCAATGCATAGGTGCCACCCCAATCGGGGTGCAGCAGGTGGACCCCGACGGCGTAACCGACGCTCCCCACCAGCGGCGCAAGTACCGCGGACCACCGGCGCATCAAGAAGGCCGGCAGCGCGTGGGCGAGGTTGATCATCCAGCAGACCACGAAGGTGACCAATGAGTCGGCGGACGAGGTGAGAGCAATGTCCAACAGGCCGATCCCGTAGACGGCGGCGACGACCAGCGATCCCGGGATCGGACGATGTCGAGCCGTCCAGGCGATCCCCGCGATCAGGAGATGGAACGCCACCAACAACCACGTGCCATCGCCGGGCGACAGCAGCAGCGCGAGGATCACCAAGGCCTGGAAGAGAGCCACCGCGGCGAACAGCGCACCGCGGATCGACTCGCTGAGGCTGCGCGTCGCCCAGCCTGCGGTTGCCGAGTCGCCGTCCAGACCCGTCACGAAGGCACGGAGCAGCACCACGCAACGCACGTGGTAGTCCTTCCTGCTAGCTCAGCCCCCGCTGTGGCGATCTTAACCAGCACCGCTCCCCCACGCCGCGTCACCTCACCTCCCGACGAAGCTGGCCCGTTCCTTGGCGAGGAACGCGCTGACGGCGGCCTGATGGTCGGTGGTCGCTCCACACCGCGCCTGCTCCTCGGCTTCGGCGGCGAGGGTCGCCTCGATGGCGACACCACGAGCCAACAGCCGCTTGCTCGCCGCGTAGGCGGCGGTCGGTCCGGCTGCCAGTCGCTGTGCCAGCGCCGCGCCAGCTGCGATCACCTCGTCCGCAGGCAGGACCGAACCGGCGAGCCCCCAGGAGATCCCGTCCTCGGGAGTGAACGGGTTGCCCAGTAGCACCAACTCGCGGGCCCTGGCGGCACCGACCGCAGCCGGCAGCGTCGCCGAGAGCCCGGAGTCACAGGTCAGCCCGACCTTCGAGAACGCGGTGGCCAGGGTGATCCCCGCTCCCCAGACCTGGAGGTCGCAGGCGAGGGCGAAGCCGAGGCCGGCACCCACACAGGTGCCGTGGACGGCGGCGACCACCGGCTTCTCCATGGTGGCCAACGCCTGGGTGATCGGGTTGTAGTGCAGGGCCACCGTCTCCGAAGCCCGCTCGGGCTCGGCGTCGAGCGTCGCCGCCAGGTCGGCCAGATCCTGGCCGACACAGAACGCCTTGCCGTTGCCGCTCAGCAGGACGGCACGGACCGCTTCATCCGCGGCGACCTCCCTCAACGCGGCGACGAGCGCCTCCTTGAGCTCGGTGTTCAAGGCGTTGCCCGCCTCCGGCCGGTTGAGCCGCAGCTCCGCGACACCTTCGGCGCGCGTCACGATCAGCACGTCGGTCATCTCAGCTCCTCTCGTAGACCACGACGGGGTTGCCGAACGGATCACTCAGCGTGGCGCGCCGTTCGTGCCCGCCTTCGGTGACCGCCACGTCCTCTCCCCCGGGCCACGCGGCCAGGAAGGCGGCCAGATCACCGACCTGGAAGGAGAGCACGATTCGGCCGGGAACCGGCTGTTCGACGGCGGTGGCCAACCCCAGGGTGACCGAGCCGTCGGTGAGCGCGGCGTAGCGATCACCGTCGCGGAACCGTTCCGAGAGCCCCATGGTCTCGGAGTAGAACTCGACGGCGGTCCCGATGTCGTCGACCGGAACGATCAGATGCCCGACCTTCATACCCGGAACCTCGGCATGACCTCGTTGGCGAACCGCTCCAGGATCTTCATCGACTCCTCGATCGGCAGGCCGAGCCACTGGACCCGGAAGACGAAGTGGTTGAAGCCGGCCTCGGCGAAGTCGGTGATCTTGGCGGCGATCTCGTCGGGCGAACCGAAGAAGAGCGCCTTGTGCTTGATCCCCTCCCACTGCGACTCGAAGTAGTCCATGCCGTACTGGACATACTCGTTGTACGACTCGCGGACCGGGCCGCCCGCGATCTGCCACGCCTCCTCGAAGGAGTCGGCCACGCAGAGGTCGCGGTGGATCGGGAAGGTCATCCCCGCCTCGTCGTGCCCGGCCTCACGCAGGTGGCCGCGGTAGTCGGTCAGGTTGCCGACCGCCCAGTTGCGGCGCACGTTGCTCGGCGAGAGCCAGGAGCGGCCCTGCCCCGCGATCCGCTTGATCCCGATCGGCCCGTTGGCACCGACCCACACCTCCGGCCCACCTTCCTGCACCGGCAGCACGCTGCATCGCGCGCCGTCGAGCTGGAAGTGCTGGCCGTCGTGGTGGACCGGCTCGCCCGTCCAGAGCTTCTGCATCACCTCGAGCGACTCGTTCATCCGCGAGACCCGCTTACGGCGGTCGATGCCGAACGCCGAGAACTCGTCCTCCCGGTACCCCGACCCGATGCCGAGCACGAACCGCCCGCCCGACATCTGGTCGATGGTGGCGATCTCCTCGGCCCAGTGCACCGGGTGTCCCAGCGGCAGGATCAGGATCCCGGTCCCGATCTGCATCGTCCCGGTGTGTTCCAGCAGGCGCGAGAGCAGTGGGAGCGGCTGCGGGGTGCTCAGCGAAGCCAGGTAGTGGTGGATGCCGAACAGCGAGTCGAAGCCGAGGTCACGCACGTGCTGGGTGAGCTCGACCAACTCGCCGGTCCGGCGCCCGATGTCCTCGCCGATCGGGTACTGGTGGTCGAGGAGTACTCCGAACTTCACGAGCCCATCAGTCCTGCGCTGCGCTGCGGCTGTTGGAGAGTCGGAAGTAGGGGGCAACCATGTTGTCGCGCGTCGCCAGCGCACCGGAGACACCCTGCGTGCGGCGCTCCTTGAGGAAGTTGAAGTCGCCGTCCTCGAAGGCCACGTTGGTCGCCCAACCGTGACCGATCCAGCCGGTCATCGCGCCCAGGCCCTTACCGCGCGCCTCCATCACGACCTGCATCATCGACTTGCCCATCATCAAGGAGTCGAGGGGCATCACGGCGATCGCCTGGGCGTAGTCGGCGACCCACTGGTCCAGCTCGTCACGCTCGACGACCTTGGTGACCAGGCCCTTGCGCTCGCCCTCCTCGGCGCCGATCGCACGCATCGTGAGCATGACGTCCTTCATCGTCGTCAGGCCCAGCTTCTCGATCCAGTGGTACATGTCCTGCGGCGCCGGGCCGAGGTAGCGGAAGGCCGGGTGGGTGAACTTCGCGTCCGGGGTGGCGATCACGATGTCGGCCGAGAGCGCGATCTGGAAGTGGCCGCCGTAGCAGTAGCCCTGGACCTGGCAGATGGTCGCCTTGAGCGACTCCACGATCGGACGGGTGAAGCTGGTGGTCAGCACGTTCCGGTCGGGCAGGATCCGCTGGCGCTGCGCCGGACGACGGCGCGACGCCTTGTCCGTGCCGGACTTGTAGCCGATGTAGTGGCCGAGCTCGGCGGCGTCCGCGCCGGTGCCGAAGTGCTCGCCGTTGCCCTTGAAGACGATCACCTTCACGGCGTCGTCGGTCTCCGCCTCGCGGACCAGGTCACCGACCCGCTCGAAGGCCGCGACCGGGATGGCGTTCAACATCTCGGGCCGGTCGAAGCAGATCGTGGCGACCGAACGATCAGCGTCGACGTCGTAGGTCACGTACTTCTCGATCAGCGCTTCGTCGGTGATCATGTTCTCGGCGTCCCACTGGTTCTCCAGCAGTTCGGACTCGGTCTTCTTCATGATGATGCCTCTCGCTTCAGGGTCAAAGGAATGGGGTTGAGGTGGCGTTTCAGGCGAAGGCCGGAAACACCTCGGTGGCGAAGAGTCGCAGCGACTCACGCACCATCTCGGGCGGCATCCCGAGCCAGCCGGGACGGAAGATCACGTGGTTGAAGCCTTGGTCGCGCAGCTCGGAGATCCGGGCGATCAGGTCTTCGGGTGAGCCGAGCAGCAGGGTGTTGGCGACCAACTCGTCGAACCGCTCGCGCTGCCACCGCAGCGCCGGGTACTCGGCGTAGGTGGAGTACTCGGCGCGGGCGTACGGCATCGCCATCTCCAGCGCCTGCTCGGTGGTCGGCGCACAGAAGAGCTCCACGCCTACCGGACGCTCGATCCCGTCCACCGGCAGACCGGCCGCGATCCGTGCCTCGTCATAGATGGCCCGGTGCTTGCTCAGGAAGGTCGGGTTCGGGGAATTGCCCGGCGCGTACCAGGCGTCGCCGAGCCGAGCGGCGCGCCGGATCGACTGCTTGCCGCCGGCGCCGACCCAGATCGGCGGCCCGCCAGGGGTGAGCGGGGCGATCCCGCAGCGCGCCCCGTGCAGCGGGTAGAACTCGCCGTCCAGGTCGACCTGCTCACCCGACCAGAGCGCCCGGATCACCTGCAGGCTCTCGTTCATCCGCCGGAACCGGCTCTCCGGATCGATCTCGAAGGCCGCGAGTTCGTTCTCCCGGTAGCCCGCGCCGACGCCGAGCACCACCCGACCGCCGGAGAGGTGGTCCAGGGTCGCGAACTCCTCCGCGATATGCGCCGGGTGGAACATCGGCAGCAGCAGGATCCCGGTACCGATCGTCATCGAGCCGGTCCGCGGGATCAGCGCCCCGAGCATCGAGATCGGTTGCGGCGTCGCCAGGTTCGACTGGAAGTGGTTGATCGTCCAGACCGAGTCGTAGTTCAGCTCGGCAGCCGTCTCGACGGTCCCGAACAGCGCGTCCAGGTGCGGGCCGAGGGGTTCATCGTGCGGGTACTGGTGCGAGGCCATGATGCCGAACTTCATGCGCCCGCCCCACCGGTCAGCTCGGGGACCGCGCCCCGCTTGATCTTGCCGGCCTCGCTCCGTTCCAGTTCGGCGACGAACTCGATCCGACGCGGAGTCTTGAAGTGCGCCAGTCGTTCCCGGGCATAGGCCACGATCAGCTCGCGTGCGTCGTCGTCGGAGACGGCGTCGTCGCTCTCCCGGACCACGATCGCGGTGGGGATCTCGCCGAGCCGGTCGTCGGGCGTACCCACCACCCGGATGTCGTGCACCAGCGGATGGTTACGGAGTTCGTCCTCGATCTCCTCGGGCCAGACCTGGAAGCCGCCGCACTTGATCATGTCGCGCTTGCGGCCGGACAGGAAGAGGACCAGATCGTCGTCCAGGTACCCGATGTCTCCGGTGTGCACCCAGCCGTCCTTGACCAGCTCGGCCGAGGCGTCGGGGTCGTCGACGTAGCCGCGGGTCATCGCGGACCTGACCACGATCTCGCCCGCGGTGCCGATCGGCTGCGCCACTCCGTTGTCGTCGCGGATCTCGATCTCCACGCCCGGGTAGACCTTGCCGGCAGAGCCCGGCTTCCACGCGCCGGCACGCATGTCGCGGCCGGTCCAGCCGGCGATGTGGCCGGACTCGGTGGAGCCGTAGTTGACCAGGATCGGCACCCGGTAGCGCTCTTCGAACGCCTTGCGCACCGGCCAACTCAACGCCTGACCTGCGACCAGGACCGACTTCACGGACTCCAGCGGAAGCTCCTGGTCGGCATGGACGATGTCGAAGAGCATCGTCGGCAGCAGGAAGAGGTTGTCGAAACGGTGGCGCGTCAACAGGGTCTGCAGGCGGTCCAGGGAGAACCGGTCCCACACGACGCAGCCGCGCCCGACGTGCAGGGCGAACAACATCGAGTGCTGCCCGCCGGAGTGGAAGAGCGGCAACGCGATCAGGTTGGGGGCGCTCTGGCTGGCTGCGGCACCGTCTTCGCTGCCGGTGGAGACCCGGGCCAGCCGGGCCAGCGAATCCCGGACGCCGCCGTGGGTCACCGAGACGGCCTTCGGGCGACCCGAGGTGCCCCCGGTGAAGAGGATGCAGGCCTCGTCGTCGGCACCGACCGTGACGGCGGGCAGTGCGGCACCGGAGCGCCATTCGAGCGCCCGGACACCGGCGAGGTCGCCGGTGAAGGTGAGCACCGGCACCATTTCGCGGACGGCGGCGACCACCTCCGGCTTGGCGTCGTCGACCAACAGCAGCACCGGTTCGGTCTTCGTGACCGACTCGGCGAGCTCATGGGCGTTGTAGAGGCTGGAGATCGTGACCGGGATGGCGCCGATCTTCCAGGCTCCGAAGAGCAGGAGGGCGAGCTCGGGGCCGTTCTTCACGTAGGCCGCGATCCGGTCGCCGGCTCCCACACCGGCGGCGCGCAGTGCCACCGCGATGCCGCCGGCGAGCAGGTCGGCCTCGGCGAAGCTCAACGTCCGGCCGTCCTCACCGATCAGACCGTCGGCGGTGGGCTGTGCGGTGGCCTGCTTCTCCAGGATCGTGCCGAGATTGGGGTTCACGACTGACCTCCGTTGGCTGCGAGACGGGGGATGACATCGGCGCCGAAGCGAGTGATCTGGTCCATCGCCTCGGCCTGTCCGGCGCCGACGAACTGGAGCCGGAGCGCGACCTCGGTGAGGCCGAGCTTCTCCTCCCAACGTTGGAGCTTGGCGGCGACCTCCTCGGCGGTTCCGACCAGGCAGTCGTCCTCGATGTAGCGGTCGAGGTCGATCTGCTGTGCGTCGTCCCAGGACTTGTAGCCGGCGTACTGACGCTCGAGGTGAGGGCGGATCCCGGCGACGGCCTGCTCGTGGGTGTCCGCGATGAACGCCTCACGGCTGATCGGGTAGGCCCGATCGAGGGAGTGCCCGTGCTCGACCAGGGTCTCCCGGTAGAGCGCGAGGTTCGCGGCGAGCTCATCCTCGCCGCCCTTCGGGCCGATCAGCCAGGAGCAGTCGAGCCGCGCGGCGCGACGGATCGCGGGTTCGGCGAAGGCGCCGATCCAGATCGGCGGTCCCCCGGCCTGGGCCGGCCGCAGCGCCAACGAGGCGTTGGGCACCGTGCCCCAGCTTCCCGCCAGGTCGAGGCTCTCCCCGGCCCACAGGCTGCGCAGGATCGGCACGTACTCCCGGAGTCGGACCAGCCGGTCGCTCCACTCGACGCCGAAAGCGGCGGTCTCGCGCTTGCGGTATCCGGCCCCCATCCCGACGGTGAGCCGGCCTCGGCTCAGGACGTCGAGAGTGGCGAGCTCTTCGGCCAGCGCGACGGGGTTGAGCAGCGGCGCCACCAGGACGCCGAAGCCGAGGCGCACCGTCTCGGTTGCGCGGGCCAGGTAGCCCGCCAGCGGGATCGGCTGCAGGAACGCCGACTGGGCGAGGTAGTGGTGCCCCAGCAGGACCGACTCGAAGCCGCCGGTCTCGGCCGCGACCGCCTGGGCGAGAACGTCGTCGATGCCCTGGTTGACGTCAGCGTCGGTGTCGAACTGGGCACTCAGGAAGAGGCTGACCTTCACCCGACGACCGCCTTGTCCAGAGCACCGTCGCGCTGCTGGGCCTGGGCCCGGAAGTGCGGGATCACCTCGGTGGCGAACTTCTCCATCGAGCGCAGCGCGGCAGTCCGGTCCAAGGACGGGATCCGCAGCCAGCCGATGTAGTGGTTGATGCCGAGCTGTTCGCGCAGCATCTCGATGGTCTCGATGACCTGCTGCGCCGAGCCGAAGTTCCCGCCGTGGGTCAAGGTCTGCTCCAGGGTGAGCAGGTCGATGTTCTTGGCGACCGCCTCGTAGTAGGCACGCTCCTGCTCGAGCGCCTGCTCGGAGCCGGGGATCACCTTGCCGACCGACTTGTAGTAGTTGAGCGCGGCCTCTGCGGCCTGGGTGAGCCCGGCCTTGTCGTCCCCGCACCAGACCTGCTGCATGAACGGCAGGTCGTAGCCGCTGATGTCATGTCCGTTGCTCTCCATCGCCGAACGGTAGAGGTCGAAGTTCTTCTTCATCATCCCCAGGGGGGTGAAGTTCGGCGAGGTGATGATCGCTTCGCCGATCGCGCCGCGCTCGCTGAAGCTCTCCGGGGAGACGGTGCCCTGCAGGATCCGTGGGCCGCCGGGGGTGAACGGGCGGGGGTAGGTGGTCACGTTGTCGTAGTGGAAGAACTCGCCGTGGAAGCTGAACTCCTCCTGGCTGAGCGCGAGCCGGACGACCTCGAGAGTCTCGGCGTAGCGGCCCTTGGACTCCGCCAGCGGCACCCGCATGCCCTCGAACTCACGCGGGTTGTAGCCACGGCCGACGCCGATGGTGACGCGGCCCTGGGACAGCACGTCGAGTGCGGCGATGTCTTCGGCGAGGCGCATCGGGTCGTGCAACGGGATCACCAGGACGGCGGTACCGATGGTGATCTTCTTGGTCCGCTCCGCGACCGCCATCCCGAAGTTCAACGGACTGCCGAGGATGCCGTACTTGGAGAAGTGATGTTCGGCGAGCCAGACCGAGTCGAACCCGAGCTCGTCCGCCAACTGGATCTCGTCCAGGGTGTCCCGCAGGACGGCGTGGTCCGAGGCGCCATCGGCGACCGGGAACAGATTCATGATTCCGAACTTCACAGAGGTCTCCTTTTATTCCGACCAGACGGTATGTTAGTGGCCCGGGGCAGCCCCGGTAAAGGGTGTGGTGCAGATTCAGCGGTAAGCGGCGATCCGGAGCGCACCCACCCGGCGGCGATGCCAGGCAGCGGAGCCCAGGCCGGCGTCGAGGACCATCGCCCGGCGCAGGAACAGGTGCGGGTCGGCTTCCATCGTGATCCCCATTCCGCCGTGCACCTGGATGCACCGTTCGGCCGCGAAGACCGCAGCCCGCCCGGCGGACGCCTTCGCGGCATGCACCTGCATCTCAGCCTCGGGCTTGCCGTTCTCGACCGCCCAGGCCGCATGGACGGTCAGATCCCAGGCCGCCTTGGCCTGAGCGACCGCCTCGGCCAACTGGAACGCGACACCCTGGAACGAGCCGATCACCCGGCCGAACTGTTGCCGGGTGCGGGCGTACGAGCCGGCCAGCGCGATCGCCCCCTGCGCGACACCACACATCTCGGCGGCTGCGACCAGCGTCGCGCGCTGCAGTCCGCGCCCGAGCGGCAGCGACTCCCCCGCCGGGACGCGCACGTCCGACATCGGCCTCGACGCGTCGAAGGAGGCCCGGGCGCGCACCTCTTGCGGCAACACCAGCCGCACCCCGTTGCCGTCGGCGGCAACCACCGCGTCGGCGGTGGCCACGCAGGGCACGAGGGTCTTGCGCGGGCTGCCGGAGGTCGGCCAGCCGGCGAGACCGGGCTCGTCGACCGCATAGGTCCACCGAGCCGAGCCGTCGAGAGCGGCGGTGAGGTCGGCACCGGAGTCCACCATCAGCTGGACGGCAGTGGCGTGCGCGGCGAATGAGGTCGGCACCAGCGCGCGACCCAGCGTCTCCACGGCGACCATCAGGTCGACCAGGCTGGAACCGACGCCTCCCGCCCGCTCCGGCACGCCCAGCACCGAGAAGTCGGTGAGGAGCACCGCGTCGATCGACGGCGGCTGCCACGGAGCACTCAGGCAGGCACGGGTCTCCCCTGCCGCCGTGGCCGCGATCGCCTCGACCGTCTTGGCGATGTCGGACTGGTCCTGGGTGAACGTTGCTCGCATCTGTGGACTCCTATCGCGAACGAGGCAGGTCCAGGACCCGCTCCGCCAAGATCGACTTCTGCACTTCCTCGGAACCACCTTCGATGGTGTGCGCCCGCGCCCGGAGGTAGCGGCGCATCCGCGCTGCGGCACCCTCGGTGTCGAGCAGCACCCCGGAGGTGCCGTCAAGCTGGACGGCGAGCCGGTTGGCGTTCTGCACCACCCCGGCCCACAGGCTCTTCAACGCCGACGTCTCGGGCCCCGGCGCCGCTCCGGCGCGGGTCTCGCCGACCATCCGCATCGACCCCACCCGCACGGCTTCCGCATCGCAGTGCAGGGCACCGATCTGATCGACCACCGCGGGGTCGTCGATCGCGCCGGTCTCGAGGGCGATCTCGATGATCCGGTCCACCGCCTCGCGGGCCCAGACCCAGAGGTTCAGCGCCATGCTTCCGCGCTCGAAGGCGAGGGTGGTCAGGGCCACCGGCCAACCGTTGCCGATGCCTCCGAGCACGTCCTCGTCCGCCACGAAGACATCGTCGATGAACATCTCGTTGAACTCAGTGTCGCCGTTGATCATGACCAGCGAGCTGACCTTGAACTGGTCCATGTCGGCGAGCAGGTAGCTGATCCCGGCGTGCTTGCCGGCCTCGGCGTCGGTACGCACCAGGAGCATGCACTTGGTCGCGTGGTGCGCGTTGGAGGTCCAGATCTTCGAGCCGTTGACGATCCAGCCGCCGTCGACCTTCTTCGCCGAGGTCCGCAGGCTGGCCAGGTCGGAGCCCGAGCCGGGCTCACTGAACCCCTGACACCAATACTCCTGGCCCGCCAGGATCGGCGGCAGGTAGCGCGCCTTCTGGGCGTCGTCGCCGTGGGTCAGGATGGTCGGGCCGGCCAGCATCATGCCGACACCGTTCAGCGGGTACGGCGCGCCTGCCTTGGCGCACTCCTCGTTGAAGATCGCCTGCGCGAGCGCATCCATCCCACGACCGCCCACCTCCTTCGGCCAGGAGAGGCCGACCCAGCCGCCGGCGGAGAGCCGGTCCTGCCAGAGCCGTGACCACTCTTCGCGCTCGGCTTGCGGAAGCGGTTCCTGGTCCGGGATGTCGGCCATCGCGGCGGTGATCCATTCGGCCGCCTCGGCCCGGAACCGCAGTTCGTCAGCGGAGTCCTCGAAATCCATCTCAGCCCACCTCCTGGGCAGTGCGCAGTCGCGCCTTGTAGAGCTTTCCGTTGGGGTCGCGCGGCAACGTCTCGTGGACGACGTAGTCGCGGGGATGCTTGGCCGCTGCCAGCCGTTCGGCCACGTGGTCGGCGAGGGCGGCCAGCACCGTCGCCCGGTCGGGGGCGGCGTCGGCCAACGACAGGTGGGCGACCGGGACCTCGCCGAGGTCGGGGTGCTGACGCGCAACCACGCCGGCGTCACTCACCCAGGGGTGCGACAACAGCACTCCCTCGATCTCGGCGGGGTAGACGTTCACCCCGCCGACCAGGATCATCTCGCTCATCCGGCCGGTGATGTAGAGGAACCCGTCGGCGTCGACGTGGCCGACGTCCCAGACGGTGAGCAGTCCCCCGCGGCGCGACCCCTCGGTCTTCGCCGCGTCGTTGTGGTAGCCGACCTTGTCCTCTCCCTGGCGCATGTAGACGATCCCGGTCTCGCCGGTGGGCACCTCGTTGCCGTCGGCGTCCAGGATCTTCAGCGTCGAGATGGAGGCGACCCGACCGACCGTGCCGGGGTGGGCCAGCCATTCCTGCGGCCGGGCGATGGTGGTGCCGACCTCGGTCGAACCGTAGTACTCGTAGACCACCGGGCCGAACCAGTCCATGATCTGCTGCTTGACGTCGACCGGACAGGGCGCGGCGCCGTGGATCACGTACTCGAGCGAGTCGATCTTCGCCGCAGCCCGCACCTGGTCGGGGAGCTGCAGCAGCCGGTGGAAGTGCGTGGGCACCATGCTGGTACCGGAGATCCGCTGACGCTCCACCCGCTCCAAGAACCCCTCCGGCGTCCAGCCCCGCATCAACACCAGCGTGCCACCAGCATTGAGGGCGCCGATCGCGGGCGTGATGTTCGCCGAGTGGTAGAGGGGTGCGGCGACCAACCAGGCAGAGAAGGCGGAGCGCGCCATTCCGAACTCGGAGAAGAGCCAGAGGTAGGTGCGCGCACCCTCGTCCGCGGTGGCCCCGCTGAGCGGACGACGCACGCCCTTCGGTCGGCCGGTGGTGCCCGAGGTGTACATCATCAGCGAGCCCGCCGGCACCCGCTCGGGCGACGCTGAGGGCATGCCCTCGGTCAGGGCGGACCAGGCCAGTGCACCGTGGGCCGGAGTCCCGTCGACGACGACGGGGATCTCGCCGGCGGCGACGACCGCCTCCTCGGCTCGCGGCGAGCAGACGGCGAGCTTGGCACCGGAGTCGGCCAGGATGTAGTCGATCTCGTGCCGGGTCAGGTGGTAGTTGACGGTGACCAGGTAGAGGCCGCTCTGCATGGCAGCAAGATAGAGCGCGATCATCCCGATCGAGTTCTCCATCACGCAGGCGACGGTGTCACCCTCCTCCAGCCCGTGGAGCTCGGTGAACCCGTGACTGATCCGGTTCACCTCGGCGAAGAGCTCGCGATAGCTGACCGCGTTGTCCGCCGCGTCGATGATCGCGGTCAGATCGGGTTCTGCCGCAGCCCACTGCCGGAAGCCGATCCGCTCCTCCTGCGCCATGCTCACCCCTTGAAGTTAGTTCCGACCATTCGGTATGTTCTCGTTCAACAATAGAGGGGACCACCACCGATGTCCACACCCTTTGACCACAAACTCGCAGAACTGCACCGGGCCAAGCAAGTCGCCCCGCCCACCGCACTCGGCGACGGTATCTACGCGATCGGGGTGCCCCTGGCCGGCAGCCCGCTGCGCTCCATCACGGTCTACGCGCTGCGCACCAGCGCGGGCCTGGTGCTGATCGATGCCGCTTACGAACACCCCACCTGCTGGAGCAGCTTGACCAGCTCCCTGGCCGCGATCGGCCACCGGATCACCGACGTCGTCGCGGTCCTGTTGACCCACAACCACCCCGACCACCTCGGCCTCGCCGAACAGATCCGGGAAGCATCCGGCGCCACGCTGACCATCCACCGGCGCGACGACTTCGGTTGGCAACGGCAGGAACGAGGCGGCTTCCTCGACCAACTACGGACCGTGTTGGGCCAGACCGGAGTTCCCGACGAGACCGGCGCCGAGATGTTCGAGGCCGCCACGAAGGTGGCCGTGCACCGCGAATCGATGACGGCCGACCGGATCCTGGTGGACGCGATCACCGAACTCACCTTCGGCGACGTGACCCTGCGAGCGATCCACGCGCCGGGACACACCTACGGCCACACGGTCTACCAGCACCCGGCCGGCTTCGTCTTCACCGGCGATACCCTGATGCCCGAGGGCAGCACCCAACTGGCGCTGGCCCCGCTCCGCCACGACGACCCCGTCGGCGACCTCCTCGGCAGCTTCGCCACCATCGGCGGGCTCGGCGCCACCGTCGCCTGCCCCGCCCACCAGTACCCGTTCCTCGACGTCGAAGAGCGGTGTCACGAACTCGCCGCCCTGCATACCGCCGAGCAGGCGCGTGCCCGCGCCCTCGCCACCACCCATCTGGACGCCTGGGGCGTCGCGCCCCAGCTGAGTTGGGCCAAGCCGTGGCACGAGATGGGCATCAGCACCCGCCGCTTCGCCCTGGTCCATACCCACGCTCTGCTCCAGCCCCTGCCCTGAACCGAGAGGACTCCCGTGGAGAACCGACAGATGCTCGCCGCCCAGGTCGCCGCCCCCGACCCCGATCACCCGGACCGCGCCCTCGCCGTCGGCCCCTGCCCGACGCCGGCGGACCGGCCCGGCCATACCCGGGTCGCACTGCGCGCCTCCGCCCTCAACATGCACGACGTCTGGATGCTGCGAGGCCTGGCCCCTTCGCCGTCGTCCGGCCCGCGGGTGCTCGGTAGCGACGGAGCCGGGCTGACCGACGACGGTCGCGAAGTGATCGTCTATCCCGTCGCTCTCGGCGCGGGGCCCGAGCACGTGACCCCGCTCGGCACGCTCCTCAGCGATCTCGGAGCCGGGCTCCTGGCCGAGGAGGCGGTGGTCCGCAGCGAGCATCTGGTCACGAAACCCGCGCACCTGAGTTGGGCCGAGGCCGCCGCGCTGCCGACCTCCTGGCTGACCGCCTACCGGATGCTCTTCACCCAGGGCCGGCTGGACGCCGGCTCGACCCTCTTGGTCCAGGGCGCGGGTGGCGGGGTCGCCACCGCGGCGCTTGCCCTGGGCCGGGCGGTCGGCGCGACCGTGATGGTCACCTCGCGCTCCGCCGAGAAGCGAGAGCGTGCTCTCGCCCTGGGCGCCGACCACGTGGTGGCTACCGGAGAGCGCCTTCCTGCGCTGGCCGATGTGGTCATCGACGCGGTCGGTCCGGCCACCTTCGAACACTCGATCGCGGCTACCGCCGTGGGTGGACGGGTGGTCACCTGCGGCTCCGCCACCGGGTTCGTCGCTCCGCTCAACCTGGCCCGTCTCTTCGCACGGGAGATCACCGTGCACGGCTCGACGATGGGCACCTTCGAGGAGTTCACCGCCCTGGTCGGTCTGGTCGACCGCTACCGGCTGCGTCCCGAGGTCGACAGCACCCTGCCGCTCGAGAGACTCGACGAGCAGGTTCGTCGGATGGTCGAAGGAGACGCGTTCGGCAAGCTCTGTGTGGCGCTGGGATGAGCGTCGAGATCACCCGACATGGCGCCGTCCTGCACGCGCGGATCGCCCGCCCCGATTCCGGGAACGCCTGCAGCAGCCAGGTGATGGCGATCCTCGAGGAGTGGCTGGCGGCAGCCCACGAGCCCGAGGTCCGGACACTGGTACTGACCGGAACCGGGCGCTCCTTCTGTGCCGGAGCCGATCTCGCCGAGGGCACCGCGCTGCTGGACGATCCGCCCGCCCTCCGGAACTTCCTGGGCCGGGGCCGCGACCTGGTCCGAGCGATCAGCACGGCGCCGGTGCCCACCATCGCCGCGGTCAACGGCGCCGCCTATGGCGGCGGACTGGAGCTGATGCTGGCCTGTGATCTGGCGATCGCCGGCCGCAGCGCCACCCTCGGGGATCGCCACCTGCGGGTGGGCCAGGTCCCCGGCTGGGGCTCCAGCGCGATGCTGCCCACCGCCGTCGGCCAGGCCTGGTCGCGTCGCCTGCTGCTCACCGCCGAGGCGCTGGACGCCCAGCAGGCGGCGAGCATCGGCCTGGTCACCGAGGTCGTCGACGACGACGCACTCCAGGCCCGCGCGCTCACCCTCGCCCAGAGTCTGGCCGCCGCCGACCCGACCGCGATGGCCCGGATGCTCCGCCTGGCCCGGACACCACGCGACGCGGACCCTGCCTGGGATCTGGAGTGGCAGGTACAGACCGAACACCTGGCCGGTCAGGACGCCGTCGCCGGCGCCACCTCGATGGAGCGCCTGCGCAGCGACTGACTCCTGTACCCCGGCACGACGAACCTCGATGCAGAACGAAGACTGTTGAGTATGCAGAAGGTAGACCCGTCGCTATGCAAAAGGTCGATTCCCAGCATGCGGAACTATCGACCTCGGCTCGCGGACCGCGATCTTGAGCGGCGTCTCGACTACATAGGGGCAGTTCTCATCGAAGGCCCCAAGGCCTGCGGCAAGACCGCGACCGCGACGCAACACGCCAAGACCGTCTTCCGGGTTGATGATGACGAAACGGTCCAGAGCCTCGTCAGACTCGCTCCGGAGCGCCTCTTCGACAACGAGACCCCGATCCTGTTCGACGAGTGGCAGGTCGAACCTGCGATCTGGAACAAGGTGCGTAGGCAGGTCGATGACCGGGGCAGGAACGGACTCTTCATCCTCACTGGCTCAGCGACGCCCGCCGACGACGCCTCTCGGCACTCCGGCGCCGGACGCTTCTCGGTGATGCAGATGCGCCCCATGAGTCTGCTCGAATCGGGTCGTGATCGGCGGGTGGCCATCCCGAGCCTGGGGTCTCGCCGCTCCCCGGAGAACCTTCGACGGCTGCTCCAGGCCCTCGGCCGCTCGGTCGGGCAAGCTTCCAAAGCGGTCGATCTCGCGAAGGACGTCGGGGGCGCAGGCGGACCGATCGCCAAAGAGACCCTCGCGGCCTACCTCGAGGCTTTGGGCCGCCTTCATCTCCTGGACAACTCCGAGGCCTGGCTACCGCACATGCGCTCGCGAGCTCGGTTGCATCTACGCCCAGCTCAGAAGCGCGCGGGTGGACTCATGGCGCGACTCGAATGGCAATGAGGCCGACGCCGTCGTCACCGCTGGGCCCGATGGGTGGGCTGCCTTCGAGATCAAGCTGAACCCAGAAGCCGTGGACGAGGCCGCAGCTGCCCTGCTGCGCTTCAGGGACAACGTCGACACGTCCCGGCATGGCGAACCGTCGTGCCTCGGCGTCATCACCAGCACCGGCGCGGGTGGGATCCGCGACGATGGCGTTCACGTCATCCCGATCGGATGCTTCGGCCCGTAAAGCCGCCTCCGAGAGCGCAGAAATGGCATGCGAGGGCTCGGTTGGGGCTTCCGCGCCCTCGCATGCCGGACCCGCTAGCTGGAAGCGGTGTACTCCCAGTGCGGGGTCAGGGCCGGCTGCAGTGCGCGGAGCTCGCGCTTGAGCACCTTGCCGGAGGGGTTGGTCGGGAACTCGTCAACCAGGTAGATCGCCTTCGGCACCTTGAACCTGCCGAGCCGGGTGCGGGCGAACTCGATCAGACAGCCTGCGTCGACGCCGGGGCGCCCGACCACGAAGGCCACCGGAACCTCCACCCAGACCGGGTCCGGGGCACCGACCACCGAGACCGCGAGCACATCGGGATGCTCGGCGAGGACACCCTCGACCTCGGCGCTGGCGATGTTCTCGCCGCCGCTACGAATCATGTCCTTGAGCCGGTCGCGGATGAAGAGGTAGCCGTCGTCGTCGATGCAGCCGATGTCTCCGGTGTGGAACCACCCGTCGCGGAACGCCGCGGCCGTAGCCGCAGCGTCGTCGAGGTAGCCGGCCGAGATCTTCGGTCCGCGGGCGACCACCTCGCCGTCCGCGCCGGGCGGGACGTCGCGTCCCTCCTCGTCGACCACCCGGACGTCGACGCCGGTGACCGGAAGACCGACCGACCCCTGCTTGGACTCCATGTGCTCGCGGTCGAGGTAGGTCAACGCGCTGCAGGTCTCGGTGAGCCCATAGCCCTCGGTGAGCCGAGCCCCGGGGAAGAGATCGCGCGCCACCTCGAAGAGCGGTCGGGTCACCTGGGAGTAGATGATCCAGCGGACGCTGGTGAGGTCCGGCGCAGGCTCGGGCAGATCACGTCGGATCATGTCGAGCATCGTCGCGGCGACCACCATCCCGGTGATCCGCTCCGCCTCCACCGCGCGCAGCACCGCCACCGGGTCGAAGCGGCGCTGCAGCACCATGCAGCCACCCGCGGCCCAGACCGCGTAACCGGGGATATCGGTTCCGCCTACGTGGTACAGCGGGGCGAAGTTCAGCAGCCGCTCACTGTTGGTCAGGCCCAGTTCGATCACGTGCGCCTGAATGTTGGCGTTGACGTTGCCGTGGCTGAGCCGCACGCCCTTCGGCAACGAGGTCGTTCCCGAGGTGTAGACGATCCGTTGCAGGTCGTCCGGGCCGACCGCGGCATCGGCGACCAGCTCGCCGCGGTGCTCGGCGAGCAGCGCAGGCACGCTGATCCAGCCGGGAATCTCCTCCAGCGCAAGCAGCGCGACGTCGCCATCCACCATCTCGACGGCGGCTGCGGTGAGCTCGGCGAACTCAGGAACCGACGCGACGGCGTCGACGCCCGCGTGCCGGAGGAGCTGGTGCAGCTCTCCGGCGGTGAGCCGGTAGTTCAGCGGCACCAGGACGCCGCCCGAACGGGCCAGGCCCAGGGCGAGGATCAGGAACTCCGGAACGTTGTTGGCAACGACCGCCACCCGCGACCCCGGCCCGATCCCGTGGCTGCGCAGGCCGGCCGCCATCGCATGCACGTCACGGTCGAGGTCACGGTGGCTCCACCGACGATCCTCGAAGACCAGGGCCTCCGCGTCGCCGAAGCGTTGAGCGTTGCTGGTGACCAGCCGGCTCAGATTTGCGGTACTCATCGCGCCTTCTCCGCCTCGTTCTCCCGTAGTACTCGCTTCAGCACCTTGCCGGAGTCGTTGCGGGGCAAGGAGTCGACGATCTCGATGTCGCGCGGCACCTTGAACTTGGCGAGATTCGCCAAGCAGTGTTGGCGGATCGCCTGTGCGTCGAGGTCGGCCTCGGCAGCCAAGGTCACGAACGCCTTGGGAACCTCGTCCCAGCGCGGGTCCGGGACGCCGATCACGGCCACCTCCGCGACGCCGTCGAGCGCAGCGAGCACCCGCTCCACCTCCGCGGTGGCGACGTTCTCGCCACCGGACTTGATCAGGTCGGTCCGCCGGTCGACGAACCAGAGGTAGCCGTCGTCGTCGAGGTACCCGACGTCGCCGGTCAAGAACCAACCGTCCCGCCGCGAGGCGGCGGTGGTCGCCTCGTCGCGCCAGTAGCCGGGCGAGACCTTCGCACCACGAACGATGATCTCGCCCTGCACGCCGGGCTCCACCTCGTTGAAGTCGCCGTCCACGATCCGCAACTGCATCAGCGGTAGCGGGACGCCGAGCGAGCCGACCTTCTCCTGCTCGTGGGCGGCGTCCATGTAGCAGCAGCCGTTGGTCAGCTCGGTCATTCCGTAGGTGTCGACCAGGCGGACCCTCGGCAACAGTTCCTTGACCCGGCGCCGGACGGCCGGGGCAACGCCCGCGAAGAGCAGGTAGCGGATGCTGGCCAGGTCGTCCATCCGGTCGAGCTCCATGATCCCGAAGAGGATCTGGGCGGCGAGGACCAGACCGGTGATCTGCTCCCGGCTGACGACCTCGGCGATCTCGTCGGGCTTGAAGGTCTCGCACAGCACGATGGTGCCGCCGGCGACCAGCGTGGCGAGTCCAGGCGCCTCCAGCCCACTGACGTGGAAGAGCGGCGCGGAGATCAGGATCCTGTCGGCCGGGGTGAGTTCGAGCTCCAGCATCTGGCCCAGGTGGTTCGCGGCGATGTTGCCGTAGCTGTGCATCACACCCTTGGGCCGCGAGGTGGTGCCGGAGGTGTAGAGCAACCGGTGCAGATCCTCCGGGCTCTTCGTCGCGTCCGGGACCCGGACGCGATCCGGAAGCTCGGCGAGGAGGTCGTCGATCCGCGCTCCCCCGCCGAGGGCCCGCTTGCCGTTCGCGATGCTGATCCGGAGACCCGCCTCCGCATGCAGCACCGCCGCGTCGTCGGCGAAGTCGTCGTCGAAGAGCAGCACGCCGATCCCTGCCTGGCTGAGGATCCAGCTCTGCTCGGTGGCGTGCAGGCGCCAGTTCAGCGGCACCGAGACCGCCCCGATCCTGGCGATCGCCAACAGTTCGATCAGGTAGCGGGCGTGGTTGCGTCCGAGCACGCCGACCAGGTCGCTCGGCGTGACGCCACCCGCCAGGAGGGCAGCCGCATAGCGGTCGACCTCGGCGTCCAACGCGGCGTAGGTCCACCGTTGGCTACCGTCGATCAGCGCCTCCGCATCGCCCCGGCGGTTCGCCTGGCGCCGCAGTACCTCGGTGAAGTTGGCGACCATCACTGCTCCGTTACGGGGTGCTGGGCGCGGAGAGCGAGGATCTCCTCCCGGGTGGGGAGCGAGACGAACTCCAGCAGGTTGCCGTCGGGGTCGCGGCAGGCGAACGCCTCGATGTACCCGTAGTTCTCCAGCAGCACGCGGTTCGGTTCGGTGAGCGGTTCGCCGCCGTGCTCGACGACCTTGTCGTACACCTCGCGCAGCTCCTCGCGGGGTACCTCGAAGCTGAGCAGGAAGGTGCCCAGTTCCAGGTGCCCGGCGGAGGGGGTCCGGGTGGCCGTGCCGTTCCACTCGATCAGCTCGAGCTGACCCACCTTGCTCGGCCCCTGTAGATACTGCACCTTGCCGGTCGTCGCGGCAGGCAGGCCCAGTGAGGTCTCGATCCCGGGGCCACCGACGTCGGTGCGCAGGGTGCGCCGGTAGCCGAGAGCGTGCTCGTAGAACGAGGCGGATCGCTCCAGGTCGGCCACGGTGATCGCCACGTGGTGGACTTCGCTGACTGGCATCTGTTCCCTCTCAGGTCTTCTCAGTTGTCCGGGCGCGGGCGGTCATCCGCCCAGCAGCGCCTTACGAATCAGGGCGACCTCGTCGTTGCCGTCGTCCGGCACGATGAACCCGTCCAGGCTGCAGATCTCCTCCAGCGCCTCGTGCACGTCCTCGGGCTGTACCGGTTCCGGACCGCCGTACCAGCCCTGGGTGGAGCCGACGAAGAGCCGGGCCACGCGTCCGCCGCTGGCGGAGATGACGTGGTGGGTCAGCGCGCACTGCTCGCTCACCAGATAGGTCGCGACGGCCGCGACATGGCGCGGGTCGAAGTGCTCGGTGAGGTCGCCCAGGAGGCCTTCGGTCATCCGGGTGGCCGCCGTCGGGGAGAGCGCGTTGACGGTGATCCCGTGGCGCGCTCCCTCGACCGCAAGGACGTTCATCAGTCCCAGCAGTCCGGCCTTGCCCGCGGCATAGCTGGCCTGCCCGTAGTTGCCGAGCAGCCCCGACGCCGAGGTGGTCAGCAGGATCCGTCCGTACTTCTGTTCGAGGAAGTGCGGCCAGGCCGGCCGCAGCACGTGGAACGCACCGCGGAGGTGTACGTCGAGCACCGGGTCGATGTCGTCGTCGGTGATCTTGGCGAAGGATCGGTCACGCAGGATCCCGGCGTTGTGGATCACCGCGTCGATCCGTCCGAACTCGGTCAGCGCGACGTCGACGAGGCCCTGACCTCCGGCAGCGTCAGCGACCGAGTGGGTGGAGGCGACGGCGGTCCCGCCGGCGGCGACGATCTCGTCGACCACCTTCTGCGCGGCCGTACCGGCGCCGGTGCCGTCGACGGCGCCGCCGATGTCGTTGACGACGACCCGGGCTCCGCGCTCGGCCAGCAACATCGCGTGTGCGCGGCCGATCCCGTTGCCCGCGCCGGTCACGATGACGGCGCGTCCGGCGAAGTCGATGGTGCTCATCGCGGCTCTCCCTGCTCGTTGCCGAGAACCGCCACGAACGCGACGCAGGACCCGGGCTGACCGCCCAGGTTCTGGGCGAGAGCCAGTCTCGCATCGGCGACCTGACGCTCGCCGGCCTCCCCACGCAACTGGAGCCAGCATTCGTACATCATCCGCAGTCCGGTGGCGCCGATCGGGTGGCCGAAGGACTTCAGGCCACCGTCGGTGTTCACCGGGAGGTCGCCACTCAGCGCGTAGCGTCCGGCGAGGACGTCCTTCCAGCCCTGACCGCGCTCGGAGAACCCGAGGTCCTCCATCAGCACCAGCTCGGTCGGTGTGAAGCAGTCGTGCACCTCGGCCAAGGAGATCTGCGTTGCCGGGTCGGTGACGCCGGCCTGCTCGTAGGCGACCCGGGCGGCTTCGACCACCTCGGGGAACGAGGTGAAGTCGTAGCCGTCGGTCGCCAGCCCCTCGCCGGCTCCGGCGACGAAGCCCATCCCCCGCAGGTAGATCGGATGATCGGTGTAGAGGTGCGCGTCCTCGGCCCGAACCAGGATCGCCGCTGCGGCGCCGTCCGAGACGCCAGAGCAGTCCATCACCCGGAGCGGTCCGGCGATCCGCGGCGAACGCTCGACAGCACTGGCGTCGACCGCCTTGCGGAACTGCGCCCGCTCGTTGAGGGCACCGTGGGCGTGGTTCTTCACCGCGATCGCCGTCAACGTCTCGCGCAGCGTGGCGTCGTCGACGCCGTGGGCGGACTGGTAGGCCGGCGCCAGCAACGAGAACCCACCGGGCGCCGTCCAGTCGACGTCGCTGCCGTCAGCCGGCGGCCAGGTGGCGGTGAGGCCGGAGAAGGAGGAGTCCTTGAGCTTCTCCACGCCCGTCGCCATCACGATGTCGTAGGCCCCCGACGCGACCGCGAAGGCGGCGTTGCGGAACGCCTCCGATCCCGTGGCGCAGTAGTTCTCCACCCGGGTCACCGGCTTGTTCTTGAGGCGCAGCGGCTTGGCCAGGGTCTGGCCGCTCATCCCCGAGCCCTGGGTGCCGACCCAGAAGGCGTCGATCTGGCCGAGTTCGAGCCCGGCGACCGTGCCTACCGCCTCGTGCACCGCGTCGACGAGAAGGTCGTCGGCAGAGCTGTCCCAGTGGTCGCGGAACGGCGTGCAGCCCATTCCGACGATCGCCACATCGTGAATCATCCGGTTAGTCGACATCGTCACCCTCCGCGGGTCGCAGCTTCCAGAAGTAGTTGTGAATGCCCTCGGTGGTCCACATCCGCCGGAAGGTGGGCCGCATCCGGCCACCCACCGCGACGTCATCGGCGTCCACGTCGGTGGCGTAGCCGGTCAGGCGTCCACCACCGTCGACATCGGCGATGACGACGGCGACCGCGGGCACCGGCATGGTGGTGAGCAGGTCCTGGGTCACGCTGACCACGCGGACCTCTGCGTCGTGGAGGAGTTCGGGCTTGCCGGGCGTGATCGACCCGCAGCCCGAGCAGGCCTTGCTCGGCGGCGTGGTGACGGTCGCGCAGTCGACGCAGCGCACCGCCTCGAGCCGGTACTTCCAGCCGCGCCGCCGATGCATGGGCGGCGAGGCGGGGGCAGCGGAGGCGGGCCGGGCCGGCCCCTGGACGTCGAGCAGCCCGCGCCAGCGCAGGTAGTCGCCGTAACCGACGGCCGAACGCCGGGCGAGTTGCGCGGCCACGCTCGGGCCCGAGCGGGCGGCCCGGACCTGGTCGCCGACGGTGAGCAGCCAGGCGTCGGCGCCGTCGGCGGCCGAGACCAGGAGCACGGTGTCGCCGGGGTTGGCTCGGTCCAGGGCGTCGGCGAGGAGCAGGCCGGGGTGCGCGGTACCGGTGAAGCCGGTGGCGCTCTCGAGCCGGGCGTCGGCGCCGTCGGAGCCGAGCATCTTGCGCAGGGTCGCCGCGGCCCGCGGGTTCGTCGAGCTGACCACGACGGTGGTCGGCGCGGAGACGCCTGCTTCGGCGAGTGCAGCGGCTACGGCGGTACGTGCGGCGTCGACCAGGACCTCGGCGGTGAACCGCTCATCCCAGGTCCGTTCGTGCACCTCTCCGGGAAGCCGCCACCGGTCCAGCAGTTCGACGGTCGCCGAACCCGACCCGTCGACGGTGGCCGCGAGCGGCGCACCACCGAGGAAGGCCACGGCAGCGTCGCCCTGACCGAGCTCGTCCGACGCACCGACCCGGGTGGTCCGAGTGTCGGCGGCGATCGCCAGCGCACCGTTCTCGACCGCGAGGTCCAGGGCCGCGAAGCCGGAACGGTGGCCGGCCAGGTCCACAGCGCGCTGCGACGGCGCCGCGCCGAGCGCCTCGTGCACGAGGGTCGCCGCGGTGCGTCCGACATAGGGCGCCGACGTGGTCGCCAGCAGCAGGCTCCGCGCGGCGTCGACACTGCTGCCGAGCCGGGTACCGACCTCGACCGCCATGGTCAGGGCGTCCTCGTCGTGGTTGGCGACCGACCGTGCGCGGCGGCCCGGGCCGCCAGGAGCCTGGGCACCGAGGCGGGTGTCGTCGAGGTAGTGGATCGGCAGATAGGCGGCATATCGGGTGATGCCAGGACGGTCAGGCATGACGCGTGGGGACTCCTTCATTCCAACGGGGAACCGCAGCCAACAGGCGTTGCGTGTAGTCGACGGACGGGTTCTTGAGGACGTGTTCGACGTCGCCGAATTCGACGATCTCGCCGCGGTACATGACCGCGATCCGGTCGCACAGATCACTGGCCAACATCAGGTCGTGGGTGACGAACAGCAAGCCGACCCCGAGGTCGGCGGCCAGCCCGCGCAGCAGGACGACGACCTCGGCCTGGGTGGTGACGTCGAGAGCGGTCGTGCACTCGTCGGCGACGATCACCGCGGGCTCGGTGACCACCGCGAGAGCGATCGCGACCCGCTGCCGCAGCCCTCCGGAGAGCTGGTGCGGGTAGCTGTCGAGCACCCGGTCCGGATCGGCGATCCGCATCCGCTCGAGCACCCGGGCCGAGCGCTCCTTGATCTGGTCCTTGGTGATGCCCGGTACGTGCCGGACCAGCACCTCCGCCAGCTGACGCCGTACCCGGATGAGCGGGTTGAGCGAACGCGAGGCGTCCTGGAAGACCATCCCGACCTGCTGGCCGCGGATGCCCGCGGTGCGATTCAGCGTCGGGGTGGAGACCGTCTCACCGCAGACGGCGATCGAGCCGTCGGCGACCCAGACGTTCTTCTCCAACAGGCCCAGGACGGCGCGGGCGAGGGTGGTCTTGCCACTCCCGGACTCACCGACGAGGCCGATCACCTCACCCGGTGCGAGAGTCAGGCTGACGTTGTTGAGCAGGGTGATCTCACCGAGCCGTAGCGAGGCCCGGATGGTGAGGTCCTCGATCTCCAGCAGCGAGCGGTTCTCGGAGCTCATCGGCGCCTCTTCCTCGGGTCGTTGTGGGTGAGCAGGGCATCCCCGAGCAGGTTGACCATCAGCACCACCGCGGTGATCGCCAGACCGGGGAAGGCGGCGACCCACCAAGCGTTCGACAACACGTCCTGTCCCGAGGAGAGCATCGCGCCCCAGCTGATGTCCGGCGGAAGGATGCCCATGCCCAGGAAGCTCAGCGCGCTCTCCACCAGGATGGCGGTCCCGACCTGGAGGCTGCCGAGGGCGACGACGGTGCCCATCAGGTTCGGCACGACGTGGCGGAAGACGATCCTCATCTCCGAGGCCCCCGCGGCCCGCAGGCCCATCACGAACTGACGTTCGCGCAACGACATCGCCACCGAACGGGTGACGCGTGCGCAGGGTGCCCAGCCGGTCAACGCCAGCACCAGGAAGAGCACCGGCAGCGAGCTGCCCCGGTTCGCGATCACAGCGAGCGCGATCAGGATGAACGGCAGCGCCAGCTGGGCATCGATGAGGCGCGAGATCACCACGTCGACCCAACCGCGGCAGTATCCGGCGGTGACCCCGATCAGGGTGCCGGGGCCGATCGCGACCAGCGCGCCGACGAACCCGATGAACAGGGTGAGCCGTCCACCGGCGACCAACTGGGCCAAGATGTCCTGGCCGAGACGCCCGGTACCCAGCGGGTGGGACCAGCTGCCGCCGTCCAGGAAGGCCGGCGGGGCCAGCGTGTTGCCGAGGTCCTGTTTGTTCGGGTCGTGCAGCCAGCCGGTCATCGGCAGGATGATCACGGCGAGTGCCAGCAGCACCAACGGCAGCGACAGCCAGAAGACGGAGGTCCGGTTGGTCCGCCGACGTTTGCGGGGCGGACCGGTCACGGTAGCGGCGGCGGAGTCCGCCGGCACGGTGGCGATGACGTCAGTCATGGTTCACCTCACCCTCGGGTCGATCGCGACGTGGATCAGGTCCACGAGTTGGTTGAGCAGGACGAAGGCGATCGCACCGAAGACCACGATGGCCTGGACCAACGGGAAGTCGCGGAACTGGATCGCCTGCAGGGCAAGCTGCCCGAGCCCGGGCCAGGCGTAGACGTACTCGACCGCGACGGCCCCGGAGAGCAGGGTCCCGGCCTGGAGCACCACCACGGTCAGTACCGGCAGTGAGGCGTTCTTGAAGCCGTGCCGCCAGACCACCGCCGTGGTGGAGAGGCCACGGGCTCGGGCCGCGTCGATGTAGGGCTCGCTGAGCACCTCGCTCATCGTCGCCCGGGTCAGCCGAGCCACGTGCGCCATCGGATACAGCGCCATGGTGAAGGCGGGAAGGATCAAGTGCTTCAGGCTCCCGGACTGGCCGGCGGGCAACATGCCCCACTTCACCGCGAAGAGCAGGACCAGCATCATCCCGAGCCAGAAGACCGGGATCGACTGCCCCAGCAGGGCGAGGGCGGATGCGCCACGGTCCCACCAGCTGCCTTCACGGGCGGCAGCCAGCACACCGAGCGGCACGCCGATCAGCACCGCGATCAACATCCCGCCGCCGACCAGCTGCAAGGTGAACGGCACTCGATCCATGATCATCTGCAGGTTCGGCTGGTAGAACTGCAACGAGTTGCCGAGGTCGCCGCTGACCACTCCCCCGAGGTAGTCGAAGTATTGGGTCAACAGCGGCCGGTCGAGGCCGAGTTCGGCACGCAACGCGTCGCGCTGCTCGCTGCTCGCCATCGGGCCGAGAATGGTCGAGGTCGGGTCTCCGGAGAGCCGGCCCAGCGCGAACGCCATCGAGACGGCGATCCAGAGCGTGACCAGCACTGCCCCGATGCGGGTGAGAATGCGTCGTGTCATCGGCTTGCCCTCCACCGTGATCCCGGCATCGCGGCCAGGAGCTTGCGGGTGTACTCGTGTTGCGGGTCGTCCAACACCTGCTCGGTCGGTCCGGTCTCGACGACCTCGCCGTGCAGCATGACCACGACCCGGGAGCACACGTTGCGCACCACGGCCAGGTCGTGACTGATGAAGAAGAGCGAGGCGCCGCTGGCCTGCAACGACTCGTCGAGCAGGTCGAGCACGTCGGCCTGGACCGAGACGTCGAGCCCCGAGGTCGGTTCATCGGCGACGATCAGCCGCGGCCTCATCAACAGGGCGCGGGCGATACAGACCCGCTGGGCCTGTCCACCGCTGAGCTGGTGCGGGTACCGGCCGAGCACCTCGGGCCCTAGCCGGACCTGTGCCAACAGCTCCACGTCGTCCACCCAGGCGGTGCGTTCGGGTTGGAGCCGACGCAGTTCGGAGAAGCCGGAGCGCACCGACTGCCGAGGGTCCAAGGAGCCGTGCGGGTCCTGGAAGACGACCTGGACCTCCGGGCGGAGCCGGCGCAACTCGCGCCGGCTCAGCCCGTCGAGATCGTGCCCGAGCAGGTCGATCCGGCCACTCGTGCGCGGGCCGAGACCCGTCGCCGCCATGGCCAACGTGGTCTTGCCTGAGCCTGACTCTCCGACGACGCCGACGGTGTCACCGGCAGCCATCTCCAACGAGACCCCTCCGACTGCACGGAAGGTCTCCCGGGACTTCTCCCGGCGATGCTCCACGACCAGGTCGTGGACAGCGAGCACAGTTGACTCGGACATGTCAGCCGACGGTCACATCGGTGAAGTCGACGGCGTTGAGCGGGCTGTACGCGACGTCCTTGACGCCGTCAGCCACGGCGTAGCCGTAGATCTGGCGGTAGAGCGGGATGTAGCAGTTCTTCTCCACCACCCCGATCTTGTTGAGCTCGCTGTAGATCTTGTCGGCCGCGGCGGCGTCGGCCTGGGAGACAGCCTCATCGGCCATCGCGTCGGTCTCCGGGCTCCCGCAGTTCTTGGTGATCGACGCCGAACGCATGAAGCCGTTGACGAAGAAGGACGGCACCGCGACGTTCGGAACGCCGGCGAAGATGTAGATGCCGTCGAGCTCGCCGCCACCGATCTGGGTGACCAGGCTGCCGTAGTCCATGGCGTTGTACTTGACCTTGAAGCCGGCCTCTTCGAGCATGCCGCCCACGGCCTGCGCGACCTCTTCGATGTTCGTGTACTGGCCCGCGGGGTAGGCGATCGGCACCTCGACGGTCTTGCCACCGAGCAGCTTCTTCGCCTCGGCGAGGTCCTGCTCGACGACGGCGTCGGGCTGGGTGCCGGGCTTCACGTTGAGCAGTCCGCCGTCCGCGACCGCCTTGCCGTTGAAGATGCCCTCGACGATCTTGTCCCGATCGACGGCGAGCGCGGCGGCCTTGGCGACGTCGGGGTTGTTGAACGGAGCCTTGTCCGTCTGCAGGAAGGCGACGATCTTCATCGCCGACTCGGTGGCGACCACGTCGAGGCCGGCCTTCTCCGCCTCGTCCTGCTGGGTCGGCGGGAGGTCGAACGCGACGTCGACGCTCTTGCTGCGCAGCAGGGCGAGGCGCTGGGAGGCCTCCGGCGACCAGCTGAAGGTCAGCTTCTCGGTCGCGGCGGCGTCGCCCCAGTAGTCGGGGTTGCGCTTCACCGAGATGTCGCGACCGGCGCGCATGGCGTCGAAGAGATAGGGACCGGTGCCGATCGGCGCGGAGGCGAACCCCTCGGTGCCCTTCTCCTTGTAGTACTTCGGCGGCACCAGGTAGACGGTGCCGAGCTGGTTGACGACGTCGTACTGCGGGGCCTTGGTCTTGATCACCAGGGTGGTCGCGTCCGGCGCCTCGAACGAGGCGGCGTTGCCCCAGAAGGACTTCAGGATCGAAGTGTCGAGGTCGCGGACCAGCTCCAGGGTGTTCACCGCAGCTGCAGCATCGGCGGGCTCGCCGTTGCTGAAGCTCACGCCCTCGCGCAGGGTGAAGGTCCAGGTGAGGTCGTCGGTCCGCTCCCAGGCGGTGATCAGACCGGTGTCGGTCGGCTCGAGGTCCTCACCGGTCGCTACCAGCGGCTCGATGACAGTGGCCCACACGACCTGGGCCGAGCGGGCACCCACGATCGGGTCCAGGGTGGCGGGTTGCGCAGGCAGGACGACTCGGAGGGTGTCCGACGACGCCGCACCCGAGCTCTCGTCACTGCCACATGCGCTCAGGCCAGCGACCAGGAGGCTGGCTGCGGCGACGGCGGCCAACCCCCGGCGGATTGCCTTGTTGCGGTTCTTCATTGGTCCCTCATCTTTCCTGCTGGACGCGGCCCTCATCACGGACCGCACCTGTGACGCGAGTGGCTTCAGAGCTGCCAAGACTTGGTAGATAAAGTACCGACCAGCCGGTATCAAGTCAACACATTCACGAGACTCCCATCACACCTTCCATTTCATACCGACCAGTCTGTATGCTGCGATGCCATGAGCCAACACGAGATTCACAGCGCGACCCACGGGCCGCTGGGCACGGTGCGGTTCGACCACTCCAGCCGGCACAACTGCTTCACCGAGTCGGCGCTGAACGACCTGGTCGACGCCCTGGAACGCAGCGCCGCCGACCCGGCGGTCAACGCCATCCACCTGACGATGGCCGGCCCCACCTTCTGCTCCGGTTGGGACACCCGCGAGTTCGCCGCCCTGGCGCAACGCTCCCCCGCCGACCTCGAGGCGTCGCTCCGGGCCACCGACCGGGCCCTCAACCGGATCACCTCACTTCCCGTCCCCGTCATCGCGGCGGTCCGGGGGCAGGTCACCGGATTCGGCGTCGGCCTGCTGGCGAGCCTGCACCTCGCCGTCGTCGCCGACGACGCGACCGCCGCGCTCCCCGAGATCGCCTACGGCATCTCCCCGGCCGGCGTCCTCGGCACCCTGCTGCGACAGCTCCCCTCTGCCGCGGCCCACCGGATGTTGCTCAGCGGGTTGCCGGTCGCCGCCTCGGAACTGCACGCCTGGGGCCTGGTCGCACAGCTCGCACCCGCCAACGAAGTGGACGCCGTCGCCGCCGAACTCGCCCATCACCTCACCCGGTTCCCCGGCGCGGTCACCCGCACGGTCCTCGGTGCGATCCAGGCCTGCCATGCCTCCGGCACCAGCGACCCCGCCTACGCCGCGGCGGTGCAGACCCTGGGCACGATCGGCGAGGGGGGCACCCGATGACCGCGGCCTTCCGCACCGGCGAACCCGCCTGGGTCGAGCTCTGCAGCAGTGCCCCGCAACGCTCCGGAGCGTTCTACTCCGCCCTCTTCGGTTGGGGATGCCGGACCGAGCCGCTCAGGAGCGGGGACTACCTGCTCTGCCACGACGGCGCGGACGACGTGGCCGGCATCATCGATGCCGACCTGCTCCACAGCGGACGGCAGCACGGCTGGATCACCTACTTCGCCGTCGACGACCTGGAGAACGCCCTCTCGAGGGCCCAGACGCTCGGCGGCACTGTGCAACTGGAGCCGCGGTATCTCCCGGCGGCCGGCACCGGCGCCACCGTGCTGGATCCAACGGGCGCGACCCTGGGCCTCTACCAGGCCGAGACCCGTACCGGCGTCGCCCGCCTCAACGCACTGGGCACCCTGTGCTGGAACGAGCTGGCGACAGGCGACCCGGACGGATCCGCCGACTTCTACCAGGGACTGTTCGGGTTCGACCGCGAAGAGCGAGAGTCGGCACGCGGCCAGCGCTACTCCGTCCTGAGCCTGGAGGGCGACCCGGTGGCCGGCCTGCTCGCCATGGAGAGCGCCTGGCCCAACGAGGTCCCGGCCCGATGGATGCCCTACTTCCGTGTGGCCGATCTCGCCTCCTCGATCGCCCGGGTCCGCGAGCTCGGCGGCACCAGTCTGCTCGGCCCGGTACCCAGCCCGTACGGACCGTTGCACGTGGTCGACGACCCCGACGAGAACCCGCTCTACCTCATCGAACTGACCGCTCCCCTTCGCCGCGACTCGCGCATCCAGGCCCCGACAGGTGACTCCCGATGACCGAACCACTCTTCGACACCCGCCAGTTCCGCGACGCCTGCGGACAGTTCCCCACCGGAGTGACGGCCGTGACGGCGGTGACCGCGGATGGCCGCGTCGCGGCGCTGACCGTCAACTCCTTCACCTCCGTCTCCCTTGAACCGGCACAGGTGCTGTTCTGCCTGGCGACGTCGTCCTCGAGCTACGACATCCTGCTCGCCGCCGAACGGATCGCGGTCCACATCCTCAGCGAGGATCAGGAGGAGGTGGCGCGCCGCTTCGCGACGTCCGGCCTCAGCGGTGAGCGGAAGCTGGAGGGCATCGATTGGTCGTCGGGCCCCGACGGCATCCCCGAACTGACCGGTGCGGCCGCGACCCTGGTCGGCAGGCCCGGCGAGATCATCCTGAGCGGCGACCACATCATCATCCTGGTCGATGTCGACCAGGTCCGGCACAAGGAGGCCGCGAGCGGATCCTTGGGCTTCTACCAAGGTCGCTTCCTCCAGCACCGGCGCTGACGCCGAGCCGAGCCGAGCCGAGCCGAGCCGAAACAGTGGTGGCGTCGGTCGCCAGCCAGCGACCGACGCCACCACGTCAGAGAGAACGTCAGAGGGTCAGACGGTCAGACCGTCGAGGATCATCGCGGAGAACTGGTCGGCGACGTCCTGGATCTTGAGCGTGCCCCGCGGATTGAACCACTGGAAGGCCCAGGCACACATACCGAGGATGCCGAAGGTGATCAGCCGCGGATTGATGTCGTCACGCAGCTCGCCGGCCTCGATGGCACGGCGGATGGTCTCGTTGAACAAGGCGTCGACCTCGTCCCGCTTGCGGGTGACCTCGTCGAGCCGCTCGCCGGTGAGATTGCGACGCTCCTGCTGGAAGATCGCCACGTGCGGACGATGCTTGGCGACGCCCTCGAGGCTGAGGTAGATCAGTGCGCGGATCTGTTCGGTCGGCGTAGCGTCGGCCTCGACGATCTTGTGCGCGTCCTTGAGCTGCGACTCCAGGTACTCGTCCTGGATCTGCCAGAGCAGATCCTCTTTGCTCTGGAAGTGGTGATAGAAGGCGCCTTTGGTGAGCTCGGCGTCCTCGACGATCTGCTGAAGCGAGGTGCGGTCGAAGCCGCGCTCCTCGAAGAGCCGAAGCGCACTGTCGACCAACTGCCTGCGCGTGCCTGCGGGGTCGTACCCCTCGGGCCACCGGCGCCGACTTGCTCTCTTCTCCACCATGATCTCCCGCGATCTCTCAGACGTAGTAGCGGAAGACTATGTCCGCCACGCAGCACAACTGGCCATCTTCGACCCGTTCGACAACAACTCGTGCGGCGGCATGGACACCGACGCCATCACCCAGCAGCTCCGCGCTGACCAACGTAGCGCGCGCCCGGACCTCCTCCTGCGGACGCAGCGGCGCCACGAAACGCACCTTGTCCAACCCGTAGTTGACGCCCATCGACGACTCGGCGACCTCCAGGGTTTCGCCGAACATCAACGGCACGAGGGCCAGGGTGAAGAAGCCGTGGACGATCGTGGAGCCGAACGGACCGTCCTTCGCGCGCTCGACGTCGACATGGATCCACTGGTGATCTCCGGTGAGGTCCGCGAACGCGTCCACCTCGGCCTGAGACACCACCCGCGGCGCGCTGACTCCCAGGTCGACGCCGACCAGTTCCAACAGTCCCATCGGCCCGGGGACCACGGTCTTTCGCGGCTCCATCTCGCCTCCTTGTATACCGACTGGAAGGTATCTTATCGGATTCGACCTCGGTTCGGAGATGATCGGGACTTCCTATTACCGTGTTCCACTGTCACCTATCACGATCAAATCACTGAACTTGAGGGATTTGCATGCCTGACCTCCTCACCACCGCCGCGCTCGCGGTGCTCGTGGTCTCCTTCGGTGTCGGCATCGTCGTTGGTCTGACCGGGATGGGCGGCGGCGCGCTGATGACCCCCGCGCTGATCTTTCTCGGCGTCAACCCCACCGCCGCGGTCGCCAACGACCTGGTCTCGGCCTCGATCACCAAGAGCGTGGGCGCCGGAGTGCATTGGCGGCGCGGTTCGCCCAACCTCCGCCTCGCCGGCCTGCTGATCGTCGGCTCGGTGCCCTTCGCCTTCGCCGGGGCGTTCATCATCGACCACGTCGGCGCCGGCGAGGCTCAGGAAGAGTTCGTCAAGCACGCGATCGGCGTCGCCCTCCTCTTCACCGCGCTGACCTACACCCTGCGGATGTATCTCCAACTCCGGCTGGTCACCTCGGGCAATGAAGCACCGCGCGAGGAGATCGTCCTCAAGCCGATCCCGACCCTCCTGGTCGGCATGATCGGCGGCCTGCTGGTCGGCGTCACCTCGGTCGGCTCGGGCTCCCTGATCATGGTGGCCCTGCTGCTGCTCTACCCGACCCTGTCGGCCGTGAAGCTGGTCGGCACCGACCTGGTCCAGGCCGTGCCGCTGGTACTGGCCGCGGCGATCGGCCACGTGCTGGTCTCCGGCGTCGACTGGGAGGTGCTGATCCCGCTGGTCATCGGCGGCATCCCGGGCACCTTCCTCGGCGCCCGCCTCGCGCACTGGGTCAGCCAGTCGGTGATCCGGCGCGGCATCGTCATCGTGCTCTCCCTCACCGGTCTGAAGTTACTCGGCGTCTCCCCCGAGGCGGTCGGACTGATCGGCGCCGGCCTGCTCCTGCTCGGCCCGCTGTTGTGGGGCTTCGTACGGCAGACTCGAGGCCTGCCCGCCTTCGACAACAACTCCGGCGCCTGGCGGGTCAGCAACTCGCGCCGCACCCCCGAGTGAGCAACCTCGGTCACGCACTGTGACCCCGCCCACACGACCACCCGTTTCACCCTCCTGACCACGGCCAGGAGGCCTGGCCAAACCGGCTACGATGAGGGCCGCTGTCCCAAGAGAGGTCATAGTTCAGCCATGACTGCACCACATGCCGACTACCAGCTGAGTCAACTCGACCAGTTGGAAGCGGAGTCGATCCACATCTTCCGAGAGGTCGCTTCGGAGTTCGAGAAGCCCGTCCTGATGTTCTCGGGCGGCAAGGACTCCATCGTGATGCTCCGCCTCGCGGAGAAGGCGTTCTACCCGGCGAAGATCCCGTTCCCGATCTTGCAGGTCGACACGGGTCTCGACTTCCCCGAGGTGATGGAGACGCGCGACCGCTGGGTGGACCGCCTCGGCGTCAAGCTGGTGGTGGCCTCCATCGACGACGCGATCGCCAACGGCGTCGTGGTCGACGACGGGAAGACCAGCCGCAACCGCCTGCAGATCGGCACGCTGCTCAACGCGATCGAGGAGAACGGCTTCACCGCCGCCTTCGGTGGCGGACGCCGTGACGAGGAGAAGGCACGCGCCAAGGAGCGGGTCTACTCCCACCGCGACGAGTTCGGCCAGTGGGACCCGAAGAACCAGCGCCCCGAGCTGTGGAGCCTCTACAACGGCCGCATCCACGCCGGCGAGCACATGCGGATCTTCCCGATCAGCAACTGGACCGAGCTCGACGTGTGGGACTACATCCGCCGCGAAGAGATCGAGATCCCGAGCATCTACTTCAGCCACCAGCGCCGCGTCTTCGAGCGCGACGGCATGCTGATGACCGAGACCCCGCTCAACCCGCTGCGCCCCGGCGAGGAAGCCGACGAGCGCACGGTGCGGTTCCGCACCTGCGGCGACATCACCCTGACCGGCTGTGTCGAGTCGAAGGCCTCCACGGTCGAGGAGATCATCGAGGAGATCTCGGTGGCTCGACTGACCGAGCGTGGCGCGACGCGTGGTGACGACCGGTTCTCCGAGGCTGCCATGGAGGACCGCAAGAAGGAAGGTTACTTCTGATGGGTACCGAGACCACGCCTGAGAGCAAGCGCCAGATGGACCTGCTCCGCTTCGCCACCGCCGGTTCGGTGGACGACGGCAAGTCGACCCTGATCGGCCGCCTCCTCTACGACTCGAAGTCGATCTTCGAGGACCAGATCGAGGCCGTCGAGCGCACCTCCGAGGCGAAGGGCCACGACTACGTCGACCTCTCGCTGCTGACCGATGGTCTGCGCTCGGAGCGGGAGCAGGGCATCACCATCGATGTTGCCTACCGCTACTTCGCGACGCCGAACCGCAAGTTCATCATCGCCGACACCCCCGGCCACATCCAGTACACCCGGAACATGGTCACCGGTGCCTCCACCGCCGACCTCGGCCTGGTCCTGGTCGACGCCCGCAACGGCCTGACCGAGCAGTCGCGTCGGCACGCGGTGCTGCTCTCCTTGCTCCGCGTCCCGCACCTGGTGCTGGCGATCAACAAGATGGACCTCGTCGGCTGGGATGAGGCGGTCTACGAGAAGATCAAGGCCGAGTTCACCCAGTTCGCCACCAAGCTGAACATCCCGGACCTCGCGATCATCCCGATCTCGGCGCTCCAGGGCGACAACGTGGTGAACCGCAGCGAGAACACGCCGTGGTACGAGGGTCCGACCCTGATGCACCACCTGGAGCACGTGCACGTGGCCAGCGACCGCGACCTGGTCGACGTCCGCTTCCCGGTGCAGTACGTGGTCCGTCCGCACTCCGACGAGTTCCACGACTACCGCGGCTACGCCGGGCAGGTGGCGGGCGGCGTTCTGAAGAAGGGCGACGAGGTCGTCGTGCTGCCCAGCGGCATGACCAGCAAGATCGCGGGCATCGACCTCTTCGACAAGGAGATCGACCAGGCCTTCCCGCCGATGTCGGTCACCGTCCGTCTTGAGGACGACGTCGACGTCTCCCGCGGCGACACCATCGCCCGGGTGAAGAACGCGCCGACGCCGAACCAGGACATCGACGCCATGGTCTGCTGGATGACCAACGAGCCGCTGCGCCCGCGCCAGAAGCTCGCCATCAAGCACACCACCCGTACCGGTCGCGCTCTGGTCAAGGACATCCAGTACCGCCTGGACATCAACACGCTGCACCGCGACCAGGAGGCGAACCAGCTCGGGCTCAACGAGATCGGCCGGATCCAGCTGCGGACCACGGTCCCGCTGCTGACCGACCCTTACTCGAAGAACCGCACCACCGGCTCGTTCATCCTGATCGACGAGGCGACCGGCGTCACCGTCGGCGCCGGCATGATCAACGGTTGATCAGCGCAGCATCGCGTTCCTGACGCACCGAAGGGCCCTGCCGATCGGCAGGGCCCTTCTGCGTCTGGAACTGCGCGCTCTAGGGTTTTCTCCATGACCCAGTTCGAGAACGTGAGTGTCGTCAAGCAGGCCAACATCTACTTCGACGGCAAGTGCGTCAGCCACACCGTGCACCTCCCCGACGGCACCCGCAAGTCGCTCGGCGTGATCTTCCCCGCCACCCTCAACTTCGGCACCGCTGCCCCGGAGACGATGGGGATCAACGCCGGTCGCTGCAAGATCCGGCTCGCCGGAGCCGATGAGTGGCAGGAGTACGGCGCCGGGCAGTCCTTCGAGGTGCCGGGCGACTCGTCGTTCGACATCGAGGTGCTCGAGACCCTCGACTACGTCTGCCACTACCACTGATCCATCTCCCCCCGAGACGGACGAAGGGCCGCGATCGAGTGATCGCGGCCCTTCGCCGTAGTCCGTGATGACGCGTCGTCAGCTGGCGTCCTGGCGACCGTAGTCGTCTTCGATCCGGCAGATGTCGTCCTCGCCGGTGTAGGCACCGTGCTGGACCTCGATGATCACCAGCTCCTCGGAGTGCTCGTTGGTGATCCGATGCGCCTCGCCGACCGCCACGTCGATCGACTGGCCGGGCCCGGCGACGATCGTCTCGCCAGCGACCACGCAGGTGGCGATCCCGAAGATCACCACCCAGTGCTCGGAGCGGTGACGGTGCGTCTGATAGCTCAGGCGCTGGCCAGGCTTCACGTGGATGCGCTTGACCTTGTAGCCCTGGCTCTCGTCAATGACGTGCCACGAACCCCACGGGCGAACTGCAGAATCATGTGCCATCAAAAAGATCCATTCCACGACGAGCCAGTCGGCAACAGTACTGCCCCCAACAGGATGGTGCAGGTCTTGGCTCAACCGTAGCGACAACTCCGCGAAGTCGCGCGCTTTCTGCCCGACCGGGTCGCAGCGCGCCGGATCAGCTGGAACGACGACGCCGCTCGAGCACCACCAGGTAGCTCCCGCAGACCAGAGCGATGACGCCGAAGACGGCCGCCAGGATGTGCAGCGCCTGCTCTCCGCGCTCGGAGTACTTGTCGGCCGTCGTCGCCGCAGCGTCGTCTGCCCACGTCGAACTGGCGGCGCCGTCTGCCGACGCCGAGGAGGCGTCCGTGTCCGAGCCCCCGGCGCAGGGCCGGTATCCGCCCAAGTCACCGCCCCAGCGATGGACGGCAGCCGGCTCCAGTTGGTATCCGGGCAGAGCCTCGGCCCGAACCTCCCACTCCCCCTCGCGGCCGTTGCCCTCGGTGAGCCGATAGGCGATCCCTTCCCCACCCAGCATCCCCACGAATCCGTAGCTCCCGCAGCCATCGATCGCCCGGACCTGGGGTGCCACCGGGGTCACCACCGTTGCCGGCCCGTCCTGGGCCGCCGCAGAGGTCGCGAGGCCCAGCCCCAGGACCGCCGCGAGCGCGACCAGTCCGGCTCGAACGCTCCGCCTCGTCCATCCATTCATCTCTTGCCCCTTGTAGCCACCGCGCAGGTGCTTGCCCCCTACAAGTGAGATGGCCCACCGGGCGGATCATGACGCAATTCGGGAAAGCGGACTTGTCCGGACTAGACCGATCCATCCCTGGACCGGCTGTCGCAGGGGTCGCCAGAACCACCCCCGACCTGGGAGTCGGGAACTCGCTGTGTACCTCGGAGCTCAGCCGCGAAGGTTGGGTCGGACGTGGAGCCCGATCTCGGGGTCGACGACGACCTCCTGGGCAGCCGGAATGCCGTCGGCGTTCAAGGTGGCGTCAAGCGGTACGTTCCGCTTCACCATGGCCAGCGCGATCGGCCCGAGTTCGTAGTGGCGGGCCGAGGTTCCGACGAACCCGACCACCTTGTCGCCGTGCAACAGCTCACTTCCCTGCGCCGGCAGACGGTTGTCCGACCCGTCCAGGTGCAACATGGTCAGACGACGCGGCGGGCGGCCCAACGTGTGCACGCGTGCGACCGTCTCCTGGCCCCGGTAGCAGCCCTTGTCCAGGTGGACGGCGGAGCCGATCCAGCCCGCTTCGTTGGGGATGGTGCGGTGGTCGGTGTCGATCCCGAACCGGGCCTCGCCACGCGCGATCCGCAACGCCTCGAAGGCCCACAGCCCTGCTGCCGGGCCGGCCGCCTCGGCGTAGGCACCGATCCGGTCGCGGGGCACGAACTCGTAGCCGTCGAAGGCTCCCCCGGCCTGCTTGGCCGGGCGCCAGGTGACCGCGAGCTCGCTGGTGGCGTCCTCGATCTCGACCCGCATCATGAACCGCATCCGGGTGAGGAAGTCGATCAACCCCGCACCGGCGCCAGGCTCCAGGTGACCGGTGAAGACTCCCTCCTCACCACCCGAGTCGGAGCCGAAGACGGCGTGCTCGACGTGCCCCTGCGGGCTGAGCACCAGGAACCCCGTGGGCTGGCCGGACGCGAGCACCTCCTGATGCTGCGTCGTCAGCGAGTGCAGCAGAGTGAGCCGGTCCGGCCCGGAGATCCGGACGACGTCGCGGTGCGAGAGGTCGACGAACCCGTCGCCCGCCTCCAGCGTGCGTTGTTCGTTGTTGAACGATCCGTAATGGGCGGCGACCGGCGCATCCACACCGTCACCGGAGACCGCTCCGGGCAGCGACAACAAGGGGTTCACGCTGCCAGCCTACCCACCCCTCAATGTGACCTCAGCGCTGGCTTTCGGCCGCAATTGCGACGCTGAGGTCACATTGAGCTAGTAGACGATGGCTTGGACGCCGTCGCCCAGGGCCTCCTCGACGAAGACGGCGGCACCGGCGATCCGGACCCCGGGGAGCAACTGCTCCGCGGTGATCCCCCGTCGATCGGCGCACTGGGTGCAGACGGTGATCCGCCCAGCCGCCAGGATCGTGTCGCGCAGATCGGCGAGCGGCGTCGCCAGCGGGACGCTGAAACCCTCTGCGCGCCCGGGCAGGCCGAACCAGGAAGCCTCACCGGTCAGCCAGAGCCCCACCTCGACGCCCGAGGCCGCCGCAGCGGCGGCGACGGTGAACGCCTGGTTGCACCGTTCGGCATCCTCGGCGCCAGCAGTGACCTTGATGAGAAGCGAACGCGTCATGTCTGCAGAGGGTAGTCGCCGCCATGCTCCTAGAATGGGGCCCATGCCGTTCGAGCTCCCTGAGAACCTTCACCCCAACTGCGCCCCGATCGCCTGGATGCTGGGCACCTGGCGTGGCAATGGCCACGGTGACTACCCGACGATCGAGAAGTTCCAGTTCGGCCAGGAGCTGATCTTCACCCACGACGGACGGCCCTTCTTCCACTACATGGCGCGTTCCTGGATCGTCGACGAAGAGGGCAACAAGGTCCGCGACGCGGCCATCGAGTCCGGCTTCATCCGCTGCCTGCCCGAGGGCAAGGTCGAGGTCCTGCTCAACCACAGCTCCGGGATCGCCGAGGTCTGGTTCGGTACGGCCGGCGACGCCAAGCTCGAGATCAGCACCGACGCGATCGCCCGCACCGAGACCGCCAAGGAGGTCACCGCCGGCCACCGCCTCTACGGCAACGTCGACGGCGACCTGCTCTACGCCTATGACATGGCGGCGATGGGCCAGGAGCTCCAGCCCCACCTGTGGGCGCGCTTGAAGCGACAGTGACACCGTGAGCGAGTTCGCCGCCCGACTGCGCAGCAGCGGCAAACGCCTGACCCCGCAGCGGGAGCTGATCCTGGCCGCGGTGGAGACGCTCGGCCACGCGACCCCGGATGAGGTGTTCGCGGAGGTCCGCAAGCGTTCGTCGGCGGTGAACCTCTCCACCATCTACCGCAACCTCGAGGTGCTCGAAGAGCTCGGCCTGGTCCGGCACACCCACCTCTCGGACCGCGCGCCGACCTACCACGCGCTCGGCAGCCATGAGCACTTCCACCTGGTCTGCCGCAGCTGCCAGAAGGTGATCTCCGTCGACCCGAAGATCCTGGACGGCGTCCTGACCCAGCTCCGGGATCAGGAGCAGTTCGTCCCGGACGTCGGCCACCTGACCATGTTCGGGACCTGCGTGGAGTGCGCGGGCGGCTGAGCCGTTACGCCGTGGCCGACACGGCCAACGGGCCGAGCACCGCCGCGATCCGCGCGACGGCGGCGTCGATCTGTTCCGCCGCGGTGTCGAAGTGTGCCGCGCTCCGGCCGTACGGGTCGGCGACGTCGTACTCGGCGACCGGCACCGAGCCGCGTATCTGCGCACACCCCGCGATCAGCGCGGCAAGGTCCGCAACCGGCGCCTGTGCCTGGACATGCTCGCTCAGTGCCACGAACTCGGTGATGGTGAAGCTGCGCCGCAACGCCTGCGGGGTCTCGGCCAGCATCGAGGAGCGGATGCCGCGGGTCGCGGTGAGCACCAGATCGGCGTGCGCCAACATCTCGGTGCTGCACAGCCGGGCGCCGAAGCTGCCGGTCGCCGCGCCACGTTCGGTCAACGTACGCAGGGACTCCGGCGCCATCTCCCGTCCCTCGAGAGCCCGAACCCCAGCTGAGGCGACCTCGATCGCCCCCGGGAAACCGGCGTCGGCGAGGCGCAGTTCGAAGAGTCGCTCGGCAACCGGGGACCGGCAGATGTTGGCGACGCAGACGAAGAGCACAGTGGGGCGCACTCAGGCAGCGTAGTGGGCCCGCTCGGTGGCCCCGTCGCTGGCCTGCGAAGTTGGTAGGGTCCCAGCGTGTTGTCTGCACAGAGCCCCGCCGGCGAACGGCCCCGCGGCCGTCCAGGGGCGACGTCCCATGCCGAGATCGAACAGGCCGCCTTCTCCCTGTTCGCCGAGCACGGCTTCGATCAGACCACCCTGGACGCGATCGCCCGCTCCGTGGGCGTCGGCAAGCGGACCCTCTTCCGTTACTTCGACTCCAAGAACGACATTCCCTGGGGCCAGTTCGACCGCACCCTCGACACCTTCCGCTCGACCCTGCGCGCGATGCCCGACGACGTGCCCCTGTGGCAGGCGGTGCACCGCGCGGTGCTCAGCTTCAACACCTACCCCGAGAACGCCTCTCCCCCGCACCGCGAGCGGATGCTCCTGATCCTGCGGACCCCTGCGCTGCAAGCGCATTCGGTCCTGCGCTACGAGCAGTGGCGGGCCGTGATCGCCGAGTACGTGGCGGAGCGGACCGGCCGCGATGTCGCGGACCTGCTTCCACAGACCGTCGGACAGGTCAGCCTGGCGTTGGCGCTGGCGGCGTACGACCGGTGGCTGGCGGACGAGACCGCCTCCCTGCCCGACCTTCTGGACGAAGCGATGACCGGGCTGCGGGCCCACCTGGCGCCCTAGCCCGCGTCGGGAGCACGAGATCCGGCAGCAAGGCGCGGACCGACCGGCCCTGCCACGCCGACCACCAGACTCCAGCGCCATAGGCGAGGTCATCGGCCCGCCGTGCCAGGAGATGCCGCGCCGGATCCAACGAGGTCGTTCGACGCCGACGTGCGAGGACGGCGTCGGCGAGCAACGCCGCAAGCGCCACCCGGCGGCCACGCGGGCCGAGGGCGGCGCCGAGAACGGCCACCGGCCAGGCATGTCGCACGGTCAACGAGACGCCTTGCTCCAGGGCGGTTGCGGCGCCACGCGCGGTCAGCGCACCCGCCTGCCGAGCCCGGGCCAGCGGCTGCGGTTCGGGGAGCCGGCGCCACAGTTGGATCGCGCCCGTCGCGCAGGCGAGCACAGCCACCGGCAGACTCCACCGACGCTGCGCCGCGACGGCGAGCAACAACGTTGCGGTCCAGGGGGTGAGCACCGCAGGCGCGACGGTCGCACCGTGCCGCTGGGCCAACGGCGTCGCCCCCGTCCCGTACCGGAAGCGGCGTTCCAGCCACGCTCCCCACTGCACGCGGTGCTCGTGGTGGACCGGCACCTCGGCCGCATACCGCACCGACCCGCCGGCCGCGACCAGCCGCCAGATCAGGTCCACGTCCTCTGCCACCCGTAGCTGAGGGTCGAACCCGGCTCCCAAGGTCTCGACCCGCGCCAGCCAGCAGGCGCTGGGGAGCCAGCCCACCGGAGTACGCGGCTGGACCACGGCAGACCGCGTGCCCATGTCGAGCGCGGAGGCCTCCTCCTCGTAGCGGCCCAGCCACGACGGCGCCGAGGGAAGGGCACAGACCCGTGGCGCCACCACCGCCAGAGCCGGATCCGCGAAGTGCCGCAACAGATGGTCCAACGCCGCGCCACCGACGACCACGTCGGAGTCGACGAAGAGCACGAACCGGGTACGCACCTGGGCCAGCCCGGCGTTGCGGGCGGCGGCCGGTCCTTGGTTCGTCGCCAGCCTGATCAGCCGGTGGTGTTCGCGGCCGGCGATCGCTGCGTGCAGGGCAACGGGGTCCGGTGAGGCGTCGTCCACCACGATCACCTCGGCACAACCGCTGGGCAGGGCGTCGAGCAGGCGGGTCAACGGTGCCGCCCGGCCATGGACCGGCACCACCACGGTGACCTCGCTGCGCTCGATCCCTTGCACCGTGCTGAGATCCAGGTGCGCGGCGCCCGCCCTGACCAGGGTGGCGGCCAGCGCCGCACGGTTGCCGTCGGTGACCTCGAGACCGCCTTCGAGGAGCTCCCGCACCCCCGCACCGAACCGGAAGAGCCTGGCCGGCGCACCACCGACCAGGGTCGAGTCGTCCAGCCATCGGGATCGGTCGTCGAGTCGGACGATCGCACCACGAGGCAGTGCGTTCATCCGACGAAGCCGCCGTCGGCCCGCAGCACCGAACCGTTCAACGCGGCCCCGGCCGGCGAGCAGCACAAGGCGATCACCGCTGCCTGTTCGGCCGGAGTGATGGCCCGACGGATCAGCTGATTCGCGACGAGCTCGCCTACGTCGTCGAGCTGATAGAGCTCTGCGGTGGCCTGCAGCATCGCCGTCTCGGTGGCGCCGGGAGCGACTGCTACAGCTGTCACCCCGGTACCCACCAGGTCAGCGGCCAGACCGCGGACGATGCCGATCACCGCATGCTTGCTCGCTGCATACGCGGAGAGCCCGAACATCCCGCGCTCCCCCGCCGCCGAGGCGACGGCCACGAAGCGGCAGCCCGCCGGGTCCGGCTGGGCGAGCAGGTGCGGCACCACGGCGTGGGCGGTGTTCCACACCCCGAGAGCGTTCACCTCCCATTGGCTGGCGAACTCGTCGGCCGAGGTCTCCCACAGTGGCCGACCACCGCCGATCACGCCGGCGGCGGCGACCACCACATCGAGTCCGCCGAACGTGGCCACCGCGGACGCGGCTGCAGCCCGCAACGCCGCCGGATCGCGGACGTCGCCGACGTGGGCCAGCACCTGGCCCGGATGCCGTGCGGCGACCGCTTCCAGCTCAGCACGGTCCGCCAGGGAGCCGCGGACGCCGACAGGCACCTCGTCGCCGGCGCAACTGTCGAAGGCGAGCACCCGATATCCCTGCGCACACAGGGCATCGACGGTCGCCGCACCGATCCCGCGGGCGGCTCCCGTCACCAGTGCGACGCGAGCCGGCCGGGTCATTCGGTCTCCACGAGTTGGCCGACCGCCCCCTCGCGGGAGGGCGACGTCAAGCAGCCTCGGGCGTCACGCTGCCGGCCGATGACCCGCCCCGCGACGTCGTCGATCAATCCGCGCCACAACCCCTGTCCGGTGACGGCGTCCGCCTGCGTCGGGTCGCCGAGCACGCCGTTCGCGGAGACCCCGATGACTCCGTTCTTCATCAGCTGCGGCATCAGTTCCTCGATCGGTCGCAGGTTCCCCGGCTCCGCCTCGGCCATCGCGACCTGCTCGGGCGCCAGGTGCAGCATGAGCGAGGTCTCGGTCTGTCCGGCGTGGGCGTCGACATGGCCGGAGGCGCAGGGCACCCAGGCCGCGTCGTGTCCCTCGGCGACCAGCTGGACCACGGCCCGTGTGAGCGCGGGAATGTTCCCACCGTGACCGTTGATGAAGACCACGGACCCGGCCCAGAGCTTGAGCGAACGAGCCAACTCGATGAGGACCAGGCTCAACGCGTCGGTGCCGATCGACATCGTCCCGGCGAAGCCCTGGTGCTCCCCGCTGGCACCGTAGGGCAGCACCGGAGCCACCACCACCGGCCCGAGCTCGGCGGCGCGCTCGGCCGCGACCAGCTCCGCGGCCTGACGGGTCACCTCGGCCGCGATCGCGGCGTCAGTGGCCAGCGGCAGGTGCGGACCGTGTTGCTCGACCGAGCCCACCGGCACCAGGACCAACGCCCCGGCGGGCACGTCGGTCCAGCGGGCGCCGTCGAGGTGCAGTACCGCAGACACCGGCTCAGCCCCGCAGGGATGCGTCCAGCGCCGGCGCACCCAACGACTGGTGGAACTCCGCAGGGACCAGCAGGTGTTCCTCGGTGAGTTCCCCCAGCGAGGAGACCGCGAGGCCGCGCATCGCCGAGTCGATACCGCCGTTGATCACGTCGAGCACGTTCTCCACGCCTGCTTGGCCGTTCGCCGCGAGGCCCCACAGGTAGGCACGCCCGATCATCACGGCCTTCGCCCCCAGCGCCACCGCCTTGACCACATCGGAGCCGCGCCGCACGCCGCCGTCCATCACCACGTCGATCTGGTGCCCGACCGCCTTGCTGATCGGCTGCACCATCCGGATCGCGGCCGGGGTGCCGTCGATGTTGTTGCCACCGTGGTTGGAGACCGAGATGCCGGCGACGCCCGCGTCGACCGCGCGCAGGGCGTCGTCGATCCGGCAGACGCCCTTGAGGACGAAGGGCGCACCTCCGCTGATCTGGCTCCAGGTCTCCCGCATCCAGGCGACGTCCGCCCAGGTCGGCGCCGGCGTGGTCATCCACTCGTAGTAGGCGCCGAAGAAGGTCGGCGCCGCGCCACCCGGCGGGGCCAGGTTCGGGGCGGTGAGGTCGGGGATGTTGCGGGCCTTGGCGAACTGAAGGCCCCAGCGGACCTTGGTGGCGACCTTGGGTGCCATCCGCACCATCGTCTTGAGGTCGACCTTCTCCGGGATCTCGGGGCTGCCCCAGTCACGGCCCATCGAGAAGGACCAGTCCAGGGTGGCGATCAGGCCCTTCGATCCGGCCGCGTGGGCACGCTGCATCCGCTGGATCATCGTGTCGCGGTCACCGGTCCAGTACATCTGGAAGAAGGTGGTCGCTCCGGTGGCGACGACCTCTTCGACCGACTTCGAGGCGAAGTTCGACAACCCCATGATCGTGCCGCGCGCGGCTGCGGCTCGGGCCACGGCGGCCTCGCCGTCCGGGTGCACCGCCTGGACGCCGGTAGGGCTGATCAGCACGGGCGAACTGACCTGCTGCCCGAAGACCGTGGTGCTCTGGTCACGTTCGGCCGTCGCGCCGACCACGTGCGGAGCCATGCCGAGGGCCGCGAAGCCGTCGAGGTTGGCCGCGATCGACTGGCCCCGCTCGGAACCGGCGACGAGCGCACCGTAGACCGGCTTCGGCAGCCTCTTGCGGGCGCGCTCCTGCGCGACCGCGACCGATTCGAACCAGGGGTTCTGCTTCCAGGGGTTCTCGAGCTTCATCAGCAGCATGCCTTTCCAGAGGCGCCGGCGCGGCAACCACAGCCACCGTCGGCCGGGACGTCGAAGTCGGCCGGGACGAATCCGGCCAGGGGGTTCTCCGCGCAGGCCGAGACCGGCGGCGCGGCGGGCGGTTCCAACTGATCAGGACGGCGTCCCAGAGTCAGCATCACCGGTTGATTGCGGGTCGGGTTCGCCTTCGAGTGGTCCTGGCTCGCGGCGGGAATCGTCCGCGGTCCGGCCAACGCCTGCTCGCCGTATCCCTGGACGCACTCGGGGTCGGGGCCATCGAGCGGCAGCCCGGTGAAGAACTTCGCGGCCATGCACCCGCCGCGACACGAGTCGAAGAACTGGCAGGAGCTGCACGCTCCGCCGGTCTGCGGCGAACGCAGCTCGGTGAAGAGTTCGGAGCTCTGCCAGACCTTCTGGAAGCCGCCCTCGTCGAGCAGGTTGCCGGCCAGGAAGTTGTCGTGGATGGCGAACGGGCAGGCGTAGACGTCGCCGATCGGGTCGATCAGGCAGACCACCCGGCCGGCGCCGCACAGGTTGAGCCCGGGCAGCGACTCACCGAAGGCGGCCAGGTGGAAGAACGAGTCGCCGGTGAGCACGTCCTCGCCGTGCGCCATCAGCCAGTCGTACAGCTCACGCTGCTGGTGCGGCAACGGGTGCAGTTCGTCCCAGACGTCGGCACCGCGGCCGCTGGGGCGGAGCCGGGTCAGCCGCAGGGTGGCCCCGAACCGGTCGGCCAGGGCCTTGAACTCGTCGAGCTGGCCGATGTTCTGGCGGGTGCAGACCACCGAGATCTTGGCGTCGGAGAAGCCCGCCTCCTGCAGGTTCGCCAACGCCGTCAACGCGGTGTCGAACGAACCGGGCCCACGGACGTAGTCGTTGACCTCCGCCGTTGCGCCGTCCAGGGAGATCTGCACGTCGACGTACCCGTTGCAGGCGGGCGAGGCGAGGAAGGCCGCACGCTCCGGGTTGAGGCGGACGCCGTTGGTGGAGAACTTGACGCCGACCTGGTGGTTGACCGCGTACTCCAGCAGGTGCCAGAAGTCCGGCCGGATCGTCGGCTCGCCACCCCCGATGTTGACGTAGAAGACCTGCATCCGTTGAAGCTCGTCGATGACCGCCTCGCACTGCTCGGTGCTGAGTTCGCGGGGGTCACGCCGGCCGCTGGAGGAGAGGCAGTGCGCGCACTCCAGGTTGCAGGCGTAGGTGAGTTCCCAGGTCAGGCAGATCGGCGCATCGAGACCGAGCTCGAACTGCTCGATCAGGGTTCCGCCGAGCGGCCGGGACGCCGTCGCGGTGGGCTCCTGCAGGGTGGTCATGCCGATGCTCCTTCACGGGGGCGGATCATGTCGGCCTTGGCCAACGATTCGAGGGCGGAGGCGTAGGCCGCCCAGTGGGGTTCCGGCACTCCTGCCTCGACGAGCGCAGCGCGGACGTCGTCGCATCCGCCCAGCGCCTTGACGACGCTCACCAGCTCCGGGCGGCGCAGGAAGGTGAGCCGCCGATTGCCGAAGTGGTAGGCCAGCGCGCCGAACGGTTCGGGCCGTAGGGCCACCGACGGGGACAACTGCCATGCCTGGTCAAGCACCGGAACCCCCGCGGCTCAGTAGACGCCGCACATGCCGTCGATCGAGACTTCCTCGATCAGCATGTCTGCGGTGAGCTGCTCGCTGACGGTCTCCGCGTTGGGATCGATCGTGATGTCCATCCGAAATCTCCTCAGTTCAAGTGGCGCGCGCCACACTGAGGAGATTAATGGCACTCGTTGCCAAAAAGCCAGGGTTCTCGGACAAGTCCGTGGCAGAAAAGTCTGACGATCAGTAGGCACCCTTGCTGAGCAGCACCGCGCGGACGGTCTTCAGCATGATCAGGATGTCGCCGATCAGGGACCAGTTGTCGACGTAGTAGAGGTCCATCCGGACCGCCTCGTCGAAGGGCAGGTCACTGCGCCCCGAGACCTGCCACAGCCCGGTCAGTCCGGGCCGCACCAGCAGACGGCGGTGCATGTGGGCGGGGTAAGCCTCGACCTCGGCCGGGAGCGGCGGGCGTGGCCCGACCACACTCATCTCGCCGCGGATGACGTTGAACAGTTGCGGAAGCTCGTCGACGGAGAAGCGCCGCAGCCACTTGCCGACCCGGGTGATCCGCGGGTCCTCCTTCATCTTGAACAGCACGCCGTCGGTATCGCTGCTCGCCACCAGGTCGTCGCGCAGAGCGTCCGCGTTCACGACCATCGACCGGAACTTCCAGATCCCGAACCGGACGCCGTCGCGCCCGCTGCGTTCTTGGCGGTAGAAGACCGGGCCTCGGTCCTCGAGCTTGATCGCGATCGCCGCCAGCACCATCACCGGAGCCGCGGCGAGCAGCATCGCCGAGGCCACCGCCAGGTCGAAGCTCCGCTTCAGCAGGCCCTGGGCCCGGCTCACCTGGGGCTTGTCGACATAGACCAGAGGCATCCCGCCGACCTGGCGCATGTGGATCCGGGGCCCGGCGATGTCGAGCAACGCCGGCGCCACCACCAGGTTCACCTGGTGACCTTCGAGCGCCCAGCCGATCTCCCGCAGCGCGGCCGCGGACTCGTGCCCGCCGCCAGCGACCAGCACGGTGTCGGCACCGGTCGCCTCACAGGCAGCCACCAGGTGCTCGGTACCGCCGAAGACCGGGACACCGTGTACCGCGCTCGGGTTGCCCCGGGGCGCGGCGGCACCCGGCATGCAGGCGCCGACCAGGGTGTAGCCCGTCCAGTGCAGTCGATCGAAGTTGGCCTGGATCTCACCCAGTGCGGCCGGGCTGCCGACCGCGACCACCCGTTCCGCCAATCGCCCCCGAGAGCGGGCGAAGTGCAGCGCCTTGCGGACCAGGTAACGGCCGGTCAGCAGCATCGCCGTCCCGCCGGCGAAGCAGACGATGAAGTATCCCCGCGAGAGGTAGCTCTGGGTCAGGAAGGCCAACGTGCCACCGGCACCTGCCGCGATCCCCGAAGCCATCGCGACGATCCGGAACTCCTCGAACCCTCCACCGAGGTTGCGCCGGGCGTAGGCACCGAACGCGACCAGACAGCAGAACCAGGCCAGGAAGAGCCAGGGGGTGATGCCGTTGCGGATCGAGAAGACGAGGGTCTCCTCCGACGGCGCGATCATCCCGTCCAGCCAAGCTCTCATCGAGACCGCGACGAACGAGGTCAGCGCCAGCACGGCGGCGTCGACCACCGCGATCGCGGCGACCACTCCCCACAACCGGCGCGAGAGCGAGCCGGCCGGGGCGACGATCTGATCCGGTGCCGAGGCGGGGCGGAGCTCACGCCGAGCAGCGGGGACAGGCACCGGAGCAGCGCCGAATACCGCCTCGCGGGTCAACTCGCTCATCGCTCACGTCCTCACCGTTGGGCACCGACCGAGAAGTCACGGCCTGCGTGCTGGACGTGGGTTCAACGACCCAACTTCGGTGAGGTCACACCCCGAGAACGGCATTACCCAAGAGCGGGTAAATCGGTCTGGACCAGTTGCGCGATCAGCGCGGAGCGCACCCCAACAACCGCCGCGCCTGCTCCGGGGCCATCGGCGGACGCTGCGCCAACCGAGCCAACTCGGCGGCCCGGCTCACCAACTGGGCATTGCTCTCCACCGGCACGCCACGGGACAGGGTCAGCACGTCCTCCATCCCGACCCGCAGGTGTCCGCCCATCGCCAGCGCAGCCAGCGCGACCGGCAACGTGCTGCGGCCGACGCCGGTCGCCGACCAGCTGGTGACCTCGCCCGGCAACGCCGCCACCGCCGCCACCATCGTCGGGACGTCACCCGGCATGCCACCGGGCACCCCCATCACCAGGTCGACGTGGACCTGTCCCCCGAACGGCAGCCCGTGCTCCCGCAGCAGGCGCGCCAAGGAGTGCACCTGGCCCAGGTCGAAGAGCTCGAACTCGGGAACCACCTGGCGCTCCTGACTGAGCCGGTAGAGATCGACGATGAAGGGCCACGGGTTGGCGAAGACGTCGTCGCCGAAGTTGGTGGTGCCCATGGTCAGCGAACAGGAGTCCGGCTCGGCATCCAGGACCGCGAGTCTGGCCGCGAAGCCGTCGTGGACCGAGCCCCCGGTGGAGAGCTGGACCAACAGCCCGGTGCTCTCACGCAGCGCGATCACCGTCTCCCGCAGCGCGGCCGGATCAAGGCTCGGTTGGTGCGCGGCGTCGCGGATGTGGACGTGGATCATCGCCGCGCCGGCGGCCTCGCACTCCTGGGCGGTCTGCACCAACTCGGCAAGGGTGGTCGGCAGCGCGGGGCAGGCCAGTTTGCTGGTCTCCGCGCCGGTCGGCGCGACGGTGATCATCACCTGGTGTGCGGCAGGGTTCTCCATACCCGGCATCGTGGCAGAATCACGCCGCCCACCTCCACCCCTAGAGTGAAAGATTTTCTCGATGCGCGCCGTAGTTCAGAGAGTTTCAGAAGCTTCAGTCTCCGTTGACGGGAAAATTGTCGGCAAGATCGACGCTCCTGGGCTCCTGGTCCTGCTCGGCATCACCCACGACGACGGTCCGGCCGAGTGCCGCTGGCTGGCCCGCAAGGTCCGGGACCTGCGGATCCTGCGCGACGAACGTTCGGCCGGCGAGCTCGACGCACCGATCCTGGTGGTCAGCCAGTTCACCCTCTACGGAGACGCTCGCAAGGGACGCCGTCCGACCTGGCAGGCAGCTGCTCCGGGCAGTGTCAGCGAACCTCTCTACGAGGCGTTCTGCGCCGAGCTCGAAGCGCTGGGAACCCCTGTCTCACAAGGGGTCTTCGGCGCCGACATGGCTGTGCAGCTGGTCAACGACGGACCGATCACCCTGATCTTGGAAACACCACCCACTCTTTGACCCCAAACAGCCTCGCCGGAGTAACGGATGCCTCTAGGCTTCGTTGACTGCGCATCACCTCTTTCACTGATCTTTAAGGCCTGGTGTGGATCTCAAGGACCTCCTGCATGTTCTCGGGCGCCGTTGGAAGACCATCGTGTCGCTCTTCCTTCTGGCAGTTGTCGCCTCCGGCGTCTACTCGTTCCTAGCGACCCCGCAGTACGAGTCGAAGGCGAGGATCTTCATCTCGACCGACGTCGACGATCCCACTGAAGCGATCGCGGCCAACTTCATCTCGACCGGCCGCGTGGCCTCGTACGCCGATCTGGCGACCAACAACGAGCTCATGCAACTGGTGATCGATGAGCTCAACCTGAACCGCGGCCCCAACGAGCTCGCGGACCAGATCAAGGCCGAGGTCGAGCCGCTCACGGTGATCATCAACATCACCGTGACCGATCCGGACGCCGCGGTCGCCCAGCAGATCGCCCGTGTCCACTCCGAGGCGATGACCGAGTACATCGGCAAGATCGACGCCCCGAAGGGCGCCGTCACCCCGATCCGGGCCACCGTCGCCGACCCCGCGTCGTACAACCCCGACCCGGTGGCACCGCGCACGGTGCTCAACGTGATCATCGCCGGCGTGATCGGCCTGATCATCGGTATCGGTGTCGCACTGCTCCGCGAGGTCATCGACAACACCGTGAAGACGGTCGAGCACGTCGACAAGTACAGCGGCGGCGCGGGCGTGATCGCCCACCTGGCCCACGACCCGGAGATGGCCAAGCACCCGCTCTTCTCGGACCTCTCCGGCTACGCGCCGCGGGCCGAGGCGTTCCGCGTGCTGCGGACCAACCTGCAGTTCCTGGACCTGGACAACCAGCCGCGTTCCTTCGTGATCACCTCGGCGATCCCGGGCGAAGGCAAGACCTCCACCTCGACCAACCTGGCCATCGCGCTGGCCCAGGCCGGACAGCGCGTCCTGCTGGTCGACGGCGACCTGCGCCGTCCTCGGATCGCCGACCTGCTCGGCCTCGAAGCCTCCGTCGGCCTGACCACCGTGCTGGTCGGCAAGTCGACGTTGGCCGAGAGCATCCAGATCCACCAGTCCAGCGGGGTCTCGTTCCTTGCCGGTGGGCCGTTGCCGCCGAACCCGACCGAGGTGCTGCAGTCGCAGGCGACCAAGGACCTGATCGGTCGGCTGCGCTCGATGTTCGACGTCGTCATCATCGACGCTCCCCCGCTGCTGCCGGTGGCCGACGCGGCCATCCTGGCCCGCGCCGCGGACGGCGCGATCATGGTGGTCCGCTACGGCAAGACCACCCGTGACCAGTTGGAGCAGGCCACCGGCCGACTGCAGCAGGTGGACGCGCGGATGTTCGGCGTCGTGATCAACCGTGCTCCGCGCCGCGCCACCAGCCACTATTACTACTACTACGGAGACAGCGAGGAAGAGACGCTGCGTACGGCCCGATGACGATCGCGAAGTCGCTGGCGACCTACCTGGTCGGCGTCGTCCTGCTGCTGGGCCTGGTTCTGGCCGCCCGCGACTCGTTGATCATGGGCGCAGTCAGCGCGGCGGCGGCACTCACCTTCGTGATCTGCGTGCAACTCGGCCCCGAGCGGGCCGGCACCTTCTTCGTCACGATCGCCCTGTTCTGTGGGCCGATGGGCGGCGCCACCCCGATCCCGGGGGCCACCTTCGTCACCTTCACCGACATCTTCTTGGTGATCGGCTTCACCCTGCTGGCGCCCGGCTTCTTCGTGCACCGGTTCCGCCTGCCTCCGCTCTACCTGGCCGGCGTCACCTTGGTCGTCCTGCTCGGCATCCTGGCCACCCTCAACGCCGAGGATCCGCTGACCAGCGCCAACCTGTTCGCCCGCTTCATCGCCTCGGTGGTGATCCTGCCGATCGCCTTCATGATGTGGGCCCCGTCGATCCCGATCTGCGTCAATCTGGCGCGCGCCTACTGCCTGGGCACGGTCTTCAGCACCGGCTGGGGACTGATGAAAGGGACGGCGGCCGACACCGGCCGCTACATCGGCCTGACCGAGCACCCCAACGCCCTCGGCCTGACCGGGGTGCTGGCGGCCGCACTGATCCCGTTCATCGTCAGCCACACCAAGCCGTCGCAGCAGTGGTTCTGGTGGGGCGTCGGCGCCACCCACCTGTTCACGATCTGGATCAGTGGCTCCCGCGCCTCACTGCTGGTGATCATCGCGCTGATCGGCTTGTATGTCGTGGTCGAGCGCTCCACGAAGGCGGTCGGCTGGCTGATGGCCGGGGCTGTGGTCGTGCTCGCCTTCGCCGAACGTCTGCTCACGCAGAGCGACAACGCGCTCGGTCGGCTGCTCGGCGGCGGTAGCGCATCCAACTCCGACATCGAGCGCGAGCAGGCGTTGGACAAGGGCATCAAGGCGTTCCTCGAACATCCCCTGCTGGGCAACGGGTTCGCCGATGCGTTGCACGCCCACAACGTCTATCTCCAGGTGGCGGTCTGCGTCGGCATCTTCGGCCTGGTCGGCTGGGTGTTGATCCTGATGGCCACCTGCCAACCCCTGATCACCGCACGCCGCCCGCTGCACCGGATCGCCTACCCCGCCATCGGCTACGCGATGACGGCCCTGCTCACCTCGCTGATGTGGGACCGCTACATCTGGGTGGCGGTGGTTCTCGCGTTGGTGGTCTCGGCGAACCCGAACGCACAGCGTCAGCAGGTCGAGGAGAACGACGAACGCCCCCAACTCGGAGGAGTTGGAGGCGTTCGGATCCGCTAGCCGGCCGGCCGAGGCGATCAGATGCTGATCAGGACCTCGGCGACCGAACCGGTGGCGGCAACGACCTTCTTGTCGACGGTGTCGGCCTTGGGAGCCAACGTCCGCAGGGTCCACTCGCCGTCACCGGCGAAGAACCGGAAGTGACCGGTTGCCGAGGTGGGCACCTCGGCGGTGAACTCGCCGGTCTTGTCGAGCAGGCGCACGTAGGCGTTGCCGACCGGCTCGCCGTCCCGCACGACCTGACCCTGGACCACGGCCTCCTTGGCCACGTTCACGCCATCGAGCGGCAGACCGCCCTCAGTTGCACCGCACATGCTCAGGCCTCCCCGGGCTCGTCGCCCAGAACGACCGGCACGCCGACGAGCGAGCCGTACTCGGTCCAGGAACCGTCGTAGTTCTTGACGTTCTTCTTGCCCAGCAGCTCCTGCAGAACGAACCAGGTGATCGAGGAACGCTCACCGATGCGGCACAGCGCGATGGTGTCCTTGTCCTCGTCGAAGCCGACGCCCGCGTACAGCTCCTGCAGCTCGGCGTCGGACTTGAAGGTGCCGTCGTCGTTGGCGTTCTTGCTCCACGGCACGTTGACCGAGGTGGGAATGTGGCCAGCGCGCTGAGCCTGCTCCTGCGGGAGGTGAGCCGGAGCCAACAGGCGGCCGGCGAACTCGTCGGGGCTGCGCACGTCGACCAGGTTCTGGGTGCCGATCGCGGCCACGACGTCGTCGCGGTAGGCGCGGATGGACTGGTCCTGCTCGGTCGCCACGTAGGTGGTCTCGGCGCGGGTCGGAACCTCAGCGACCAGCTCGCGAGCGTCGAGCTCCCACTTCTTACGGCCACCGTCGAGCAGCTTCACGTTCTTGTGACCGTAGAGCTTGAAGTACCAGTAGGCGTAGGCGGCGAACCAGTTGTTGTTACCGCCGTAGAGGACGACGAGGTCGTCGTTGGCGACGCCACGCTTGGAGAGCAGAGCCTCGAACTGGGCCTTGTTCACGAAGTCGCGGACGACCTGGTCCTGCAGGTCGGTGGTCCAGTCGAGCTTGATCGCGCCACGGATGTGGCTGCGGTCGTAGGACGCGGTGTCCTCGTCGACCTCGATCACCACGACGCCGTCAGTGTCCAGGTTGTCCTCGACCCACTGGGCGGTGACGAGTACGTTCTCGCGGCTCATTTCTCTCTCTTTCAGTGTGATGGGAAAGCTTGTTGAAGTAAGGGGGTTCAGCGGGCTGGAGCAGGGGTTCGCGCCACGAAGCGCTTACCCAACAGGTACATCTCGCAGCCCAGGCAGAAGCCGATGACTGCGTTGAGCAACGCGGCGGCCAGGCCGAAGCCGACGGCGATCGCACCGACCACCTCGACGCCCGCTCCGTAGCCGGCCAGACCGACCAGGGCGAAGACCAGGCCGACCGTCTGCGCGAAGCGCGGCGGGGTCGGGTCCTCGAACTCCACCGGCGGCGCCAACCGCGGCCGGACGACCGTGCGGTAGACCCACGCCAACGGCGTGCGGTTCAGCCCGAGCAGCGCGCCCACGGCGAACAGCACGGCCTGCACAGCGAGCAACGCGACACCGAAGGGTGCCGGTGCCGTCAACAGGACGACGGCCAGCACGACCGCGGTCACCCCTGCGGCGAACCGCGGACCACGTGGGTCGATGCCTTGCGCACTCATTACTGCTCCTTCGATGTCCTGGCGTTACCGAGCTCCTCGCATGGCGAGGTTGGGACACACCCGGACCGACGAGCGGCGGATCATGCCGAGAGCACCTAGCGGGCGCTAGGGCAGGCTGGATCCTAAGAGGGGTGTCCGATCAGGACATTCGACACAGCGCCGAACGCACGCGGCAGTGATCCACTGCGCGTCGCTTGGTCAGCATGGTCGAGAACATGCTGCAAACATTAGAGGGCGGGGTGCACGAACACGAAACCACCGTCTCGCAGTTCGGACACCCCGCCCAAATAATGAGATCAGCAGGTGAGGCCGCCGTCGACGACCAGGACCTGCCCGGTCACATAGGTGTTTGCGGGGTCAACAAGAAAGAGCACCGCTCTCGCTACGTCAGCAGCTTCACCGAGCCGACCGACCGGGGTGCGCCGGGTGATCTGGCCCAGCTGCTCCGGGTCCAACCCGTGGCTCATCTCGGTCCGCAGATAGCCCGGAGCGACGCTGTTCACGGTGATCCCCCGCGAGCCCAGCTCACGGGCCAGCGCGCGGGTGAAGGAGTCGAGCGCGCCCTTGGTCGCACCGTAGACGGAGAGCCCGCGGTAACCCGATAGACCCACCACCGAGGAGATGTTGACGATCGCGCCCGATCGCCGGGCCAACATCACCCGGCTCGCAGCCCGGGCCACATAGACACTGCCCTTGAGGTTGAGGTCGACCACCCGGTCGATCGCATCGTCGTTGAAGAGGCCGATCACGCCCTCGGGCGCCACCCCGGCGTTGTTCACCAGGACGTCGATCCGGCCCCGGCGGGCAGCCGCCTGCTTCACGAAGGCGTCGGCCTCCGCGGAGACCGAGACGTCGGCCTCGACGAAGCCGAACCGGTCGCCGAACTCCTTCTCCCAGGCCGCGACCCGATCGGTGCGGGAGCGGGAACAGCTCTCCACCACGTAACCCGCGGCCAGGAAGGCGTCCACCAACCCGGCGCCCAAGCCCTTGCTTCCGCCCGTGATCAGGGCCACCCGGGCCTCGGTTCCTGCGCTCACGCCTCCACCCTTCTGATGGTCTTCGATCCGACTGTTTTGATCTGCTCGACGAACTGCAGGTTGCGCGGCTGCCAGGCCCGCGGAAGATCCGCGACGGCGTCCCGCACCCCGGCCCGGACGTCGTCCTCCGACGCCCCTTCGCTGAGCACCAGCTCGGCCGCCACGATGGCGCCGGTCAGTTTGTTGGCGCGTCCGTAGACCCGGACCATCGCCACGCCGGCGACGGCGCCGACCCGCTCCTCGACCGGCAGCGGATGCACCTTCACCCCGCCGACGTTGATCACTTCGGAGTCCCGTCCACGGAAATGCACCCGGTCGGCGACGATCTCGACCAGGTCGCCGGTCGCCCGCCAGGGCCCGTCGGCGACGACAGCCTGGGCGGCGTCGTCGAGGTAGCCGATCATGCCGGCACTCCCCCGCACCCAGAGTTCGCCGTCGACGATCTTGAACCGGGCCTCGGGTCGCTCCGGCGTCAGCAGCAACGACGCCGCGAAGCCTGCCTGACCATCGTTGACCGCCAGGATCGAGCCGAGTTCGGTCGACGCATAGACGTGAGTGATCCGGGCCGCGGGGAACAGCTCACCCAGTTGGGCCAGCAGCGCGGCCGGAGCCGCCTCACCGCCCAGGGTGATCTGGCTCAGTGGCGGAATCTGCACCGCCTCGGCGCGGGCCTGAGCCAGCAGGAACCGCCAGTAGGTCGGGGTGGCGCTGACCGCGTCGACACCGAGTTCGGCCAGCGCCCGCAGTCCGTCGCGCGGCTGACGCGGGAACGGCGCGACCAGGGTGCCGCCGGTGGCCAAGACATGGAGCAGCACCTGGATGCCGGCGAACTGGTGCAGCCCGTAGGCCAGCAGCCAGCGTTGCGCCGGAGCCGCCTGGGCGCCGTCGAAGCGGCTCGCCAGTACCCGCCAGTCGTGACGCGCCGCCTTCGGGCGTCCGGTACTGCCGGTGGTCAGGATCACCAGATACTGAGCGGCTGAGCCCGCGACGTCGGCGGTGCTCGGCGGGCGGGCATCGACCAGTTGCTCGGGGTCGATCAGGTGACCGGCCAGGTCGGTGCGCCGGGTCAACACGAGGACATGCCCGTTGGACGTCGCCTGACCGGCGAACTCGTCGGGGTCCAGATCGGGTTGGTACTGGCATGCCTCGACGCCTGCTGCGGCAGCACCTGCCAACAGCGCCAGGACCAACCGGGCATCCGACTCCACGACCGCGACCCGGTCGACCCCCAACGCTGTCAGTGCCGCGCTGACCGCGGCTGCGTCGGCGGCAAGCTCGGCGTAGGTGGCGGCGCCGCGATCGGTGACCACGGCCACCTGGTCGGGGGTCGCGGCAGCCGCCCGCGCGAGCAGATCGATCATGCGGTGGCAGGAGCCTCGTAGAAGGCGAGCACGTCGGCGACCGTCTCTGGCATCGTCGCACCGACCGAGAACGGGTCGGAGCCGTAGGCGTCCTCCAGCATCGCCGAGAGCTCGGCGGCCTCGAGCGAGTCCAGCTCCAGGCCGTCGGCCCACAGGCTGGTGGTTGCGGAGAGCTCCTCCTGCGGCTTGCTGGCTCGGAGCAGGAAGTCGCCGATCAGGGCGAGGATGTTCTCGGGCTGTGCGGTCACGTCAGGTCCTTTTCTCAATGGGGATGGCAGAAGCAGATCAACGGGTTGCGGAGAGGATGCCGTATCCGAGCGTCTCGTCGCCCCAGAACCGCTCCAAGATCTCGGTCGCCTCGACGAACTCGTCCAGGCTGTCCAGACCGATCAGTTGGATCACCTGGTCGCGGTAGGTCTCCGCGTTGGCCCGCCAGGCAGCGAAGGTGCCCAGGGTCTCGGCGCTGATGTCGGTGGCGTCGTGGACGGTCATCCCCAGGCCGCGCAGGGTCTCCGCGTAGTCGGCGAGCGGCTCCATGTGGGCGTCGCCGAAGGCGGCCCGCAGAACACCGAACTCACGACGCCGCGAACGCACTTCCAGGAACGGGATCTCCCGGCGCCGGATGATGTCGCACAGCACCAGCCGGCCACCGGGGCGCAGGACCCGGACGCACTCGCTGAGCAACGCGCGGCGGTCACGCATCAGGTGTGAGGACTCCAGTACCCAGACCACGTCGAAGGAGGCGTCGGGGAACTTGTTGTCGGTGCCGTCGCGCTGTTCGAAGCTGACCTGGACCAGGCCACGGTTGGCGGCCTGGTGGAGCCCCGCGTCCACGCCGGTCTCGCTGGTGGTGATGCCGACCAACTCGACGTCGAAACGTTCGGCGAGGTCGCATGCCTGACGCCCGGTGCCACAGCCGACGTCGAGCACTCGATCGCCGGGCGCGAAGCGAGCGCGGCGGATCATCTCTTCGGTCAGCGCGGCGGTCGCTGCCGCCAACGGGGTCCGGGCATCGGCGAAGAAGCCGTAGTGGAACTCCGCACCCATCAACAGTTCCCAGGCCTCGTGGACCCGGTCGTAGTGGTGCGACGGCTCGGTGTTGATCACCGGCTGCGTGCCGTGGCTGGTACTCGTCATCCTTCGACCTCTCGGCTCGTCTCGTTCGGCTGGCACTGCGTCACCGGCGCTTGCTCTCCCGGGCCGCGCTCCAGGCCTCGATCTCGGCGGCGACCTGGTGCTGCAGCCCTTCGCGGTGGAAGTACTTCAAGGTGGGCGGCAACTCCCGGACGGCCTCGGCCGGATTGCCGCGATAGAAGGTGTGCTCGGCAGTGAGCTTGGTGGTGATCACCGAACCCGCCGAGATGATCGTCCGGGGCGGGACCTGCATCCCGCTCAGGATGGTGCATCCCGACATCACCGCACAGTGCTCACCGAGCTGGACCGGGCCGGTCACGAACCGGTCCTGCACCAGGTTGAGGCTGTGCGTCAGGATCTGGGAACGGAACCCCGCCAGCACCGCGTAGTCCGCGAACTCGACCAGGTCCGAACAGTCGATCTCATGGGCATTGGTGATCATCGAGAACCGCCCCATCACCAGAGCCGGTCGACGGTTCGGTGAGTGGGTGAAGATCCCCGAGGTACCCGGGATGCCGGTGATCGAGTTGCGGGTCGCGATCGCGGCCCCCTCGGCGAGGTGCAACTCGTCGAGCCCTTGGATCACGTTCCACGGACCGATGCTGGAGTTCGGCCCCATCGTCAACCGCCCGACCCGGATCAGACTCCGGCCCAGGTGGGCGGACGGGTGGATCTCCCAGCCCAGCAGGCGTTGGGCGACCAGCCGCTTCAGCGAACCCGGGAGCAGCACCAGCAGGACCTGCAGCGCTGACCTCATCCCCTCCTCCGGCCAGGGATGAGGCAGGCACTGTTCATGCCCGCACCTTGGCGACGGTCTGCTCGATCGCCACCGCGACGTTGCCAGCCTCGCCACGCGGCCGGACCACCAGCTCGCCGGTCCGGCCGGCGGCGCCGAACAGGATCCGCTCGAACCGGTCGGCACATCCGGCCAGGGCGAACTCGCGCTCGGCCAACTGCCGGGACAGTTCACCGACCTTCGCGGCATGCTCGGGATCGGCCAGCATCGAGGCCGCCCACTCGGCTGCCTCACCCAGCGCGGACTCCTCGGGTGCGACGACGCACCCGGAAGCCTGGTCGATCAGGTGGGCGGCCAGGTTCTCGCCCGGCATCACGCCCAGCACCGGGCGGCCGGCGCACAGGTAGGAGAGCGTCTTCGACGGCACCGAGAAGGCACCGGCGTCCTTCTCCAGCAGCACCACCAGGATGTCGCCGGCCCCGAGTACCTCGGAGAGACGTTCATAGGGCTGGAACTCAAGCAGGGTAAGGGGAACGTCGAGCCGCTCGGACTCGCTGCGCAGCACCTCGCCGGCCGGGCCTTCGGTCACCACACAGAGCTGGACCGGTGTTCCGGCAGACCGCACCTGGGCGGCCAACGCCACCAACAGCGCCGGGTTGTGCTTGAGGCCGAGCGTTCCCGAGTAGAGCAGCGTCGGGACACCATCGGTGCCGTGCTCCTTGGCCCAGGCGTTGTCCCGCGCCGTCGGCACCAGTTCGTCGAGCGGCGCCCAGTTCGAGATCACCGTCGCCTTCTGCTCGGTGCCCCACTGCCGGTGGACGTCGATGAAGGAGTCGGCGATCACCACGGTGTGCCGCGCCCTGCGGGTGCACCACCGCTCACCGGCGGCCAGCACTGCGGCGACCAGGATGAAGGCCCGGGAGAGCTGACGTCCCGCGAACGAACGCACCGCAACAGACTGGACGTCCTGCTGCCAGTGCACCCACGGCACCCGGGCAACCATCAGGAAGGCGGCGAAGACCACCAGCATCGGGATCGGCACGTTCCCGACCAGGACGACGTCGGGGCGCAGCTTCCGGGTCTGCCGGGCCAACTGGACGCCGTAGCGCAACTCCTGGATCAGCCGGGAACCGAAGGAGAGCTTGTCGATCACCTCGCCCACGCCGATCGGCGAGAAGGTCAGCGACTCCCCCGCCTCGGCGCGCAGGTGTCCCTTGCCGGAGACGTGCGCCTCGCACCAGGAGTGCGTGACGTCGTGGCCGCGCTGCGAGAGCTCGCGGCTGAGCTCGACCTGGAACGGGTGGCCCGAGTAGTCGTGGACGAGGATCTTCACGCCATCAGCCGATCGACCGCTTGACCTCGTCGTAGACCCACGCGTAGGTCTTCGCCAAGCCATCTGCCAGGGAGATCGAGGGCGCCCACCCGTAGGTGTCGAGGATCTGGGTGTTGTCGGAGTTCCGGCCGCGGACCCCCTGCGGCGCGTCGAGCAGGTACGTGCGCTCACAGGAGATTCCGGCGATCTCCTCGACGATCGAGTAGAGCTGGTTGATGCTCACCAGTTCGTCGCTGCCCAGGTTGACCGGGGCGTTGGAGTCGCCGCGCAGGATCATCTGGCTGCCCTGGACACAGTCGTCGATGTACATGAAGCTGCGGGTCTGTTCACCGTCGCCCCAGATGTCGACCTTGTAGTCGCCGGTCAGTACCGCCGTGGCCACCTTGCGGCAGACCGCCGCCGGCGCCTTCTCCCGGCCGCCGGTCCAGGTGCCGTTCGGCCCGTAGACGTTATGGTAGCGGGCGATCCGCGTGGTCAGCCCGAAGTCCTCTTCGAAGTGGCGACACATCCGCTCGGTGAAGAGCTTCTCCCAGCCGTAGCCGTCCTCGGGCATCGCCGGGTAGGCGTCGGCCTCACGCAGAGCGGTGATGTCGGTGTCGGTCTGCTTGTCGGCCGCGTAGACACAGGCGCTGGAGGAGTAGAAGTAACGCTGCACGTCGTGCTCGCGAGCGGCCTGCAGCATGTGGGTGCTGGTCAGCACCGTGAGCATGCACAACGCCTTGTTGTTCTCGATGAACCCCATCCCGCCCATGTCGGCGGCGAGCATGTAGACCTCACCGGCTCCGCGGGTCTGTGCCATCGCGTTGTCCAGCAGGGACAGGTCGGCGACGACGTTCTCGGCGTCGGGGTGAACCTGGTACCACTCCGAGGTCGGCTTGACGTCGACCGAACGCACACTCTTGCCCTGACGCAGCAGGTCAGCGACCAGGTGCCCACCGATGAATCCGCCGCCACCGGCTACCAGAACGTCGACTCCCACTGCGCACCTCCAGAATCGTCACCGAGCCCCGTTCCTCGACGGGCGCCTCACTGCAGGACAAACGACGGAAATGGCGGGGGGTCACGAACCCGGCGTTAGGAAAGTCACGAACGGCTATGCTCACCAGGTTTGCAGGGCGGCACAGGGCGGCCGGGGAGCAAGGAGCAGAGCACGTGAAGCGCGCGTTCATCACCGGGATCACCGGTCAAGACGGCTCATATCTGACCGAGCTTCTGCTCGCGAAGGGTTACGAGGTACATGGTCTAGTCCGGCGTTCCTCGACGCTCAACCGGAGCCGGATCGACCACCTGCACCAGGACCCGAACCTGCACCTGCACTACGGCGACCTCACCGACGGCGTCAGCCTGGTGAACCTGGTCCGCGCGATCGAGCCGCACGAGGTCTACAACCTCGGCGCGCAGAGCCACGTCAAGGTCTCCTTCGAGATGCCGGAGTACACCGCCTCGACCGACGCGGTAGGCACCTTGCGACTGCTCGAGGCGATCCGTGCCGCCAACATCGACTGCCGCTTCTACCAGGCGTCCACCTCCGAGATGTTCGGCGCGACCCCGCCGCCGCAGAGCGAAGGCACCGCGTTCTACCCGCGTTCGCCCTACGGTGCCGCGAAGCTGTACTCGCACTGGGTGACCGTCAACTACCGCGAGGCCTACGACCTCTATGCCGTCTCCGGGATCCTGTTCAACCACGAGTCGCCGCGCCGCGGCGAGAGCTTCGTGACCCGCAAGATCACCCTCGGGGTCGCGGCGATCGTGCACGGCGTCACCGACAAGCTGGTGCTCGGCAACCTCGAAGCCGTCCGGGACTGGGGCTACGCGCCGGAGTACGTCGAAGGCATGTGGCGGATGCTCCAACACGACGAGCCGCAGGACTACGTTCTTGCCACCGGCGTCGGCACCACGGTGCGGGAGTTCTGCGCCGCCGCCTTCGCCCACGCCGGCCTGAACTGGGAGGAGCACGTCACCTACGACCAGCAGTACGAGCGGCCGACCGAGGTCGACGCCCTGATCGGCGATCCGTCCCGGGCCCGAGAGGTGCTGGGCTGGGAGGCGAAGGTGCACGCCCCCGAACTGGCCCGGATCATGGTGGACACCGACATCGAGCAACTCGGTCGTCTGATCCAGCGGTGACGACCCACCTGATCACCGGCGTCACCGGGCAGGACGGCGTCCTGTTGGCCCGGGCGCTGCTCGCTCGCGGCGACCGCGTCGTCGGCACGGTCCGTCCGCAGAGCCCGCAGCGTGCCGCGATGACGGTCTACCTCGACGGCGTCGAGGTGGTGGAGCACGAGCTGACCGACGCCGCGGGGTTCGCCGCGCTGCTGGCGAGTGTCGCCCCCGACCGGATCTACAACCTCGCCGCACACACGTCGGTCGGCTCGAGCTGGGCCGACCCGGAACGGACCCGCGCCTTCAACCAGGACGCGGTGCTCGCCCAACTCGACGCCGTCCTGGTCCACCGCGCGCGGACCGGCACCGATACCCGCTACTTCCAGGCCTCGTCGGCCGAGGAGCACGGTCACGCCACCGACAGCCCCTACGCGCTGGCGAAGGCCGCCGCCACCGCCGCGGTGATGGACGCGCGTGAACAGCACGGGCTCTTCGCCTGCGCCGGCGTCCTGCACCCGCACGAGAGCCCGCTGCGCCGTCGCGGGTTCGTGGTCCGCAAGATCACCCGCGCCGCCGCCGAGATCGCGCTCGGCCGAGCCGAGAGCGTGACCCTGGGCAACCTGGAGGTGACCCGCGACTGGTCGGCCGCCGCCGACCTGGTGGCGGCGATGGCGCTGATGCTCGACGCCGACCAGCCCACCGACCTGGTCCTCGCGAGCGGTGTCCTGCACACCCTGCACGACGTCCTGGAGCTGGCCTTCACGGCTGCGGGTCTCGGCGACGCCACGCAGTACCTGACCCACGACGCGACCTTGGTCCGGCCCAGCGACACCTCGGTCCTGGCCGCGCCGCCCGCCGAGCTGGCCCGGACCGAACAGGCCCTGGGCTGGCGCGCCTCCACACCGCTGGCGACCGTGATCGACCAGATGGTGATGGCCGACCTCACCCGTCTGGAGAGCGGCGTCGAGGAGTCCCCCAGCTACCTCCCGAACCGTCACTAGCACGCGCCGAACCGTCACTAGCACGCGCCGAACCGTCAGGCGCACGCGCCGAACCGGCGCATCGCCAATGGCTCAGGCGCGGTTGGCGACAGCCTCGACGCCGAAGTCAGAACGCAGACCGGTGCCGGCGAAGAGCCGCTGGAAGAACGGGCCCTGACTCGACCAGTAGGTGAAGATCTCGACGTCGAAGTGCTCGGCGAGCTGACGGCGGATCGCCTCCTCGTCGCAGCCTTCGCGCACCACGTGGTACTCGACCAGATCCGACTCGGCAGTCTCGTCGTAGACGCCGCGCAGTCGGCGGACCCGGGTCGCGATGCCGCGCCGGTAGTCGCCCTGGGCCAGGCGCCACGCGAAGTAGGAGCCGCGGCTGGCGAGGTGCGACAGCTTGCTCCGGCGCGGGTAGAAGAGCGGGTCCTGGACCGAGAAGAAGGCGCCACCCTCGCTGATCCGCGGTTGCAGCCGACGCAGGAAGTCCAGGTAGTCCGGGATGTGGTGGATGACGCTGATCATCACGACCAGGTCCCAGCTCCCCGTCCCGGACAGGACGCCGTCGCCGACCTCGTCGTAGACGACCTCGACCCGGTTGTCGCCGGCGAAGGCCTGGCGGAGATGGTCGGCGCTCGCCTGGCTCGCCTCGGTCACGGTGACCTCCGCGCCGGCGTCGACCAGGGTCTGGGTGAAGGTGCCGTGTCCGGCGCCGATCTCCAGTACGTGGCACCGGCCGGTCCGGGCGATCGCGGCTTTGACCAGCCGCTCCAGCCGGGCCTCGATGTCGCCACGCAAAGCGGCGTGCCGCAGGTGCGGCGAGCCCTTCACGTAGTCGTGACCAACCCCGTGCGCATCGTCCTGCGCCTTGACCACCTGTCGTTCGTCACTCACGCGCGACAGTGTGACACCCGGCACGGCCATGCCGTGTGGCAATCGCCGATCCGATCTGGTTTTCCCTGCACATAGCAACCGGCGACGTGGCTAAACTCCGGGCCATGAAGGTGCTCGTCGAAGCCCTGGCCGCGGAGTTCGGGGGCATCCGCACCTACGTCGAACAGCTCCTCGCCGCCTGGGAGATCGCCTACCCGGACGACGAGCTGACCGTGCTCGTCCCCGTGGGCAGCGACCTGCCCACCGGCAGCCACCGACGCCGGGAACTGGCCATCCCCGGCCCCGACATCGTGGCCCGACCGTTGGTGCACACGCTGGCGATCCGGCGCCTGGTCGCCGAGACCGGCGCCGACGCCGTCCTGGCCACCCTGCCGAACACCAGTCTGCGCCATCCCGGCGTGCCGTTGACCGTCGTGGTCCACGACCTGCGCCACGAACTCCGCCCCGAGCAGTTCAGCCGCGGACGCCGACTGGTCCGCGCGCTCGCCTACGGACGTGCCTACCGGCTCGCCGACCACATCGTCTCGGTCTCCCAGCGGAGCCTCGACGACCTGCACCGCCTGCACCCGCAGATGACCGCCACGCCGAGCAGCGTGGTGCACCACGGGGCCGACCACGTGCCTCAGCAGGAGTTTCGTCCCCACCGTGGTCCGGCGGTCGCCTTCGCCCACCACACCAACAAGAACCCCGACCTGGTGCTCGCCGCGTGGGCGTTGGCCACCGCCACCGGGGTCGAGGTTCCTGAGCTGCTGCTCGTCGGCACCGGCAGCGACCGGGAACGGCTGACTGCGCGCGCCGTCGAGCACGGCGTCGGCGACCAGGTGACGATGGCTCCCTACCTCGACGACGCCGCCTTCGCCGACGCACTCGCTGACGCCTCCGCGATCGTCTTCCCCTCCTCGTTCGAGGGGTTCGGGCTCCCTGTCCTGGAAGGGATGTTGGCCTCGGTACCGGTGGTGATCGGCCCGGAGCCCGCCACCCAGGAGGTCGCTGGCGGTTGGGCCGCGGTCGCCGAAGGCTGGTCAGCCGCCGAACTACTCGACGCCGTCCAGCGCGCCTGTGCCTACGACGTGCAGCACCTGGAAAGTGCTCGACGGCACGCCGCCAGCTTCACCTGGCAGCGCACCGTCGAGCAGACCCGAGCCACGCTCGGGCGTTGATCAGTGCCAGATCCCCTGGTTGCGGACCAGCTTCGCCTTCAGCTTCGACGAGACACCCGGTAGCCGCTTCTTGATCCGCCCGTACTCCTCGGGCAGCACCAACCGGATCGACTTGACGGCGTCGCCGGCGAGCTCCTTGGCCTCGGTCCGCCAGGCGCCCCGACGCCACGCGGCCCAGGCCTCTGCCTCCTGCGCCAAGAACGGCACCGGCAACGATGCGTCGTCCTCGAGATTGAGGCGGTAGGCCCGGCGCAACTGCCGTGACAGCGGCTTGCCGGCAGTGTCCGCGGCGTAGGCGTAGCGCGGAGCCTTGGCCAGTTGGGCCTCGTACCGCATCACGATCTCGGCGTACTCCCGGCAGAGCGCGTCCAGGGTGCGCGACTGCTCGCGCAGGTGCGAGGTGGAACCGATCAACCGGGTGGAGAGCTCTTCGGGGTGCGCGGTGTCGAAGGCGTGGAAGTGGAAGAGCCGGAGCCGGTCCTTGGTGCTCGAGACGAAGAGCCCCTCGTCGTCGACCGCGATAGGGCGCTCGTGCAGGTTGGCGACGCTGACGTTGTAGCCCGCGTGGCGCCAGGCACCGGCGCGGAAGAGCGTGGCGCCGATGTCGACCCACTTCTGGTCGACGAAGAGCCCGGAGATCGGGTCCCAGAGGCATTCGCGCTCCAGGTGCCCCCACCACCAGTCGAGGAAGCCGATCGCCCGCCGGTCGACGGCGCAGAACCCGAGGTTGAAGACGCCGACGTTGAGCAGGTGGCCCTCCTGCAGCATGGCGTTGGGGTCGGTGACCGGCTCCAGGAAGTGCGGCGTCAGCAGGATCCCGCCCTCGGTGGCGGCGAGGTCGATCGGCAGCTCGACCATCGGCGCGGTCAGGTAGGTGTCCGGATCGAGGTAGGCAGCGGCCCCACTGGTCTGGAGCAGTCTCTTGAGCAGCAACGGCTTGACCGCCGTCGCGAACTCGACCAGGTCGTAGATGGTGGCGAGGTGGAGCAACTCCCGTTCGGGGAGGCCCAGGACATCGGTTCCGACCACCTCGACTCCGGGCAGAGCGGGGATCACCGGGAGCTGGTCGGCGGACCGGGCGTCGGTGAGCAGAATCGTCAACGAGAACTCGCCTTCGTGGCGGCGCAGGCTCTCAGCCAGCGCCAGCGCCTTCGGCAGGTAGTTCGTCGACAGAATCGTGCAGTAGGCGGTTTCTGTCATCTTCGATCCTTACGCAGGGGCAGGTGCGTCATCCGATGCGATGCGTGGGAAGACTACCCAGCAAAACCCTCCCCATGCTGGTTTCTTCGCTGCTAGCCTCAGCGCCGTGCCAACCAATGAAGCGGCGATGACCGCGGCGCGAGACCTGTACTTGGACCTGATCAAGCGCAGCCTCACGGGCGCCCTGGCGGAAGACAACGACACGGTGCTGGGCGGGGCACGTAGCCGAGGAACCGGCTCCGTGCTCAAACGAGCCGGCCATACTGCCGGTCGCCTGGCGTCTCGGTTCAACCTGGAGGTCGCCTACAAACGCCCTTACGACGCTCAGCAGCGGGCCAACGGCCTGGACTGGCCGTCGCGTGCGGAGTCGATGATCGGGTTGCGCCGGATGGACAACATCCAACATTGCGTCGAGACCGTGATCGCTGACGGCGTCCCGGGCGACCTGATCGAGACCGGTGTCTGGCGCGGTGGCGCCTGCATCTTCATGCGTTCGATCCTGAAGGCGCACGAGGTCACCGACCGCAAGGTCTGGGTGGCCGACTCGTTCGAGGGCCTGCCGAAGCCCAACGCGGCCGTCTACGCCGCCGACGCCGGCGACACCCACCACCTGTGGGACGGTCTGGCGGTCGGCGTGCAGCAGGTCCGACACAACTTCGAGCGCTACGGCCTGCTCGACGACCAGGTGGAGTTCCTGGTCGGCTGGTTCAAGGACACCCTCCCGGTGGCTCCGCTGAACCAGCTCGCCGTCGCCCGCCTGGACGGCGACATGTACGAGTCGACGATCCAGGCGATCGAGGTGCTCTACCCGAAGCTCTCCCCCGGCGGCTTCCTGATCATCGACGACTTCGGCAGCCATGCGTCCCAGGCCGGCCAGGCGATCCACGACTACCGCGCCCAGCACAACATCACCGAGGAGATCGTCCCGATCGACGACTTCGGCGCCTACTGGCGCAAGGCTTTCTGAAGCCTTTTCCACAGCCCCGTCGAGATAGTCCCGAACGAAAAGCCCCTGAAAACGTCGTTTTCAGGGGCTTTTCGTCAGGGACTATCTGTGAGTCACGAAGTGGTGTTCGAGTTATCCACCGTGCCGGGCGAGGGCTTCCGCGATGTGTTCGGCCTCGGTGCGGCGGGGTTCGGGGGTGGCCGGAGGCAGGATCTCGGGGCGCTTGGCGAGCACGTCGCGGGCGTAGCCGATGAAGGCGTCGATGTCCTGGCTGGCCAGGTACGGGACGGCCTTCTCCACCTCGGCGCGGGGCCAGTCCCACCAGCGGATCTCCAGCAGGGCTTGGATCTGCTCCTCGCTGAACCGGTAGCGGATCACCTTCGCCGGGTTGCCGCCGACGACCGCGTAGTCGGGGACGTCACGGGTGATCACCGAGCCGGCTCCGATGATCGCGCCGTGGCCGATCCGGACGCCGGAGATCACGTGGGAGCCCGGGCAGAGCCAGACGTCCGCGCCGATGAAGGTGTCGCCGGTCGGGGTCGGGAAACCGTCCTGCCCGGCGCCGTCCATACCCCACAGGATGCGGTGCGGATAGGTGGTGACGGCGTCGATCTTGTGCTTACCGCCGAGATAGACCACCGCCTCCGACGAGAGCGAGGAGTAGTCCCCCAGGGTCAGCTTCGTGTCGTCGTGGATGAAGCTCTTGATCATCGGCACCTGATACGCCCGGGTGTGCGGGCCGACGGTGACCCGACCGGCCTTCTCCATCCGCTTGAACTCAGCGTTGTGCATGCCGATCGCCTCGTCGTGCACCCGACGCAGCAGGTAGTAGACGAAGCGGAGGAACGAACGCACCACTAGTGGTCTCCTATCGATGAGGTCATTGCCGGTTCGACCGGTTCGGATCGAACCGCGGTCGTCGGTCGTGCGGCCGCCGCGTCGAGCGGCGGTACCGGAGCGAAGCTCCGGATATGGGCGAGATAGATCAGCCACCAGGCGGCGGCCACGGCGACCTGGACCCAGGCCAACGCCCACCAGGCACCAAGGGCACCGTTCACGGTGACGCCGACGATCACCGCGGCCAGCATCGCGATGGTGCTCACCACGTCGATCACCATCGTCACCCGGATCGCGCGCCGCCCCATCAGGGCGGAGCGGACGCCGGTGATCATGCCGAGCGCGAGCAGGTGCAGCGCGGCAGGGACGAAGAGACGCTCGGCGCTGGCCCAGGTATCGGCAAGGATGAGCTCGCCGATGCCGGTGGGAATGCTCAACAGGACAACGCCGTTGAGCGCCGCGATCACACCCATCAGCAAGGTGCCTTTGCGCACCGTGCCGCGGACCAGCCCCCGATCCTCCGGCGACGCCGCCACCTCGGCGACCCCGGCCGCCATGAAGGCTGCCTGCACCATGGTGAAGAGGCCGGTCAGCAGCAGCACGCCGCGCACCGCGCCGAGATCTGCGGCCCCACCGATCCCGGCGATCGCCACCGTGGTCGCCAACGCCGCACCCTGGGTCGCCGCGAACGACAAGAGGTAGCGCCAGGAGAACGACCAACTGCTCCGCAGCCAACGCAGCGAAGGTCGAGCCAGGTGGACGCGCTGGTGGACCAGGGTCAAGAGTCCGGCACCAGCGCCGGAACCCGCCCAGGCCGCGACCAGCCAGACCACACCGGCCTCGGCCCGCCAGACGGCGAACGCGGCAACCACCAGAAGCGCCACCCGGAGCAGGTCGAGCGCCAGAGCCTGCTGTGGCCGATGCTGGGCGAAGCCCAGGAAGCGGCCGTAGTCCTGCAAGGTGAGGGCCGGCATCAGGACGCCGATCAGGACCAGGCTCTGGCCGACCTCCGCATGCCAACTCCAGGTAGCCGCGCCGACCGCGGCGAGTACCACACCGACGCATCCGGCCAGAGCGACAGCGGCGCTCAGCATCGGTCCGGGCGCTGCGACGGCGTCGTCGTGGTGCAGCAGAGTCGGCTCGCCGACCCAGGCACGGAGGACGCCCTGCGCCGCGACGAAGCAGATGAAGATCAGGCCGAAGAGACCGAACGCCGCGACGTCGAGCAACTGCGCCGCGATCAAGGTGACCAGCAGGCTGGAGGCGGCCGAGACCGCCTGGTCGGCAGCAACGACGGAGAGGCGCCGTCCCGCTGTCCTGCTCACCGTCGCCACCTCGCTCGCCGGGCACCAGGTGCGCCCCTGCTCGAACCAACGACGTCAACCGTCAGCCGCTACGGGGTTCGCCGAACTCCTTGCCAACCGCGCGCAGCCAGCCCTAGGGTCCACCCTGTGTCTCCAGCCAGCTTCGAGCCCCAGCCCACGCTGGCCCGGCTTTACCCCGAGTCGACCGTCGGTGGATTCAGCCGTTACGACGGATTCGTCGAGTTCTATACCCGGCTGAACGCCTTACTGGACGAGGATTCACGGGTCCTCGACTTCGGTGCCGGCCGCGGCCAGTGGGCGCATGAACCGCTCCCGGAGGCGTCGCGCCGACTCCGCTCGTTCCACGAGCGGGTGGCTCAGGTGGACGGCGTCGACGTCGACCCGGTGGTCACCACCAACCCGACCCTGGCCGAGGCCAAGGTGCTCGCCCCGGGTGAACCGCTGCCCTGGCCGGACGCCACCTACGACCTGGTCCTTGCCGACTACGTGCTGGAGCACATCACCGAGGCGGACGCCCCGGGCGTGGCTGCGGAGATGATGCGGGTTCTCAAGCCCGGCGGCTGGCTGGCAGCCCGGACGCCGAACAAGTGGGGCCTGATCGGATTGGGTGCGCGGGCGGTGCCCAATCACCTGCACACGAAGGTCTTGTCGCGTCTTCAGCCCGGCCGCAAAGCGATGGATGTGTTCCCGGTCGAGTACCACATGAACACCCGCCGCGAGCTGCGTCGGCTGTTCGCGCCGCCGCACAAGGTGGTCGTCTACGGGCACGCCTCCGAGCCGACCTACTTCGGTTCGTCGGTGCCGGCCTGGCGGGCGGCGCAGTTGCTGGACCGGTTGACCCCGCCGGCGTTGGCACCGACCTTGATGGTCTTCGTCCAGCGCGGCTGAAGCGAGCTCCGCGGAGAGCTCAGACCACCTCGCCGAGCGCGGCGAGGACGTGGGCCTTGGTCGGTGCCCCGACCGCACGGGTGTGCTCGGCGCCGTCCGCGTCGAGCACGATCGTGGTGGGTGTGCGGACGATACCGAGTTTGCGGACCAGCTCCAGGTGGTACTCGGCGTCGATCTCGACATGAGCCACGCCGGGGACCAGTTCGGTCACCTCGTCGAGGATCCGGCGAGTGCTCCGGCACGGGGCACAGAAGGCGGTCGAGAACTGGACCAGGGTCGCCCGCTCACCGCGGGAGGCGTCGAACGAGGTCTCGGCGAGCAGGCTCGGCACGGCAGTCGGCACCTCGAACTCGTTCGGATCCGGGCTCGGTTCGACAGCGGCGGTCGGGGCGCCCGAGGCACGGCTGCGGAACCGTCCGTCGGTCTTCGCCCGCCAGGCCGCGAAGAGCGCCACGACGGCGAGGGTCACCACCAGCACGATCAATCCAGTCACGGAGAGTCAACCTACGTGCCCGGCGCGGCATTCCCGGCACCCCGCGTCACAGCCCCGGCACCGGCGTCACAGCCCCGGCACCACCATCGGCGTCCCGCTGACCGGGTCCGGGACCACGACCGACGGCATCGTGAAGACCTCCTCGACCAGGGCGGCGGTGACCACCTCCCCCGGTGCGCCCGAGGCGACGATCCGGCCGGCTCGCATGGCCACCACGTGGTCGGCGAAGCGACAGGCCTGGTTCAGGTCGTGCAACACCGCCACGACGGTCCGGCCCTGGTCGGCGAGGCGTCGCAAGAGCCGAAGCAGCTCATACTGGTGGGCGATGTCGAGGAACGTGGTGGGTTCGTCCAGCAGCAGGTAGGGAGTCTGCTGGGCCAGCACCATCGCGATCCAGACCCGCTGGCGTTGACCGCCCGATAGGTCCGAGACCGCGCGGTCGGCGAGGTCACCGACCCCGGCGTCGGCCAGCGCCGCTGCGACCGCGTCGGCGTCACCTGAGGACCACATGCCGAGCAGGGACTGATGCGGGTAGCGCCCCCGCCGCACCAGCGCCTCGACCCGGATCCCCTCGGGGGCCGTCGCCGACTGAGGCAGGAAGCCGACCTCCCGAGCGAACTCCCGCGCCTTCCACGAGCGCAGCGGCCGTCCGTCGAGGAGCACCTCCCCGGCGCGTGGCTCCAGCAACCGGGCCAGGGCGCGGAGCAGGGTCGACTTACCGCAGGCGTTGGCACCGACCACAGCGGTGAAGGCACCGTCCGGGATGGTCAGGTCCAGCCCTTCGACGACCGTGGTGTCCTGATAGCCCAGGGTGAGTCCGCGGGCTTCGAGCCGCGTCATCAGCGGACCTCCTTGACGAGTAACCACAAGAGATAGGCACCGCCGACGGCGGTGGTGACGACGCCGACCGGAAGCGCGACGGGCGCGAAGATCCATTGCGCCACCAGGTCGGAGCCGCAGAGCAGCAGGGCGCCGGTGAGCGCTGCGGGCAGCAGCGGCACCCCGGCCACACCGACCAGCCGTCGTCCGATCTGCGGCGCGGCCAAGGCGATGAAGACGATCGGTCCGGCCACCGAGGTGACCGTGGCGGTCAAGGTGACGCCGATCCCGACGAGCAGGATCTGCACCGGCCGCATCGAGACGCCCGTCGTCCGTGCCAGGTCGTCGCCGAAGGCGAGTTGATGCATCGGCCGGGCCACCACGACCAACGCCGCCAAGAGCACCAGGATGAGAGAGACGGGTGTGTCGATGTCGACCCAGTCGAGTCCGGCCAGGGAGCCGGCATTCCAGAAGGTCGCCGCGATCGCGACGTCGAGTTCGGCGCGCAGCACCAGCCAGGAGTTGACCGCGGCCAGCACCGCGCCGACGGCGATCCCGATCACGATCAGCCGCAGCCCGGAGAAGCTTCGCCCCCAGGCGAACAGCTGGATGAGCAGCGCCGCGGAGAGGCCGCCGATCAGCGCGCCGACCATCACCGCGCCCTCGCCGGTCACGCCGATCACCGTCATCGCGACCAGGACACCGGTGTAGGCACCTGCGTCCAGTCCGATCACGTCGGGTGAGCCGAGCGGGTTCCGGGTCAGGTTCTGGAAGATCGCACCGGCCGCTCCGAGCCCGGCGCCGAAGACCACCGCCGCCACCACCCGTGGCATCCGCCATTGGGTGACGGAGATCTGGATCGGCCCTCCCCCGGAGAGGGCCGACCAGACGTCGGCGGGTCGGTCCCAGCCGTTGCCGAAGCAGAGCCCGGCGAAGCCGGTGAGCACCACCAGCGCCGCGAGCAGCACCGAGATCAGTACGGACCGGCGCTCCACGAGCACCGAGCGGCCGGGCGCCACCGGTACGGCGAGCGTCCTCATAGTTCGCTCACCCCGTAGCGGCGCACGACCCAGATCAGCACGGGTCCCCCGATCACCGCGGTCACCACCGCGACCGGCATGTCACCGGTCGGGAGCACCACCCGAGCGAGGATGTCGGAGACCAGCAGCAGAGCCGGTCCGAGCAGCGCGGAGAGCCCGACCAACCAGCCGACCGAGGCCGGCACCACCTGGCGGACCAGGTGCGGAACGATCAGGCCGACGAAGACGATCGGGCCAGCAACCGCCGTGGCGACAGCTGCCAGAGCTGTCGCGGTCACCGCGGTGGCCACCCGGGTCCGCGCCACCGGGACGCCGAGGCCGCTGGCGACGTCGTCGCCCAGGCTCAGCGCGGAGAGCGGTCGGACCAGCAGCGCCGCGACCACCAAGGCGAGCAACAGCACCACCGACGGGAGCAGCAGCGCCGTCTGCTCGCGCCCGGCGAGCGAGCCGACCGACCAGTACCGGTGTGCGTCCAAAGCGCTGGTGCTGCGGATCCGGATCGCCAGGCTCCAGCCCATCAGCACCGCGCTGAGTGCGGTACCGGCCAGGATCAGCCGTAGAGGGTCGCCCCGGCCCACGGTCAGCACGATCAGCGCGGCCGCCGTCGCCCCGGCGAGGGCGGCGACGAGCACCCAGGTCTGTCCGGGACTGGTCACCATGCTGATCACCACCACACCGAACGACGCCCCGGCGCTGACCCCGAGCAGACCGGGCTCGGCCAGAGCGTTGCGGGTCAACACCTGGATCAACGCCCCGGAGACCGCGAGTGCGGCACCGACCAGGATCGCCAGCCAGGTGCGCGGCACCCGGATCGTGCGCACCGAGATGTGTGCCGAGTCGGCAGGATCAGGGGCGACCAGCGCCGCCCACGCCTGCGGGAGCGAGACGTCTCCCTTGCCCACCAGCAGACTGACGGCGGCGCAGATCGCCAACAGCACCAGCCCACCGGCCAGCACGGTGACGCCGCGCAGCGGTGAGACGGTCGGTGCCTCGGTTGCGGTGGAGCCCATCACTCGTCGAGGTCGGCGACGCCGCGCTTCCAGTAGCCGGTGACCAGGGCGTCATAGCCGCGTTCCTTGGCGAACCGGCGGACTGCCTTGAGATCGGTGGCCTCACCGGCGGCGAAGACGAAGACGTCCTCGGCAGCGATGTCGCCGAGTTCCAACTCCCGCAGGGCCGCGTCGAGCTGGCTGCCTTCGGCGCGCGGGAGCCAGCGGACACTGACGCCGGCCGACTGGGCGAGCGGGTACTGCGCCTCCTCGGCATGGTCGATCTCGACGATCACCTGCACGGTGACGCCGCGAGCCGCGATCCAGTCTGCCTCGTCCAGCCAACGGGCCAGCGCGGGCAGACCGGTCGGGTCGGCCACCAGCACGTAGTGCCGGTAGGTGTGGGGGAAGACGACCGACCCGGGCGGCCCGGCGACGACCGCCTCGTCGCCCACCTGGACGGCGCGCGCCCATTCGGCTGCGAAGCCACCGTCGTGCACCACGAAGTCGAGGTCGATCTCACCGGCCGCGGTGTCGACACGGCGCAGGGTGTACTTCCGGCTGGGCGGGATGGGCTTGACCCAGTCGAGGGAGAGCTCGGCGTTCTGCGCGGGATCGTTGCGGCTCCCGTCCGGGAAGGCGAAGAGCACCTTGACGTGGTCGTCGGCCTGGTGGCTGATCATCCGGCGCAGTTCCTCGCCGGCGATGGTGATCCGCAGCATGTGCGGCGTCACCAGCTCACGACGGGTGACCACTCCGCGGTTGATACCGACAGGGTAGGGAACCCGGGTGGTCCCTCGGCCGCCGTCCTGGTGGGCGGCGACCTTGGGCCCGGGGTTGGTGCGGTCGGTCACTTGAGGTCCTCGGCGAAGGCCTGGGCGAACGCCTTGTCGATCTCGTCGAGGGTGGTCATCGCGGTGGCGTAGGTGGCCGCCTCGGTGAACTTGAACGGCACGGTGAGCCCGCTCTTCGCGGCGGCCAGGTTCTTGAACAGCGGCGAGTCGAGCACGTACTGCACCGCGGCGCCCGGCTTGCCGGAGTCCTCGACGGAGTAGGTGATCACATCGGCCTCGCCGAGGCTGGCGGGGAGCTCTTCGATCGCGGGGTACTCCGAGACGTCGCTGCTGCCGCCCTCGGCCTTCTTCACCTCGCCGTAGTAGGTGACGCCGATGTCGGTGGCGATATTGGTGCCCCACGAGCCGGCGAACTCACGCTGGAAGTTACCTGCCGAGACGTCGCCGTATCCGCCGACGTGACCGAACCGGACGCCGTCGAGGACGTCGGTGTACTTCGCGGTGAGCTCGGCGGCCTTGGCCTCGTAAGCGGCCTTGTTCTCTTCGAGGTTGGCGCTCATGCCGGCGGCATCAGCCTGCTTGGCGTTGAGCTCCTTCCACTTGTCGGGTCGCGACGGGCCGAGCTGGACGACCGGGGCGATCTGCTTGAGCCGGTCGAGGTTGAGGTCGACCACGGCGGGCTGCGGAACACCGATGATGATCAGGTCCGGTTCGAGCTCGGCGATGGCGTCGTAGTTGGTGGACGCGGCACTCTCGCCGGCGACCTTGTCGAGCTCGTCGTAGCTGGTGCGATCTTCGTCGGTCATCAGGTTGAGACCGCGCGACCACTCCGAGATGCCGACCAGTGGCGCGTCGACCTCGAGCAGCGCCGGGACCGCGTACCCGGTGGCGATCACCTTCTCCGGAGTGGCCGGGATGGTGATCTCCTTGCCGGTGTCGTCGACGACGACCCGGGTTTCGCCGCTCTGGGAGTCGGCCTTGTCGTCGTCATCGGCCCAGCAGGCACTCAGTGACCCGGCCAGAACGAGAGCCGCAGAACCGGCCAGGGCACGACGGAGTACAGGTGAAAGTCGCATGCAAGTAAGGTAAGCCTTGCCAATGCAACGGAGGTGTCGAGAGAGGGACAGAAGATGTCGGTGACAGGGCACACTGCCAGCGAACTCGGCGAGATCGTCGTCGAAGACCAGGGCTACGGCCTCGGCGAGCCCGACGGCATGCTGGTACTGCGCTACCCGACCGGACGCGCGGTTCCCGACTTCCCCGAGTACCGCGACGATCTCGTCCACCAGCTCTTCCACTCCCCCAATGGCGCGCTCAGCGTGCGCCGCGGCGGCGCCACCCACTTCGCCGCCGCCGATCAGTGCATCTGGGTACGTAAAGGGGTGGTCGCCGAGGTGAGCGGCTTCGACGTACAGACGGTGATCCGGGTCTGCATCCGCCGCGCCCCCGACGAACTGACCGCGCACAGCGCGGCGGTCCTCGACGTCGACGCCGAACTGGGAGGCCTGCTCGAGAAGGTCTCCCGCCCCGGCCTCTCCTCGGCGGCAGGGCTTGAGGCGCGGCAGCAGATCCTGAGCCGGTTGGCGGCCAACGCCGACCGCCGCGGCACCCTCACACATGCCACGGCTCCGAAAGGACCGGCCCGCGAGGTGGCTCGGGCGATCCTGCACGATCCCGCCGACAACACCGACCTGGCCACCTGGGCGGACCGGATGCATGTCAGCACCAAGACCCTCCAGCGAAGCTTCCAAGGAAGCTTCGGCGCCTCGTTCAGCGACTGGCGCACCCGGACCCGACTGCACGCCTCCTTGGCACTGCTGCCGCACGCCTCGGTCACCGAGACGGCGCACCGGGTCGGCTACGGCAGTCCGTCGGCCTACATCGCCGCCTTCAGCAAGGAGTTCGGTTCCAGCCCCAAGCGGTTCCTCGCCAACCGGGGCGGATGAGTAGCAGGGCTCATGCCCTCGATGCGCGACACCCAGCAGGATGTAGGTATGAGCACCCCGCCGCCGTTCCCCGCGCCGTCGCACCCGTCGCAGCCGCCACGACGAGGACACTCCACCTGGTGGTGGGTCGGCCTGATCACCGTGCTCGCCTCGCCGCTCCTGCTCATCGGTGGCTACGTCGGCTACCTCGCCGTCAGCGGAACACCATTTCTGGACGAATGGCAGTGCTCGGACGGCGAAGCCCCCTACGTCTACGACGAAGGGGGCAGTGCCTGTGCGAAGGAGGGCTCCCCACTACCCGAGGGCGCCCACTGGGATCCGTTCGGCAATCGGCCGCTGTCCTGCACCGACCGATGGGGCTGGGTCGAGGTCGAGCCGGTGCGCGGCGACCCGAACGACCCGCGGACCGACTGCGTGCGCAAGGGCGAGCCCATCCCCGAGGGGTGGCACGCAGTCGGCTGACCGGCTGTCAGACGATGCCGGATTCCACGAACGCGTCGTAGTTCGCGGCGATGGTGGCAGCCGGACCGACCTGGTCGGAGACGGCGTCCAGGGTCTTGAGGCCCATGCCGGTGTTGATCACGACGGTCTCGAGCGAGGTGTCCAGCTGGCCGGTCTCGACGAGCTTCTTCAACACACCGACGGTGGTACCGCCGGCGGTCTCGGTGAAGATGCCCTCGGTGCGGGCGAGCAGCAGGATGCCGGCGCGCACCTCGTCGTCGGTGATGTCCTCCACCGCTCCACCGGTCTCCCGGCAGATGTCGAGCACATAGATGCCGTCGGCGGGGTTGCCGATCGCCAGCGACTTCGCGATGGTGTCGGGCTTGACCGGGCGGATCGCGTCGACGCCGGCCTTGTAGGCGACCGAGACCGGCGAGCAGCCGGTGGCCTGGGCACCGAAGATCTTGACCGGCTTGTCCTCGACGAGGCCGAGCTTGATCAGCTCCTGGAAAGCCTTGTGCACCTTGGTCAGCTGCGAACCGGAGGCGACCGGGATGACGACCTGGTCGGGCAGACGCCAACCGAGCTGCTCGGCGATCTCGTAGCCGAGGGTCTTGGAGCCCTCCGCGTAGTACGGGCGGACGTTGACGTTGACGAACGCCCAGCCGTCCTCCTCGGCAGCGATCTCCTGCGCAAGCTTGTTGACGTCGTCGTAGTTGCCGTCGACGGCGACCAACGAGTCGGTGTAGACCGCGGAGTTGACCTGCTTGGGCTTCTCCAGGTTGGCCGGGATGAAGACCACGGTCTTGATGCCGGCCCGGGCACCGGCAGCGGCGACGGCGTTGGCCAGGTTGCCGGTCGAGGGACAGGCGAAGACCTTGGCGCCCAGCTCGCGGGCGGCGCTCAGCGCGCAGGCGACGACCCGGTCCTTGAAGGAGTTGGTCGGGTTCGTGGAGTCGTCCTTGACCCACAGGTTCTCGATACCGAGGCTGGCACCAAGGTTGTGGGCCTTGAGCAGCCGGGTGAAACCGGGCTCCATGTTGGGGCTCTGCTCGATGTCGCTCGGCACCGGCAGCAGCGCCTTGTAGCGCCAGATGTTGGCCGGGCCGGCCTCGATCTCCTCGCGGGTGACGGAGGGGAACTCGTAGGCGATCTCTAGGGGGCCGAAACACTCCGGACACGCGTAGAACGGGCCGAGGTCGAGGCGGTGGCCGCACTCGCGGCAGGAGAGGGCGACGGCGTTGCCGAACGCTCCCGGGCGCAGACCTGCGTCGGCGGTAGCTGGTTCAGTGGTCACAGCGCTCATGAGTCCTCCTCCTCATCTTCCCTGGAGCGACTCTCGCAACCAGGACGGAATTGGCACCGTTTCCACGACTGGTCCGCAGGTGCGATCCAGGGGTATTCGTGGCGGTTGCCGGGACTTCTTCGGGCCGTATCCCTCAGTCCCTCTCGATGAGCTGCTCCCCACAGTACGGCACTGTCTCAACATGCGTACACCCGGCCCGCGATTCGGACAGCACCGACTTCTGGTTGGGTAGGACCATGGAGTTCATCTCCCCCGCAGGCCACCAGCGCTACACCGCCCTGGTCCGCGCGGCTGCCCGCAGCGTGGTCGGCCTGGACATGGACGGCACGCTCTCCCCGATCGTCGACGACCCGGCACAGGCCCGCATCCACCCCGACGCACCGGCCCTCCTGGTTGAGCTCGCCAGCGCCGTGGGCACCGTCGCGGTGATCACCGGCCGCCCGGCTCGCCAAGCCGTCGCGCTCGGCGGCTTCGACGCCGTCGGGGATGTGCTGGCCGGCCGGGATCGCGAGTTGCAGGTGTTCGGCCAGTACGGCGCCGAGCGTTGGTCCTCGACGGCACGCCGGGTGATCGCGCCCCGTCCGCCGAGCGGGCTCGCCTCGTTCCTCGCCGAGATTCCGGCTCTACTGAGGACCGCCGGCGCCCAAGAGGCGTTCGTCGAGGAGAAGGGGCTGGGCGTTGCGCTGCACACCCGCCGGATGAGCGATCCGGCAGAGGCGCTCAGCCGCCTGGCCGGGCCGGTCACCACGCTCGCCGATCGGCACCACCTCGTGGTCGAGCCGGGACGCAACGTCCTGGAGGTCAGGGCACCCGGCGTCGACAAGGGCGATGCGGTCCGCTCGTTGGCCGCGACCAGTGCCGCCGAGGGGTTCCTCTTCGCCGGCGACGACCTGGGTGATCTGGCCGCCTACGACGCGGTCGACGAGCTGCGCGCGGCCGGCCTGGCCACGCTCCTGGTCTGCTCGACCTCAGCCGAGCAGAGCGCGCTGCGCGAGCGCGCCGACCTCTGCGTCGCCGGGCCGGATGGCGTGATCGAGTTCCTCCGCCGCTTCGTCAGCGACGTCGTCGCTCAGTCGGTGTAGTCGGGCGTCAGGATCACGGTGAGCCGGTCGAGCCGCATCGGCGCGACGGCGGGCTTCAGCCGCTTGATCCCGAGGTCCTTGCCGAGCACCTTCGCCGCGCGGGCGAGCCGCTCGGGGTAGTAGATGGTCGAGGCAGGGATGCTGCCGCGCCAGTTGTCCGACCCGACGACCTTCCATCCAGCGCCGTCGACCTTGCTGGCGACCCGGCCGGCAAGACCCGAGATGTTCGAGTTGTTGTAGACCTCGACGTAGACCTCGCCACGCTTGATCGCGGGCTTCTTCTTGACCGGCGTGGGCTCCGGCGTCACCGGGGCCTCCACGCTCGGAGACGAGGTCGGCTCCTTGGCCACGTTGACGGCGGCGTCGGGCTCGTTGTCGCCGGTGACGACGAAGGCGACCGCCGCCATCGCGACGGCGACCACGCTCAGCAGGACCACCGGGGACGGCAGCGCGACACCCGCCTCATCGCGGGGCTTGGCGGGGAGGAACCGCATGCTCAGACCTCGAAGCCGAGACGGCGAGCCGAGCGCTGACGCTGGCGCGCGGCGCGCAGACGGCGCAGGCGACGGACCAGCAGCGGGTCGGCCGCGAGCGCCTCCGGCTTGTCGATCAGCGCGTTGAGCACCTGGTAGTACCGGGTGGAGGACATGTCGAACCGCTCGCGGATCGCCTGCTCCTTGGCCCCGGCGTACTTCCACCACTGACGCTCGAACTCCAAGATGTCGGCGTCCCGCTCCGACAGCGTGCCGTCGTTCGTCACCTGGTTGGTGGTGATCGACTCTGCAGCGTCCATCTGGCTCGACCCCTCTGTGCTCTCGACAGCCTCTGGCTCCGGTCAGTCTACGCACCCGAACCACATCGTTGTCATTCGTTCCCCGGCGAGTCCCCCGCATGCGAAGATGCGTGCGGGAGGGGAGCCCGCTTTTCGACGATGAGGATCCCGATGCCCACCACCACCGACCGCCTGCACCAGCTCTCGCGCTTCGATGACCTCAGCGACGCCGACGTCGCGATGATCGCCAACGCCGGCACCGCCGTCACCATCCCCGAGGGCTGGTCGCTGATCTGGGAGAAGACGCCGGCCGACAAGGCGTACCTGATCCTCGACGGCGAGGTCTCGGTCCGCCGCGAAGGTGTGGAGATCGCCCGCCTCGGCCCGGGTGACACCGTCGGCGAGGCCGCGATCGTGGCACACAAGCTCCGCAACGCCAGCGTGGTGTCGCTGACCGCCCTGCAGGTGCTCCACTTCACCGCCGACTCCGTCCGGGAACTGATCGACGCCTCGCCGCGCTTCCGCGACGCCCTGGAACAAACCACTCGTGAACGACTTCCGTGAGCTGCCGGCGGAGGAGCTCTATGCCGGCCTCCTGCTGACGCTGCTCGGCCAGGAACCGCACCTGAGCCGGAGTGACGTCAGCGCACTGAGCGGGGTGGACTCCGATCGCGCGCGCGAGTTGTGGCAGTCACTCGGTTTCCCGCCGGCCACCGACGAGGACGCCGTGCTCTTCGTCGACGCCGACGTCGAGGCCCTGCGTGCGCTGGAGAAACTGCTCAACCTCGGGATGATCGACCAGCAGGCCGAGAGCGCTATCTCCCGCACGGTGGGCCGGACCTTCGCCCGGCTCGCCGAGTGGGAGATCGCGGAGCTCGCCGACACCGTGCTCAAGGACGCCCCCGAGGTGGACCTGACGCTGCTGCAGGCGGTCGCCGACGAACTCCTCCCGGTGATGGAGCAGGTGCACAGCCACATCTGGCGACGCCACCTGGTCAGTGCCGCGGGCAGGTTGCTGGTCCGGGGCAGCCCCGAGGAGTCGGTGCCGCTCAGCGTCGGGTTCGTCGACGTCGTCGGCTACACCCGGCGTACCCGGTCGATGAGCACCGACGAGTTGGAACGGATGGTCGAGGTCTTCGAGCAGGTCACCACCGCCACCGTCGTGGAGCACGGCGGTCGGGTGATCAAGACGATCGGGGACGAGGTCCTCTTCGTCTGCGACGACCCCGACGGCGCCGCCCAGATCGCGCTCGCTCTGGCCGAACGCCACGACACCGACGAGGAGTTCCCCCAGGTGCGCTGCGGCCTCGGTCACGGCGAGGTGCTGGAGCGGTACGGCGACGTCTTCGGCGAGCCGGTCAACATCGCGGCCCGGCTCACTTCGCTGGCCCGGCCCGGTCGGGTGCTGATCAACCGCGCACTCGCGGACGTCGTCGACCACGACCAGCTCCGGGTCCGCCGGTGGCGGATCGTTCCGGTGAAGGGCTACACCCGGCTCGAGGCCTGGTCGCTGCGACGGCCCCGACCCGCGCGCGAGTGAACCGATGAACGCTGGTCCTCCCCACCCGGACCCGGCTAGGGTCGAAGACGTGCCAGGCCACGCGAATCTCGTGATCGTCGCCAACCGCTTGCCCGTCGACCAGGTCACCGCACCCGACGGCTCGCTCACCTGGCGCCGCTCCCCCGGTGGCCTGGTCTCCGCCTTGGAGCCGGTGATGCGCAGCCATGACGGCGCCTGGATCGGTTGGCCGGGCGTCGAGTCCGCGGAGCCCGACGGCGACCCGTTCCAGGTCGACGGGCTGACCCTGGTCCCGATCAATCTGAACGCGGCGGAGATCGAGGGCTTCTACGAGGGTTTCTCCAACGGCACCCTATGGCCGCTGTACCACGACCTTGTCGCCAAGCCGGAGTTCCACCGTGAGTGGTGGGAGGCTTATGTCGAGGTCAACCAGCGCTTCGCCGTCAAGACTGCAGAGGTGGCGGCGCCCGACGCCACGGTCTGGGTGCACGACTATCAGCTGCAGCTCGTCCCGGCGATGCTCCGCGAACTCCGCCCCGATCTCCAGATCGGGTTCTTCCTACACATTCCGTTCCCGCCCACGGAACTCTTCGGCCAGTTGCCGTGGCGGCGACAACTCTTGGAGGGTCTCCTGGGCGCCGACCTGGTCGGCTTTCAACTCTCCGGAGGAGCCCACAACTTCGTCCGCCTGGTCAAGCAGCGGGTCGGGCACCACACCGAGGGCAACTCGGTCCACCTGCCCGACGGCCGGGTCTCACGGGCGGCCGCCTTCCCGATCTCCATCGACGTCGGAGCGTTCCAGGCGCTCGCCGAGTCGCCGTCGGTGATCGCCCGGGCCGCCGAGATCCGCGTCGCACTGGGCAATCCGAAACAGGTGCTGCTCGGCATCGATCGGCTCGACTACACCAAGGGCATCTATCCCCGGTTGCGCGCCTACTCGGAGCTTCTGGCCGAGGGCCACTTCAACGTGACCGACACCGTCTTCGTCCAGGTCGCCACGCCATCACGCGAGCGCGTCGAGCAGTACCGCCTGCTACGTGACGACGTCGACCGCCTGGTGGGCCGGATCAACGGCGACCTCGGCCAGATCGGTTCGCCGGCGATCGCCTACCTGCACTCGTCGTATCCACAGCACGAGATGGCGGCGCTCTACCTGGCCGCCGACATCATGGTGGTGACTCCGTACCGGGACGGAATGAATCTGGTCGCCAAGGAGTACGTCGCCTGCCGCCTCGACAACGACGGGGCACTGGTGCTCTCGGAGTTCGCCGGCGCGGCGGCAGAGTTCCGCCAAGCCTGGCAGGTGAATCCCTACGACATCGACGGCATGAAAGCAGCGATCCTCGCGGCCGTCCAGTCTCCGCCCGAGGAACGTGCCCGCCGGATGGCCGCGATGCGCCGCTACCTGCACGGCAACGACGTCAGCCACTGGGCGGCGAGTTTCCTCGCCGCGCTGTAGGTGGCGCTGTTCCAGCACCAGCCGCTCGACCGCGACAGGGTTCGAACTGTCGGAGGGTGGTGATGGACTGTTCTCATGATCGAGATCGACGCCCGGCACGTCCCGTATGAGGTCACCGACCTCGATGCGGGCTGCTTGCTTGCGGTGATCTCGGAGAACAAGGAACGAGCCTTGGTCGCGGCACGGCGCCAACTGCGGTTGGCGCACCAATGGTGTGTCTTGAACCCGGTAGTGGACGGCGGTAGCGCGGCTTCGTGGTGCGACGACCCGGCTCTGGCGTCCCTGGAGTTGGACGACGTGATCGGCGGCGCAGGCACTCCAGCTGTTGCTGCGTTCGCGGCCGAAGAGTTCGCCGCCGCCTCCGGCATCTCGCGGTTCGGCGCGTTGTCACTGTTGGCCGACGCGTTGGATCTGCACCACCGGCTGCCGCGGCTCTGGGCGAAGGTCGAACTCCTGGACGTGCCGGGCTGGAAAGCCCGTCGAGTCGCCGAACTGACAAGGAAACTCTCCGCCGAGGCCGCTGCCTGGTTCGACCAGCAGTTAGCTACCGGTGAACGCTACGGCTGGCCCACCATCGAGCGGACGCTGGCGATGGCGGTCGCGAAGTTCCGCCCCGACCTGATCCGCGACAAGACGGGTCCGTTGTCCAAGACCGATTGGGATGTGACGCTCACCCACAAGTACGGGCCCGAGGGCACCGCGTCCGGCACGTCCACGTTGGATGTGGTCGGTGACTCGCTTGACCTGGCTCGGTTCCACGACCTGGTCTGTGAAGAAGCCGAGAAGCTCCGTCGCGCTGGGGATGCGGACACCCTCGGCCAGCGGAAGGCCAAGGCGCTCGGCTCGATCGCCGAAACCCACGACACCCTCGACTTCGAGGCAGCCGACCACGCAGGCAGCGCGGACGCCGCGGGTCGTAGCTCCCGTCGTGGCAGGCGCGGGCTGCGGATCTTCGTGCACACCACGCTCGCGGACCTCTTCGCACTGGACGCCCTGATCGCACCCGAGGCCCGCGACGCTGCTGGCACCACCCACTCCGGTGAAGATGCAGCGAACGACGACCAACTTCGGATCGCCGACGCGGACCGCCTCGGCCCGATCCTCGTAACCCAGCTTGAAGACTGGCTCAAGCGCCACGGCTCGATCGCGAGCATTACCCCTGTGATCGATCTGAACCGCACCGGTGCCGTCGACCGCCACGACCCACCGGCCTGGATGGTCGAGCAGGTCCGCCAACGCGACCCGCACTGCGTCTTCCCGCACTGCACCCGCTCAGCCGCGGACGCGGACCTCGACCACATCACGGCCTACGACAAGACGGGACCACCGGGCCAAACCACACCCGAGAACCTCGCCCCGCTCTGTAGACGCCACCACCTCACCAAGACCCACGGCAGATGGAAATACCAACGCACCCGAGACGGCAACTACCTCTGGACCGACCACCACCACAACGCCTGGCTGGTCACCGCCCTCGGCACCATCCAACTCGACTAACCCCACAACGCCGCACCCTCCGGAACCCCACGGTCACCGGAGGCTGCGGCGCGCCTGAGCAGCGTTCCGGGCGCACGCGACCCGACCGCGCTAGACCCGACCGCGCTAGACCCACTCCTTCGACGACAACTACTCGCGGGCCGCCGCTAGCGGCCTAGCCAACTCGCCGCCTATCGGCTATCGGCCTAGCCGCCTAACCAACGATGCGGCGGTTCTGGGTCCCCCGAGCCACGAACTCACCCGAGGAGGTCCACGGCGTGGTGGACTCGGCGCAGTAGCCAGAGTTCCGCCACAGGGTGGTGGCCTCGGTGTAGTACCAGCCGTCCGCAGAGACCGGCGGGCTCGGCGCGAGGTTGAGAGCGAAGTCGATGGTCGGCACGAACGATGGACGCGGCTCGGTGAAGAACGGTCCCGGCGGCACTACATCGAGCAGCGCCGCCGCCCGGCCGGCTGGGTCGAGTTCGCCCACCGCAGCCGCGGCTTCGTCGAAACTCACCCAACAGCGGGTGCTCGGTAGGCCGTCGCGCACCTTATGGTCGATCACCCTGATCCGTACCAGGTCTGCGTAGGCCATCTCGCCGTAGGGCGGCTCGAACTCGGCGATCTCGTCAGGCTCCGGACGATCGTTGACCACCCACGGCTGCTGCACCGATGGATCACCACTGCGCACCAGTTTCGCCTCGGCCGAAGCTCGCAGCCGCTCCTGGACGAGTCGCACCGAAACGCTGGCAGAGGCCCGACCGACATGCGTGACCTCAACCTCGACGTCGCCACGTCCCACGTCGATCGCCGCGCTGAACTGCGCCACCAGCGAGACCAGCGACATTTCGCCGAGCCGCGGGTCCGCGACGGCGGCAGCCCCCAACTCGGCGATCACCCGACCACCGAAGACCCCGGCGAATCCCGCCCAGGCGGGGCTGAACGTCACCGCGGTGTCCGGAACAGGAGCCGATCGGAGTCAGCAACCACGGTGGCAGCGCGGGCCCAACCCGCACCTTGGACGTCGAGATACTCCTCGTCCTGGCCACGATCCGCGGCGGTACCGAGCCGCCACGTTGACTCCGGCGTCTGCCAGGAAGCACCGACCGCGAGTGAGCCGAGATCGCGTGAGGTGATCGGGTCGACGACCTCCGGCAACTCCTCCGGCGTCAGGAAGTCGACCGCGCCACCGAACCAGGCGAGCGCGGTGGCGCCGTCGGCCGAGCGCATCTCAGTGCGTCGGAAGCCGGCCGGGATGTGAAGCCAGCTACCGGCCCCGTACCGGACGCCTTCCAACTCGAGGAAGCCATCGAGCAGCACCACTTCCTCCGCCGCCAGATACCCGCCGGGGGTGGCGCGTTCGAAGCCCGCCGGGAACCGGGCAACCATGGTGGTCCGGCCCTGCGCCGAGGCCAGGGGCACAACGTCGATGCCACGGTTGGCGCCCGGCATCGGCACGCTCCGCCACCTGAGGTCACCGTCATGCAGGTGAACCGCCTCCGGCCGCGCCATCAGCCGACCGCCTGCGCGTGCAGTGCCAGGATCTTGCGCGCTCGGCGGAGCACGGCGGCATCGATCATCCGCCCCGCAGCGTCCAGGACCACGCCGCTGCCCTCCGCCTCTGCCTTGGCCAGCAACGCGATCACGCTCTCCGCCTCGGCGACCTCGGCCTCGGTCGGGGCGAACACCTCGTGCACCAGGGCCACCTGGGCCGGGTGGATACAACAGCGCCCAACGAAGCCCTGACGGCGAGCTTGTCGCGTCGAGGTGAGGAAGGCGTCCGGGTCCTTCGTGATCACCGAGACCGGTGCGGGCGGCGGCTGGATCCCTGCCGCCGCGCTGGCCAGCACCGCCATCGCCCGGAGCGGAGCAAGCTCCGCCTCGTCGCTCCCCGGTTCCAGTCCCACGTCACCGGCAAGATCCACCTCGCCGATCTGGAGCTGGCATACCCGTGCCGAAGCCGCCAGCGCAGGCGCGGCGAGGACCGCGGCCGCCGACTCCAACAACGGCATCAACAGGGTCTCGTGGTCGCCCGCCGCGGACAGTTCCGCGTCTATCTCCGCAAGCTCGACCTCGGACTCGGCCTTGGCGACGGCGAGCCCCCGTAGGGCTGCGACTCCCGCCAACGCGCGGACTTCCTGGCGTCGTCGCGAACCGGAGTTGATCCGCACCCAGATCTCGGGGCCCTCAGCGATCGGCTGCGCCGACAGCCAGCGGCACACAGCCTCCAACGCAGCATCCTTCTCCGCGAGAGGCACGGCGTCCTCCAGGTCCACGATCAGCGCGTCCGCACCGAGCTGGGCGGCCCTCGCCAACTTCTCAGCAGCGTTGCCGGGAACGTAGAGGTAGCTTCGCGGCAGAACCCGCTCGGTCATCGAACGACCGTCTCGCCCTTGATCAGCGACTTGGCAACCACGGTCCGCAACACGTCGTTGGTGCCCTCGCCGATGCTCATCAAGATGGAGTCCCGATAGAGGCGTTCCACCTCGAACTCGGTGGAGTAGCCGTAGCCGCCGTGCACCTTCATGGCATCGATGGCGGCTTGCAGCGCAACCTCGGAGCAGAAGATCTTGGCCATCCCGGTGGCGCCGTCGGCGCGACCGGTGCGGACGGCGTCGGCCGCCCAGTAGGCCATCAGCCGGGCCGCCTGGACCTGGGTACCGAGCTCGCCGAGCTTGAGCTGGATCGCTTGGAAATCGGAGATCGGCTGCCCGAACGCCCTGCGCTGTTGGGAATAGGCCAGCGCCTCATCGTGGGCACGCTGCGCGATACCTACCGAGCGGGCGGCAATGTTGACCCGGCCCCACTCCAGGGCTGAGAGCACCTGCTGCATGCCCTTGCCCTCGACGCCACCCACCAGTTGCGAAACCGGCACGCGGACGTTGTCGAGCAAGATCTCACAGGACTCCGTGCCCTTGTAGCCGAGCTTGGGAATGTCCTTGGTGACCTCGAACCCGGGCGTATCGGACTCGATCAGCAGGACACTCATCCCTCGATGCGCCGGCGAGGCGGAGGGATCCGTCTTCACCAGCACAGGCAACGGGTTCGCGTAGCGGGCGTTGGTGATCCACATCTTCGCGCCGTTGACGACGTAGTGATCGCCGTCGAGGCGGGCCGTGGTGCGAATACCCTGCAGATCGGTCCCCGCGTCCGGCTCGGTGAGACCGATACCGGTGCGTCGTTGTCCGGTGGCCAGCTCCGGCAGGTACTTCTGCTTCTGCTCCTCGGTACCGTGCATCGCGATCAGACGGCAGGCCAGCGAGTGCGAGCCCAGGATGCCGGCGATGCCCATCCAGCCCCGTGCGATCTCCTCGAAGACCAAGGCGAAGGAGACCGGGTCGAGATCGAGACCGCCGTACTCCTCAGGCACCGTGATCCCGAACAGGCCCATCTCTGCCATCCCGGCAACGATCTCCGTCGGGTAGCGGCCGGCCTGCTCCCATTCGCGGGCGACCGGAACGATCTCCTTGTCCACGAACTGGCGCAGCAGCGCCTTGAACTCGGCTTGATCCTCGTTGAGGTTGAAATCCATCTCAGCTGTCCTGTCGATTCGATGACGACGTTGGGGAGGTAAAGACCGGCAGCGCGCGGCCATCGGGCAGATCCACCCAGGCCACACTCACCGGGGCGCCGATCTGCCACGAGGCCGGATCGCTGCCATGCAACTGGGTCAGCAGGATCGGGCCCTCAGCGAGCCGGACCCGGGCGACCACGTAGGGCGCCGTCGCGTCGGGGCGCGGGGCGCGGTGCACCACGGTGCAGGCATCGACGGTGCCGTGACCACTTCCTGGCACGAACTCCAGGTCGGCCATCGAGCCGCAACCGGTACACAATGCTCGTGGCGGGTGCTGCAGGTGGGCGCAGGCACGGCAGCGCTGCACCAGCAGTCGGTGTTCGCGGGTCGCTGCCCACCAGTCCCCCGTCACGTCGTCGGGTTCGGGCACGTTGTCGAGATTCATCGCGATGCCCCCAGAACGACAGTGGCGTGGGTGGAGAGGATGCCGCCGGTACCGTGCGCCACAGCGATCTCCGCGCCCAGCACCTGGCGCGGACCACACTCGCCGCGCAGTTGATGCACCGCCTCGACCAGGAGCAGCACCCCGTACTGCCCGGGATGGCAGTACGAGAGACCGCCGCCGTTGGTGTTCAACGGCAGCGCACCACCGGGGCGGATCGTGCCGTCGGCGATGAGGTCCAGCGCCTCACCGCGAGCGCAGAACCCGAGCGCCTCCACGCTGAGCGCGGCGGTGATCGTGAACGAGTCGTAGACCTGTACGACGTCGATGTCGGCCGGAGCGACTCCGGCCCGGGCGTAGGCGTCGGCTGCAGCCTCCTCCGCTCCGGGCACCGTGAGGTCATCGCGCACCGTGAAGGAGGTGTTGGTGCTCCGTTCGCCGTAGCCCAGGACCTCGATCGGAGCCTTGGCCAGGTCCCGGGCGCGCTCCATCGAGGTCAGCACGACGGCGCCTCCGCCATCGGTGACCAGGCAGCAGTCCGCGGCGGTGAGCGGCGAGGAGATCGGGGCCGCGCCGACCACGTCGGCAGCCGTGATCGATCCCTTGCCGTAGCGGAACGCCTTGGGATTGAGCAATGCCCACTCGCGGGCTGCCACAGCGATCTCGGCCAACTGCTCGTGCGTCTTGGCGTAACGGTGCAGATAGGCCTGCGCCGTCATGGCGTAGTACGACAACGGGTAGAGCATGTCGTACGGTTCTTCGAACTGGGCCTCGGGGATCCACGGTTCATGGACGCCGCCGAGTTTGCGCGAGTTCGCCGAACGCTGGTTTGAGGCGAAGGAGATCACCACCACCGAGGCCTGCCCGGCCTGGATCGCCTGGCTCGCCCGAGCCACCATCATCTCGTAGGCCGATCCCCCGGCGAAGGTGGAGTCGCACCAGCGCGGAGTGATCGCGAAGTAATCGGCCAACTGGGTCGCGGAGAACCGGGAGATGCCCGTGGTGGCGATCCCGTCGACGTCCGCAAGGGTCAGTCCGGCATCGGCGAGCGCGCGGGTGACGGCTTGGCTCTGCAAGGTGAGGATCGACTTGCCGGTCACCCCCAGATCGCTCTCGGCGACGCCGACGATCGCCACGCCGGTGCTCATCGCGGAACCCCGGCAGCACCGGGGCCGTCAGCCTGGCCGAGCAGCACCACTGCCCGGCCGCCGCTCACCGCGACCCGGTCGACGGCGCCCTGCGGATCACAGACGACGACCTGAAGGTCTACGCTCACTTCTCCATCGGAGACCGCGGTGACCGTGCCTTCACAGCGCACCGTCTCCCCAGCGAAGACCAGGTTCTTGAAGGTGAAGGCCAACTGGTGCACGAAGCTGCGCGCGCCGAGCCAATCCTGCAACTGCTCGACCAGCAGCGCACCGAAGACCTGTCCGTCCACGATCGGAGCGGGGAGCTTCGCCTCGGCCACGAAGGCGGGGTCGTAGTGAGACTTGTAGAAGTCCCACGTCGCGCCGGCGTAGGCGATCATGTCGACCAACGTGATCGTGCGCTCCAGCACGGGGACGGCGTCGCCGACCGCGATCGCCGGGTGGCCGGCCTGCTCCTCGATGGCGTTCATCCGCGCCTCTCCAGTCCGACGAAGATGATCGTCTCGGTGTTCTCGGCCAACGGCTCTCCGGTGTCGGTCGCGTAACGCGCCGTCGAGGTGATGATCACCATCTCCTGGCCCGCGCCGTTGACCTTGCCGACGACGTCGTCGATCGACCAGACCGCGACGATCCGGTCCTCCGGACGCACCCGGCGATGGAACGTGTAGGCGTTGCCGCCACGCACCTGCCGGGTACCGGGGATCTCCAGGCCCCAGGTGTGGCCGGCGTAGCCGTCCGCGTCGATCGGCAGCCCGGCGTACTGGTTCGTCTCGCAGATCAAGGTCGGCGGCCAGGTGACCCCCGCCAGGCCGACGGAGCGCGCGTACTCCGCGTCCGAGTAGAGCGGGTTGTCGTCGCCGATCGCGAGTCCGAAGTACCGTCCGGAGGCAGCGCCGGCCGGTTCGGGTGCGAGATAGGTGGCGCTGCGCCCCTTGAGGGCGAGCACCTCCTCGGTCAACAAGGAGTTCTCACTCATGCCTGATCCGCCTGGGCCGGGTACAGCGCCGTCGGGAACACCTCAAGCAGGAACTCGGGCCGCAGCAGGCTGTGGCACAGCGCGCCCGTCGATGCCGGCCACGGCGGGCCGAGGAGACGTTCCCGCACCTCGGCAACCGCCTTGTAGTCGCCGACAGCCGACTCCACGCAGTACTCGGTCGTCTCCAGCAGGTCCGCCGGGCCGAGCCCGGCATGGGCGAGCAACTGCAGGATCGAGGCGAAGGTGACCTCCGCCTGCGCCCCGAGATCTCCGGCGTGGACGGCCTGCTGCGACTCCATATCGAGTGCCGCGAACCCCGACATGAACAGCGTGCGCCCGGCCTTCACGCCCGGGGCGTAGGTCAGGGTGTCGTACCGCGACCAGCCCGGGTTCACCAGCTCGAGCGGGTGCCGCGAGGCGGTCACATCGATCGCCACCAGCGCACCGGGGGCGTGCAGGTTGCTCATCAGGATGCCGCCGGCACCCGGGTAGACGCCAGCGTCGTTGTTACCCAGCAACTCCTTGCGGACCCGGTGCGTCCCGCGGTACACCTCCCGGGTCTCGGGCGTCGAGTAGTCGTAGGTGGTGACGGCGTTCCCGAGCGTCAGGCCCACCGACTCGAGGAGCGAGTCGGCCTTCTCCAGAACATAGCGGTACTGCGCCACGAAGTCGCCGGGGAAGACCACCTCCCCCTGATCGTCGATCGGGGTGACCGTCGGCAGATAGACCGTGCCGTCCTGGCCCTCGGTGATGGCGGACGCCTGCCAGGTGCCCGCTTCGCGTGCTTCGGAAGCGGCCCGGAGCTGACTTCCGCCGCCCTTGACGGCGTGCAACTCCACTTCGATCCAAGCCGCTCGACGGACCAGGCGTTCCACGATCACGGTGCGGACGGTCGGCCGGTCCCCCAACAACTCCTGGCGCACCCCGGCCGCGTCCTCATAGGCGTGCAGGCCTGCGACCGTGATGTTCTCACTGACCCGGGTGACGTCCTCGGGCCCGAATCCGGCACCGGCCAGGATGGCCAGGCACTTCTGGTAGGCGATCCGAGCCTGCTGCTCCATCGAGCCGGCCACGGTCATCTTGCCCACCGCCGGGTCGAAGCGCGCAGCGGTATGGCCGGAGGTCCAGGCGTTGTCGCCTTCCGTCAGCCCCAGGCAGAAGGTGAAGCCTTCATAGGGGAACCACGGGAACTCGGCCGGGCGAATGGCGTCCAGGGTCACGTTAGAAACCTCGTTCTCAATCAAGGGTGGTGGCGATCGCGCCCAACAGGGCTTCAAGATCAGGAGCAGTAGGCAGGTCGCGGGCGAGCTCGAACAAGCGGGTCGCGTCCTGCCCGAGCAAGCCGCTCGCCTTGGCGGTCAGTGCCTCGTCGCTGAGTGGGTTCTGGGGCCCGCCGGCACTGCGCGGTACCTCTCCGTGGATGGTCCGTCCGTCCGACAACTGCAGCTCGACGCGGCCGATCGCATCTGCAGCCGCGAAGCCTCCGGCCCCGGTGACCCGCACCTGTACCCGCGCTGCCAGGTCGGCCACATCGGAACGGGCGATCGACGCGGTGGTGAAGCTGTCCAGACCCAGGTGGCCGTCCACGATCAACGCCGCAACGCTCCAGGGCAGCGAGAACTTGGCCGCATAGTCACTGGCGGGACGGCTCAGGTCCCGGTTCGGATCGCAGACCACAGCCGCCGAGTCCGGATGTACGTCAGCCCGAACCGCGACGATCTCCTCGACGCTGAAGGGGTTCGCCGCCCGGGCGGCAAGAACCGCATCGAGTGTGGCATGGGACAACTGGCAGGCAGGGTAGGGCTTGATCCCGATCCTGGTCGTCTCCCAGCGCTCTCCCAACTCGGCGACCACCGACTCAGGTGCGGCAGTGCCGTCGGTGAGCACGTCGAAGAGGCCCGCTGGGCCGTCGAGAACGGTGTCGGGTCCGGTCGCTCCCGCGGCGGCCAGACGTGCTGCCAGAATGCCCGATTGCGAGGCGAAGCCCGGGTGCAGTTGCTTGGTGCTGGCCCCTGTCGCAAGGAAGGCGAGGAGGCCGCCTGCTTGGCTACCGGCGATGCCCAGCGCGTGGGTCGTGGTCTCGGCATCGAGCGCCATCAGCCGGGCCGCGACCGCAGCGGACGAGAAGACGCCGGCCGCCATCGTTGCGTGGACCCCGCGAGCGTGGAAGCCGTTCGGGGCAGCGGCCGCGATCCGGCAGACCACCTCGTAGCCGACCACGGCGGCACTCAACACCTCACGGCCGGTGGCGCCGACCTGCTCGCCGACGGCGAACGCCGCAGGTGCCACGACCGAGGTCGCATGCACCAGCCCGCCGGCATGCGTGTCGTCGAAGTCCAACGCATGCATCAGCGTGCCGTTGGCCAGAGCCGCAGCGGGTGCCGACAGTTTCGCTCCGCCGGCGAGGACCGTCGCCTCGGGCGGGCCACCGAGCCCGGATGCCACCGTGACCGCTGGCCCGCCCTGACTCCGGCGTACCGCGCCCAGCGCGGTCGCAAGGCCGTCGGCGAGGTGCCGGCTGGCCGCGCGATCCACCGCTTCGGGAATCGGCCCCGGTTCGGTGACCCATTCCGCCAGCCGCCGAGCAATCATCGTGCTGCGGCGACGGTCTCGGTGCCGTCGGGGTGTGGGTCGAGCGCGGCGGCACCGAAAGCACCGGCCGCCTGCAACTGCGCGATCTTCTCGGCGTCGAAGCCAGCCACCTCACGGAGTACCCGCTGCGCATGTTCGTTGCGCAGCGGAGCCCGGACGTAGCTCGGCTTCTCGCTGCCCACCCGAACCGGTGAGGCGACCTGGGTCAGCTGGCCGAAGCGCGGGTGCTCGGTGGTGACCAGCAGGTCGCGGGCCACGGTGTGCGGCTCCTTCAACGCGGAGGGCACGTCGTTGATCGGCCCGCACGGGACGCCCGCCGGGTAGAACTGCGAAAGCCAGTCGTCGACCGTGCGGGTCACGAAGATCTCTTCCAGCAGGGCGGTGAGCTCCGCCTGGTGCTGTTGACGCAGCGCGAACGTCGCAAAGCGAGACCCCTCCTCCGCCCACTCCGGGTGGCCCACAGTAGCGGCCAGCCGCGCCCAGAACTTCTCCTTGGCGCACCCGACGACGAACCAACCATCCTTGGCCTCGAACGCCTGGAAGGGGACCAACGACGGGTGCGCGGAGTGGCGGGTCCGCGTCGGCGTGTAGCCGGCGTTGAGGTGCCAGGTCGCAGGGTAGGTCAGCATCGACATCGCCGTGTCGTAGAGCGAAACGTCGCAGTCCATCCCGACGCCGTCGCGGCGGGCCGCGTGGAGACCCGCCATCAACGCCAGCGCCGCCACGTAACCGCCGGAGAAGTCGACCAAGGAGAGGCCGGACTTGGTAGGTGGCCCGTCCGGCTCGCCGGTCAGATCCATCCACCCGGCAAGCCCTTGCAGGACATAGTCGTAGCCCGGCTCGTTCTTACGCGGACCGGTCATTCCGAAGCCGGTCAACGAACAGCAGACGATCGCCGGATTGAGGTGCTTGAGCTGGTCGTAGGTGATCCCGATCTTCTCCGGGACGTCGCCGCGCAGGTTGGAGTAGACGGCGTCTGCGTTCTTGACCAGTTCCTCGAAGACCTCGCGCCCCGCCGGCGTCGAGATGTCGAGCGAGATCGACTGCTTGTTGCGGTTGAAGGTCTCGAAGAAGAGGGAGTCCTCACCCTCGCCGTAGGGCGGCACGTACCGGCCGACGTCTCCGCCGACGCGCGGGTCCTCGACCTTGATCACCTCGGCGCCGAGATCTGCCAGGTGCACGCTGCCGAAGGGGCCTGCCCCGTACTGCTCGAGGGAGATGATCCGGATGTCTGCGAGCGGATTCATGCCACGTTCTCCTTGACCTCAGCGATCATCGCGATGATCTGGTCCTGTGCTTGTCGGGTGTCGGCGGCCGAGATGCCATGGGTCGGCGGACTCAACTTCACGGCGTCAGCGAGGCCTTGATAGCCCAGGATCTGCGCAGCGACCTGGTCCCGGTCCCCGGTCATCGTCAGCGCCTCGATCATGCGATCCGAGACCGCGTCGGCGAGGTAGTCGGCTCCGCGCCCGGAACGGAACGCCTCGATCACCGCCTGCTGCTCCTCGGCAAGGTCGTGGAAGGCGAAGAAGTCGGCATAGGTCCGAACGCTTGCGTAGAAGCCGACCAGTCCGGCGATCCGGCGGCGGGCCTCGGCAGGATCGTTGTCGACCGAGCAACAGGCCGAGACGACGGCGTCGATCTCGCTACGGCTACGCTCCGCGGCCGTCAGGCCACTCTCCAGTTCGGGCAGGACCCGGTCCGCCAGGTAGCGCGGCGAGCAGAGCTCGTGGCTGATCCAGCCATCGGCGATGCGCCCGGCCAACCGGGTCATCGCGGGACCCATCGCGGCGAGATAGATCGGGATCTCGGTCCGGCGTACGGCGAAGGGGCGCTCGTAGCCGCGAATTCGCATCGGCTCGAACTCCCCGTCGAGCGACATCTCCGCTCCCGAGGTCGCGTTCGCCACGAAGTGCCGGACGTTGCGGACGGTTTCGCGGATATGGCCGACCGGCTTGCCCCAGCGGGCGTTGTGCCAGTCCTCGTTCAGTCGCTGCACCCCGGTACCGAGGCCGAGAATGAAGCGGCCGTCGGCGATCTCGTCGAGATCGAGGGCCTCCAGCGCCGTCGTCATCGGGCTACGGGTGAAGGCGAGCGCGATCGACGTGCCGATCCTGGCGGTCTCGGTGCCGTGCGCGAGCGCCGCGGCGGTGATCGTGGCACTACGGTGCAGTTCGGAGACCCAGAGCACATCGGCGCCGGCCTGCTCCGCGCGCCGCCCGGCGTCGACCAACTCCGCGAGTGTCTCTCCCCAGGGTTGGTAGGTGATCCTCATCGAGTCGCCTCGGCCTCAAGGGTGAGCGGCTCCTTCGCCTCGGGGAAGATCCCTTCCAACTGGGCCGCACCGTGCTTGTAGACGTAGAAGGTGCGCTTGAAGGCGCAGACCTCGTCACCGTTCTGGTTGAGGCTCCGGGTCCGGACGGTGACGATGCCGGCGTGCGGGCGGGTCGAGGACTCGCGCTTCTCCAGCACGATCGACTCGCTGTAGATCGTGTCGCCGGCGAAGACCGGGTGGGTCATCTTGATGTCGTCCCAGCCCAGATTGGCGAAGGCGTTCTGGGTCAGATCAGTGACGCTCTGCCCCACCGCGATCGCGAGGGTCAGTGTCGAGACGACCAGCGGCTTGCCGAACTCGGACTTCTCCGCGTAGGCCGAGTTGAAGTGCATCTGGTTCGTATTCATCGTCAGCAACGTGAACGAGATGTTGTCGTACTCCGTGATGGTGCGCCCCAGCGGATGTTGGTAGAGGTCGCCCACCTCGAAGTCCTCAAAGAACCGCCCCGTCCATCCTGCCTTCGCTGGCATGCGCCCGCCTCTCCACCGTCTCCAGTGCCGAACAACTCGGCTCCCATCACCACGACCCTAAAAGTCAGACATATGAGATGTCAAGCGTGAAAGTGGAGATCTTTTCTCGCTTTGACTGAAAGGTTGGACCAATGTAGGCGGGCGAGTTTTCGACGTCGCGCGACAACGCCGAGAAGCCGCGCTGCGCTGACCTCCCTCGCCGTGGAGGGATGTCAGCGCACGCGGCTGGCGGGTCCTGGCGGCGTCGCAAGACGCCGTCGGGACCGTTAGTCGGTGTAGGCCCCGCGGAGTCCGGTCAGATGCTCCTGCATCGCCGCAGCCGCTCGATCGGCGTCTCCGGCCTCGATCGCCGCGAGGATCTCCTCGTGGTCGTGGTCGACACCGGCCCAGAACGAATCCGGGACATCCGGGGAGAGGAACTTGTTCTGGAGCACGCGGTAGACGGGTTCGGTCACGATCGCCAGCAGGCCGTTGCCGGACGCCTCGACGATCGCCTGATGGAACGAACGGTGCTCGGTGAACCTGCCCGCCCGCCCACGCGACGACGTCTCCCGCTCGATCGCCTCCCGCATCGCGACCAGGTGCTCATCGCCGCGGCGGAGCGCGGCCAGCCGAGCGGCCGGCACCTCCAAGACCTCCCGCGTCTCCAACATCTCGGTGACCGTCACCCCAGCACTGCCGCTGAGCAGACCGATACTGGTCTCCAGGTAGTCGCTGACCTTCCCCGGCTGAACCTCGCTGACGAAGGTGCCTCCGGTCGTTCCTCGGGTCGTGTGGATCAGATCCCGCGACGCCAGCACCCGCAGCGCCTCGCGCACCGTGCTCCGGCTCACCCCGAACGTCGCGGCCAGCTCAGCCTCCGGCGGAAGGCGATCGCCCGAGGTCAAGGAGCCGCTGAGGATCAGCTCGCGGAGTTGATCGGCAACCTGCTGATAGGCCGGGCGCACTCTGCTCACCGCCAGAGCGTCGGTGGACGAACCACGACGGCGGGCAGTCAAGTCACTCGTGAGCCGCTCGGTCATGCCGTGCCCCCTGCCTCGGTGGCGCCACGTGCCACACGTACATAGTCGTCTCGGATCTGACGTTTCAAGATCTTGCCACCTGCGTTACGCGGCAGCGCTTCCACCACGTGCCACTCGCGCGGCACCTTATAGCGCGCCACGGAGGAACGCACATGCTCCTCCAAGAGACCAGTGTCCACCGTAGCCCCCTTACGAGGTACGACGAATGCCGCAATCCGTTCGCCATAGGTAGCGTCCGGAACGCCGACGACGGCGACCTCATCCACGTCGTCGTGCCGCGCGGCCACCTCCTCGATCTCCCGCGGGAAGATGTTGACCCCACCGGCGATGATCATGTCCTTCTTGCGGTCCACGATCGAGATAAAACCTTCGTCGTCGCGGACCGCGATGTCGCCCACCGTGACAAAACCGTCCGCGGTGGTGGCCTCCGCCGTAGCTTCGGGATCGTTCAGGTAGCCCTTCATCAGCAAGGGCGAACGGGCGAAGAGCTCACCGGGGACACCTGCCGCAACATCCTGGCCGGCGTCATCTAGCAACCGCACCTCGGTCATGAACCAGGGGTGCCCGACGCTTCCGGCCTTGGCCAAGGAGTACCCCGGGCGCAGATCCGTCACGATCGAACACTCGGTAGAACCGTAGAGCTCGTGGATCCCCACCCCGGGGAAAGCTCGGTGTACCCATTCCTTCAGCTCCACGGGAAGCGCCGCGGCGTTGAAGTAGAGCGTCTCCAACGCCGACAGGTCATAGGAGTCGGCGGGAGAGTCGACGACCCGCCGGATCTGCTGAGCGTGGGTCGGCACCAGGAAGACCGTGTTGGTCCGTGACTCCTCCAGCATCCGCAGGAAGAGCTCGGGGTCCCACGAACGCATCACGTGGACCTGACCTCCCAACTGCGGTCCCGCGAAGCCGAAGGAGAACCCGGCGCCGTGGTAGAGCGGTGCGACCGCCATCGTGACCTTGCCCGGCCCCAGCCCATAATCGATCGCCGCTCCGTACGCCGTCAGTACCCGGCCCGTGTGGCTCAGTTCGACGCCCTTCGGTCGCCCCGTGGTGCCCGAGGTGTAGGTAATACAGAAGGTGTCATCGCCACCGACGTCAGGGTGCTCGGGGTACGGCGCGTGACTGCTCAGGAAGTGCTCGTAGTCCTCGCCGAACGGAGCCACATCGAGGCACAGCACCAGCCCCAAGCCGCCCGACGACAGGTCGACGTTGGGCGCCAACACCGGGTCCACGATGATCGCGCGGGCCTGAGAATGCCCAAGGATGTAGGCGTTGTCGGTTGCAGAGTTGCGCGAGTTCAGCGGGACCATCGGCATCCCGACCTTCGCCAGCGCCGTCGCGATCTCGAAGTACTCGATCCGGTTTCCCGACAGCACAGCAACCGGGTCCCCGAACCCAAGACCTGCGGCGATCAGCCCCGCAGCCAACCGATCCGAGCGCTCGTCCATCGCCGCGAAGGTCAACGACCGCTCACCGTCCACAGCTGCGATCGCCTGCGGCGTTGCCCGTGCGAACTCCCGGATCCCACTCGCCATGTTCAGCTTGGTTCCCACGTCGAACCCTCCACCTTCGTCTGCATCAGCATCACCACATCAACGGTCGCTACCAGTGCGCCCGCATCGTCCAGCACCTGCCAAACGAACTCTTGTACCCATCGTTGGGATCGCGTTGCCCGCGCCTCGCCCGGCTCGACGCGGACCCGCAACCTCGATCCCGCACGCACCATCCGGTGGAAGCGCGCCGAACGCATCTCGACCATCGCTACCGCGTCGTCGAGGACGCCGCACTGCTCGACCAGGCCGCCAGCCAGCAACAGGACCGCCTGCCCGGGCAACGGGGGATCCTCAACCACGAGCCCATCCGGCTGCCGGAAGAGCGGATGGGTGAAGCCGCCGACGGTGATCAGTCCGCTGACCACATCGCTGGTCAGTTCGACGGCGTCCGTCTCAACGAAGATGGTCGACATCGGCCCTCCCCCAACTCGGCGAACGCTTCTCCACGAAGGCCAGATACCCCTCGGCCGGCGACTCCGTCTCCACGAGATGCTGCGCGAACAACGCACGCTCGTAGGCCAGCCCTTCGGCGAGGGGCAACTGCGCGGCAGCCGAAATGGTCCGCTTCGTCACCGCTATCGCCGGTCGCGAGCGTCCGCGAAGCAGGGCAAGCATCGACTCGATCTCGCCGTCGAGATCCGCTCGGGGGACGGCGGCGATGGCCAACCCCCACTCCACCAGCTCCGCACCGACCAGCCACCGCGACAGCAGCATCAGTGCCTTCGCCCGCTGATCACCGAGTTTGCGCGCGGCCCTTTGACTGGCACCGGCACCGGGCGGCACACCGAACTCCAGGTGGATGTCACCGACCCGGGCCTCGGTCGCCACCACGACCAGGTCACACGCCAGGATCAGCTCGAAACCGCCGGCCCGGGCGAGTCCGTTGACCCGCGCGATCACCGGGATCGGCAGCTCCTCCAGCCGCCGCAGGACCCGATGGAGCCGGTCGATGAACGGCAGGAAGACCTCACCTGGGCTCGCGAAGCAGGCACCGAGGTAGGTGATGTCGATGCCCACGGAGAAGGCTTTGTCACCGCTTCCGGTGATCACCATCGCACGCAGATCGTCGCTCTGCTCGGCGCTGGTGATCGCTGCCTCCAGACCGTCGAGCGCCTGCGGGGTGAGACTGTTCATCTGCGCCTCGCCGTCCAGGACGACGTAGAGGACCTGATCCACCGCCAGGTGCTGCACCTCGGTCACTGAGCGACCTCGGCGACGAAGGCGAGCAGTTCAGCCGCGTAGCGCTGCGGCGTCCGCAGATGAGGTTGGCCGGCCAGTCCTTCGAGCACTACCAAACGGGCGTCCTGAGCGATCTGGAGCGCCACGGCATCCTTCTCGGCCAACAGGTCATGTTCGGCGTCCAGAAGCAACACCGGAACCTGAAGCTCGGCCAGCGCCGGAGCCGGATCGTGCCGGAAGGCGGCGTGGTACCCCCAGGCGTAACGCGGCAGCACCGCATTCACCTGAAGGACTGCGTCGTGCAACATCTGCGGGCTCAGACCTGGCCAGATCCGCCGGTAGCGCTCGATAGCCCAAGCGAACTGGGAGGCGTCGGCATCGATCTCCGGCTGCGGTGCCCAACTGCGCAGGTACTCGGCCCGTTCCTCAGGGGTGAACAGGGCGATCCCGCTGGCCACCACACCGCGGGTCTGCGCAGGCAGCAACCGTGCCACCTCGACGGCCAGAGAAGCCCCGGTATGGACCCCCGCGACCACCAGGTCGGTGGGCTCGAAGTGACTGATCGCCTCCGCCAGGATGGCGGCATAGTCAGGGATCTCGAAGCCGTCCCGAGGCGGAGGCGCAGAGTTCCCGTAACCAGGCGTGTCGAAGGCGACCACCCGAACCTCGCCGCCGAGCAGTTCGAGTACGTCGCGGTAGACCATCGAGGAGAGCGGCGACTCGTGGAACAGCGCCACCATCGGCCCCTCGCCACCGACTGCCCGGTAGTGCACCTGACCCCACTGGGTATCGACGTACCCGGCGCGCACCCTCATCGCTGTCCGAACTCGAGGTAGGCGTGCTTCTCCCGTGGGTCGGCAGAGAGCCGCGCCGAGAGCAAGGTCCGGGTGTAGGCGTGCCCGGGCGTGTCGAACAGCTCGCGGGTAGGCGCCGTTTCAACGATCTCGCCCAGGTACATCACCGCGATCCTGTCGCTGACCCATTCGACCGTGTGCATGTCGTGGGAGACGAACAGGTACGCGATGTTGTAGTCCTCCTGCAGCTCCGCCAGCAGGGCCAGCACCTGAGCACGTACGGAGAGATCCAACGACGACGTCGGCTCGTCGAGCACCATGAACCGCGGCCGGTTGATGATCGCCCTCGCGATCCCCACCCGTTGCTGCTGCCCGCCCGAAAGCTCGCCCGGCAGCCGACGCGCTGCGTCCGCCGGCAGACCCACTCGATCGAGGGTCTCGTGGACCAGCTTGCGGGTAGCGGTCGTGCCGAGCTTCGGCTGATGGATCTCCAGGGGTTCGGCAACGATGGCCCCCACCGCGAGCCGCGGGTTCAGCGATTCGTAGGGCTCCTGGAAGACGATCTGCATGTCGGCTCGTCGCGCCCGGAGCTGGCGGGTATCCAACCCGCCGAGGTCGACCCCGTCGAACCGGACGGCCCCGGCATCCAGGTCGAGCAGCCGAAGCACGGCCCGGCCCAATGTCGACTTCCCAGAACCGCTCTCGCCGATCACGGCGAGGGTCTCCCCCTCCTCGATCTGGAGCGACACCTCCCGCAAGGCGCCTACCGGGTCGCCACCGCGTTGCCGCGGGGCGAACGTCTTGACTGCTGCTTCGACCTCAACGAGCGACACGGAGCTTCTCCCCTTGCTTGGGCACGGACCCGATCAACTTCTGGGTGTACGGGTGTTGCGGATCGACCATGACGTCGAGGACATCGCCGGCCTCGACCACCTCGCCGGCGTACATCACCACCGCCTTGTGGCAGTACTGGGCGATCACGCCGAGATCGTGGGTGACCAGCACCATCGACCGGTTCTCGCTAGCGACCAGCCCGGAGATCAGGTCGAGGATCTGCGCCTGCACGGTGGCGTCCAGTCCGGTGGTCGGTTCATCGGCGAAGAGCAGACCAGGGCCCAGCGTCGTCGCCAGTGCGATCACCACGCGCTGCGCCATCCCACCGGAGAGTTGGTGGGCGTAACCATCCAGCACCCGCTCGGGCGCGACGATGCCGACGCCGGCGAGCATCTCCAGAGCGATCGCACGTGACTCCCGCTTCGAGACTCCCGTCCGGTGCGCCTTCTGCAACTCGTAGAACTGGCGCTCGATCGAGTAGATCGGATTCAGCGACCCGAACGGGTTCTGCGCCACGAAGCCGATGTGTCGACCTCGAATCGCACGGATCTGCTTCTTGCTGACCGCGGTCAGATCGGCCTGACCGACAAGGTCGATCCGGTCAGCGGTCACCGTGCTGTTCGCACCGAGCAGCCGCAGGATCGCCTTGATGGTGGTGGACTTCCCGCATCCCGACTCCCCCATGATGCCGACGATCTCGCCTCGTCGGACCTGGAGGTCGATCCCCTTGACCGGGTTCACCACGCCGTCGGGGGTATTGATCGAGACCGCAAGGTTCTCGACGTCGAGCACCAGATCACTCATCGGTGGCTCCTGGAGGTGGTGTCGCCGATCGCGTCGGCGAGTTGGTTGAAAGCAAGGACGCAGAGCAGAACCGCCAGGCCCGGGAAGGTCGCGATCCACCACTCACCCGAGGACATGTTGCCGGAGCCCGCGCGGATCATGCCGCCCCACGACGACTTGTCCGCGCTCACCCCAACCCCGAGGAAGGAGAGCGACGAGATGACGACGATGGCGTTGGCGATGGTCAACGTCGTCTGGACCAGGATCACGCCCCAGACATTGGGAAGCAGGTGGCGGAAGGTGATCCGCGGCGTCGAGGCGCCCATCGCGATCGCCGCCTCGATGAAGCGGGACTCGCGCAGCGCCAACACCTCGCTCCGGAGCAGACGCATGTAACGAGGGATGTTGATCAAGGCGATCGCCACCACCACCATGTACAGCTTGTTGCCGGACAACGACACCAGAGCCAGAGCCAGGATCAACAGCGGGAAGGCCTGGAAGGCATCCAAGCCACGCACCAACCACTCGCTGCCGCGACCCTTGGTACTGGCCGCCAGGCCGAGCACGACGCCGAGGAGCAACGACAGCAGCGTGCCGCCCAGCGCCAGCGACAGGTCCATCCGGGCCGCATCGATGACCCGGCTGAAAACATCTGCACCAGCACCGTCGGTGCCGAACCAGTGGTCCGCCGACGGGGCCTGCAGAGTGGCTGAGCTATCGGTCGCCTGCGGGTCGTGGGGCAGCGGAGCGACCAGACTTGCAAGCAGCAACACAGCGATGAAGGCGACGCCCAGAGCCGCCGTCCGGTGCTGACCGATCAGCTTCAGGAATGCCCGCGACCGGGGCGCAGAAAGAGTCTCAGGCATGCGAGATCCTCGGGTCGAGTAGGCCGATGACGATGTCCAGCACGGTGTAGATGATCAGGGTCAGCGCTCCCGCTACCAGGACCATGCCTTGGACGACGGGGATGTCGAGCTTGGTAATGCCCTCCAGCGACCAGCGCCCGATGCCGTCCCAGGAGAAGATCCGTTCCACGATCGCTTCGCCGCCCAGCAGCGAGGCGAAGATGACCCCGGCATAGGTGACGATCGTGGTCCGGGATTCGACGAACGCATACCGGACGACGGTCCGCTCCCGCAGGCCCAACGCTCGGGCGAACTGTGCCTGTTGCGAGTTCAGGGACTTGCCGATGGTGGTCCGCGCAGTTTTGGCGAAGTACGCCGCGTAGACCAGACCCAGCGTCAGTACCGGCAGCATCAGGTGCTGCACGACCGAGCCGAACAGCGCCATGTCGCCCGCGAGCAGGGAGTCGACCAGGAAGAATCCGGTGACCTTCTCCGGAGCCGTCTCCAAGATGCCGACCCGGCCGGTCGGGGCGGGCGCGATCCCGGCCACGAAGAAGACCACGTAGATCAGGATCAGACCGAGGAAGAAGTCCGGGATCGCTTGGAACACTCCGGTGACCAGACGGCTGACCTTGTCCGGCCAGCGCCCCCGGAAGTACGCGCCGAGCGCGCCGACGGCAACGCCGAGCAGTGCCGCGACAATGACGGCGAGCAGGATCAGTTCCAGCGTGGCCGGGAGCTTGTCAGCGATCTCCTCACTGACCGGCCGCTTGGAGAAGTAAGAGGTACCGAGGTCGCCACGGGCGAGCCCCGACATGTAGTCGACGTACCGGGTACCGATGGAGTCGTTGAGGCCGAGGTCGGCACGGATCTGGTCGACCTCCGCCTCGGTCGCCATCGGTCCGGCGATCAGTTCGGCAGGGTCTCCGGGGGTGACGCTGACCAACAGGAAGGACAGCGTCACCACCCCGAAGAGTGCCGCGAGGAGGAAGCCCAGTCGCGCCAGCACCAGCCGGATCGGACCGGAGGCCTTCGTCGGTTTCCGGACGGCGACGCCTGGTGTAGTGCTCAGGGCCACCGGATCAGCCTCGCTTCATGGTTGCGAACGAGAAGCCACCCGAAGGCAGGCCGATGCGACCTTCGAGCTTGGCCGACTCACCGGTGATGTCGGGCATCTCCACCAGCGAGAAGATCGGCTGGTTCTCGCGCAGCATGTCCATCGCCTCGTTGACCAGACCGTCGCGCTCAGTGCCGTGGTCGAGTTGCAGGACCTCGCCGAGAAGCGCGTCGAACTCGGGGTTGGCGAATCCGACCTTGTTGAGCACCGACTTCGAGGAGTTGTAGAGGAACATCGAGAAGCCCGGGTCCGGCTGCGAAGGCCGATCGGTGTAGAGGTAGGCCTGGAGGGACTGCTTGGCGACCGCCTCTTCGAAGTCCGCCGGCGACGGGATGTTCTTGATCGTCACCTTGACCCCGATCTCCTTGAGATCGGTCTGGAGCAGCCGCGCGATGTTCTCGGCGTAAGGTCCGGGGCGCTCGGAGCTGATCGCGATCTCCATGTCGAACCCGTTGGGGTAGCCAGCTTCGGCCAGCAGCTTCTTCGCCTCTGCCGGGTCGTAGGAGGTCATCGGCTCCTGGTCGGCCATCATGCTGCTCGGGACAGGAGTCCACGCAGGCTTCGCGTAACCCTGGTAGACCGACTCCACGATCGCCTCGCGGTTGATCGCCATGTTGATCGCGCGCCGCACCTCGGGCTTCTTGAGGTCCGGGTCCTTCATCGACAGGTTGAAGTTGTGGCGGTTGGCGTCAGGCTGCACGTTGACGACGCTGGCGCTGCTCTCGTCGATCTTCTTCAGTTGATCGATCGGCGGCTCCGAGATCAGGTCGACCTCACCGGACATCAGCAACTGGGCGCGGTTGGCGCCGTCCGGGACGTTCCGCACCACGATCTTCTCGAAGTAGGGCGCGTCGTCCCAGTAGTTCTTGTTGAGCGTCATCCGGATCTCCTCACCCGGGGAGAGGCTCTCCAACTGGTAGGGGCCGAAGCCTGCCGAGTTCTTCGCGATCCACTCGCCGGCGTAGGGGTCCTTGGCCGTGGCGTGCTTCTTCACCTCGGTGGAGTCGAGGATGCCCATGATCGGGTAGGCCAGGATCGACAGCCCGATCGCGGAAGGCGCGGTCAGGTGGTACTTGATCGTGTAGTCGTCGATCTTCTCGATCGGGTTCTTCATGTCGACGTTGGCCGGCGTCATCAGCGCACCGGCCTGCAGGCCGACCGGGTTGGAGAGGAAGCGTTCGAAGGTCCACACCACGTCGTCGGCGGTCATCTCGTTGCCGTACTGGCTGGTGACGCCCTTGCGGAGCTTGAAGGTGAACTCGGTGCGGTCCTCATTCGCCTCATACGACTCAGCGAGCCCGGGGACGAGCTGGTCGGTACCGATCACCTTGTCCTTGCTGGCCGCGGAGTAGTCGTACTCCAGCAGACCCGACAGGAAAGCGTCGGTGGCGTAAACCATGGTGTTACCCGAATAGACCATGGGGTCCAGCTGGGGCGGGACTGCGGACCAGGCCATGACCAGGGTCTTGTCTCGCTCCGACGACGAGCCGTCGGAAGCCCCGCCACATGCGGCCAGCACTCCCGACGCCAACGCGACAGCTCCCGTCAGGGCGATGCCGCGTACTTTTCTCGAACGCATCTCGACTCCATCTCTCTCGACCGTCCAGCCCGGTCGACCAATATGTCAGACATAGACACTAAGTGAGCGCCCTCACAGTGCGCAAGTAGTCCAGTCAGATGGGGGCACACTTTTCCCGCAGCCTAGCTTTCTGGCGTGATCTCGCCGTAATCTGACACCCGATGGGTGAGTCCAACGCCAAGCCGAGCTACGACCTTGGATGAACCAAGCCGAAACATTGATTCACCAGACTTTTACAAAAGGACGGCTTCAAAATGGTGGGAATGGGACCAACTGAGGAACCTCAGACTCGAGCCGACCTCCGCGAGATGACGGCCACCCTGCTTGCCCGCCACCTTCCTGCGCACCGCGCACAGGAGCTCGACGAGCAGGGCATGTTCGACCGGGAGCTATGGCGAGAGCTGGGGACGTCGGGCCTGCTGGGCATCGCCGCACCCGAAGACAGCGGCGGAAGCGGCGGAACGGTAGGCGATGCCATCGCGGTGACCGAGGAGATCGCCCGAGTGCTACCCAGCCTTGCCGTCGACTACGTACTGAGCGGAATGGTCACCCGGATGCTGAGCGAACCCGATCTCGAGGCTCCTGCCTCCTGGCTCGCAGACGCCGCGTCGGGCTCCCAGATCTTCAGCTACGGCCTCAGCGAACCGGACGTCGGCACCGACCTCCTCGCGTTGCGCACCCGCGCCTCCCGGACCGATGACGGCTGGCTGATCAGTGGCCAGAAGACCTGGATCTCATTGGCGAGCGAGGCCGACCTGATCTTCGTGCTCTGCCGGACCGACCCCGCGACTGCCGAACACACCTCGCGTGGGCTCAGCCTGATCGCGGTTCCTACCGACCAGCCTGGCGTCCAGGTACGCCGGGTCCATCTGGCTGGGATGCGCGCCGCGATGACCTGCGAAGTGACCCTCGACAACGCCGTCGCGCCACCCGATCATCTGATCGGCGAACGCGGTCGAGGGATGCGGATACTGGCCAGGACGCTGGACGTCGAACGGCTGATGGCCGCGGCCATCAGCCTCGGGATCGGACGCGCCGCAGCCGAACTGCACCAGGAGTACGCCTGCCAGCGCGAAGCCTTCGGGCGCCCGATCGGCGCCCTCCAGGCCGTCCAGCACCCGCTCGCAGACAGCGCAGCCGAGCTCGCTGCCGCCCGTGCACTGATCGAAGCGACCACGGTCCGCCTGGAGCAGGGCCAAAGCACCCATCCGCAAGCAGCCATGGCGAAGCTGGTCAGCTCCGAGACCACAGCCCGCATCGTCGATCGCGGGATGCGGGCCTTGGGGGCGATGGGGCTGGCCACGGAGTCCCGGATGCAGATGTACTTCCGCGACGCTCGGTTGCAGCTCTTCAGCCCGATCAGCAACGAGATGACCCGCAACCTCCTGGGCGAGAGCCTGGGCCTGCCCCGGAGCTACTGATGTTCGACGGAATCACAGAACTCGCCCTCCCGTCGTCAGACCCGCGATCCTTGGTGGCCCTCTATCGAGACCTGATGGGCTTCGTGGAGGTCGACACCGACGATGCACCTGACGCCCTGTACGGCGCCCTGTACGGCCTGCCTGCGGCGCCCGTTCGAACCATCTTGCTGGCCAAGCCCGGAAGCAGCGGCGGCGCGATCAGGATCCTGGACGTACCGATGCTCCCGGCCGCGTCACCCGCAGGCCGACCTGATCGGAACGGCCCTTACGCACTCGACTTCTACCTCGCCGATCCCGGTCCGGTGGAGCACGCGATCGTCAACCAGGGTTGGGACTTCGTCACCGAGCCCGTGCACTACGACCTTCCCGGGACCTCGATCCCGGTGCGCGAACGCATGCTTCGGCAAGACGAGTCAGGACTGCTTCATGCCTTCGTCCAGTACCGCCCCCGCGGTACCCGGTGCGTGATCGATCAACACCCCGACACCAAGGTCAGCGAAGTGGTCGCCGCCGTCTTCATGACCGCGGATCTGGCGGGAGCGCGCGACTTCGCCACCACCGTGCTTGGCGGCGCCGAGTACTTCACCGGACGCTTCGACGGGCCCGCGGTCGAGCAGATGCTGGCCCTCTCCCCCGGCGAAGGGTTCGAGGCCGCCCTGTTCCGGGGGCCCACCTCGGCGAACGCCCGCCTCGAGTTCGCGCAGACCATCCCCGGCGGCACTCTCGCACCCGATCCGATCCCGCGCGTGGTCGCCGTCTGCGACCTGCCTGATCTCGACGTAGTCGCAGCCGCTCTGGCCGATGGCAAGCACGGGACGGTATCGGCAGACGTCGTCGTCGACGGTCGCCGCCAACTCGGTCTCGCCAGCCGTTACGGCGCGCACTTCGTGCTGCGGCAGTCAGCTTCGTGACGGCGGCTCCTCGGCCCACGCACAACCGCCGGCTGGTCTGGGGAGCGGGCACCCTGGTCCTGGTCACCATGGTGGCCAGCTATGCCCCGTCGCCCCTGTATCCGCTCTACCAGGAACGCTGGGGCCTCAGCCCGAGTCAGGTCAGCGTGATCTTCGCCGGCTATCCGATCGGCGTGATCCTCACCTTGATCGCCTTCGGCGGACTCTCGGATCGAATCGGTCGACGCCGTGCGATGTTGGTGGGGATCACCGGCCTGGTGTCGGCGATGACGCTGCTGGCCTGCGCACCGACCTACGGCTGGCTGATCGTCGGCCGGGTGGTCCACGGCCTGGCCGCCGGCCTGATCACCGCGGCCGCTGCCGCTTCGCTGATGGAGGAGCACCCCCGCGGCGTCTCGGCAGGTTCCTTCATCAACGCCTTCCTGGTCAGTCTCGGCGTGGCCCTGGGACCGTTCGCCGCGGGACTCCTGGCCGACGGCCTACCCCGTCCACTGGCGACCCCCTATCTGGCCATCGGCGCACTACTTGCCGTGCCGATGCTGACCCTCGCCCGCGCCGCCGACCGCCGCCCCCTGGCAGGCACCCCGGGTGCAGGGCTCCGACCGATCGGAGTCCCCCGAGAGGTACGCAGTGCCTTTGCCGTCGCCGCTTTCGCGATCATCTCCACCAACGTCACCTTCGGCCTGATCGGCGCCTTCGGTCCCCACCTCGCCCGCACCCTGGGCTGGACCTCCGAATCAGCGACCGGCCAACTCGTGGCACTCCCCCTGGTCGCCGTCGCCCTGATCCAACTCGCCGCCCACCGGTTGCGACCACAACTGACCGTCGTGGTCGGCACCATCCTCAGCACCGGCTGCTGGCTACTGCTCAGCTTCGGGACCTCGGCCGACTCACGGTGGGTCGTGCTGGTAGGGCTCGCGCTGCTCGGCGCCGGCGCCGGACTCAGCCTTCTCGGCGCGGCCACCATCGTCGGCCTGATCGCACCACCCGGCCGGCAGGCGGAGACGTACGCCGCCTGGCTCGTTGTCGCCTTCAGCACCCTCGGCGGCTCGGCACTACTCGCTGGTCCACTGGTCGGAAGGTGGCCCTTGGACACCGTGCTGATCGGCACGGCAGCGGCCGCCGCTCTGCTGGCGTGGCAGGTGACGGTCCGCAACCGGCGCGAGCCTTGGGAGCGCTATGCCTGAACGCCGAAGCGCCGCAGGCAGGAAGCCACCTCTGCTTCGTAGCGGGTCGCGGCGACCTCGCGTTCACCGCCGCCCCACGCCGCTCTGGCCTCCGCCACCACCGCGCTGTCCAGGCCGACCATCGCCTCCAACGCACGAGCCGCTTCGGGCACCAACTCGGCAGCCGCGACCACCGATGCCACACCGAGCGCGGCCAACTGCGTAGCCGGCGCGCGCTCGCCGAGCAGCATCATCCTGCGCACCAGCGCCGCGGGCAGGAGGCGTTCCGCAACGCTGGCGCCCAGGGCGAGCCCGAGCTGAAGCTCAGGCAACGCCAGCCAGGCGTCGTCGGAGAGTACGGCGACGTCCGCCGCCGCCACCAGGAGGGCGCCACCGCCGACGGCGGCTCCCTGGGCCTCGACCAGCACCACGCCCCGGCATCTGAGCACTGCAAGGATCGCAGCGGCCCCCAGTTCAAGGCCTTCGGCGCTGGCGCCGCGAGCCTGGTCCTCGGCGAACTCCGCCAGATCCTGGCCCGCACAGAAGTGCGGGCCGCGCGCCCGTAGGTGCAGGATCTCTCCGACGCCGACCGAGCGCGCCGCCTCGACCAGGCCGGCATAGCGGGCCCGGCCCAGAGCGTTACGGCGGTCGCCGTTCAGCTCGACCGTCACCACCCGGTCGGTGCGACGGATCTCCAGACCGTTCATCGGTACGAGCGCGGAAGACCGAGCGCCTTGTGCGCAATGTGGTTGAGCAGCATCTCCGAGCTCACCGGCGCGATCTTGAAGAGCCTGACCAGGCCACTCAGGGTGGCAAGTCCATACTCGCGCGCCATCCCGTTGCCGCCGTGGGTCTGGATCGCCGCGTCCAGTGCGTAGGAGGCGGTCTCCGATGCCTCGAGCTTCGCCATAGCCGCCGCCACTCCGCCGGTCTCGCCGCGGTCGGTGGCACGGGCCGCTTCGAGGGTCAGCAGCCGGGCCGCCGCCAGCCGCGTGGCAGCGTGCGCAAGCGGATGGGCGATCGCCTGGTGCGCACCGATGGGCTGATCCCAGACCACCCGCTCACGTGCGTAGGCGACAGCCTTGTCAAGCGCGTACCGGGCGATCCCGTTCAGCAGGGCCGCGCTCAGGATCCGCTCCGGGTTGAGACCTGAGAACAGCACGCCCAGACCCTTCTCGCCGCCGACAACCGCCTCCGCCGGGACTCGGACGTCGTCGAAGAAGAGCGAATACTGTCGCTCCGGCGAGACGATCTCAACCTCGATCTCGCTGCGACTCAAGCCCGGGGCGTCGACCGGCACCAGGAACGCTTTGGGGCCCGGCGCAAGCTGGTCGGGACCACCCTCAGCCTGGGCGATCACCACCATCGCATCGGCGTTGTCGACGTGGGAGACGTAGTACTTCTGCCCACGAAGCACCCACTCACCGTCCTCGAACGATGCCCGCGTGGAGATGTTGTGGGCGTTGGATCCCGCGTCCGGCTCGGTGATCGCGAAGGCCAACACCTTGCTGCCATCCGCCAGCCCGGGCAGCCATGCCGCCTGCTGTTCAACACTGCCATGGTCGCGCAGCATGGTGGCGCAGACCGCAGGCGAGAGCGCGATCAGCATCAGCGGAACGCCGCAGGCAGCCACCTCCTCGGCGACCACGGCAAGTGCCTCCATGCCCTGCCCACCGCCACCGTGTTCCTCCGGGATCGCCACGCCGAGCGCGCCCAGCGCGCCCAGGTCGCTCCAGAGCTCACGAGCATTGCCTGCGGACGCACTGGTCTCCAGGTAGTAGTCGTGGCCGTAGCGGGTGCATACCTGACGCACGGCGTCGCGCAGCGCTTCAAGCTCCTCGGTTCCTGCCGTCTCGTTCAACGAACCTCTCCAATCACACGTTCTTCGGGACAATCTGACAAACATCGCAGTCGTCGGACGGGGAGGTCACCGCAGCCAGCCAGGCCTCGACAACCTGCGAGACCTCGCCCGCACGCCGGGTCTGTGCGCCTCGACGGGCCGAGGGCCCCGTCTCTCCTTGGTCCGTAGCGGCTGCAACGGCGTCCGCCCACCCCAAGGCGGACGGGTCGAGGACCGGGAACTCGCACCGTCGGTCGAGTTCGGCAGCAACCGGAGACATGCAGGTGCAGCCCAACAGCACGGCGTCCGTGCCGTCGTCGGCGACGGCAGCCCGGCAGGCGGCCTCCAACAGGTCGAGGTACTCCCGGTCGCCGCGAACCATCCGGGCACGTGCCGACGCCGACGTGCCCACCCGATCGGGCTCACGCTCGTCCCCCACGTGATGCACGGCACGGCATGCCGTACCGCCGACGCAAGAGGCCAGTCGCTCGTCGTAGAGGAAGCCCATCGACGCGGGCCAGACCGTGACGATCGAGTAGCTGCCGTGCTCGGCGGCGTGGGCGATGCCGGCTTCGCCGGCGCCGATCACCGGCAGGTCGGTGGCCGCCCGGAGGGCCGCCGAACCGTAGTCGGCGAACGAGTCGATGAAGATCGTCGAGCATCCGTCGGCGATCGCCCTCTCGCCCGCGCCGACCGTCAACAGGTCGGTCAACAACCGGTCGTACGGCGTCCGCGCCAACACGCGGTGAGCCAGGTGGTACAGCTCGACGCGAACCTCCGAGACGTCGATCTCCGGGTCGGTGACGGGCCCTGACTTTCCGTCGAGGTTGAGCATCGCGATCCGGCGCACCGGCGCCCTCCTTAACCGTCCATGAAACCGTACACCGAAAAGTCTGAGGTATTGACTGCTTCGGGTCAATACCGCACTTTATCAACTAGCCCGAGCACGGCCCGCGTCCTCAGACATTTCACCTCCCAGGCTCCTTTCCGGATGTTGAGGCAGCACTCCCGAACCGCTCCTTGTAGGTGGTCGGGACCGGGAACTAGGGTGAACAGACCGACGCGAGGAGGGGCGATGAGCGGTGATTCGGTGACGGCTCAGAAGGTCCATGCCAGTCCCTGGGTGGACCGGCTGGCAGCTACCGGTCTGGTGGTTTTCGGCGCCGTCCACCTGGTCTTCGCCTGGCTCGCCGTCTCACTCGCCTTCGGCGACCGCAAGGGCAAAGCATCCACCACCGGCGCGGTCCAGGAGTTGGCGGAGAAGCCGTTCGGCACCGTCCTGGTCTGGGCGGTGGTGCTCGGCATGCTGGCCCTGGTCGCCTGGCAGAGCGTGGAGGCGATCGCGGGCCATCGACACGAAGACGATGCCAAGCGCACCGCGAAGCGGTTGGCCAGCGCCGGCAAGGCGGTCGTCTATCTCGTCATCGGCGCCAGCGCGATCAAGATCGCCGCGGGCGCCAGGAGCAAGGGCGACCGGACCGACTCCTTGACCGCCAAGCTGATGGATCTCCCGGGCGGCCAGCTCATCGTCGGCGCGATCGCCCTCGCCATCATCGCTACCGGCATCGGCCTCTTCGTCGTGGCCTATCGTGAGTCCTACCTCAAGCAGATGGACGGCACAGGCACCAGCGGTCACACCGGTCGCCTCTACCGGTGGGCAGGACGTCTGGGCCACAGTGCCAAGGGTGTCGCCCTGCTGATCGTGGGTGGACTCTTCGGGTACGCCGCGATCTCCCATCGGGCCAAGGAGTCCGGCGGCGTCGACGTCGCCCTGCGTAAGGTGCTCGACCAGCCCTTCGGGCCGGTGCTCGTCGGTATCATCGCGCTCGGTCTGGCCTGCTACGGGGTCTTCTGTTTCGCACAAGCCCGACACCTCGATCGCTGAGAACCACTAGCGTTCGACCATGGAGTCCCGGCTGATCCCTACCAACGGCATCGACCTGCACGCTCAGGTCGACGGCGACGGACCGCTCGCCCTCTTGGTGCACGGTTTCCCGGGCACCAGCTTCAGCTGGCGCCACCAGCTTCCGGTGCTGGCAGCGGCGGGATGGCAGGCGGTCGCGATTGATACCCGTGGCTACGGCGGTTCGGAGCGTCCCGCCGACGGATACACGACCGAGGTGATCGAGCAGGACCTGCTGGGCGTCGTCGATGCTCTCGGCGCAGACCAGGCTGTCCTGATCGGCCAGGACTTCGGCTCCAAGTACGCCTGGAACCTGGCTCGCCACCATCCGGAGCGGGTCCGCGCCGTGGTGGGTACGGTGCCGTTCGCCGACCTGTCGCAGGACGAACCGCCGACCCGGACCTGGGCCGCGCTGGGACGCCACCACTTCCTGCACCTCCACTACTTCCAGGCGGTCGGCGTCGCGGAGCGTGACCTCGGGGGCGAGCAGGTGCCGGAGTTCCTTGCCCGGCTGCTCTGGGCGCTCTCCGGCGACGGCAACTACTTCTCCGTCTTCGGCCACCCCTCTGCGCAGACCTCGTACCTCGACGCGCTGCCGCCCGCTCCCCCGTTGCCCTGGCCCTGGCTCTCGGAGGCGGAGTTCGCCACCTTCGTCGACGCCTTCGCCTCGGGCGGGCCCGGCCGCGAGTTCGCCGGCGGTTTCGGCTCCTATCGGGCTGCCGACGCGGACTGGGCCTACGAGTCCTCGTGGCTCGGCGTACCCATCGACCGACCCGCGATGCTGCTGATCGGCGAGCATGATCCGGTCCGCAAGTTCACCGAGACCGACCCGGAACTCTTCACCGACCTGACCGAACGGGTGATCCCGGGCGCCGGCCACCATGTCCAGCAGGAACAACCGGACGCCGTCAACGCGGCTCTGCTGGAGTTCCTCGCCCGGGTCTGACCCAGGCTGCGAGAGAGCCCCCTGTCGGAATCGAACCGACGACCCTCCGCTTACAAGGCGGACGCTCTGGCCTCTGAGCTAAGGGGGCAACGACGAGGTCGTCGGCGCAAGAATAGCGGCTGACCCCCGGCGCTTCGCAGCGACCCGACGGCCCGGTTTCATCCAACGGGAACCCGCGAAGGGTGTCCGATCCTCCTCCCTACTGTCATCGCGCATCACTACGTCGCGCGAGCGGTCCTCGTTTGCGCAACTGAGCAAGGAGCACCGCATGCAGGTAGCGACCGTCCTCGGCACCGTCGACTCCACCGATCTCGGCCAGACGCTCATGCACGAACACATCTCCTCGGCGGACTGGGCGCTGCGGATGAACCTGGGCGACCGCTACTACCGACACCAGGAGGTCGCGGACCGGGCCGTGGCTCAGTTCCGCCGGGCCCGCGAGGTCGGCGTCCGGACCGTTCTCGACGGCACGCCACCCAGCATCGGCCGCGACGTCGCGCTGATCCGGGAGGTGGCCGAGCGGTCCGGGGTCAACTTCATCGCCTCCAGCGGCTTCTACTTCCACGAGGAGACCTACCTGCGTTGGGGAAACAGCGACGGGCTCTACGAACTGCTCAGCAGCGAGTGCGCCGACGGGATCGGCAGCACCGGGATCCGGGCCGGGGCCATGAAGGCCGCCTGCGCCGACCACGGCGTGACGCCGACCCTGGAGCGGGGCTTCAGCGTGATCGGCCGGGTCGCCGCCGAGCAGGGCGTGCCGGTCTTCGTCCACCACCACCCGTCCGAGGGCGACGGCCAGACGATCTGCGACATCTTCGAGGCCAGTGGGGCCAGCAGCGATCAGCTGATCCTCGGGCACGCCGGCGACTCGAACGACCTCGACTACCTGGAGGGCCTACTGGCGCGCGGCTGTTACCTCGGACTGGACCGGTTCGGGTACGCCACCATGCCGAAGGCCAGCAACGGCCTGGCGGAACGGATCGCCACGCTCGCTGAGCTGTGCCGCCGCGGCTTCAGCTCCCAACTGCTGCTCTCCCACGACCTGGCCACGTTCGTCGGGCTCTCCCTCGACTGGCAGGAGTTCGCCGACGGCCCGGAGTTCCCGGACGTCGACTTCACCTTCATCCACCGCACCGTGCTCCCCCTGGCTCAAGAGGCCGGGGTCGACGCCGACACCTTGCGCAGCATCCTCGCCGACAACCCCCGGCGGATCTTCGAGGCCGCGGCCCTGCGGCGCAGCGCAGCTTGATCTCTCACCATTCAAACCTGGAGGTTCGCTTGTCCACCCGTCATCCTGGAGCAGCCCTACTGCCCCGATCGAACGGCGCGCGCCGGCTGATCGCCGCTGCCGCCACCACGCTGCTCGCCTTCACCACGGTCAGCTGCTCCGAGGCCAAGTCCTCCGCCGAGAAGGAGGCCGCTGACACCTCGGTCCTGCGTGAAGGAATCACCGCCGACAAGGACGCCGGCGCGCCCACCGAGACCGCCAAGCTCCGGTTCGGTTCCTACGCGGAGCCACGTTCCCTCGACCCCGCCGTCAGCATCGCCGCGGCGACCACCGGCGGCACCGAGATGCTCAACATCTACGACTCGCTGATGCGCTACGACACCACGTCGCAGGCGTTCGTCCCGCAACTCGCCGAGAACCTCGAGCCGAACGCCACCGCCGACGTCTGGACGCTGACCCTGCGCCCCAACGTCACCTTCACCAACGGCGACACGCTCGACGCGGCCGCGGTGGTGGCCAGCATCGATCGATACGTAACGCTGCAGGGCCCCGAGTCCGCGCTCTGGAAACGGCACGTCAAGGCAGCCAAGGCGACCGGTGACCTGACCGTCGAGTTCACCCTCGCCTACCCGTGGCCGGGGTTTGCCTCGATCCTGAGCACGGGCCCCGGAATGATCGTCGCGGAGGCAGCGAAGTCGGGTGAGGAGTTCGTGCCGATCGGCGCCGGCCCGTTCCAGTTGAAGACCTGGAAGCCACAGGAACGGTTGCTCCTCACCCGCAACCCCGACTACTGGGACGGCGCCCCGCCGATCGCCGAACTCGACTTCGCCTTCGTCAACGACCAGGGCGCTCGGGTCGACTCGCTTCGCGCCGGTGACCTCGACGCCACCATGGTGATCGACCCCGATCAGGCTGCTGCCATCCTCAAGCTCGGCGGCGGGCACTACATCAACATCACCGCCGCCAACAATGTCGCGCTGATCAACGCCCGCGAAGGCCACCCGGGCGCCGACGTCCGCGTCCGCCAAGCGCTGCAGGCCGCCACCGACCCGCAGTTCATGATGACCAAGGCCTACGGACCGGCCGCCATCGGCAGCAGCGAACTCTTCCCCGACGCCACTCGCTGGACCTCCGAGGTCGACGGCCCGGCCTTCGACATGGCGCACGCCAAGAAGCTGCTCGGCGAGGCGATGGCCGATGGCTACGACGGCAGGATCACCTACCTGGAGAGCTCCGAGCCCTCCTCGCGCGACAGCGCCCTTGCGGTGAAGGCACAACTCGAGGCCGTCGGCTTCACGGTGAAGCTCGACCTCGTCGACAACGTCGTCACCCAGTTCACCAAGGTCGCCATCGACGGTGACTACGACGTCGCCGCCTGGGGTCTGGTCTACCGCGAGTCCGACCCCTACCCGAAGATGTTCGCCACCTTGCACAGCGAGGGCAACCAGTCCTACGGGATGCACACCTCGCCGGAGATGGACGCCCTCATCGAACAGCTCCTCGACCCCGCCGACGTCGACGCGACCCGCGGCGTGATGGCGAGGATCCAGGAACAGCTCAACGCCCAGGTGCCTTTCCTCAACTGGGGTGCGTACGCCGACGTGAACGCGTGGGCCGCCAATGTGCACGGAGTGGCCGGCGCCTCGAACTCGATGCTCCTGCTGAGCAACGCCTGGATCAAGTGATCCGAGTGCTGGCGTCGGGCTCGGGCCGATGCCAGCACCGCTCCCTCAGAGGGCGCCCGAACCGCCGTAGCCCAGGGGTGTGAACTCGTCCACCTTGAAGACCCCGTTGGTCTCCAGGGTGACCGCCTGGATCCCCGACGGGCGACCGTCGCGGATGGTCAGGAAGGCGAACTGCGCCGGACGCCGCAGCTTGCTGCCGACCGCAATCGCGTAGGCCGCACCGCCCGAGGTGCCGGAGGTGAACGCGTAGCCGGTCTGGCCGTTGCTGCCGACCACCTTCTCCGGGCCGATCCGGACGTGTACGTGTCCCGAGACCACGAGATCGGTGCAGCCCTGATCCAACGCGGACTTGGCCATGTCGTCGTCGTGGACCAGCACCAGGTTGACCCGGTCGTCTGCTGAACACGCCTTCTCGGCGACCTCGGTGTCCACGTCGGCGGTGGTCTTGCCCTGGGCGTCGCGCCAGGTGCCCAACCCACTGGATCGCGGGTCGTTGCGCGCGATCATCCGCATCCCGCCGGGGCCGTCGAAGATGTCCTCCTGGGCCGTTTTCCAGCCCCGGTCGCCCAGGTAGCCCTGGACGAAGGTGCCGTGATCGTGGTTGCCCTGGATCGCGTACCGGTCGAAGTCGTGGAACTCGCGTTCCAGCGAGTCCAGGGAGAACGCTTCCCACGGCTCGCCGGTCGAGGTGTCGTCGCCGGCGTCGATGATCGCCGTGGCACCGGCTCGGTCGGCGACCTTGCGGATCACCGGGTCCATCCCGATGTTGTCGTGTCGGTCCGAGACGATCACCGCCACCGTCTCACCCGCCTCCGGCTGCCTCAGCTCGACGGCCTCGGCGGCCGTCAGCGCCGCGGTGTAGAACCGCTGCGACCGGTCGTAGGTGTCGACGGCGCTGAGCAGCAGCTTCTTGCTCTCTGCGGTGGTGGCACTCACCTGCACCTCGACCCGGGCAGCGCTCTGCGGCACCGCGAGCTCGGGAAGGTACTGGGCCAACGTCTCCCAATCGCCGGTGTCGTTCTGCAGTCGGTCCTCCGGTCGCCAGGGGCGCGCGGTGAGCAGCGTCGTCATGCCGCCGACCAGTGCCACCGCGACCACACCGACCAGGATCCGCCGTGGAGTGGTCTCGCCCCACAACTCCCGACGACGGCGAGGCCCCACCAATCCCCAGACCAGCAAGGGAATCGTGCCCAGCAGAGCGCCCTGCAACGCTGCGTCCCAAGCCAGGTCACGGACGGCTTCGCGGACCAGGTCGACCTGCGCGTCCGGCTGGCTGGCGATGAACGCGTAGCGCTGGACGGTCTCCTCGGCACTCTTCGCCTCGGTCTTGCCCAGGTTCAGATCGACGCCGACCCGGGAGTCCGTCGGGTACCGCAGATCCGGGAGGTACGGACCGGTGTGGATGGTCACCCAACCGTCGGTTGTCGGCGAGACCGCCGTGTCGTGACTGGCCACCGCGATCGTCGTCGAGGAATTGAAGAAGATCAGCAGCGCAGCCGGGATCGCCGTCACCAACCACGCAGCCACGTAGAGGGCGAGACGACGGACCGAACGGCGGTTCAACTGCATGGGACAAGCCAATCATCTGCCGCCAACTCGGCCCGTCGCAGTCTCAGTCCCAGAAGTCGGCCTTGCGATAGCCCGTCAGTGGTTCGAATCCCACGCCGAGCAGGCCTTCGCTCTCACACGCTTGGCGGAACTCGTCGTTACAGACCAGGTCGTAGCCCAGGTCGAGGCAGGGGAAGGCAGCAGCGGACGGGATCTTCTCCTCGTCCACCACGAACTCGGCGACCGTCGCCAGCATCGGGACGTCCGGGAAGTACAGGTGCTGCAGCACCTGACCGGAGGCGAGGTCGCGCTCGAGGGTGAGGTCGGAACGTTCCAGGTCGACGACCGAGGCCCAGGTTCCCCAGCGCAGGTAGTAGTAGTAGGGCTTGGTGGTCGGCTTCCGGCCCGATTGAACCACCTCGACCGGCACCGCCTGGACGTTCAACTCGAACGCATCGCAGAGGTCGACGAACCGTTGGGACGCCAGCGCGTTCAGGCCCCAATAGTCGAATTCCACCACCTGGTGGCGGGTGGTCAAGACGTATCCGGACGGCACCGGGCCGGTCAGCCGCGGATCGAACGCGTCCCACTCCCAGCCCTTGTTCACGGAACCTTTCAACACCACCGGGCAGCCACGCTCCCCCGGGACATAGCCGACGATGTGGAGCCCGGTGGTGTTCAGGTCACTGCTCCGCTGCGGCGCGTGCCTGAGCGATCGAGTAGAGCGTGATCGAGGCTGCGACACCTGCGTTCAGCGACTCCAGGTCGTTGCCCATCGGGATCGAGACCAACTGGTCACAGGTCTCCGCGACCAGGCGCCCCAGGCCCTTGCCCTCGGAACCGACCACGACCACGAGCGGGCCGGCGGCCAGATCCAGCGCAGGCAGCGAGACGTCGCCGTCGGCGTCCAGACCGATCACCATGCAGCCGGCCTCCTGATAGGCCCGGAGCTGGCGGACCAGGTTGACCGTCTGCGCGACCGGGACCCGCGCGGCGGCACCGGCCGAGGTCTTCCAGGCCGATGCCGTCATTCCGGCCGAGCGACGTTCCGGGATCAGCACGCCGTGCGCACCGAAGCCCGAGGCGGAGCGGACGATGGCGCCGAGGTTGCGCGGGTCGGTGACCGAGTCGAGCGCCACGATCAACGGCGCCCCGTCCAGGTCGTCGGCGCGGTCCAGCAGGTCGTCGGGGTGGGCGTACTCGTAGGCCGGCATCCGGGCCGCGAGGCCCTGGTGCACCGCGCCCGCGGTGAGCCGGTCCATCTCCCCGCGGGAGACCTCCAGCAGCGGGATGCCCGCCGCCGCGGCCAGCTCGAACGCCTCGCGCAGTCGGCCATCACGCTCGGCGCCCTCGGCGACGTAGAGGGCGGTCAGCGGCATCTCGGCGCGCAGCGCCTCGACCACCGAGTTCCGTCCGGCGATCCACTCGGCGTCGCCGCCACGGGCCGTCTTGCGGGGACGCTTCGCGGCGGCGCGCTCGGCACGCTTCGCGGTCTTGTGGGCCTGGTGGTACTCGCGGTCCTTCGCCTTCGGCGTCGGGCCGCGACCTTCCAGACCACGGCGCACCCGACCGCCGGAGCCTGCGGTCGCGTTGCCCTTGCCGGACTTACGAATAGCGCCCTTGCGCTGGGAGTTACCGGCCACAGCCGTTTCCTTCCGATCTGGGGTAGGAGGCCTGCGCCTCGCTCAAATGCTCCATGTGGTGCCGCCGGGGGTGTCCTCGAGTTGGATCCCCGCGGCCTTGATCTGGTCGCGGATCGCGTCCGCCGCAGCGAACTCCTTCGCCGCCCGCGCCGCTGCCCGCTGCTCCAGCAGGCTCGCCACCAACGCGTCGACGGCGCCCGCGAGGGCCGTCTCCTCGCCGCCGCCACCTGCGAACGCCACGTCGGCCGGGTCGAGACCCAGCACGTCGAGCATCGCACGAACCCGGCCCGCACTCACAGCCGCGGCCGTCGCATCGCCCTCGGCGAGCTGCTTGTTGCCCTCACGCACATGGTTGGCGATCACCGCCACCGCGGCCGGAGTGCCGAGGTCGTCGTCCATCGCCTCAGTGAACGCGGCCGGCAACTTGGCCCGGGCCGGGGCGAGAGCCACGGCCTCGGGGGCCCGGTCGAGGAAGTTCTCGATCCGGCGGAACGCGGTCGCCGCCTCGTCGAGGGCCTCGAAGGAGAACTCCACCATCGAGCGGTAGTGCGCCGAGACCATGTAGAACCGCAGCTCGACGGCGCGGACCCGCTCCAGGACGTTCGGCACCAGCAGCGAGTTGCCGAGCGACTTGCTCATCTTCTCGCCCGCTGTGGTGATCCACGCGTTGTGCATCCAGTAGTTGGCGAACCCGTGACCGGCGGCGCGGCTCTGTGCCTGCTCGTTCTCGTGGTGCGGGAACCGCAGGTCGATTCCGCCGCCGTGGATGTCGAACGCCTCGCCGAGATACTTCCCGGCCATCGCCGAGCACTCGATGTGCCAGCCGGGACGGCCCCGTCCCCACGGGCTCGGCCAGGTCGCGGTGTACGGCTCGGTGGCCTTGGCGCCCTTCCACAGGGCGAAGTCACGCGGGTCGCGCTTGCCGCGCGGATCGGCGTCCGCGGCAGCCTCCATCTCTTCGACCTTCTGACCGGAGAGCTCGCCGTACTCCTTCCACGAACGCACGTCGAAGTAGACGTCACCGGAACCGTCGGCGGCCGGGTAGGCGTGCCCCCGGTCGATCAGCAGCTCGATCATCTCGACCATCTCGGGGATGTGGCCGGTGGCGTTGGGCTCGTAGGTCGGCCGGGCGACGTTCAGCAGGCCGTAGGCCTTGCTCAGCTCGTGCGCCATCTCGTAGGCGAGGTTGTACCAGGGACGACCCTGCTCCTCGGCCTTGCTGAGGATCTTGTCGTCGATGTCGGTGGTGTTGCGGATGAAGGTGACCTCATAGCCGCTGGCCCGCAGCCAACGCTGCAACACGTCGAAGTTGACGCCGGAACGGATGTGGCCGACGTGCGGCTCGGACTGCACGGTCAGGCCACAGAGGTAGATGCCCACCTTGCCCTCGTGGAGGGGCACGAAGTCGCGCACCGTGCGCGTGGCTGAGTCATGGATCCGCAGAGTCACCCGGCAATCCTAATGAGCCGAGCGGCGCGCCGCCGATTCCGAGCGGTCCCGGGGCGTCAGGAGACGTCGAAACCGACCTCGTGCCAGCCCGAAGCACCGTCCGGATGGGTACCGCTGACGACGCCGGTCTGCACCTCGCCGTCGGCGGCGGTGGCCCGCACCCGGGCCCGGTGCGAACCCGACGCCAACTCGACCGCGATCCCCCACTGCACCCAGGTGTCGGCGTTCGGCACCCGGGCCAGCTCCGCGAGCAGCCACGGTCCGTCGTCGACGGCCACCTCGACGGCGGCGATGCCGCGGTTCGGCGCCCACGCCGAGCCGCCGATCGAGATCGTGCCGGGCGCCAGGTCGTCCCCGTTGTGCGGGGTATCGATCCGCGAGCCGACCTTGATCGGTCCCCGTTCGGCGAACCCCTGCTGTTCGTTGGCGAAACCCCGGTCGTCGGCGAACCGGGTGACCTTCAGCTCGGTGAGGAACTTGCAGTCCGAGACATGGCCGTACAGGCCCGGCACGATGGAGCGGACCGGGTAGCCCTGCTCCAGCGGCAGCGGGACGCCGTTCATCCCGACCGCGAGCATCGCATTGCGCCGGTCGGTCAACGCGGTCAGCGGCGTGACGCAGGTCCAGCCGTCGACCGAGCGCTGCAGGACGGCATCCGCCGTCGGGTCGAGGCCGGCCTCGGTCAGCAGATCTCCGATCAGCACCCCGCTCCACCAGGCGTTGCCGATCAGGTCGCCGCCGACCGGGTTGTTCACGTTGACCAACGTCGTCCAGGACTCGACGATCTGGCGGTCGATCAGGTCCTGGTAGGTGAGCACCAGCTCCCGCTCCACCAGGCCGTGGATGCGGAGCCGCCACTCGGAGAGCTCGACCACGGGGTCTACGAAACCGGTCTGCTCGTTGAAGAAGTTCTCGTTCTTGGTCCGCCACGGCTGTACGCCGTCGATGTCGATCCGGAACTCCGGACGCGGCGCACGGTCGTGGATCGGCAGGTTGAGCAGCCGACGGGTCTGGTCGACGCGGCGACGCTTCTGAGCGAAGTTGCCGCCGTAGAGCCAGAGCGCCAGCCCACCGAAGCCGGCGACGGCGGCCCGCACCACGAAGTCCCGCCGGTCGAAACGCCACCAACGGGCCATCCGCTCGGCCGAGATGACCGGGGGGCCGTCGTCGGCCGGCGTAGCCGCCATCCGCAACGCGCTGGCACGGGCCCGTTGCAGCGGGCCGGCGACGAAGGAGGTGAGCACGATCCAGGTGACGCCGCCCGCGATCACCGGCGTCACGGTGAGGGAGGTCAGGGTGAACCGTCCGACCATCCCGATCGCGGCGATCACGATCACCGCGACCTGCAGCGGGATCGCCTGCCACCAGCCGCGGCGCGACAGTTGACCGGCCACCGCGGCGACGCCGAGGAAGCCGAGGAAGAGGAAGGCGATCACGTACGGCTCGAGCAGTTCGGCACCGGTGGTAGCGCTCGGCGCGGCATCCTTGATGCCGGTCAGTTGGTGGACCAGGTCCTCCAACCAGTCGGGCAGATGGCCGACCAGCCACTCGCTGATCGAGACCAACGGGTTGGGTCGCAAACTGAGTGCCATGGTCAGCGCGTGGCTCACCGCCAACCCGGCGATGCCCGCGACCACGCCGGCCAGCGGCCAAGCAACCCGTGCCATCCTCACCCCGCCATGGTGTCAGAACCGATGCTCCGCACCGCCACCGCACAGTGGCCTTCGGCGTGCCGTGCGGCATGATCGAGCCTGTGAACGGTCTTCCTCGTATCGGCATCGGCACCGACGTCCACCGCTTCGCCGAGGGGCGCGAGATGTGGATGGCGGGCCTGCACTGGCCCGAGGAGACGGTGGGGCTGGAGGGCCACTCCGACGCCGACGTCGCCGCACACGCGGCCTGCGACGCCCTGCTCTCCGCTTCCGGGCTCGGGGACCTCGGCAGCAACTTCGGCACCGCTGAGCCGCAGTGGGCCGGCGCCTCCGGCGTCGCCCTGCTCACCGAGACCGCACGCCGGGTCCGCGCGGCTGGCTTCGAGATCGGCAACGTCGCGGTCCAGGTGATCGGCAACCGGCCCCGGGTCGGCAAGCGCCGCGCCGAGGCCGAAGAGGTGCTCTCTGCCGCCGCCGGTGCCACGGTCACCCTCTCCGCGACCACCACCGACGGCCTCGGCCTCACCGGCCGCGGCGAGGGCGTCGCGGCGATCGCGACGGCGCTGGTCGTCACCGTCTAGTCGCGGAGGGTCGGCCCGCGTCGAGGCTCTCAGCTCTGCGGTGGAAGCAGCTTCGCCAACTGCTCAGGGGTGATCGCGTTGATCTCTTCGGCCATCGCGTTCTCGATGCTGGCGGTCAGTGCCTGCCGGAAACCGGCCAGGACGGACTGGACGGCGACCGGGATGATCGCCTCGAACGAGCGGAGCATGACCTCCCACTCGGCGTCCGGCATGCCGCGCTCGGCGAACGGCTTCCAGACCTCGGCGCGGGCGGCGTCGACGAAGCGCTGGGCCAGTTCGCTGGTGTCCTGTGTGATCACCTCGAAGAGACCGAGGACGGTCTCCATCGACATCCCGATGTGCAGCGCCTTCGCCCCGGTCCGCACCATCACCGGCTGCAACAGCCGCAGGGTGTCGTCGTCGATCACCTCGACCAGGCGGCGCTCCTCCATCGCGGCGACCAGTGCGTCGCGCAGTTCCGGCTGCCCTTCGATCCCGGCCAGCGTCGCGAGCGTGTCGCGGCTGATCTCCTCCGGCTCCGGGGCGCCGCCGCCCCAGGGGTTCGCCAACAGACCCAGCAGGTCGAGCGCGTGCGGGTCGGGCAGCTCCGGGGTCTCCACCAGCGCCTTCTCGACGGCGCCCAAGGTGTAGCCACGGTCGATCAGGTCGCGGATCAGCCGCAGCCGGGCCTCATGCTCCGGACCGTAGAAGCCCTTGCGGCCCACCAGTTTCGGCGACGGGAGCAGCCCACGGGTCGCGTAGGCGCGCACGTTCCGCACGGTCATGCCGACCGCTGAGGCGAGTTGGTCGATGGTCATCTCGCGTGCGCTCATCGGGGCTCGGGCCTCCTTGCTTACCGATTCCTTGACATCAACGAGATCGATTATGACATTCTCAATGTCGCATAGACGCTGTCACACCGTCCGTAGCGGCGTCGCGAGCAGAAAGCAGCAGCCATGCAGACCTTCGACGGCCTCAATCTCTACGTCCGTGCCTACGGCCCGAGCGACGCTCCGGTGACGGTCTTCCTGGCGCACTGCTGGACCGCCGACACGGAGCTGTGGCACTACCAGGTACGGGACCTGCTCGGCGAGTTCGGCCACCAGATCCAGATCGTCACCTGGGACCACCGTGGCCACGGCCTCTCCGACCACGCGCCGATGGCGGCATGCACGGTGACCAACCTGGGTCGCGACTTCGCCCAGCTGATCGACACCTACGCCCCCACCGGCGACCTGATCTTCGCCGGCCACTCGATCGGCGGGATGACGATGATGGCGCTCGCCGAGCAGCGTCCCGACCTGGTCGGCCGGGTCCGCGCCGCGCTTTTCCTGGCCACCTCGTCGGACCACCTCAACACCGTCACCCTCGGCCTGCCGGAGATGGGGCCGAAGCTCAAGGCCCAACTCCCCCGGATGCTGGGCCGGCGGGCCAACAAGATCGCGCGCGGTCACGCCCTCTTCCCCACCACCGAACGGCAGATGCTGGCCCGTTTCCTCTTCGGCCCCGGCGCCCGGGCCCGCGACGTGGGCCTGGCCATGGACCAGCTGCTGAACTCGCCGTCGGCGACGATGGAGGGCTTCCTGCGCGACATGCTCGACAACCACCACCGCACCAGTGCCCTTGCCGCCTACGGCGGCAAGAAGGTGACCGTGATGGTCGGCGACCGCGACCTGCTGACGCCGATCAACCACGGCCGGGTGATCGCCTCCGCGATCCCCGGCTCCCGGTTCATCATCCTGCCGCGGGCCGGCCACATGCTGCCGCTGGAGCGCGAGACCACGGTCTCGGCGACGTTGAACGAGTACGTCCGATACGCGTTGGCTCAGCCGGTCGCCGCCAACGTCGGCGTGCTCAGCGCCCACCGGTAACGCCGCACGATCAGTTCGGCGATCAACTGTTCGGCGCCCAACACCTCGGTCACCAGGTCGGCACCGCTGTAGGTCGCCAACTGGGTGATCCGTTCGGCGAAGAACCCTGGAGCGAGCAGATACGGCGCCACGGTCACCCGACCAGCCGGCTTGCTCGCCTCGATCTGGGCCGCGAGGCTCGGCCCCAACCCGCTCATCGTGGCGACTCGTACCGGGCCGGGCCACCGTGCCTGCAACAGGCGCCCCGCCGTCTTCAGATCGACCAGACCGGCCGGTCGACTGCTCCCAGCCGCCGCCAGCACCACTGGCTCACCCGGTCGCGCCCCGGAACCGAGCAACCGTCGCAGCAGCACCTCGGCCAACAACGGATGCGGCCCCAGTGCTGGCGCGATGATCGCCCCGCTGCCGCCCTCCTGCACCGCTTCCGGGATGTCACCGTCCAGATGCACCCCACCCGCCAGCAACAGCGGTACGACGACCGGCCGGGCCTCGAACCGTTGCCCCATCACCTGCGCGAAACGGGGACGGTTCAACTCCAGGAAGGTCGCCGACGCCGCGACGCCGAGGCGCCGCCCGGCGCGCGCCGTCAGGCTGCTCGCGACCACAGCACCACCCCGATGCCGGGTGCCGTGCGCGACCGTGATCAGCGGGTTCATGCCACGGCCAATCGATAGCCACGCTTGACCACCGTCTGGATGAGCTTCGTACCGATCACGGCCCGTAACCGCGCCACCGCCATCTCCACCGCGTGTTCACTCGCCGCCTGACCGCTCGGCAGCACACCGAGCAGATCCCGCCTCGAGACCACGTGCCCAGGGTTGACGGCCAGTGCGGCCAGCACAGCGTGCTGTGCCGACGCCAGGTGGATCGCGACGCCGTCGAGGTGGACGACGTCGCCGTGCAGCAGCAGCGAACTCCCTGCCACCACAAGGCTCTGCCCACTCCGTCGCAACGGCAGCTCGAGCTCCAGGGCACGCACCATCGCGGCCAGCCGGGAGCGGTCCGGCTGCAGGGTCGGTACGCCCCAGAGCTCGAGCGCAGCCGCAGTGACCGGTCCGACGCAGGTCGCGATCACGTCGGCCTGGAAGGCGGCCACCACCTCGTCCCGACGACCCATCGCGGCCGCCGTCTCCAGGAACGAGGCCGCCGCCGGCGCGGAGGTGAAGGTGACGGCGTCCAGCTTGCGCTCCGCGGTCAGGTCGACCAGGCCGAAGACCCGGCCGGGATCCTCAGGCCCCTCGACCCGATAGACGGTGACCACCTCGACCTCTGCGCCCTGCCTGCGCAAGACATTGGCGACCGTGGAGAGTGATTGGCCATGCTCCTGGACGACGATCCGCACGCCCCTCAGGGAGCGCCCGCGTAGATGCGCGAGGACATCCTCGAAGCACTCCGACTCGGGCGACCACAGCTCACGCAGGCCGGCGCGACGCAACGCGCCCACCGATTTCGGTCCGCGTGCCAGGATCTCGGCACCTCCGAGATGGCCGATCAGCCGGTCCAGGATCCCCCACTGCTCCGCCGCGCGGAACCAGGATCGAAGACCGATCCCGGTAGTCGCGATGAAGATGTCGACGTCCTGCGCCAACACCGCTTCGGTGGCGCGTCGCAGGCCTTCCTCATCGACCTTGCTGGGCTCCACGGAGAGCACCGGAGCCCACTCCACCGACGCACCCCGCCGTGCCAGCAGGGCGTTCTGCTCCTCGGCCTTCCGCGCCGCGGTGACGCCGACCCGGCAACCGGTCAACGGCAGGACGCCGTGCTCCGTGCTCATCCGCACTCCCGTGGTCCGACCTCGACGATGCCGTCCACGATCCTGACGGCGTAGACGGGGACCTTCACCCCCCGGTCGTCGAGGCACTCCCCGCTGCGCAGATCGAATCCGTGCTTGTGCATCGGTGAGGCGACGAACGGCACCTCACCCCGCGTGCCCACGATCCCCCGGGCCAGTACGCTCGCCCGAGCGATCGGGTCGTAGTTCCCCAGGGCATGGACGTTTCCTTCGTGGGTACGGAAGATCGCCACCGCGTGCCCGTGCACCAGGGCGGTCGCACCGCGCTCCACCTCGAGGTCGCGGTAGGCACAGACCGGCTGCCACTCCGGCATCGTCATGGCGCACCTACCGGGATCGTGACGCCCAGTTGCACAGGGCCATCGGTCAGCGTCGGCGTGATCTGGCCCCGTTCCTCGGTGAAGGTGATGCTCGGGTCGGGGGTATCGGGCGCGTTCACGAAGGAGACGAAACGCGCCAGCTTCTCGGGATCATCCAGCGTTGCACGCCATTCGTCGACGTAGGTGTCGACGTGCTGGGCCATCGCCGCCTCCAACTCCGTGCCGAGACCGAGGACGTCGTCGACCACGATCTCGCGGACCCGAGCCAATCCGCCGTCGAGTGTCTCCAACCACGCCGAGGTGCGTTGCAGCCGATCGGCGGTCCGGATGTAGTACATCAGGAACCGGTCCAGGCAGCGGATCAGTTCGACGCTGGACAGGTCGGCGGCCAGCAACTGGGCGTGGGCCGGCGTAGCGCCACCGTTGCCGCAGACGTAGAGGTTCCAGCCCTTCTCCGTGGCGATCACCCCGAAGTCCTTGCCGCGGGCCTCCGCGCATTCACGCGCACAGCCGCTGACGCCGCCCTTGAGTTTGTGCGGAGACCTCAGGCCCCGATAGCGCAGCTCCAGGTCGATCGCCATCTGCACCGAGTCCTGGACGCCGAAGCGGCACCAGGACGAACCCACACAGGACTTCACGGTCCGCAACGACTTGCCGTACGCATGACCGCTCTCGAAGCCAGCGTCCACCAGCCGGGTCCAGATCGCCGGAAGTTGCTCCATCCGTGCCCCGAAGAGATCGACCCGTTGACCACCGGTGATCTTCGTGTAGAGGCCGTAGTCGCGGGCGACCTCCCCGATCACGATCAGCTTCTCCGGGGTGATCTCGCCGCCCGGGATCCGCGGCACGACGGAGTAGGTCCCGTTCTTCTGCAGGTTGGCCAGGTAGGCATCGTTGGTGTCCTGCAAGGCACCAGTCTCGGCGCCGAGCACATGGTCGTTGAACTGACTGGCCAGGATCGAGGCGATCGTCGGCTTGCAGATGTCACAGCCACGTCCCGAGCCGTGGGCAGCGACGATCGGGTCGAAGCTCCGATAGCCGTGCACCAGAACCAGGTCGAAGAGTTCCTGGCGGGTGTGCGCGAAGTGCTCACAGATCCCCTTCGCGACGGCCTTCCCCTGTGCCGAGAAGTGCTGCTCGATCAGGTTCTTCACCACCGGCACGCACGAGCCGCAGGTACTACCGGCCTTGGTACAGCTCTTCACACACGCCACATCGGCGCAGGCATGGTCCTCTCCGTCGAGGGCGTCGGTGATCGAGGCCTTGGTGACGTTGTTGCAGGAACAGACCACGGCGTCGTCCGGCATCCCGAGCTGCGGTACGCCGTCCCGTGACGCCGGCAGGATCAGCTCCTCCGGGTTCTCGGGCAGCGCCATGCCACTGGCCACCATCGGCCGAAGCACCCCGTAGGCGGAGGCGTCACCGACCAGGATGCCGCCGAGCAGGCGGTAACGGCCGTCGTCGGTCTCGGAGACGACCAGCTTCTTGTAGACCCCCGCGACGGCGTCGGCGAAGACCACCTCGAGCGAACCCTCGGTGGCACCGAACGCATCACCGAACGAGGCGACGTCGACGCCGAGGAGCTTGAGTTTGGTGGACATGTCGGCGCCCAGGAACTCACCGGGGCCACCCAACAGTGCGTCGGCAGCGACCTCGGCCATCGCGTAGCCGGGAGCGACGAGGCCGTACATCCTGCCGCCCGGCGCGGCGCACTCACCGATCGCGAAGATCGTCGGATCGCTGGTGCGGCACTGCGGATCGACCAGGATGCCGCCGCGCTCGGCAACCTCCAGCCCGCAGTCGCGAGCCAACTGGTCCCGTGGCCGGATCCCTGCGGAGAAGACCACGACCTCGGCGGGGATCGCGTCGGCGTCCTTGAGCCCCAGTCCGGCCACCGTCCCGTCCCCGGCGTCGATCACCTCGGTCGTGGCCGCGCCGGCGTGGACGGTGACACCGAGCTTCTCGATGTGCCGGACCAGGGTCTGGCCGGCGGGTTGGTCCAGTTGCACCGGCATCAGTCGCGGCGCCATCTCGACGACGTGGGTCTGCAATCCCAACTGCACCAGGGCGTTGGCGGCCTCAAGGCCCAGCAGACCGCCGCCGATCACCGCGCCGACAGTGGCGTGGGTGGCAGCGGCCCGGATGGCTTCGAGGTCCTCGATCGTCCGGTAGACGAAGGTACCGGTGAGCTCCTTGCCAGGGATCGGCGGCACGAACGGCCCAGCGCCGGTGGCCAGGACCAGTTCGTCGAAGGCAAGGTGCGTGCCATCGCTGAGTGCGACGGTGCGTGCCTCCCGGTCGATGGCGACGGCGGAGGTGTTCAGCAGGAGCCGAACCCGGGGGTCCTCGTAGGCGCCGTCCGGCAGGAAGGAGAGCTGCTCAGCACCGACCTCGAAGAACGAGGTGAGGGCTACCCGGTCGTAGGCCGGCCGCGGCTCTTCGCCGATGACCACGAGATCCCAGCGCTCGGTGACACCCCGCTCGATCGCGGCCTGCACGAAGCGGTGCCCCACCATCCCGTGGCCCACCACCACCAGTGTTCTACGCATGTGACTCATCGACGTTCCCTTCGTAGACCCGTGGTCACGAACCTAGGAACGTCGTGTTGTGGCTGCGTGTTGCTTGTGTAACAGCGAGGTCAATCCTTCTTCACGCACGTGAGGAGGTCGCGCCACGCACACTCCGTATGAGGTCACTGACCTTGATTCGGGCCGTCTGCTGGGCTGGTCTCGCAGGATCATGTCCGTGCGTTGAAAGCCGTACGCCGGCCGCTCCGATTGGCGCACCAATGGTGCGTGCTCACCCCAGTCGTCGACTGGGTCTCGACAAGCTCGACCACCGGGCCACCGGTGATCGAGCCTGTTGAGATCAGGGCCACCGGTGATCGAGCCTGTTGAGATCAGGGCCACCGGTGATCGAGCCTGTCGAGATCAGGGCCACCGGTGATCGAGCCTGTCGAGATCAGGGCCCCGCCGTAGCAGTCGCGCGGCCCACCAACTGCGCCACCACAGAGGCGCAACCACCGCACCCGGTGGTGGCGCGGGTCGACTCGCGCGCCTCCGCGACCGAGCCACATGCGCGGAGGCGGCCCGCGTTGACCCCTGCGCAGGCACAGACCTCGGCATCGTCGGGCAGCAACGGGCCCGACTCCCCCGCGGGCCGTTCGGCCAACAGCAGTTCGCCCGGCTCGGACTCACCGAGCACCGTGCCCCGCTCATACAACTGCGTGATCAAGCCGATCCGCGACAGGTCGCCGATCAAGGTCCCCGCCACCACCACGCCACCACGCACCACCAGTTTGCGGTGCGATCCGACGATCGGGTTGGTGACCTCGACGACCTCGCCGTCCGCCTGCTCCGGATCACCGAGCACCGCGACGTCGAGCCCGGTCGCCCGGAGCCGCGCCACGTTGCGCGATCCGGAGTAGCGCGCAACGCGACTGCCGGACCGGGTCAGCACCGCCGCGAGCACCCCGGCCTGCTCCCAGGCAGGGGCGACGAAGCCCGTGATCCGCGAGGCGAACTCGGCGCAGTCCCCGATCGCGTGGATCCGCTCATCCGTCACCGAGGCCAAGCGCTCATCCACCACCACACCTCGCCGGACCGCCAGTCCGGCTCCGCGGGCCAACGCCGTCGAGGGCCGACCACCCGCGGTCAGCACCACCAGATCGGTCTCCAGGACATGCCCGTTGTCGAGCCGGAGGCCGTCGTCGGTGAGGCGGACGGCCCGCACCCCCGTGTAGACCTCGGTCCCCAATCTGCGCAGGCTGCGCCGCAGCACCGACCCACCCTGCTCATCGACCTGACGGGACAGCAGATGCTCGGCACCCTCGACCACCTCGGTCAGCACGCCACGCACCGTCAGCGCCCGCGCGACCTGGAGGCCGAGCAGCCCGCCGCCGACCACCACCGCACGCTCGGCCGACGGCACCGCGCCCAACAGGCGCAGGCAGTCCGCCAACGACCGGAACGCATGCACCTTCGGGTGCAGCTGCCCGTCCAGTTGCACCAGACCTCGGATCGGTGGCAGCGACGGGATCGAGCCGGTCGCCAGCACCAACCGGTCGTACCCGATCCGGCTGCCGTCGACCAGCATCACCTCGCCGGCCTCCCGATCGATCTCCAGCACCCGCGCCCCCAGCCGCAGGTCCACGGTATGGGCCGCGAACCACTGCGGAGCCCGGAGCACCAGCGCATCCAGCGAGTGCGTGCCCTCCAGCACCGCCGAGAGCAGGATCCGGTTGTAGGCAGGTCCCGGCTCGTCGCCCACGATCGTGACCCGGCCGTCGTAGCGGGCCGCCACCAGTTCCTCGACCAACCTCGTCGTCGCCATCCCGTTGCCGACGATCACCAACCGTTCGCCGTTCACGCCGCGCTAACCGCCACCGCACAGACCTTGAACTCCGGCATCCGCGACGTCGGGTCGAGGGCGTCGTTGGTCAGCAGGTTCGCGCCGACCCAGTGGAACGGCACGAAAACGGTGTCCGGACGGATCGTGCTGACCACCTTCGCCGGAACCCGCAACGCGCCGCGGCGGGTGCGCAGCTCCACCTGCTCCCCGTCCACGACACCGACCCGGCGCGCCAGCATCGGGTGCAGCTCGACGAACGGTCCCTGATCCGGAAGTTCGCGCACCCGCCTGGTCTGCGCTCCCGACTGGTACTGCGCCAACACCCGACCGGTGGTCAGGTGCACGGGATAGTCGGCGTCCGGCACCTCCGCGGCGCCGCGATGCTCGACGACGTGGAACCGCGCGCGGCCGTCGGCGTGCGCGAACCGTTCCGTGAACATCCGGGGCGTCCCGGGGTGCGCCTCGTCCGGGCAGGGCCAGAAGAGGCCACCCTCCGCCCGGATCCGCGCCCAGGTGATCCCCGCGTAGTCGGCCTTGCCACCGGCCGAGGCGCGGCGCAACTCGTCGAAGACCACCTCCGGCTCGGTCGGGAACGACGCCGCCGAACCCAGCCGGGCGGCGAGGCCGGCGATGATCTCCAGGTCGCTGCGGACGCCGTTCGGGGGTGTCAACGCCCGCTCGCGGCGGATCACCCGGCCCTCCAGGTTGGTCATCGTGCCGTCCTCCTCCGACCACTGCGTGATCGGCAGCACGACGTCGGCGCGGGCCGCCGTCTCCGACATCACGATGTCGGCCACCACCAGCAGGTCCAGCGCATCCAACCGCTCGGAGACGCTGCGCGCGTTGGGCGCTGAGACCACGATGTTGGAGCCGAAGACCAGCAGCGCCTTCGGGCCGGCGTCGGTGCCCAGCGCCTCCAACAGCTCGTAGGCCGAGCGGCCCTTGCCCGGCAGCGACTCCGGCGCCACACCCCAGACCCCGGCCACGTGCTCGCGCGCGGCAGGGTCGTCGATCATCCGATAGCCCGGCAACTGATCGGCCTTCTGACCGTGCTCGCGCCCGCCCTGCCCATTGCCCTGTCCGGTGAGACAGCCGTAGCCGCTGAACGCACGCCCCGGCGTACCGAGCGCCAGCGCGAGGTTGATCCAGGCCAGCACGGTGTCGGTGCCGGTGGCGTGCTGTTCGGCACCACGTGCCGTCAGCACGACGACCTTCTCCGCCGCGCCCAGCAGCTCGGCCAGCTCCCGCAGCTGCGACGTCGGCACCCCGCTGACCCGCTCCACCCGCTCCGGCCACCACGCGGTGACCGACTCCCGAACGCCGTCGAACCCGACGGTCCGCTCAGCCACATACTGCTCGTCCACGAGTCCCCCGGCGACGACGAGGTGCAACAACCCCGCCGCCACCGCGAGGTCGGTCCCCGGCACCGGCTGCACGAAGAGGTCCGCGAGCTCGGCGGTCGGCGTCCGGCGCGGGTCGACGACCACGACCCGGCCACCGTTCTCCCGCAGCCGGGTCAGGTGCCGAGCAGCGGGCGGCATCGTCTCGGCCAGGTTGGAGCCGACCAACACCACCACGTCTGCCTGCTCGATGTCGGCCAACGGGAACGGCAGCCCGCGGTCGACACCGAACGCGCGGGCCCCGGCGGCCGCGGCCGACGACATGCACCAGCGACCGTTGTAGTCGATCTGGCTGGTGCCGAGCGCTACTCGCGCGAACTTGCCCAGGAGATAGGACTTCTCGTTGGTCAGACCGCCACCGCCGAAGACCGCCACCGCGTCGGCACCATGCGCTGCCTGCAACTCGGCACAACGCTCCGCGACGACGTCGAGCGCCTGCTCCCAGGTGGCTGGCCGCAGTTCACCACTCGTCCGGTCACGGAGCAACGGCGTGGTCAGCCGTTCCCGGTGCTTGAGCAGCCCGGTCGCTGTCCAGCCCTTTCGGCACAGGGCTCCCTGATTGACCGAGAACTCTTCCCACCCGGAGACCTGCGGTCCGGTGCCCGAGGCGCGGTCCCCCACGGTCAGCCGCATGCCACATTGCAGCGAGCAGTACGGGCAGTGGGTGGCGGTCATCAGATCCGAGCCTCAGCCAGGCTCGGCAGCCGGGAGACCAGGAACGACCGCCGGGTGTAGACGAACCAGGTGATCGCCAGGCAGACCACGTAGTAGCCGCCGAAGACCGCGAACGCGCCTCGCGCCGCGGAGGCCGGATCGTCGACCCAGGGCGCACCGAACGACATCGGGATCAGGAAGCCGCCCATCGCACCGACCGCGCCGGCGATCCCGATCACCGCGGAGGCGTTGCGGGTGGACTGCTGCATCGCGGCCAGCCGCTCGGGTGTGCCGTCGGCGGTCGCCGTCCGGGCCTGCCGTGCCCAGATCAGCGGGATCATCCGGTAGGTCGAACCGTTGCCGATCCCGCTCGCCGCGAAGATCACCAGGAAGGAGGCGAGGAACCAGCCGAACCAGGCCTGGTTGTCCTGGGCGATCGACGGCTGCTGGGCCGGGTTCGGCGTCAACTGGGTCAGCGTCCAGAGCACCGCTGCGGTGCCGACTCCCATCCCCACGAAGCTCCACGCGGTCACCCGGGCGCCGCCGTACTTGTCGGCCAGCCAGCCGCCGAGGGGTCGCGCGACCGAACCGACCAGGGCACCCAGGAAGGCGTAGTACGCGAAGTGGATGCCGGTACCGGTCGGACCGCCGCTCGGCCCCCAGAAGTTGATCTTGATCAGCAGCGGCATCGCCGCGGAGTAGCCGATGAACGAACCGAACGTCCCGATGTAGAGCAAGGACATCACCCAGGTGTGCTTGTTCCGGACCACCGCCAGCGACTGCCGGGGGCTGACACTCGCGGTGGTCAGGTTGTTCATGAAGAGGAAGGCCCCCGCCGCCGCCACCAGGGCGAGGGCCGCGTAGACGTACGAGGCACGCTCCAGGTGGATGCCCCCGTCACTGGCAGTGACCATGCCGAAGATGCCGGCACCGCCGACGACGACCGGAAGGAAGAACTGAATGATCGCCACCCCGAGATTGCCGCCGGCCGCGTTCAGCCCGAGCGCGGCGCCCTTCTTCGACGCCGGATAGAAGAAGTTGATGTTCGCCATCGACGAGGCGAAGTTGCCGCCGCCCAACCCCGCGGTCGCGGCGATCGCCACGAAGACCCACAGCGGGGTCTCCGGCCGCTGCACGAAGAGGGCGAACAGCAGCGTCGGGATCAGCAGGAGCAGCGCGCTGACCACGGTCCAGTTCCGTCCGCCGAACCGCGGCACCGCGAAGGTGTAGGGCAGCCGGATCAAGGAGCCCACCAGGTTCGGCGCGGCGACGATCAGGAACAGTTCCTGCGGCGTGAAGTCGAATCCCATCGACAGCAGATAGGCCGAACTGACACTCCACATCAGCCAGACCGAGAAGCCGAGGTGCTCGGCGAAGATCGACCACCCGAGGTTCCGCTTGGCGACCCGCGCGGCGCCGGCCTCCCAGAACGCGGGGTCCTCCGGGCGCCAGTCCGCGATGGTGACTCCTCCCGGTGAGTAACTGGAACCGGAAGCGGTACTGACAGCGTTGCTGGCCACGGGCTGCTCCTTCTGCGACGAATGCCCTGCTCGACGATGCGTCGAGGCTAGGAACCGTCGGTTACAGCGCCGCTGCGTCTTGTTTCACGGGTGTGTCAACTCCTCCTCACAGGCTCACAGTCACGCTCAGGACCGGCAGATCATGCTCCGGGAACGACTGAGCCCCTCACACCACCGGGTGTGAGGGGCTCATGTCGTTGTGGGTGTGCGTCGATCAGGACGCAAGCACCTCGTCGAGGATGGTCTCAGCCTTGTCCTCGTTGGTGCGCTCGGCCAGAGCCAGCTCGGAGACGAGGATCTGGCGCGCCTTGGCCAACATCCGCTTCTCGCCGGCCGACAGGCCACGGTCACGCTCACGCCGCCACAGATCGCGAACGACCTCGGCAACCTTCATCACATCTCCCGAGTGCAACTTCTCCAGGTTCGCCTTGTAGCGACGCGACCAGTTGGTCGGCTCCTCGACGTGCGCTGCGCGGAGGACGTCGAACACACGGTCGAGCCCATCCTTGTCAACGACGTCGCGTACCCCGACGAGATCCAGGTTGCAGGCCGGGACCCGAACCACCAGGTCCTGCTGGGCGACGATGCGAAGAACGAGATATTCCCTTTCTTCTCCCTTGATGGTGCGGGTCTCGATGTCCTCGATGACCGCTGCACCATGGTTTGGGTAAACAACCGTTTCGCCGACGGTGAATGTCATGTGCAAAGTACCCCTTCCTAGGTGACCAGTCTAACACGACTTTGGGCACCCTCATCCGGCGTTTGTGCAGGTCAGAGGCCACATCAAAGGTTGACAGAAACGGTGGCAATGTGCCTCGACACCGTCCGACACGCCCGAAAGCCACACCCGGAGCACTCCTGGCCGATCGGTCAAACCTCCGCGTGTGGCCCGCATCCGTTGCCAGATTGGTCAATACTGCGGCCTATGTCTGCCAAGCGGTATCAGCCCGTTCGCCGGATCAAGCGTGTCAATGCGGAGGGAGTCCTCGTTGAGCAGTTCGATCTCGGACGTTCACTGCCCATTGCCCTTTTCCGTGCCTGCCACCCGAGCCGCGCGGCGCTGGTCGCGCTCGGCGTCACCGTCGCCGCTGCCCTGGCTGGCCGCAGTACCCGCGAGGTCGGACTGGTCCTACTGACCGTTCTTGTCGGACAGTTCATCCTCGGACTCCAGAACGACCTCGTCGACCGGACCCGCGACCGCACCCACGGACGTGAAGGAAAACCGCTCGCCGAGGGCTACCTCGACCCCGGGACGGCAGCCTTCGCGATCGCCGTCGCGGTGCTGCTGGTGGTGCCGCTCTCGATCGCCAACGGCCGGATCGCCGGCGGGATCCACCTGGCGATCCTGGCTGTCGCGATGATCGGCAACGCCGGCCTGTTCCGCCGCGGCAAACTCTCCTTCCTCACCTGGGCGCTCACCTTCGGCGGCTTCGCCGGCTTCCTCTCCTACGGCGGCTGGGGTGGCGAGGGCGACGGAGGTGCCCCGACGATCGCGATCGTCGCCTGTGGCGCCCTGATCGGCATCGGCCTTCACGTACTGGCCTCTCTGCCCGGCCTGGTCGACGACAACGCCGACGGTTGGCGCACCCTCCCGCTGGCCCTCGCCCTGCGTACCGGCGCGCCGAAACTGCTCGCCCTCACCGTCGGCTACCTGGTGATCGTGCTGGTCGCCACCGTCCTGGTCGGCGTCAACTTCGGCCTCATAGCCGACTGACCCCGGACACCACGCTCGCCCGCGCAGGCGATCATCTAGGGTGGGCCTCGCACTTGGTGACCGATCAGAGACGGTCCACCGCCGAACAAAAGGCTCTCAAACGATGCTGCTTCGCAACCGGATCGCCCGCGGGATTGCCGCCGGCGCCCTCGTGCTCGCCGTGCCCACCCTGGCCGGCTGTGGCATGAACTTCGCCACCGACAAGGTCTACACCCCCGCGCCGGGCGCCAACGACCGGAGCGGCCAGGTCGACGTGCTCAACGCAGCGATCGTCGCCTCCCAGGACGGCAAGGGCACCCTGGTCGCCACGTTCTCGAACAACGTGACCAACAAGCCGACCGACGCCCTGAACGCAGGCGACGACACCTTGACCGGTGTCAACGGCGACGTCACCGCCACGCTGCCCTCCCAGAAGCTGGTCATCCCGGCCGCTGGCCTGCTGGCGCTGAACTCGCTCGGTAAGGACGCCGTCGACAAGCCCGGCCCGAAGTACGCCCCCGGCATCCCGGTCACCGGCGACTTCAAGATCGGCGACTTCGTCAGCATCGACCTGCAGTTCGCCAACGCGGGCACCGTGAAGATCCAGGTCCCCGTGGTCTGCAACACCAACCACTTCGCAGGCGAGGACGGCGACGGCCCGATCGCCGAGGCGTGCAAGACCGATGAGCTCAACACCCACGTCGAAGAGGGCGGGTCGGGTCACTGATGACCTACACCCTCATCCTGCTCCGTCACGGGCAGAGCGAATGGAACGCCAAGAACCTCTTCACCGGCTGGGTCGACGTCGCACTGACTGACGCCGGTCGCGACGAGGCCGTCCGGGGCGGCGAGCAGCTCAAGGCCGCCGGTCTCGAGCCGGACGTCGTGCACACCTCGCTGCAGCGCCGGGCGATCAACACCGCCGCCCTGGCGCTCGACGCAGCCGACCGGCACTGGATCCCGGTCAAGCGGTCGTGGCGCCTCAACGAGCGGCACTACGGCGCTCTGCAGGGCAAGGACAAGAAGCAGACCCTGGCCGAGTTCGGCGAGGAACAGTTCATGACCTGGCGTCGCTCGTTCGACACTCCCCCGCCGCCGCTGAGCGACGAGTCGGAGTTCTCCCAGGCCGAGGACCCGCGTTACTCGGTCGCCAACGGTGGCCCCGGTGCCGCGGCTCCGCGCACCGAGTGCCTCAAGGACGTCATCGAGCGCTTCCTGCCCTACTGGGATGCGGAGATCGTGCCGGACCTCAAGGCCGGGAAGACCGTGCTGGTCGCCGCCCACGGCAACAGCCTGCGGGCCCTGGTCAAGCACCTCGATCAGATCGACGACGACGCGATCGCCGGCCTCAACATCCCCACCGGGATGCCGCTGGTCTACCAGCTCGACGCCGACCTGCGCCCGACCGTGGCCGGGGGCACCTACCTCGACCCCGAGGCCGCTGCTGCTGCTGCCGCCGCGGTGGCCAACCAAGGCCGGTAAGAAACAGCAGACAGAAGGCCCGAACACCGCCAGGTGTTCGGGCCTTCTGCGTTGTAGGAACAAGAAGCCCCGGCGCTGCGAAGCGACCGGGGCATCAGCCGGCCCTCAGGTCAGGAGTTGGACGGCGTCTCGCCGGTGACCACGAAGATCACCCGGTTCGCGATCGAGACCGCGTGGTCGGCGATCCGCTCGTAGTAACGGCCGAGCAGCGCCAGGTCGACCGCGGGCTCCACGCCGTGCGGCCAGTCCTTGCTGAGAAGTTCGCGGAACGAGACCCGACGCAGGCGGTCCATCTCCTCGTCGTCGTCGGCGAGCGCCTTCGCCGCCTCGACGTCGCGGCTCTCGATCAGGGCGGCCACCTGGCCGACCATGTCGATCGCCACCGCGGACATCTGCTCGATCGTCGGCACCATGTCCGGCGGAACCGCGACCCCGGGCACCCGGAGCCGCGCCACCTTGGCGACGTGCACCGAGAGATCACCCATCCGCTCCAGCTCGCCCACCATCCGCAGTGCCGCGACGATGGTGCGCAGATCGCCGGCGACCGGCTGCTGCAGGGAGAGCAGCGAGAAGGCGCTGTCCTCGATCTCTTCGCGCTGTCGATCGATCGACGCGTCGGCGCTGATCACCTGCTCGGCGATCTCGCCGTCACCGGTCAGCAGTGCCTTGGTTGCTCGACCGACGGCGACCTCGACCTCACGGGCGATGGTCCCGAGTTGGCCGAAGATCGAGTCGAGCTGGTCGTAGTAAGCCTCACGCATGGACGCGAGGCTAGCCAGCCCAGATGGCCGGGAGGTGATCTGTAATGAACGGGTGGTGAACAGTCGGCGTTCAGGCCCTGGGGCGGCAAACGCCCGGTGAAAGTCTGCGTACGATCTCACTGTGACCATGCCCGAACTCGCGCTCATGGGCGTGCTGTGTGCACTGTTCCTGGGCGGCGTAGTCGCGGCGTTCCTGATCAGTGAACGCCAGCAGAAACGAATCCCTCCGACCCCAGAACCCGCCGTCCCGGCCGGCGTCGGCGCCGTGCTGTCGGTGCTGCGGGCCTCCGCGGTCGTCGTCGACGACGACGACGTCGTGTTGAAGGCCAGCGCGCCCGCCTACGCGATGGGCATCGTCCGCGGCACCTCGGTCGCGGTGGAGGAGCTGATGGACACCATCCACAGCGTCCGTCGCGACGGCCAGATCCGGCAGAGCGAACTGATCCTGCCCCGCACCGGCAACGGCCCCGTCCGCCATGTCACGGCCCGGGTCGCCCCGCTCGGCACCCGGCAGGTCCTCGCCCTGGTCGAGGACCGCACCCGGGAACGCCGGGTCGAGGCGATCCGTCGCGACTTCGTGGCCAACGTCAGCCATGAGCTCAAGACACCGGTCGGCGCCATCCGCCTGCTCGCCGAGGCCGTCCAGGACGCCTCCGACGACCCCGAGGCCGTCGAAAGGTTCGCCGGCCGGATGATCACCGAGAGCGAGCGGCTGACCCGCCTGGTCCAACAGATCATCGAGCTCTCCCGGCTCCAGTCCGACGACGCCCACGACGGCCAGGAGAAGATCTCCCTGGACGACGCGGTCGCGGTCGCCATCGACACCGTGGCGATCGATGCCCAGGCCCGCGGGCTGCGCGTCGTCGCCTCCGGGGAGAAGGGCCTCCAGGTCTTCGGCAACCGCGAGCAGGTGACGGTCGCGATCGGCAACCTGGTCGCCAACGCCGTCAACTACTCGCCGGACAACTCGGCGGTCCTGGTCACCGTCCGCGCCGTCGACGACATGGTCGAGATCGCCGTCACCGACCAGGGCATCGGCATCCCGCCCGACGAGCTGGACCGGATCTTCGAACGGTTCTACCGGGTCGACCCGGCCCGGCACCGTTCGACCGGCGGAACGGGCCTCGGACTGTCGATCGTCAAGCATGTCGCCGCCACCCACGGCGGCGACATCCGCGTCTGGTCCATCGAGGGCCAGGGCTCCACCTTCACACTCTCGCTCCCGCGTGAACCGGACGAGAGCACAATGAACGAGACCGCAAGGCTGAACAAGGAGGACGCCGGGTGACCCGGGTGCTGGTAGTTGAGGACGAAGAGAGTTACAGCGACGCGCTGGCCTACCTGCTACGCAAGGAGGGCTTCGAGGTGGCGGTGGCGAACACCGGCCCCGACGCGTTGACGGAGTTCGAGCGCTCCGGCGCCGACATCGTGCTGCTGGACCTGATGCTGCCCGGCCTGCCCGGTACCGAGGTCTGCCGTCAGATCCGGCAGACCTCCAGCGTCCCGGTGATCATGGTGAGTGCGAAGGACGACGAGGTCGACAAGGTGGTCGGCCTCGAGTTGGGCGCCGACGACTACGTCACCAAGCCCTACTCCCCGCGCGAGCTGGTCGCCCGGATCCGTGCGGTGCTGCGGCGCGGCGGCTTCGAGGACGCCCCCGAAGAGGGTGCCCTGGAGGCCGGCCCGGTGCGGATGGACGTGGAACGCCACGTAGTCACCGTCGACGGCGTCGAGCAGCGGCTGCCGCTCAAGGAGTTCGAGCTCCTCGAGATGTTCCTGCGCAACCCGGGCCGGGTGCTCACCCGCGGCCAGCTGATCGACCGGGTCTGGGGTTCGGACTACGTCGGCGACACCAAGACGCTGGACGTCCACGTGAAGCGGCTACGGGCGAAGCTGGAGCCGGACCCGGCGACGCCGAAGTTCCTGGTCACCGTGCGTGGGTTGGGCTACAAGCTGGACCTGTAGGGGTTCAGCTCTCCAACCAACCGCGGAACGCTTCGAGGTTGGCGGTGGACTCGCCCCGCGAGATCCGCCACTCCCATTCCTTACGGATCGACGTCGCGAACCCCAACTCCAGCAGGGTGTTGAAGGATTCGTCGGCGGTGGCCAACACCGTGCCGAGCAACGTGTCGAGTTGTTCGGCACTGGTCATTTCCAGGGGCAGCCGGGCGTCGAGGTAGATGTCGCCGAGCTCGTCGAGGGCGAAGGCCACGGCGTAGAGCCGCATGTTCTTCTCCAGCAGCCAGCGATGCACGCCTGCGTGGTTCTCGTCGGGGTTGCGGCAGACGAATGCGTGGACGCCGAGCGCATGCGTACCGGCGTCCAGGCGGACCGGCGTCTGGAGCTTCTTCTCACCGGGCAGTGCGAAGGAGAAGACGCCGGGTCGCTCCTCGGCGAACTCGACCTCGTTCTCGCGCAGCCAACCGCGGACCGCATCGGCGGCAGCCGACCGTTCCGCACTCCAGGCATCGGTACCGATCTCGTCCTCAGCCAACAGTGGCCTCCCGTCGCATCATCTCTGCGGCCTGGGCGTAGACGGCCAGCGTGCACTCCGCCGTCCGTTCCCAGGAGAACTCGTTCGCCTGCACCAAGGCGCCGGCGGCCAACCGGGCGCGCAACGCCTCGTCGTCGAGCACCTTCTTGATCGCACCGGCCCAGTCGCCCGGTTCGTGGGTGTCGACAAGAAGACCCGAGCGGCCGTCCCGGACCACCGTGGTCAGGCCGCCGACCGCGGCGGCGACGACCGGGGTACCGGTGGCCTGGGCCTCGACCGCGACCAGACCGAACGACTCGTTGTACGAGGGCACCGCGACCAAGGTCGCTGCGGCACACCACTCGGCGAGCACGGACTGCGAGACCGGCGGTACGAAACGAACCACGTCGGCGATCCCCAGGTCCCGTGCCAGATCGGCCAGCATCGTCGGATGCTCCAGCCCGCTCCCCGAGGGTCCGCCGACGACCGGCACCACCAGCCGCGAACGGAGCGCAGGGTCACGGGCGAGCAGGACGGCGACCGCCCGGAGCAGCACATCGGGTGCCTTCAGCGGCTGGATCCGGCCGGCGAAGAGGAGCACGTGTGCGTCGATCGGAAGCCCGAGCCGTCGTCGCGCGTCGGCTTGTGGCGCGGGCCGGAAGACATCGAGGTCGACGCCGGGGTGAACCACCTCGACCCGGGCCGGGTCCGCGTCGTACAGATTGATCAGCTGCTTGGCTTCCAGGTCGGTGTTCGCGATCAGCGCGTCCGCCGCGGCGACGACCTGTTCCTCGCCGAGGACCCGGGCCGCCGGCTCCGGGGTGTCCCCGAGCGCCAACGCGTCGTTCTTGACCTTCGCCATCGTGTGCATCGAGTGGATCAGCGGAACACCCCACCGGTCCCGGGCCAACGCCCCGACCTGACCCGAGAGCCAATAGTGCGAGTGCACGGCGCTGTAGTGACCGGCCTCATGAGCCGCCTCGGCGCGCAGGACCTCGCGAGCGAACGTACACATCTGGCCCGGCAGTTCGGCCTTGCTCAGCCCCTCGAACGGTCCAGCAGCGACGTGGCGGACCAAGATGTTGTCGCCCGCCTCGACCACCTGGGGCAGGCGGGAGGCGGTGGCGCGGGTGAAGATGTCGACGCCGATCCCGCGGGCGGCGATCCGCTTCGCGAGCTCGATGACGTAGACGTTCATCCCGCCGGCGTCGCCGGTACCGGGTTGGTCGAGCGGAGAGGTGTGCAGGCTGATCATGGCCACTCTGTCCGTCACGTCTCCACCTCCTTCGGCGCCACGATGCGCAACCAGACGTCGCATCAAAGTATTCCGCGCACCCGGTGACGGGTCTGCAACGGGCATGCGCCGCCCCGGTACGCCCTGCGACAATGGTCGCCATGAGCACTCCCCGCATCGCCGTCGTCACCGGAGCTTCGAGTGGGATCGGCCGCGCCACCGCGCGGGCACTGGCGCGCGACGGGTTCCGGGTGATCGCGGCGGCCCGACGCGAGGATCGGATCGCCGAGCTCGCCGCCGAGATCGGCGGGGTCGCCGTCGCCTGTGACGTGACCGATCCGGCCGCCGTCGCCCGGTTGGCCGAGGTGGCCGGGCCGGAGGTCCACGTCCTGGTCAACAACGCCGGCGGGGCGTTCGGGCTGGACCCGATCGCCGAGGCGGACCCGGCGCAGTGGAAGGCGATGTACGACGTCAACGTGCTCGGGCTGCTGCACGTGACCCAGGCGCTGTTGCCGGCACTTCGTGCCAGCGGCGACGCATTGATCGTGAACATCGGCTCGACCGCCGGGCGGGTCGCCTACGAGGGCGGTGCCGGGTATACCGCGGCCAAGCACGGCACCAAGGTGATCACGCAGACGCTGCGCCTCGAACTCGTCGCCGAACCGATCCGGATCACCGAGATCGCCCCCGGCATGGTGGCGACCGAGGAGTTCTCGGCGGTCAGGTTCGGTGGCGACCAGGCGAAGGCGGACGCCGTCTACGCAGGGGTGGCCGAGCCGCTGGTCGCCGACGACATCGCGGAGGCGATCAGCTGGGTCGCCAGCCGCCCGGCGCACGTCAACATCGACGAGATGGTGATCAAGCCGCGCGCCCAGGCCGCTCAGCACAAGGTGCATCGCGTTACGCCGTAGGCATGTCGGCTTTGCTACTCACCGGTCCGTAACGTGAACGAACCCTGCCCGAACCGCACGGAAGATGGCAGACTGACACGGGTGAAGACGATCGGACTTATCGGTGGCATGAGCTGGGAATCCAGCGCCGTCTATTACCGCGACCTGAACCTTGGTGCGGAGAGCCGCGAAGGCGGCCTCACCTCAGCCAAGATCGCCATGACCTCGGTCAATTTCGCCGAGGTCACCGCCCTGCAGGAGCAAGAGGACTGGGACTCGGTCGCCGAGATCCTCTCCACCGCGGGCCGCGCCGTCGAAGCCGCCGGCGCCGACTTCCTGCTGCTCTGCACGACGACCTTCCACCGTGTCGCCGAGCAGGTGCAGGAGTCGATCGACATCCCGGTGCTGCACCTGGCCGACGTGATCGCTGAAGCCTGCAAGGCACATCGCCTGGAGTCGGTCGCTCTGATCGGCACCACGTTCGCGATGTCGCGGACCTTCTTCACCGACCGGATCGCCTCGCACGGCCTGAACGTCGTGGTGCCCGACGAAGCCGACCACGAGTGGCTGAACACGATCATCTACGAGGAGTTGGTGCACGGGAAGGTGCTCGACGCTTCGCGCCGCAAGGTGGTCAAGCTGATCGAGGACCTCTGGGACCAAGGCGCCGGCGGCGTCATCCTCGGGTGCACCGAGTTGGAACTCCTGGTCAAGCAGACCGATGTCGAAGTCCCGATCTTCCCGGGCACCACGCTGCACGTGAAGGCAGCTCTGGACGCCGCGCTCAGTTAAGCGTCAGCCGACGAAGGAACCTCAGCCGACGACGGAGGTGCTGGTCTCCAGCATCTCCGCCGCGGCGACCGTCAGCGGTGAGCTGACGGTGCAGACCGCCGAGAACTCCCCGTTCTTGTCGCCCCAGAGTTCGGGATAGAACTCGGCCACCGCGACCAGGCCGTCGGGAGCGTTCGGTGCAACGGCCCGGAAGTAGGCGTCGCATTCGGCGTCGAAGAGGGTGAAGGCCTCGTTGCGTAGCGCGACGTACTTCTCCCCCTTCGCGTTGACCGCACTGCTTCCCGGCAGCTGTCCGTCGGCGACGGCCGTGGTCGCGATCAGGGTGAGCAGTTGCTCCCGGGTGTGCGGCTCGTTGCAGGCGACGGTGACCAGGTCGGCGTCCAGGCAGACCCTCGCCGCTGGGTCCAGCTCGGCGCTGCGGAAGTCGTCGGCGCGCACCGTGCCCGGCTCGTCCTGCTCGAAGAGACAGAGCACCTCGCGGGTTCCCGCTTTGAAGCTGGCGTACGGAACCGGCGCCCAGGTGATCCGGCGTCCCTGGGCGAAAGCCGGCGTCGGGATCAGATCCAACGGGCTCGCCTCCGCAGCCGCGGTCAGCGCCGGGTCGGCGGCGCGACATTCGGTCGCCACCTTCGAGCGGAGTGCCGAGTAGCCGGGCCGGGTCGGGTCCACCAGATCGAGGTAGGTCGTCTTCGCCAGCTCGTCGACCAAGGGCACCACCCGCAGCACTTCGAGACCATGCGGTTGGGCACAGTCGATCGGCTCGGCGAACGCCGGCAGCTCACTCAACGCGTCGGTCTCCAAGGTGTCGAGCTCACCGACCAACGCCAGCGCGTCGTCGGCACTGATCCTGGCTCCGTCCCAGCACGTTCCCGCCGTCAGGGTGGTCGCAGAGACCGGCGAACTCGGCGTCGCGATGCGCGGCTGGCTCTCGTCGTCGCCGGAGCAGCCGACCAGGCTGGCCGCGAGCAACGCTCCGGACACCAGGAAGAGCCCCGGAGAGAGCCAGGGTGGTGCCATCGGTGCCTCCTGCGATCCGCTGTCCGGGATAGGTGCCCCCGCTACCCTAGACCGCATGGCGGAGCGGGACGGGTTAAAGCGCAGTGCGCTCGGTCGGACCGCGCGTCTGGCCAGCATCCCGGTCGGTTTCGCCGGTCGCACCACGCTCGGTGTCGGGAAGCGATTGGTCGGTCGGCCCGCTGCCGCCGTTCTGAACGAGGTACAGCTCCGGACCGCCGACCAGATCTTCCGGGTACTCGGCGAACTCAAGGGCGGAGCGATGAAGTTCGGCCAGGCGTTGAGCATCTTCGAGTCCGCGCTGCCCGACGAGTTGATCGGTCCGTACCGCGAGGTGCTGGTCCGGCTCCAGGACGCCGCGCCGCCGATGCCGTCGCGCCTGCTGCACCAGGTACTCAGCGAAGAACTCGGCAGCTCCTGGCGCAGCCGCTTCGCGTCCTTCGACGAGACACCGGTCGCCTCGGCCTCGATCGGCCAAGTGCACCGCGCGGTCTGGGCGGACGGCCGCGAGGTCGCCGTCAAGGTGCAGTACCCCGGCGCGGGTGCCGCGCTGCGCTCGGACATCAAGCAGTTGGGCCGCCTGGCCCGGGCTTTCACCGTGTTGGCTCCGGGGATCGACATCAAGCCGCTGCTGGCCGAGATCGAGGCCCGGATCGCCGAAGAGCTCGACTACACCCTGGAGGCCGCCTCCCAGCAGGTCTTCGCCGACGAGTTCGCCGACGATCCCGACTTCGTGATCCCGGCGGTCGTGGAGTTCACCCCACGGGTGCTGGTCACCGAGTGGATGGAGAGCGTCTCCTCGTTGGCCCGGGTCATCGCCGAGGGCGAAGAGCAGGAGCGCGACCACTTCGGTGAGCTCTACGCACGCTTTCTCGTCGTCGGCCCGGCACGTACCGGCTTGCTGCACGCCGACCCGCATCCCGGAAACTTCCGGGTGCTGGCAGACGGCCGCCTCGGCGTCGTGGACTTCGGCGCCGTCGCGCGACTGCCCGACGGGCTCCCCCGTCCGCTCGGCACACTGCTGCGGCACGCGGTCGACGGCGACTGGGAGGCCGTGCATCAGGGTCTCCGCGATGAGGGGTTCCTGCTGCCCAAGGTGCAGTTCTCACCGGAGGCGATCGCCGACTACCTGGGCCCGTTCCTCGACCCCGCCCGCGCCGATGAGTTCGCCTTCAACCGCGCCTGGCTGCGTAGCCAGGCGACCCGGGTGGCGACGCCGAACACCGAGAACTTCGCGGCGGCGTTCAAACTGAACCTGCCACCGGAATACATGCTGATCCACCGGGTCTGGGTGGGCGGCATCGGCGTGCTCTGCCAACTGGAGGCGACGGTGCCGTTCCGCGCCCATCTGGTCGAACATCTGCCCGGCTTCGCCGACGCTTCCTGACCCCTGCAGGTCTTGCACGATTCGGAATGATGGGCTAGTGGCACGTAGAATCGGTCGGCTCGTGTCCGCGGGCTGCATTCGACGAAAGTGACTCATGTCCGAGAACCGCACGGCTCGATCCGACATTCGCAACGTTGCCATCGTTGCCCACGTCGACCACGGCAAGACCACCCTGGTCGACGCGATGCTGCTCCAGGGCGGCGCCTACTCCGCGCACCAGGCCGAGGGCGTGGCCGAGCGCGTCATGGACTCCGGCGACCTGGAACGCGAGAAGGGCATCACCATTCTCGCGAAGAACACCGCCATCCACTACAACGGTGCGCACGCGCCCGCTGGTGGCATGACCATCAACATCATCGACACCCCCGGCCACGCCGACTTCGGTGGCGAGGTGGAGCGCGGCCTGTCCATGGTGGACGGCATCGTGCTGCTGGTGGACGCCTCCGAGGGCCCGCTGCCGCAGACCCGCTTCGTGCTGGGTAAGGCGCTCAAGGCCAAGATGCCGGTCATCCTGGTGCTCAACAAGGTCGACCGTCCCGACGCCCGGATCGCCGAAGTCGTCGACGAGGCCTACGAGCTCTTCATGGACCTGCTCGGCGACGACGACGTCGACGGCCTCGACTTCCCGGTCGTCTACGCCTCGGGCAAGGCCGGCCGCGCCTCGCTGAACGTCCCCGAGAACGGCACCCTGCCGGACTCGCCAGACCTCGAGCCGCTGTTCGAGACCATCTTGAACACCATTCCGGCCCCGCAGTACGACGAGGGTGCGCCGCTGCAGGCTCACGTCACCAACCTCGACGCCTCGCCGTTCCTCGGCCGCCTGGCACTGCTCCGGATCCACCAGGGCACCCTGAAGAAGGGCCAGACCGTCGCCTGGATGCAGCGCAACGGGGACGTCAAGAACGTCCGGATCACCGAGCTCCTGATCACCGAGGGTCTCGACCGCAAGCCCGGCGAGTCCGCCGGCCCGGGCGAGATCGTGGCCGTCGCCGGTATCCCGGAGATCATGATCGGTGAGACCCTCGCCGACGCCGAGAACCCGATCGCGCTGCCGCTGATCCACGTGGACGAGCCGGCCATCTCGATGACCATCGGTACCAACACCTCGCCGCTGGTCGGCAAGGTCAAGGGCTCGAAGGTGACCGCCCGTCTGGTCAAGGACCGCCTCGACGCCGAACTCGTCGGCAACGTGTCGCTCCGCATCCTGCCGACCGAGCGTCCCGACGCCTGGGAGGTCCAGGGCCGCGGCGAGCTGGCGCTGGCGATCCTCGTCGAGCAGATGCGGCGTGAAGGCTTCGAGCTCACCGTCGGCAAGCCGCAGGTGGTGACCCGCGAGGTCAACGGCAAGCTGCACGAGCCGATGGAGCGTCTCACCATCGACGCGCCCGAGGAGTACCTCGGCACGATCACCGAGCTGCTCGCTGCCCGCAAGGGCCGCCTGGAGACGATGAGCAACCACGGCACCGGCTGGATCCGGATGGAGTTCATCGTTCCGGCCCGTGGCCTGATCGGTTTCCGGACCGACTTCCTCACCGAGACCCGCGGTACCGGTATCGCGCACAGCATCTCCGAGGGCTACGCCCCGTGGGCCGGCGAGATCCGTTCGCGCAACAACGGTTCGCTGGTCGCCGACCGTAAGGGCGCCGCGACGGCGTACGCGATGACCTCGCTCCAGGAGCGCGGCATCCTGTTCGTCGACCCGACCACCGAGGTGTACGAGGGCATGATCGTCGGCGAGAACTCGCGCGCCGACGACATGGACGTCAACATCACCAAGGAGAAGCAGCAAACCAACATCCGCTCCGCGACGTCGGACAACTTCGAGAAGCTGATCCCGCCGAAGAAGCTGTCGCTGGAGCAGTGCCTGGAGTTCTGCCGCGACGACGAGTGCGTCGAGGTCACCCCGGACTCGGTCCGCATCCGCAAGGTCGTCCTGGACGCCGGCGAGCGCGCCAAGACCGCTTCGCGTGCGCGTAAGGCGAACAAGGGCTGAGGCTCCGCCAGTTCTAACGAGAGCGGTACTTCACTGTCGCCTGACGACAGCGAAGTACCGCTCTCGCCATTTCGGCGTCCCACGCAATAACGTGAGGACGCGAGAAGGTCCGGCGGCAACGGTTTCTTGGGAGGGCACATGGCAACGTCAACCTCGACCCCGGCTAGGAAGTCGTCGCCGGTCCGGGAGCTGACCATACGAGCGGTGATCCTCGGTGGGCTGATCACGTTGGTCTTCACCGCCGCCAACGTCTACCTCGGGCTCAAGGTCGGGCTGACGTTCGCGACGTCGATCCCCGCGGCGGTCATCTCGATGACGGTGCTGCGCCGCTTCGCGGACCACTCCATCGTCGAGAACAACATCGTGCAGACGATCGCCTCGGCGGCAGGCACGCTGTCGGCGATCATCTTCGTACTGCCTGGTCTGCTGATGATCGGGTGGTGGTCCGGCTTCCCCTACTGGACGACGGTCGCCGTCTGCGCGTTCGGCGGGATGCTCGGCGTCATGTACTCGATCCCGCTGCGCCGGGCGTTGGTCACCGGATCCGACCTCCCCTACCCCGAAGGCGTGGCCGGAGCTGAGGTGCTCAAGGTCGGCGACTCTCAGGACGCCGCCGGCGACAACAAAGCCGGGCTTCGGGTGATCGTCTGGGGCGCGGTCGCCGCCGCCGGCTTCAGCCTGGTCGCCGCGCTGAAGGTGATCAGCAGTTCGCTCTCCACCGCGTTCCGAGTCGGCTCCGGCGGCACGATGGTCGGCGCCAGCCTGTCGCTGGCGTTGATCGGCGTCGGCCACCTGGTGGGCGTCACCGTCGGACTCGCGATGATCGTCGGCCTGTTGATCTCCTTCGGCGTTCTACTGCCGATCCGGTCGTCCGGCGAGTTCGGTGGCGGCACGCCGGTGGCGGACGTCGTCAACACCGTCTTCGCCGACGACGTGCGGTTCGTCGGCGCCGGCGCGATCGCCGTCGCCGCGATCTGGACGTTGTTGAAGATCCTCGGCCCGATCCTCTCCGGGATCCGCGCCGCCATCGTGTCGGCCCGTACCCGCCGCGGCGGTGACCAGGTCGACATCACCGAACGCGACATCCCGATCAACCTCGTCGCGCTCATCGTCGCGATCTCGATGGTGCCGATCGGACTCCTGCTGTGGGGCTTCACCCGCGACACCGCGATCGCCGACCACGCGGGAACCCTGGTCATGCTCAGCGTCCTGTTCGTGCTGTTGATCGGGCTCATCGTGGCTGCGGTGTGCGGCTACATGGCTGGACTGATCGGGTCGTCGAACAGCCCCATCTCCGGCGTCGGAGTCCTCGTCGTCCTGGCAGCCGCACTCCTGATCAAGGCCGTGCACGGCACCGGCAACAGCCCCGACGAGACCACCGCGCTGATCGCGTACACGCTCTTCACCACGGCGGTGGTCTTCGGTGTCGCCACCATCTCCAACGACAACCTGCAGGACCTCAAGACCGGTCAACTCGTCGGCTCGACACCGTGGAAGCAGCAGGTCGCGCTGATCATCGGCGTCGTCTTCGGTTCGGTGATCATCGCCCCGATCCTGGAACTGCTGAAGACCGCGTTCGGCTTCCAAGGAATGCCCGGCGCCGACGCCGACGCGCTGGCAGCGCCGCAAGCCGCCTTGATCTCCTCCCTGGCCAAGGGCGTGTTCGGTGGCGACCTGAACTGGAACCTGATCGGTCTCGGCGCACTCATCGGGGTCGCCGTGGTGATCATCGACGAGGTGCTCGGCAAGACGTCGGGACGTCTCCGGCTGCCACCGCTGGCGGTGGGGATGGGGATGTACCTCCCGATCGCCCTCACCCTGGTGATCCCGATCGGCGCGTTCCTCGGTCTGGCCTACAACCGCTGGGCCGAGCGCAGCAAGGACCCCGAGCGCAGCAAGCGCTTCGGCATCCTGCTGGCGACCGGCCTGATCGTCGGCGAGAGCCTCTTCGGGGTCGCGTTCGCCGGCGTCGTGGCCGCCACCGGCGAAGAGGCCCCGCTCGGCATCGTCGGCGACGGGTTCGTGCACTGGGCCGAAGCCCTGGGTGTGATCGCCTTCGTCCTGGTGATCGGCTGGCTCTACCGGTTCACGCAACGGACGGCGATCTCCGCCGAGGAGAACCGCTGAGGGCTCACTCCTCGGCGGTCGTCTTGATCGCGGCCAGCGTCTCGCGCATCCCCTTCAGCATGACCTCGCCGTAGGCCGCGACACCGCCGTAGAAGCCATCGGCCAGCTCGGTCGAGAGCGGCGAGATGCCCTCCGACGTCTCCCGACGCTGCGTCAACAGTGTGCCGCCGGAGGTCTGCGCCAACGCGAGCGACCACGTCACCCAGTTCTCGTCGATCCGGAACGCGATCTCCCGCTCGGGCTGGTAGCGCACGATCTCGCCGTGCGTGACCCACGCCAGTTCGCCGTCCCGGTTGCGGTTGGTGAACCGCGTGCCGACGTCGACCGACTCCCCCTCGGGCATCCGTACCGACTCCACCTGCGGGCTCCACCGCGGCATCTGAGCCGGGTCACGCACGAGCTGCCATACCGCCGACGGCGATGCGGCGATCTCGATCTCAGCCTGTAGGTCGTTCTCCATGGGTGCTCCCTCTCAGTCCTGTCGAACGGTCTCTGCCATCGGACGGTAGCGTCACACCGCTCTCCGCGCCGGTGATTTCGCGGTCAGGGTCCCACCCATTCGAGCCTGCACGGGTTCTGTCGGAGGTGGGGTCCACGGTGGTTCTATGTCGATCAGTCACTCGCTCCTGGTGCGAGAGGTGCAGGCACTTCGGGCCCGCCTCTCGGCTGGAGGCTGCGGCCATGACGCGACGGAACTGATCGAACTGATCGGCTCACTCGAAGAGCTGAAGTCGGCGGCGTGCGCGGTTCAGGCCGAGGCCTCGGCAGTCTTCGACGAGGTACGGCGCAAGGAGCGCGCACTTGCTGCGGTCCCCGCCGTGCGGCAAGGCTCCGGTATCGCGAGCGAGATCGCTCTGGCGCGCAAGGAGTCGCCGCACCGCGGCCGCACTCTTCTCGGCATGAGCAAGGCGCTGACGGCGGAGATGCCGCACACGCTCGCCCGACTGCGAGATGGCAGCCTGAGCGAATATCGGGCGCAGATCCTCGTCAAGGAGACGGCCTGTCTATCGCGTGCCGACCGCAGGTTCGTCGATGAGGAGATCTGCGCCGACCCCGCTGCCCTGACCGGCCTGGGCAACCGGGACTTGAACGCGAAGGTGCGGCGGCTCGCCGTCGAGATCGATCCAGCCGCCGTCGTCGAGCGCGCCCGGCGGGCCGAAGCGGACCGCCACGCGTCGGTCCGCCCTGCTCCCGACACGATGGGCTACCTGACCTTCCTGATGCCGATCCCCCAAGCCGTTGCCGCCTATGCGGCGGTCCGCAAGGCTTCGTTGGCGGCGCGGGCCGCGGGTGATCCACGCAGCCTGGGCCAGTTGATGTGCGACCTCGCGTTGTCGCGCCTGACCGGATTGCCCGACACCGGGTCCCCGGAACAGGCTCCTGCAGTTCCCGTCTCGCTGAACCTGACCATGACTGCCTCGACGCTTGCCGGCGGTCATGCCCCGGCAACCTTGACGGCATCGGGCATCGGTCAGGAGGTTCTGCCCGCTGAGATCGCCAGATTGCTCGCATCGCGGGCGATCTCGACCGGAGTCGGCGCCTGGTTCAGGCGCCTCACCGTCTCCCCGGTTGGCGGGTTGGTCTCGATGAGCGCCAAGCAGCGCTTCTTCCCGTCCGCCATGGCCGAGTTTCTCGCGATCCGGGGCGCCGGGATCTGCAGCACCCCCTACTGCAATGCTCCGATCCGACATTTCGACCACATCAGGTCGTTCGCTGCCGGCGGTACCACCGATGCGATCAACGGACAGGGCCTCTGCGAGGCCTGCAACCACGCCAAACAGGTAGCCGGCTGGCGACAACGCGTGATCAACGCAGCCGAGGACCGACAAGAGGTCGAGACCATCACCCTGACCGGCCACCGATACGTCTCGCGCGTCCCCGAACCACCAGGTTGGCGAGAACCTCGCTTCCGCGAGACCCACCCCGGGTTCTACGCGCTCACGAGTTGACGCCGAGGGCTGGCGATCTCCTCGATGCCATCTCTATAGCCTCTCCGCATGACTGCAACACGACCGGTCCGGGCCCTTGGCGTCGACGCCTGCAAGAAGGGTTGGGTGGGGATCAGCAGCGACGCCCGCGGGTACTTCGGGGCCACCATCACCGAACTGGTGGCTGCTGCGGAGTTGGACGGCGCGCTGGCCGTCGTCGGGGTCGACATGCCGATCGGTCTGCCCATCAACACGGTGCGTCAGTCGGACGCGCTGGCCCGTGGATTGATCGGTAAGCGGGCCTCGTCGGTCTTCACGACGCCGGTACGCGCAGCGATCAGCGCGGCCACCCACGCCGAGGCGACGGCGATCAGTGTCAGCGCGACCGGTAAGGGGTTGAGCCAACAGGCGTTCGCGCTGAGCCGCAAGATCCTGGAGGTCGATGTCTGGGCCCGGGAGGCAGCGCAGGCCGTGATCGAGGTCCATCCGGAGCTCAGTTTCGCCACCATGCAGGGAGGCCCCCTCCGGCACGCGAAGTCCACCTGGTCCGGTGCCGAGAATCGACGACGTCTACTTCGCGAAGCGGGCATCGTGATCCCCGACGACCTCGGCCTCGCCGGTGCGATGGCCGGCGTCGACGACGTCCTGGACGCCGCAGCCGCGGCCTGGACCGCGCAGCGCTACGCGGTCGGTGACGCCGTCAGCCACCCGCCCGTTCCGGAGGAGTTCGGAGACGGTCACCTCGCCGCCATCTGGGCTTGAACGAAGGTAGTTACCTAGTTATCTTGAAAGTCGGAGGTGCACCGCATGAGCACAGTCAGCGCACGTACGTTCAACCAATCGCCTTCCAAGGTCAAGGCGCTGGCGCAGGACGGACCGGTCTTCATCACCGAACGCGGCCGGGCGATGGCCGTGCTGATGAGCATCGACACCTATGAGGAACTGACGGGCCACGCAAGCGTTAGGGACTCCCTCAGGATGGACATCGCGACCGACACGGACGTCGACTTCGAGCCGATCGTCGCGCGGGACCTTGGCAGGGTCGCCGAGCTGTGGCCTATCTGCTCGACACGAACGTCGTCAGCGAACTGCGCAAGGCAAACCCCGACCACCGTGTTGCCGCCTGGGCGGAGGAGATCGGGCGGCGCGACGCATTCATCAGCGTCGTGACGATCCGTGAGATCGAGGCTGGCGTGCTCGCCGTCGAACGACGCGACGCCCCACAAGGCGCGCCGTTGCGTGGCTGGCTCGAAGGAACCGTGCTCACCCGCTACGCCGATCGCCTCCTGCCCGTCGATCTCGCCGTTGCTCGACGGGCAGCGACCCTTCATGTTCCTGACCCTCGCCCGGAACGCGACATGCTGATTGCAGCGACAGCGCTCGAACACGGGCTCATCGTCGCCACCCGGAACGTCTCCGACTTCGAACCGACGGGCGCGAAGATCGTGAACCCGTGGCTTCCAGCCTGAGGACGCTCAGCCCAGCGGCACCACCAGGTCGGTACGCCACTCCTCCATCGGCGTCACGCTGGGGTCGGTAACGTAGATCTCGATGATCGGGCCGCTGCGGACCAGGTCCGGGGTCTCAAGCAGCGCCGCCCAGGCCGGGCCGAGGCCATCGAAGGAACCGAGGTGGCTCTTGACCAGGGCATTGCCACTGGGGAAGGTGCCGTGCTCGACCCCGTCGGGCAGATCGGCGGGGTTGACGACGGCGTTCGTCGGGACGATCCCGGGCGGGGTGGGCGCCCCTGCCACCGGGAAACCGATGGTGAGGTCGAAGGTGGAGGCCACGTCACCGCTGTAGATCGCGAACCCGGGGCCGATCGGCCCCAACCCGGCCAGGACGGAGTAGCCGGCGTCGAAGATGCCGGGTAGGTCAGCGAGCGTCACGCCCTCGTTGTGCAACTGGACCACCGCCACCTCATCGGGCAAGGAGAGGACGGTCGGGGTCAGCAGGGGCTGCGGGGAGAGGATCAGCGGGATCTCGTCACGCTTGACGTTCACGCGGTCGTTGGTCATACCTGATTGGACCGCGGCCGAAGCGGAAAGTCATCGGCACACGCCCATCGACCCCGAACCGACCCTGGCTTCACCCTGAAGCGGCAAAAAAGGTGTCGTCATGTCGGACGGTTTCGGTAACGTGCCGTGCGTGTTCAAAGCCCTCGGTCGCCTCGTGTCCTCCCATCCCTGGATCGTGATCGAGTCTGGGTGGTGGTGGCGGTAGCCGTCGCCCTCACCGCTCCGACCCTCAAGACAACCTCCGACCAGTCGGAGTTCCTGCCCTCGCACTACGAGTCGATCCGTGCCGCGCAGTCACAGCTCGACCACTTCCCGGAGGCGAACTCCACCCCCGGCGCCATCGTTCTCTTCGAACGCGAGGACGGCGGCAAGCTGACCGCGGCCGACCAGGAGGCGGTCAACGACCTCGGCGCTGAACTCGGGCCCAAGCTGGGCACGAAGACCTTCGTCCAGACGATGGTCACCAGCACCGGCGACGCACCGAACGTCTCCCAGGACGGCACTGTGATGCTCGGCATCGTGCCGCTGGCCAAGGACGCCACCGGGTACGACCCGCAGGCGTTCGACGACGCCAAGGAGATGCGCGCGGAGCTGAAGAAGCTACTCGCCGACACCGATCTCACCGCCCAGACCACGGGCACCGTGCCCCAGGGCCTCGACTCCCAGGAGTCCAGCGAACAGGCTCTGGCCATCGTCGGTATCGCCACGATCGTGCTGATCGTGTTGCTCCTCGCCCTGATCTTCCGCAGCGTGATCATCTGCCTGATGCCGATCGTGATCGTCGGCCTGGTCTCGGTGGTGGCTACCGGCCTGATCGGTTTCGCCAACGAGGCGTTCGATCTCAAGGCCGACTCCTCGATCCAGACCATCCTGGTCGTCGTGCTCTACGGCATCGGCACCGACTACATCCTGTTCTTCCTGTTCCGCTATCGCGAGCGGCTGCGCCACGGTGCCGATGTGAAGGCCTCGGTGCGCTACGGCCTGGAGCGCGCGGGTGAGGCGATCACCTCCGCCGGCGGCGCCGTGATCGTGGCGTTCCTGGCGCTGCTGCTCAGCTCCCTCAGCATCTTCCGGGCCATCGGCCCGGCCCTGGCGATCGCCGTCTTCGTCACGATGATCGCCGTGCTGACGCTGGTTCCGGCCGTGGTCACGCTGCTCGGTCGTGCCCTGTTCTGGCCGTCGAAGAAGTGGATGGCCGAGCCCGAGGCCGCCCGGTTCAGCAGGGTCGGGCGCTCCCTGGGACGCCGTCCCGGCACCTTCGCCGCCGTCTCCGGTCTGTTGATGTTGGTCCTGGCGGCCTTCTCCTTGGGCTTCAACCCGTCGTTCGACTTCAACTCCTCGTTGCCGAAGAACGTCGAGTCCACCGAGGCGATGGAGAACTTCCAGGACCACTTCGCCGCCGGGCAGGCCGATCCGGCGCCGGTCCTGCTGGTCGCCAAGGACGGCACCCTCGACCCCGCTCAACTGCCGGGCTTCCAGAAGTCCCTCGAGGCCGCCCGGGGCGTCGACTCCGTCCAACCGGCACAGGTCTCCGAGGACGGCAAGGCCGCCGTGTTCAGCGTGATCCTCGAACACGACCCGGTCTCCGACCAGGCCCTCAACGACGTCAAGGGCCCGATCCGCACCGCAGCCCACGACGCCGCCCCCGACGGCACCTCCGCCTACGTCGGCGGTACGGCATCGATCTTCGCGGACATGCAGAAGGCGATGGACCGCGACTACTCCGTCGTCTTCCCGGTGGCCGCGGCGATCATCCTGCTGATCCTGATGGTGTTGCTGCGCAGCCTGGTCGCCCCCTGGTACCTGATGGCCGCGGTGGGTCTCGGCTTCGCCGCCACCCTGGGTGCAACGGTGATCGTCTTCCAGCACATCCAGGGCGAGTCCGGCCTGATCTTCATGCTGCCGATCTACATCTACCTGTTCGTGACGGCGCTCGGCACCGACTACAACATCTTGATGATCGCCCGGTTGCGGGAAGAGGCCCGAGAGGGCCGCAACCCGCGTGACGCCGCTGCTGAGGCGGTCAAGCACGCCGGTCCGACCATCGCGGCGGCCGGCGTGATCCTGGCCGGCACGTTCGCGTCGCTGATGCTGGCCGGGAACTCGTTGATGGTCTCGATGGGCTTCGCGCTCTCGGTAGGCATCGCAGTCGCGGCCTTCGTGATGGCGATGTTCTTCACCCCGGCCCTCACCGCGTTGATCGGACACGCGGCGTGGTGGCCCGGCCACGGCGACGAGAAGAAGCCGGAAGCCGAGCCGGAGGACGAGCCCGCACTGGTCTGAGCTCGCGCCTGGACCTACGAGGGGCTGACGTCGTCACGACGTCGGCCCCTCGGCGTCCTCCTACCTGGAGCGCTCTGCACAGGCCGATTCGGCATAGACCAGTTCTGTTCGGCGGAACCACCCTGTCCCACTCGATGGGCGGGACTGCTTGAATACGACAAAGCGATGGGCGTGCGTCTGTCACGTCCCGCTCAGGAGAAGATGCGGTGAACGCCAGCAGCACGCCTCAGGTCGCCCCAGTCCAGGGACGTCGGCGCGCCAGCCCGAACACGATCGTCTTCGTCCTCTCCCTGTGCGGCGTCGTCGTCTCACTCCAGCAGACCCTGCTGCTCCCGCTGCTGCCGGAACTCCCCCGCCTGCTGGGCACCTCCAGCGACAGCGCCTCCTGGCTGGTCACCGCCACGCTGCTGGCCGGCGCGGTCGCCACCCCGACCGTCTCCCGTCTCGCCGACATGTACGGCAAGCGGCGGATGATGGTGGCGGCGTTGACGATCTCCTTGCTGGGCTCACTTCTGGGCGCCGTCAGCGAACTGCTGCCGCTGCTGATCACGGCACGCGCGTTGCAGGGTGTCGGCCTGGCGTTGGTGCCGGTCGCCATCGCGATCATGCGCGACGAACTGCCCCGCGAGAAGGTGCCCCTCGGCGTCGCGATCATGAGCGCCACCCTCGCCGTCGGCGCGGGCATCGGCCTCCCCTTGGCCGGCCTGATCGCCAACCACCTCGACTGGCATGCGATCTTCTGGCTGACCGCGATGGTCGCCGGCTTGCTCCTGGTCACCACAATCATGGTGCTCCCCGAATCGCCGGTGCAGACCCGAGGCACCTTCGACCTCCGTGGCGCGGTCATCCTCTCCGCAGCCCTGACAGCGCTGCTGCTGGCAGTCTCGAAGGGCTCGATGTGGGGCTGGACCTCGGCCACCACACTGGGCCTCAGCGCGGTCGGGATCATGCTGGTCGGGCTCTGGATCCCGATGGAGCTGCGTACCCCCAGCCCGCTGGTCGACATCCGGGTCGCCTCGCGGACACCGGTCATGGTGGTCAACATCGTCTCGGTCTTCGCCGGGTTCGCGATGTTCACCAACATGCTGGTCACCACCCAGTTCCTGCAGATGCCCGAGGCCACCGGCTACGGCCTCGGGCTCGACGTCCTGGAGACCGGTTGGTGGATGGTGCCCAACGCCGCGGCCTTCGGCCTGATGGCGCCGGTCTCAGCCTGGATGACGCGACGCTACAGCCCTCAGGTGACCATGCTGATCGGCACCTCACTGATGACGGCGGCCTATGGCTCCCGGGTCTTCCTCAGCGACAACCTGAGCCAGATCGTCCTCGGTTCAGTCTTCGTCGGGATCGGCACCGCGCTCGCCTACGGCGCCCTCCCGACCCTGATCATGCGTGCCGTACCGGTCACCGAAACCGCCTCGGCCAACGGCCTCAACGTCCTGCTCCGCTCGGTCGGCACCTCGACCGCCAGCGCGATCACCGCCGCGGTCACCGCCGCCTCGGCGGTGGCGGTCGCCGACACGATGGCGCCCAGCAAGGACGCCCTCACCCTGGTCCTCTGGTTGGCGGCCGGCGCCTCGTTGTGTGCGACCGCGATCGGCGTTCCGACGTTGAGGATGCGGGCCTTCTCCGAGGAGTGGGACCGCGCCGGAACCGAGCAGATGGGCGCCGAGACGCGGGTCGTCCGCAGCCGCGTCGTCTCCGCCACCGGCGACCCGATCAGGAACGCGGTGGTCACCGTGCTCACCCCGGACGGCGTCGCGATCGACTGGGGCCAAGCCGACTCCGAGGGCCGATTCAACGTGGCCATCCCTCGCCCCGGCGACTACCTGGTCGTCACCGCGGCCGAAGGGTGGCAGCCCCGGTCCTGGGTGATGGACCTCGACGACCTGCACCCGCTCCCGTACATCGTCCTGCGCCAGCGCTACACACTGACCGGAGTGATCACCGACGCCGACGAAGCACCGGTCGTCGACGCGCTGGTGGTGCTCACCCGCGCCACCGGAGAAGTGGTCGACACCATTCGGACCGACCACGAGGGCCGGTACCTGATCCCCCGCCCCGCCAACGGGCGCTATGTACTGACCGTCTCCTCACGTGACGGCGCCATGGGCGCACGCCCGGTCACCGTCTGGGAGGCACAGCGCAGCGTCGACCTGAGACTGGGCACCCCGTTGGCCTGAGTCCACCTAGGCTGACGTTCCCGCCGAACACAAGGGGCAGTACCGATGAGCGCCACCACACCCTTCTTGGAGACGGCGCGACGCCACGCCCGGCGACACTTCCGCGCCCCGGTCCTGGCGAGCGCGCTCGCCCTGGTCGCCGCCTGGTCCGCGCTGACGCCGTCGCTGCTGCCCCGCAGCTCACCGTTGCAGGGCGTCGTGGTCGCGGTCGCGGCTTGGGCCGGCTACGGGCTCGGCGCCCTGATCGGCTGGGCGATCCGGCGTTCCGGCGGGCGCCTCGTCGGTCCCTTGCGGCGTCGCTGCTGGCAGGCGTTGGCGGTCGGCGGCGCCACCGGCAGCCTGCTGATGATCTGGTGGTACTACTCCTGGGAGAACGAGCTCCGCGATCTGGTCGGGATGGAGCACCAGGGCATCGGCGCGATCGTCGTCACTCTGCTGATCGCGGCGCTCCTGTTCACGGTCCTGATCGCCGTCTCGCGCCTGGTCAAGGCTGGATTCGCCGGGCTGGCACGGATCGTCGGACGGTTCCTTCCTGCTCCGGTCGCGACCTTGCTCGGGGTGGTGCTGACCGCCTTCGTCGTCTACACCCTGCTCGTCGACGTCGCCACCTCACGGGTCCTCGCCTCGCTCGACGCGGCCGCAGTCGCGGTCAACGACGAGTTCCGGGCCGACCGCCCGGCACCGACGAACGTCTACGTCTCCGCTGGCCCGAACTCCGCGGTGGAGTGGGACAAGCTCGGACGCCAGGGCCGGGTCTTCATCAGCAACCGGCCGAGCGCCGAGGAGATCACCCGGTTCTCGACACAACCCGCGACGGAGCCGGTGCGGGCCTACGTCGGGATCGGCACCGACGGCGACATCGACCTGCGTGAGCAGGCGATCGTCGCCGCCGACGAGCTGGAGCGACTCGGCGGATTCGATCGGGCGGTCGTCAACGTGGTCACCGGCACCGGGCGCGGCTGGGTCAACGAGGACCAGGCGCAAGCACTCGAGTACATGTGGAACGGCGACACCGCGACGGTGAGCATGCAGTACTCCTACCTGCCGAGCCCGATCTCCTTCCTCGTCGACCGGGGCCGCGCGAAGGACGCCGGCCGACTGCTCTTCGACGCCGTCTTCGGCAAGTGGCTGCGGCTTCCCGAGGCGAGTCGCCCGAAGCTCGTGGTCAGCGGCGAGAGCCTCGGCAGCTTCGGCGGCGAGGCCGCGTTCAGCGGTGAGCAGGACATGGCGAACCGGATCGACGGGGCACTCTTCGTGGGGCCTACCAACGCCAACGAGCTGTGGAGTCGGTTCACCGAGGAACGTGATCCGGGGAGCACCGAGATGGAGCCGATCTACGACAAGGGCGAGGTCGTCCGCTTCGCCGGCGACCCGGCCGACTGGGAGCTGCCCAGCCCGGGTTGGGAAGGGACCCGCGTCGGCTACCTGCAACACGCTAACGATCCGATCACCTGGTGGAACTGGTCGCTCGCCGTCCAACGCCCCGATTGGCTCAAGGAGGAGAAGCCGCCCGGCGTCTCCCCCGACATCCGGTGGATCCCCGGCGTCACCATGCTGCAGTTGGGTGCCGACCAGCTGATGGCCAACGAGGTCCCGGCGGGCCAGGGCCACCGGTTCGGCAAGGAGCCGGTCTGGGCCTGGGCCGCGATCCTGCCGCCACCGGGATGGACCAGCGCCGAGACCGCCCGGCTCGCCGCCGGGGAACCACTGGAAGGCGACTGACCTTTCAGAGCCGGGTGGCCAACAGCCAACTCAGGTAGGCGATGTAGGCCGCGACGAAGAGGCCGCCCTCGACCCGGCCGAGGCGGCGATGGCTCCAGAAGGCCGGGATGCAGATCCCGGCGGCCGCCAGCATCAGCAGCAGGTCGACGGCGATCAGTTCGTCCGGCACCGGCACTGCGCCGGGGGCAGCGATCACCGTCGGCCCGAGGATCAACGCGATGTTGAAGACGCTGGAGCCGATCAGGTTGCCCAACGCCAGCGAACGGTCGCCACGGACGGTCGCCACGATCGCGGTCGCGAGCTCCGGAGCAGAGGTGCCGATCGCGACGACGGTGAGGCCGATGAACGCATCACTGGCACCGATCGACGAAGCGATCTCCACAGCACCGTCGACCAGGAACTCCGATCCCACCAGGACCAGCCCGAGGCCGAACAGGAGCAGCAGGATCTCGACGCCGACCCGAGGTCGTCGCGGGTGCAGCGGGGAGCCGGTGCCCCGCGGATTCGCTTGGAGTGATGCTGTCTCTGCGCGCGCCCGGCGGCTCTCCCGAGCGCTCAGGCCGAGGACCACCGCCAGGTAGAGCACACCGTAGCCGGTCAGCAGCAGACCGTCGCTGGTCCCGAGGTCGCCGTCGAAGGCGAGCAGCGCCATCAGGACCGCGGCACCGACCATCATCGGCAGGTCGACGCGCAGCGTACGGTCGTCGAACTCGATCGGGCGCAGCAGCGCGGCCAGCCCCAGGATCAACAAGATGTTGACCAGGTTGGTGCCGACGATGTTGCCCACTGCCAACTCTCCGCGCCCTTGCGAGGCGGCATTGAGTCCGATCGCCAACTCCGGAAGGCTGGTGCCCAACGCGACCACGGTCATCCCGACCACGATCGGGCTCACCTTGAGCCGGGTCGCCAACGCGGAGCCTTGCCGCACCACGAGTTCGGCGCCGAAGACCAGCAGGGCAAGGCCTGCTGCCAGGGTCACTACCGCCATCGGTCCGCCACGCTGCCTCTCCGCTCCGCTAGCCCGATTCAGCAAACCACACCAGCCGCCGAAGGTCGGCGACTTTCGGTTGCGCTCCGGTCCGGCTTTCTGTTGGCCGGGAGCGAGCACCGGTCAGGGCGAGCGGCGCCCCAACAGCCGGACCGGCCCGTCCCCCACCTCGGACAACTCGTCGTCGGGGTTGGCGAGCTGACACGACTTCATCGACAGGCACCCGCATCCGATGCAGTCGTCGAGGGTGTCGCGCAGTCGCTCGAGCCGAGTGATCTGAGCTTCGATCTTGCCGCGCCAGGACCGGGAGAGCCGCGACCAGTCCGCTTTGGTCGGCGTCCGCTCCTCGGGCAGAGTGGCAAGGGCGGTCCGGATCTCTGCCAGCGAGATGCCCACCCCTTGCGCCGCACGGATGAACCCGATCCGCCGTAGGACGTCGCGATGGTAGCGCCGTTGGTTGCCCGCGTTGCGGGTACTGGAGATCAGGCCTTCGCGTTCGTAGAAGTGCAGCGCAGAGACGGCGATCCCCGCCCGGCGGGCGACCTCGCCAGGCATCAGGTTGTGTGCTGCAAGTCGGCGTTCGACAGTCATTGACCTCAACCTTAGTTGAGGTAGTTCGATCAGTCCATGCACGCGATCCGACACCACGCCTTCGGGCCCGCCGACGTCCTCGGCCTCGAACTACTGGTCGACCTCACTCCCCAGCCCGGACAGCTCCGTATCGCCGTCGAGGCGGCCGGGGTCCATGTCCTCGACACCGCGATCCGAGCCGGCCGATCCTTCGGCATGGGGCAAGCACCCGAGCTCCCCGCCATTCCCGGACGCGAGGTCGCCGGCACCGTCGACCTGATCGGCGACGGCGTCGAGCGCTCCTGGTTGGGTCGGCGCGTCGTCGCCCACCTGGGGCTCGGCGGTGGCGGCTACGCCTCGCAGGCCGTCGTTGCCGTCGAGCGGGCCTACTCGATCCCCGACGGACTAGATGCCGCTACCGCCGTGGCCGCCATCGGCACCGGCCGCACTGCTTCGGCGATCCTCGAACTCTCCGGCCTCACCAGCGCCGATACAGCAGCGGTCACCTCGGCAGCAGGCGGGCTGGGAGCTCTTCTACTGCAAGGGATCCGCGCCGCTGGCGGCACCGCCGTCGGCGTCTCCGGCGGCGGTGAGAAAGCTGCGATCGTCACCTCCTATGGCGCGACTGCGATCGATCACCGCGCCGCCGACTGGGCCGACCAGATCGACGAGCACGGCCCCTACACCCTCGTCTTCGACGGCGTCGGCGGAGTCGTCGGCGAGGCGCTGTACCGACGTCTGGCCCCCGGCGGTCGCCTGGTCCGCTACGGCTGGTTCAGCGACGAACCGCCCACCTACGACGACCCCCAGCGTCGGGTGATCGACGTTCTCGGGCCACCGATCCTGAGCCGGATCGCCGAGTTCGAGCAGGACGCACTCGCCGCTGCGGCGTCCGGCGTCCGGGTCCCACTGGTCTCCTCCCACTTCGATCTCGCCGACGCCGCCGAGGCCCACCGCGCGATCGAGCAGCGGCGGACCGTGGGCAAGGTCGTCCTGGCGGTGTCCCGGTGAGCGCCGTCCTCGACGTCACCCACCCTTCTCCGTGGCGCGGCCGCCACGGCCGCACCACCGTCGGGGTCTTCTCCTTGGCGTTCCTCTTCGCCTTCGAGGCCCTCGCCGTCTCCACCGTGATGCCCCGCGTCGCCGACCAGCTCGACGGGCTCAGCTGGTACCCGGTCGCCTTCGCGGGCCCGTTGGCGGCGTCGATCGTTGCTCTGGCCTGGGCAGGACCGGCTGCCGACAGGTACGGCCCCGGCCCGGTCCTCCGTCGCGGCCTGGTGATCTTCACTTTGGGCGTGCTGCTCGCCGGGGCCGCACCCACGATGCCCCTCTTCGTCGCGGGGCGACTCGTCCACGGCTACGGCGGCGGCGTCCTCGGCGTCGCCCTGTACGTCCTGATCGCGCAGGCCTATCCCGAGGCGATGCGGCCGCGGGTCTTCGCCGTGCTGACCACCGCCTGGGTGCTGCCGGCGCTCGTCGGACCACTGCTCGCCGCCCAGATCGCGGACGCCGTGGGCTGGCGCTGGGTCTTCCTCGGAGTGCCCGCGCTCGCCTTCGCCGCCTGGCTGTTGGTCGCCGATGCGCCTTCGCGGCCAAGTTCAGTCGGCCCCGAGAAGGTGGGGCTCCGCTTCGCTTGGCTCACCGCCGGCGGCGCTCTCCTGTTGGCGTTGGCGGGTCAGCGGGTGGTGGCCTGGTGGCCAGGCCTGGTGATCCTCGGCGTGGTGGCGATCTACGTCGGCGGACGACGCCTGCTCCCACCCGGCTCATGGCGGCTGGCTCCCGGGCTGCCCGCCGTGCTGCTGACCCGGGCCGCGATCGGGACCTCCTTCGCTGCGGCCGAGGTCTACCTCCCGCTGCTGCTCACGATGAAACGTGGGCTCAGCCTCACCGAAGCGGGATGGGTGCTGACGATCGGCGCCATCACCTGGTCGGCGGGCGCCGTCCTCGCGGCGCGCTGGCAGGCGCTCGCGGACCAGCCTGGCCGGGTGCGTATCGGCGCCGGCCTGGTCGCGGTCGGGCTCCTCGGGTTCACCACCGTCGCGATCCCCGCCGTTCCGCTGGCTGTACCGCTGGCGGCGTGGGGTGTGGGCGGACTCGGGATCGGCATGGCGTTCTCGACACTCTCCGTGCTCGCCCTGGCTACCGCGCGCGACGGCGAGGAAGGGCGCACCTCGGCCGCGCTCCAGACCAACGACTACATCAGCATCGCTGCGTTCCTGGCGATCGGCGGCGTGGTCTTCGCCGGGTTCGCGCAGAACGCCCCGGTGGCCGCTGCGACCGGTCTGGTGCTGACGGCAGCAGTGCTCGCGGCACTGGCGTTGGTGCCTGCCCGCCGACTGGCGTAACGCGCTCAAGATTCCAGGAGGGCCGTCCAGAAGACTTTCCGCGTTTGTTGTCCGCGGAGATGAACCCACGGCTAGCGTCTGAATGTCCAAAACTCATCTCGGGTGACAGCCGAAGGGAATCCGTATGACCCCCCGCACCAAGATCCGCGCATTGAGTTTCGCAGGTGGCGCAACCACGGCAAGCGTCGCGCTCCTTGCCAGCACAGTTATGCCCGTGCAAGCCGCCGCCTTCAGCGAGCTTGAACTCGACCCATACTCGGGCAGTTACGTATCCAGCGGGTCCTGCACGTCGACCGAATCGGTGACTGCTGCACCGGCCTCCGTGCCGATGACGCCGAACGGCCCGGCGGCAGCAGCCACCTTCACCGCGACCTCGTCCCACCAGGCGACCGGCGATGCGACCGACACCATCACCCAGACCACAAAGATCGCGGTGAACTCCAAGGCGACAGCGGTCGGCAACCGGCCGACAGCGATCACCGTCGAAGCGACTGGTTCTGTGACTCAGACGACGAGCAAGCCCACCGCCGCGTGCACGATCGTCACCTACGCCGGCGCTGACACCGACTTCGCCTTCACCCTGTCCGAACCGACCTGGGTGAGCTACTCCATGGCACGCAAGGGTCCGATGTACACCGAGACCTATCTCTACCTCAATGACGCCGACCCGTACATCGACGCCTACGGTCGCGAACTGGACGGAACCACGACCGGCACCTACCTGTTGCAGCCCGGTGACTACGACGGCTATCTCGAGGCCGAGGTCAGGGTGCGGGGCAACTCGACCTCGTTCGGCAAGGCAAAGGCGAGCCTCTCCCTCAAGTTCGCCCCTGCGGGAAGCGCCAGTGCCAAGCCCACTGGTAAGGCCAAGCCGTTCGTCACCCTGCCCTCTGCTCGCAGCTGCGCCACGAACGGCGCCACGGCCAAGGTGACCGGCAACGCCAAGCGCGTCAAGCAGATCGATTCGATCACCTACACCGTGAACGGCAAGAAGGTGGCCGCACTCAAGGGCAACAAGGTCAAGAAGGGCAAGAGCACCAGCCTGAAGATCGCCGACAACAAGGCTGCCAAGATCGAAGCAATCGTCAAACTCAACAACGGCAAGAAGCTCTCCACCAAGGCCGCGTACCTGGCCTGCTCCTTCTAGGCGATCAAGGTGACCTGGGCGTCCGCGATCGCGCGCCGATCACTCGCTCAGGTCACCTTGTTCCGGTGGGTCTAGCGCTACGAAGAAGCGCGCCGGACGAGGTCGAGTGCCTTGCCCTTGGCCAACTCATCAACGAGCTTGTCGAGGTAACGGATCTTCTGCATCAACGGGTCCTCGACCTCCTCGACCCGAACACCGCAGACGACGCCCTTGATCAGCCCGGCGTTCGGATTCAGGGAGGCATCGGCGAAGAACTCCTCGAAGGTCGACTCCGCCTCCAGGTGCCGCGCGAGCGCCTCCGCGTCGAAGCCGGTCAACCACGCGATGACGGCGTCCAGCTCGGCGCGGCTACGGCCCTTCTTCTCCACCTTGGTGACGTAGTGGGGATAGACAGACGCAAAGCTGGTGGTGAAGATCCGGTGCTGCATAGCGCGAGCCTAGTCCGACGCTTGACACGAACGCCGTCGAGTGTGCACTGACGACTTTCACGATTGCCACCCGCGGAGACCCTGCCGCCGATAGCGTCCTAGGTGTCCATTCTCGTCTCGGGCGAACCTCCCGAAGGGAATTCGCATGTCTTCGCGCTTTACTCTCCGCACCGCCGCCCTCGCGAGCGGGGTCGCTACGGCTAGCGTCACGCTGCTCGCCAGCACCCTCACACCGGTGCAGGCTGCCCCCTTCAGCGAACTCGACCTCGACCCTTACGCCGGCTCCTTTCCCATCGGGGTCTGCACGCAGACCAGCCCAGCAATCGTCAATCCCACCGCCGTGCCGATGACGCCGAACGGCCCGGCCGCGGCGAGCGAGGCCACCGCGACCTCTTCCTATGAGAACAACGCCGACACGACCGACACCGTCACCCAGACCACCAAGATCGCTCTGAAGTCCAGGGCCACCGCGGTTGGCAACCGGCCGACGTCGATCGCTCTTGAGGCCACTGGCACAGCGAGCCAGACGGCGAGCAAGCCCGCGTCCGCCTGCACGCCCGTCACCTACGTCGGCGCCAGAACCAACTTCGTCTTCACCATCACCGAGCCGACCTGGGCGAGCTACTCCATGGCGCGCAAGGGCCCGATGTACACCAACGTCTACTTCTACATCGACAATGCCGAAACGTACATCGACGCCTACGGGCGCGACGTGGACGGAACCACGACAGGTATGTACCTGTTGCAGCCCGGCGAGTACGACGGCTACCTCGAGGCAGAGGTCCGAACACGGATCAACACGACCTCGGCACGCAAGGCGAAGGCAAGCGTCTCCCTCAAGTTCACACCTGCCGGCAGCGCAAGCGCAAAGCCGAGTGGCAAGGCCAGCCCCTACGTCACTCTCCCCGCCGCCCGCTCCTGCGCCACTCACGATGCAACCGCCAAGGTGACTGGCAAAGCCAAGCGCGCTAAGAAGATCGCTTCGATCACCTACACCGTCAACGGCAAGAAGGGCGCGACCCTTAAGGGCAGCAAGGTGACGAAGAGCAAGGCCACCAGCCTCAAGATCGCCGACGACAAGTCCGCCAAGATTCAGGCGACCGTCAAGCTCAAGAACGGCAAGAAGCTCACCACCAAGGCCAGCTACCTGGCTTGCACCGCCTGACCCACCTCAATGTGACCTGAGCGCGCGCTCAGAGGGGTGAACCAAGCGCTCAGGTCACATTGAGCCTGGCTGGAGGCGGGAAAACGGTCTACGGTGGGCAGCGCCCCCATGCGTTGGATCAGTCCGTCCGTGCCTTCAGGGGGTTCACATGTCCTACTCGCCTTCGCGCCGTCTCGGTGCCGCCAGATCCACGGCCGTCCTCGGCTGCGGGGTCGCCACGCCAGCTTGGCGCTCGTCGGTGCCTCCCTGGTGCCGGTTCAGGCAGCTGCCTTCGCCTACTTGGAGCTCGACCCGAGCGCCGGGACCTACGTCAGTGGCCCCTGCGTGCTGGCCAGCACACCGGTCGTCAACGCGCCGTCGGTCCCGATCACGCCGAACGGCTCGAAGCACGTCCAGAGTGCAGCAGCCACGGCGACCTACCAGTCGAACGCCGATCCCACCGACACCCTGACCCAGAGCAACACCCTGACGGCGCAGGCCCGAGCCACCGCCGTCGGCAACCGGCCCGCCTCGATGACGCTCTCCGTCAAGGGGTCCACCCGGACGACGGCAAGCAAGGCTTCCTTCGCCTGTCCCGCTACGACGTACACCGGAGCCAACGTCGTCTCCAACTTCACGCTCACCACTCCGACCTGGGCCAACTGGGCACTATCCCACCGGGGCCCGTTGATGGCAGAGGTGGACTTCTCACTGGACGGCGACGACCCGTACTTCGAGTCCGGGGGCGAGAAGACCGAGGGAAGTAGCAGCGGGCGATACCTCCTCCCACCGGGGAGCTACAACGGCTACCTGGAGGCCGAGGTCCGCAACGGCGAACGGAGCAGCCAGCCGCTCCGGGCGTTCAGCGCCGAGCTCTCCATCAGCTTCGCCCCGATCGGCAGCGCAAGCGCCAGGCCCAGCGGCAAGGCCAAGCCCTATGTCACCCTGCCTGCGAGCCGCAGCTGTGCAACCCATGACGCCAGAGCCAAGGTGACCAGCAAAGCCAAGCGGGCCAAGAAGATCGCCTCGATCGCCTACACGGTCAACGGCAAGAAGACCGTCACCCTCAAGGGCAACAAGGTGAAGAGGTCCAAGGCGACCAGCCTCAAGATCGCCGACCACAAGCCCGCGAAGATCAGCGCCGTCGTCAAGCTCAAGAACGGCAAGAAGCTCACCACCAGGGCCAGCTACCTCGCTTGTTCGCTCTAGCCAGCTCAATGTGACCTGAGCGCGCACTCAGAGGCGCAAACCAAGCGCTCAGGTCACATTGAGCTTCAGGTCAGGGGCGGGAAGACCGGTCCGCCGCCGAACATCAGCCGCGGCGAGATCGGCTTGCCGCCGGGCTCCTCGATGCCGTACTGCTCAGCGAGCTCCGCTGTCAGCAACGCTTGGCCGCTGAGCTTCGGCAGATCGGCGTCGGCCACCAGGCGGGCCAGCACGCGCCCTTGGAGCTCAGGAGTTTCGGTGTCACTGATCGGTACCCCGGCTATGTTGTCGAGGCCGCTCTTCAGCAGCAGCTCGGTCCGCACCAGACCGGGCCAGAGCGAGACCACGTTGACGCCATAGGGACGCAGCTCCAGGGCCGCATCGTGGGTGAGTTTGTCCAACCCTGCCTTGGAAATCCCGTACAACGTCGAGTGCAGGTAGGCACGCGTGCCGACCGAGGTGATGTTGACGATCGTGCCCGACCGCTGCTGGACCATCACCGGCGAAGCCGCATGAAGTGCCACGTAGTGCGCGCGCAGACCGATACCGATCAGGCTGTCCCAGTCGCTCAACGGCCGCTCCCAGAGGGGCTCGGGGTTGACGTGGTTGAGCCGCGGACCGGCCCAGACGTTGTTGACCAGCAGGTCGAGGCGTCCCTCGGCCTCGACGACGGCGGCCACCAGGTCCTGGACGGCAGCATCGTCCGCGTGGTCGACCTCATGGGCCACTCCACGTCCGCCGGCCTCCTCGATCCGCACCACGGTACGGGCCAGACGCTCGGCGTTGCGGCCCGAGACATGGACGGTCCAGCCTGCCTCTGCCAGGCCGACAGCGATCCCCTCGCCGACGCCGCGGCTACCGCCGGTGACCAACGCGACCTGTGCACTCATCGGAAGGACTCCTGGACCTTGAAGCCCGCAGGCAATGGCGTGGTCATCGACCACAGAACGTGCACCTTGCTGGACGCGATCCGCCAGGAACCGTTCTCCCGGCGATAGGTGTCGTGGTACTCGATCGCGCTGACCTGCTCGGTGCCGGCTTCGGTGTTGACCTGACGGAACCTCAACGTCCAGTCACCACGTGCGTTGTCGGCGTCCAGCACGGTGATGTCGGGATGGACGGCGTGGTGCATGTCGAAGATGACGTAGCGGCCCTCGACCTGGCGCAACGCCACGCGCTCGTAGATCGCCGCGATCGGTTCGACGCCGGTGAAGGCGCCGAGCGGTCCGTAGTCGAGGACCGCACCTTCCGCCACGAAGCAGGCCCGGAACTCGTCAGGACGCTTGGCGTCACAGGCCCGGAGGTAACGGTGCTTGAGAGCGGTGATCTCAGCGACTGCCTCGAGTCGGGCGAGGCGGCTGGCCAGTTCGTCGTCCACGCGGCCACGGTAACGACTCGGCCGCCGTCCGCGGGGAGGAATCCCAGCAGACGGCGGCCGTTTCGTTGATCAGCGCGAGCGCTGCAGAGCCGCGCGGGTCACGCCGACGGTCTGGCTCTTGTCGGACTTCTCGGCGCCGAACTGGAACACCTGGATCACGGTGCCGCCGCGGCGGGTGACGATCACGTTAGCGATCATCTCCTCGCCCTCTTCCACCGTCCGCATGAAGAACCCCACCCGCTGGTCCCCGAGCTTCGGCACCTTGATCGACGTCATCTTGGTGCCGTCCATGCTCTTACCGGAACAGCGCTTCACGAACCGCTGGAAGTCGGAGACGACCTGCTTGGCCTTGGCCTTCTTCGTGAAGCGAACGGTCTGCACCATCGTCATGCCATTGAAGCCGAGCTCAGACTTCGGGTGGGGCAGGTAGACCCCGACACGTCCTGCGTCCGCCTTCGCGCGCTTGGTCGCCTCACAGGTCTTACCGGGGACATCGATGACGCGCAGCTTCTCGCCGAAGAACGAACCCTTCTTCAGCGTCGGAACCGCCTTGGCGACCTGCGCCATCGTCGGCAGGTTCTTGTCGGTCACCGGCTTCGGCGCGGCCTGAGCCGTGCCCATCGCACCACTCAGCAGCAGCGCGCTTGCGGCAACGATCCCCACGAACTTCTTACGTGCACCCATTTGCACTCACTCCCGATCAGTCGTCATCAGTCCGCGGGAGCCTAGCCTCAACGCCTCCGGAAGTCCGAAGACAGTTGCTTTATGCAAGCACCGGTCTACACCAGCTCAGCATCAGGGTGCGTGGTCACCTTGCGCGCTTGTAGGCGACCCGAACCAGCCCGACCGTCTGCTTGAACTTGACGTCGTGTCCCTTCTGCCAGCGCATGACCTGAACCACCATCCGGCCCTTGCGCACCAGGATCGACGAGGTGCTGCGTGCCGGCAGTTCATCGGAGGCGGCGTACTTCGTGGCAAAGCCCAACCGCTGGTGCCCGAGCTTGGGCACCGGCTGCTGCTTGAGGAACAGGAGTTCAGGAGACGACTCCTTGCAGTTCTTCACCCAAGCGGTGTAGTCGGTCATGGCACGGCGGGCGGCCTTCTTCGTCTTGAAGTGCGCTACCTCGACGTGTGCCTCACTTCCGAAGCCGGTGCGGCTCGGCTTCGCCCAGTAACTCGTGATCCGGCCGACCCTGATAGTCGTCCGGCGGCCCTCAGGACGACAGTCGCCGGTGTTGCCGTAGTACGCCTTCGTCTTCTGGGTCGTCGTTCTGCCGCCCTTGATCGCAGGCACCACCTTGACCACCTCAGCGAGTGTCGGCAGGTCCTTGGTGCTGACTCCGCTGGACGCCGCCTCGGCGCTACCGATCGCTCCGCCGCCGACCAGCAGGGCGACCGCCGTCGCCGCACCCACCAACCTCACCCGTACTGACATGACCTGCTCCCCCGTACTCGCGCGTGCTGTTGTCGAACCCGACTCAGCTGCGCTCACGGTAGCCAGCTTTCTGCGCCCTCGCTGGCTGTTTCCGCGCCCTCGGGGCTATTGGTGCGCCCTCGGGGTTAGGAGAACCAGTCCCAGGCGAAGGGGGTGATCGTGGAGACGGGGGTCGTCACGATCGGAGTCAGGCCTGGAATGGTCGGCCCACTGCCGACACGGATCTCGGCGGGGGCGGTCTCGCAGAAATGGATCGCCACCAGGTACTCGCCGGCCCGCTTGGAACGGGTCGGCTCGTCGTCGATGATCGTGACGTCACGGCTGGCGAAGGTCCAGGTACCGGCGACGCCGGGCCGGCGGCGGACCGCAGCCAGGTGCTCGCGGTGCCACCTGCGCATCGCGGCGTCGGCGGTCACGGTGCCGGGTTCGGCGACCTGGACCACCTCGACGATCACCCCGGCATGGATCCGGAACGGCAACGCCGACGCGCTGATCTCGACACCGTCCGCGACCCGGCCCTCCAACGGTCGGAAGAACCCGGTCAGCCGGCGGGTCGTCCACGCCAGATCCGGACGGCGGCCCAGCTCGCCGGTCGTCCGACCGAGCTCCATCCACTCGGCGACGCTGTCGGCTACCGGATCGGCGAACCAGTACATCGCCACGTAGTCGGCCCGGTCGAGGGCGCGGGCGTCGCTGCTCACCTCGGTCGCCGCCGTACCCGCCGCCCGGTCGGACGGCGTCCGAACCCAGCGGTCGCCGTGCAGAACCCCGGGCAGGGCACGGTTCTCCGGTTGGTGATCGAGCTGGTGCCAGGCGTTGTACTCGGGATGCTTGGCGGGGTCGGTCACCTGCGGGAACGAGATGAAGACTCGACGGCATTGCTCCAGACGCATGGCCTCAGCATCGAGCACCGTGCGATGCAGGTGTGGCCTGGTCCCACTCGCTGGCACTCCACCGCAGAACGCCAACAGGGGCAGGCCTTGCGGCCTGCCCCTGTGCGTTCAGCGAACGGTCTCTCAGCGTGCCCCGAGCACCAGACCCGAGGTCGGCACACCGGTACCGGCGGTGACCACCACGTTGTCAACGGTCTTCGGCTGGTTCACCGAAGTACCGCGGACCAGACGGACCGCCTCGGCGATGCCGTTCATACCGTGCAGGTACGCCTCGCCGAGCTGGCCGCCGTGGGTGTTCATCGGCACCGCGCCGTCCATCTCGAGGGCACCGGACTTGATGAAGTCGGGCGCCTCGCCGCGGCCGCAGAAGCCGAGCTCCTCCAGTTGCGAGAGGACGAACGGGGTGAAGTGGTCGTAGATGATCGCGGCGTCCATGTCGGAGGCCTTGAGCCCGCTCTGCGCCCAGAGCTGGTCGCCGACCAGACCCATCTCGGGGATGCCCGAGATCGAGTCGCGGTAGTACGACGTCATCATGTGCTGGTCGTCGCCGGCAGCCTGCGAGGCACCGACCACGTGGACCGGCTTGTTGGGCAGGTCCTTGGCACGCTCGGCCGAGACCAGGACGAGCGCCTGGCCGCCGTCGGTCTCCTGGCAGCAGTCGAGCAGGTGCAGCGGCTCCGAGATCCACCGCGACGCCTGGTGCTCCTCCAAGGTGATCGGACGACCGTAGAAGTGCGCCGCCGGGTTGGTCGCGGCACGGGCCCGCGAGAGCACCGAGACCCGACCGAAGTCCTCCGACGTCGCGCCGTACTCGTGCATGTAACGCTGCGCGAACATCGCCACCCACTGTGCCGGGGTGGAGAGACCGAACGGCGTCATCCAGGAGTAGGCGGCACGGTCGGCGTTGGTGTCCATCGGGCGGTTGGCCTGGCCGAGGCCGTACCGCTCCCCCGACCGCTCGTTGAAGGAGCGCCAGCAGACCACGACGTCGGCGAGGCCGGCGTTGATCGCTGCTGCCGCGTGCGCCACCGTGCCTGCTGCCGCGCCACCGCCGTAGCCGACGCGCGAGAAGAAGGTGAAGTCACCGATGCCGACGTTGCGGGCGATGTGGATCTCCGAGCTGGACTCGGCGGTGAAGGTGACCAGACCGTCGACGTCGCTGGGCTTGAGCCCGGCGTCGGCGATGGCCGCGGTGACCGCCTCGCAGCCGAGCTGCAGCTCGGAACGGCCCGACTCCTTGGAGAACTCGGTGGCGCCGATCCCGACGATCGCGGTGGCACCCGAGAGGTTCCGATCAACAGTCACGCTCATGCGTCCTCCTCCGGCAGTTCGACGACGACGAAGCCGCTCGCGTGCGGTCCGTAGCTGTTCATGCCCTTGACCTCGACCGTGACCCGACGGCCCTCGACGGCGGTGACCGAGCCGGTCATCGTCATCGTGTCGCCGGGGTAGTTGGGTGCGCCGAGACGGACCTTGATCTTCTTCACGACCGCGCCGGGTCCGGCCCACTCGACGACGTACTTCTCCACGAACCCGTTGCTGGCAAGGATGTTCATGAAGATGTCCTTCGAGCCACGCTCCACGGCGAGCGCCGGGTCGTGGTGGACGTCCTGGTAGTCACGGCTGGCGATCGCGGTGGCCACGATCATCGTCCGGGTCAGCGGGATCGGCAGCTCGGCGATCTGCTCGCCCACGGTGACCTCGGAGGCCCGCTTGGTGGCGGCGATGCTCATGAGCGCACCTCCGTCTCGGTGAGCAGGGTGCCCAGGCTGGCCAGGGCCGCCGAAGCGCCACCCAGGGTCGAGGAGATCTGCTTGCCCCACAGGAAGTGACGGTGCACGGCGTAGTCGGTGTCGATGCCCATACCGCCGTGGACGTGCTGCGTACGGTGCACCACGTCGAGACCGGCCTGGTCGCACCACCACTTGGCCACCAGCGCGGAGCGCTCGGCGACCCGCAGCTCATCGGCGCCCAGCGTGTCGTCGGCGTCGGCGGCCAGCGCCTGCCACAGGGTGACTCGCATGCCGTCGATGTCGATCCAGCAGTCCGCCAACTGGTGCTGGACGGCCTGGAACGAGCCCAGCGGACGGCCGAACTGCTCGCGCTCCGACAGGTAGGAGGCCGCCAGCCGCATCGCGCCGTCGGTGACACCGACCTGGATCGCGGCCAGGGCGATCGCACCCAACCGCAGCGTGACCGCGAGGGCCTGGTCGCCAGGCTGACCCACGGCGACGCCGAGGGCACCGTTGAGGGTGAGCTCGCCGGCCAGGTCGTAGCTGGTGGTCTCCGAGGTGGCGACCGCGACGCCGTCAGCGGCGAGGTCGACCAGGAAGAGACCGGGGCCGTTCGGTGCGGTCGCGGAGACCAGCACGTGCTGGGCACCGGCCAGGCTCGGCACGACCGCCTTGACGCCGTTCAGCTGGTAGGCGTCACCGGCCGGGGTGGCCGTGGCCAACGGAGCCGTCGTCTCAGCGCCGTCGTACTCCTCCAGCGCCAGCGCGACCCGGCTCTCGCCGGCCGCGGTGCCCGGCAGCAGGGCTGCCTGCTGCTCGGCGGTACCGAACCGGGCGATCGCCTCGGCAGCGACCGCTGCCGACCAGAGCGGAACCGGGGCCACGTGGCGCCCCTGCTCCTCCAGCACCACGGCCAGGGCGTCGAAGCCGAGGCCGGCGCCGCCGTGCTCCTCGGCGATCGTCAGACCGAGCAGGCCGGCCTGGGCCAGCGCCTGCCACAGGACGTCGTCGATCCGGGTCTCGGAGACCTCGATCGCCCGCACCCGATCGGTGTCGGCCTTGCCGTCGAATATCTCAGCCGCCAGGCCGCCCAGGGCCTGGAGGTCCTCGTCAAGGTTGAAGTCCATCAGTTCTCCTCGGTTGCTGCGGCGCGGAAGACCGGCAGGGTCAAGTCAGGATCGGCGTCGATCCAGTCGAGGGTGAGCGCCATCCCGATCGTCGCCTCGTCCGGGCTGACCCCGGCGAGGTTGGCGATCAGGCGGGTGCCCTCCTCGAGCTCGACGACCGCGATCACCAGCGGGTAGTCGAACGCAGGGTGCTTGGGGTGGTGCGCCACGGTGAACGAGTAGAGCGTCGCCTTGCCGCTGGCCTCGACGGTGTCCCACTCGAACGACTGGCACTTCGGGCACTGCGGCCCGACCGGGTGACGGAGCTCCGAACACGCGGCGCAGCGCTGGATCACCAGGCGGTGCTCCTTGGCGGCCTCGAACCAGAACTGGTTGTCGAGGTTGATCGCCGGACGCGGACGCAGCGCCTTCGGCTCGGCCTTCGCCTTCGGCTTGAACCGCAGGGTGCGCCAGGTCTGCGTCGCGACGACCTGGTCGTCGGCGTCGCGGTAGGTCTTCACGGTGGTCACGAAGCGACCGGTACCGAGGCCGGTCTCCTTCTCGGGACCGATCGCGGAGACGACCTCTTCGATGGTGATGTCGTCGCCGGGGATGAGCTCACGCTCGAACTCGAACTCCGAGTCGGTCGCCACCACCGAGGTATAGCCGCCCTCGGCGAGCAGGTCGACCAGCTCGGCGAACCCGGCGCCGGCACCGGAGTCGGCGACCGGGCGGACCGTCTTGGCGTAACCGCGCATCACCCAGGCCTGCACCATCGAGGCCGGGGCCACGACGGCGTCACGGCCGGTGGCGGCTGCGGCGTCGGCGTCGAGGTGGGCCGGGTTGGTGAGGTCGAAGGCCTCGACCCAGTGCCGGATCATCGGCACGTTGACCGGGTCCTGCGACGGCGTCTTGGCGTTGATCACCCGGCCGACGAAGGCGGCCAGGCGCTCGTCGTAGCTGCGCGCTTCAGCTGCTTGCTCGCTCATCAGCGCTTCCCCCTCGGCATGCCCAGGCCCATCGTCGCGATCATGTCGCGCAGGACTTCGTTGACGCCGCCGCCGAAGGTGTTGACCAGGCCCTGACGGGAGAGCTGCTCGACCTGGGCGTGCAGCACCTCACCGGTGGAACCGGCCCGGATCCGGCCCGCGGCGCCCAGGATCTGGAAGAGGGTGCGCTGCAGGTCGATGTGCGTCTCGGTGCCGTACGCCTTGGCGGCGCCGGCCTGCTCGCCGCGCAGGTTGTGGTCGCCCACCGCAGCAGCGAGCTTCCAGTTGACCAGCCGCATCGCCTCAAGCTTGGCGTGGGTGCGGGCGAACTCCTGCTGGACCCACGGCTTGTCGATGACGCCGGTCTCCTTGGCCCACTCCAGCGTCTGCTCCCAGAGCTGGATCATCCGGCCGCCGAGGGCGGCCAGCGCGACGCGCTCGTGGTTGAGCTGCGCGGTGATCAACGACCAACCGCCGTTGACCTCGCCGACGACCTCGCTCTTGGAGACGCGGATGTCCTGGTAGTAGGTGGCGCAGGGGTGGATGCCGCCGACCGACTTGATCTGGCTGTGCGAGTAACCCGGGTCGTCGCAGGGCACGATCAGGATCGAGATGCCCTTGTGCTTGGGCGCGTCCGGGTCGGTCCGGCAGGCCAGCCACACGTAGTCGGAGGTGTTGCCGCCGGTGGTGAAGATCTTCGAGCCGTTGACGACGAAGTCGTCGCCGTCGGCGACCGCGCGGGTCTTCAGCGACGCGAGGTCGGTACCGGCGTCGGACTCGGTGTAGCCGATCGCGAAGACGATGTCGCCGGTCAGCATGCCGGGCAGGTACTTCTTCTTCTGCTCCTCGGTACCGAACTGCATCAGCGTCGGACCGACGGTGTTGATGGTGACCAGCGGGAACGGCACACCGGCGCGCTGGATCTCGTCGTAGAAGATGAACTGCTCTTCGGCGCCCAGCCCGCGGCCGCCGTACTCCTTGGGCCAGCCGACCCCGAGCCAGCCGTCGCGGCCCATCATCTTCACGACCTCGCGGAAGCGCGGGCCACCGGCACCGAGCTCACCCACCGCGCGGCGCTCGTCGTCGGGCAACAGTTGGGCGAAGTATTCCCGCAGCTCTTGGCGTAGCGCCTGTTGAGCGGGGGTCTCACGCAGTTCCATGACACTCCTTGGTTCGCGGCCGGAAGAGGCGTTGAGCGTCAGATTGTCAGGTGAGTAGACATGTGTCAACCGCTCGTCTATTCGTTTGGCTACCGAGCCGTATAGGGTGCTGCCCATGACCAGTCGCCACCGCGTCGTGCAGCGCGTGCTCTCGCCTGCCCGGGCGGCGACCCGCGAGAAGCTGATCGCCACCGTGATCGACCTGGCCACCGAGGGCGGTTACGACGCCGTCGGGATCCGGCAGGTAGCCGCCGCTGCCGGCGTCTCGGTGCCGACCGCCTACCAGCACGCAAGCTCCAAGGACCAGTTGCTGATGGAGGCGCTGATGTCCCTCGGCGAGCGCTCCACCGAGGCGTTCCGGGCCCGGCCACCCCAGGGTGCGACGCCGGCCGATCGACTGGGCGTCGTCTTCGCCCGGATCCTGCGCGAGGCGGGCGAGAAGCCGCTGCTCTACCAGGCGCTCTACCGCGGCTACGTCGCCAGCGCCCCTGACTGGGCCGACGAGGACGGCGTCGTCGGCTTCGGCCCGGAACAGGCCGCCTGGATCGGCGAGACCCTGGCCGGCTCGGAGCACTCCCCCGAACAGATCGCCAGCGCCACCCGGATGCTGTCGATGATGTTCCTCGGCGCCATGATCGGCGTCGCCTCGGGCCGCAACCCCGAAGAGGTCAGTCAGATCCTGGCCGAAGCGACCGCCCGACTGCTGCCGTAACGCTCGCCCACAACGCCGAAAGGGTGGCCACGCCTTCGCATGGCCACCCCTCAGCGCGGTTGATCCGGCGCCGTCAGCTCCGTCAGCGCTGTCAGCGCCGTCAGCGGGTGACGGTCACCTTGGTCTTGGCGGTCGTCGTACCACCCGGACCGGTCGCGGTGACCACGACGGTCACCTTGCCGGTCACCTTCTTCGCCTTCAGGGTGACCACACCGCCGGTCTTTGCGGCCTTCTTGGTGGCCAGCGTCTTCGCCCCCTTCACCAGGGTCACCTTCACCGAGGTCGACGCCGAAGCCGCGGTCACCACCGAGATGCCCCGCTTGGCGAGCACCTTGCTGGAGACCTTCTTCGCCGCTGCCAACGAGGCCGACGGCTTCGCCGGGACCGTGGTCACCGGGAGCTTGCTCGGGGTACGGCCGAGCATCGTGGCGTAGAGGTCGGTCTGGTCGATCACGCCGGTCACGTTGGCGGCCTGCGGACCGGAGGCGGCGACCCGGATCTGGGCACCGGTGTGGTTCGAGCCCGACGCCGAGGTCGAGTAGGCCACCGTCATCGGGTCGCCGTCGGCGGTCTTGACCGTCGCGGTCTGACGGCCCTGGTCGGCACCGCCGACGATCTGCGTCGAGTGGGCGTGGTCACCGGTGACGATGATCAGGGTGTCCGGGTTCTCCGCCTGGAAGTCGAGCGCCACCTGGACGGCCTCGTCGAGCGCCTTGACGTCACCGATCGCGCCGCAGATGTCGGAGGCGTGCTCCTGCTTGTCGATCATCGCGCTCTCGGCCTGCAGGAAGAAGCCCTTCTCGTTGTCGAGCAGCTCGATCGCCTTGGCGGTCATCTGCGCGAAGTCGGGCTGGTTGCCGCGATCGGCGGTCTCGCACCGGGTCTCGGGGCCACCCACACCGGGCGGCGCGGTGGCGACCAGCGACTTGTACTCCGGCGTCATGTTGCCGCCGGTGAAGAGGCCCAGCACCGGGCCGTCCTTGAGTGAGGTGACGGCGTCGAGGCCCGCCTTGTCGCCCACGAAGCGGTAGTCGCGGGTGGTCTCGGCGTACTCCTTGACCGTGGGGCCGTCGTCGGTGGCCTGGTTGTAGCGGTTGAGCCCGCCACCGAGCAGGACGTCGATCTTGTTGTCCACCAACTGCTCCGCGATGGAACCCTTGCCGCCGTTGGCCTTCTTGGCCGGGGCGCAGTTCGCCATGTCGGCCGGACCCTGGCAGGCGCGCGCATTGATGTGCGAGGCCGCGGCAGCGGGAGTCGCGTCGGTGACCTCGGCGGTGCTGACGTTGCCGACCAGCTTGCCGTCGGCCTTGTACTGCTCCAGGACGGTGCCGTAGTCCTCGCCGGGCACGTTGGCCGCGGAGCTCGGGCCCTGGGAGATCCGGCCGTCGATGGTCTTCTTGCCGGTCGACCAGCCCGAGGCGGTCGGCGCGGAGTCGGAGACGTAGGCGATCGGGTAGTCCGGGCCCTCGCCGGCCTTCAGGCCGTGGGTCGTCATCGCGCCGGTGAACGGCAGCGCGTCCAGGCCCTCGAAGCGACCGCTGGCGCCCTTCTCGTAGTTGCGGGCGGCAGTGATCATCGAGTCATCCATGCCGTCACCGATGATCAGGATGACGTTGCGTGGCTTCGCCGGGTCGATCTGACCAGCCAACTCCGCAGAGCGCTCCTTGGTGAAACCCTGCTCGACCGGAGCGATCTGAGCCTGGGCTCCGAACGTTCCGACCAGGACCACTCCAGCTGCGGCGGCGACCGCCAGACCCACGTGCTTGCGTCGAGGCACGACACTTCCTTTCGTCTGTTTGTGCCTGCACGCAATCGCGCGGAGGCGAACGCGAAAGCCCACCGATACGACGATCAGATGACCGCCATGTGAAGAGCAGCCGGTCGACGGGACGACCAATGGTCTGGACCAGAACGATGGTTGCCAAAATTTCGGCTCCGGCCCGCCGATAGTGCTGACATGTCGTCTCCCTCCGCGCGGCCAGCGGCCCGCCTCCTCGCCGTCCTCATGAGCATCGCCGTGCTCCTCGGAGTCTCCGCGCTGCTCGGTGCCAGCGCTCATGCGGCGCCGGCGACCGTGACCGGGTCGGTCTACGACTCACTGGGCGATCCGCTGAGCGACGTCACCGTGCAGGCGCACCCGCATTCCGACCCTGCGTCGGTGGCGGCCAGCACCACCACCGACGTCGACGGCGGCTACACGCTCGCCCTGTCGGCGGGCAGCTACACACTGACCTTCACCCGCGCCGGGTACGACCCCGGATGGCTCGGCATCGAGGAGCCGGCCGTGGTCACGGTCGACGCCGACGGCGGCGTCGCCCTGGACGGCGAGCCGGTCGAGGAGGGCCTGCTCGACGACGTCGTCCTGGTCTCCAGCACCGTCCACGCGCTCAGCGGGACCGTGCAGGCGCCCGGCGGCCAGGCACTGGCCGGGATCACGGTCGGCCTGTTCGCCGACCCCGAGGACGAGGAGCCACTGGCAACCACCAGCACGGTCGCCGGCGGCAACTTCACCCTTCCGGTCCGCAGCGGCATCTACTACCTGCGCTTCACCGACCCGGCCCACGGCTACGTGGACCGCTGGTACGGCGCCGGCGAGCCCGAAGCCGTAACGGTGAACGGCGACCTGCCCCTCGGCGCGATCACCCTGACCGCCGGCAGCGCCAGCACCGCGTACCCGATCGCCGGGCGGGTGAGCGACGCCCTCGGCGTCGGCATCAACAACGTCACGGTCACCGTGACCGGGGTCGGCGCCACCCAGGGCACCGCGACCGGGACCACCGGCGGCGTCGACGACGCCGCCGGCAGTTATTCGGTCCCGGTCCTGCCCGGGACCTACCAGGTGAGCTTCGCGCGGACCGGCTTCCTCACCGGCACCTACGGCGGGCAGGTCAGCGTCGCCGTCAACGGGTCGCTGAGCGTGAGCCCGGCCGACGAGATCCTCAACAACCAGCTACCGGAGATGGTGCTCGCGAGCACCCCGTTCACGGTCAACGGCACAGTCGCCGACGCCACCTCGAGCCCGCTGTCGGGAATCACGGTCCGCGCGCACGGCGACGAGGAGCCGATCACCGGGATCAGCAACGGGTCCGGCAACTACCACCTCGCGCTGCCCATCGGTGCCTACAACCTGGAGTTCACCGACCTGGACCAGGTCGCCCCACACTTCGTGACCGCGTGGCTGGGCGGCTCGGTCCCGGAGACCGTCTGGGTCGCCCAGGGCGGCGTGGTCACCATCGAGGACGGCGAGCCGATCTCCACGCTGCCCACGATCCGCCTGGCTCAGGCCGACGCGACCACCACCTATTCGGTGCTCGGCGCGGTCGAGGACGTCAACGCCGACCCGATCGACGGCGTCACCGTGACCGCCACGCCGATCCCCGGCACGAACCCGATCGGCACGGTCGCCAGCACCGTGACCGGCGCCGTTCCTGGCGACGCCGACGATGGCCAGTTCGAGCTGGCGCTGAAGGCCGGTAGCTACCAGATCACGGTTGCCGCCAACGCGGAGTTCGCGGCCGGCTTCCTGGCCAACGAGGAGGCGGAGCCGCCCACCAAGGCACGCGTCGTGGTCAGCGCCGCCGGGGTCACCGTCGATGCGGAGCCCGTGCTGGGCGGCGAGGTGGGCGTCGTAGTGCTCCAGGGCACCGTCCCGTACCCGGTCGCAGGCAGCGCCACCGACGGCGAGGACGGGGTCGGTGGAATCACCGTGGAAGCGGTCTCCACCGACGACGGCGCTGTGATCGCCACCGGTGTCACCGACTCCACGGGGGCCTTCGCCTTCACCGGCGCAGGTACCGCCGCGACGACCGCGCACGGCCTACGGATCGGCACGTACAAGCTGCGCTTCACCGACCGCACCAGCAACGCCGTCCGCTACCGCGACGCCTGGTTCGGCGGCGAGATCGCTGCGGAGGTGAAGGTCGGCCAGGGTGGCGTCGTCACCGTGGACGGTGAGTCGACGCCGTTGCTGACCCGGCTGACCGCGGCCAGCGCCGACTCGACCTTCGACGTGGTCGGGCTGGTCTATGACCCGTACTACGAGCCTCTCGACGGCGTCACCGTGACGGCCTCGCCGTTGACCGGCGGCGATGCCGTGACGGTGTTGACCGGCCCGGATGCGACCTTCGGCGACGCCGGGGTCTACCGGCTGGCGCTGCGCCCGGGCCGGTACCGCCTCGCCTACAGCAAGGCCGGCTATCAGACGGAGCAGTTGGTCCACCCGGAGACCGGTTCCCCGGTCACCGTGACCGTCGGCGCCACCGGCACGATCACCGCGCCGGGTCTGGAGTTGTACGACGGGCTGATCGACGACGTCCAACTGTTCCTTCCGGCGGCGGTCTTCGCCATCAAGCCGAAGCTGACCGGCAAGGTCGCGGTCGGGCAGACCCTGACCGTCGACCCCGGCTCCCTGGTGGGCGCCGACATCGACAAGGACTCGGCCTGGGTGGAGTGGTTCTTGGACGGCAGGCCCGCTGACGATTTCGCAGCTGGTGGCTGGGGCCAGAAGTTCAAGGTCCCCGTCACCGCGGGTAACCGCGCACTGACCTACACGCTGACCATCGACGACCCCGAGGGCCTACGTGCCTCGACGGTCTTCACCAGCAAGCCGGTGACCGTGCCCAAGGCACCCGCCTCGGTGAAGGCGTCGGTGGCGAAGGCCAAGCTGACCGTCACCGTCACCGTGCCTACCTGGAGCAGGCCCACCGGCACCCTCGTGGTCAAGGACGGCAAGAAGGTGATCGCCACGATCACTCTCAAGCCGAAGGCCAAGGGCAGAGCGACCGTCAGCCTCGCGAAGCTCAAGCGTGGCAAGCACAAGCTGACCGTCAGCTACACCGGCCCGGCCAACGTGCAGTCCGCCAAGACCAAGCTGAAGTACAAGAAGTAGCTGTAGGTCCCTAAGTGGCGTCTGGCTCCCTGATGGTGGGAGCCAGACGCCACTTAGTCGTTGAAGCAACAGCAGAACGGCCCGCCCTCAGGTGAGGGCGGGCCGTTCGTGGCTCAGATCAGCTGCAGCCGGAGGTGCTGCCGCAGCCTTCGCAGACGTAGCAGGAGCCGGCGGGGCGCATCTTGGTGCCGCAGGTGAAGCAGAGCGGCGAGTCGACGGCGGTGCCGGTGATCTTCTCCAGGAGCTCGGCGGTGGTGTGCGCGGTCTGGGTCTCGACCACCGTCGCCTCGATCACTGCCTCGGCCTGGGCAACCGGGGCGGCCTCGGCCTCGGGCTCGGACTTGAGCGACTCCAGCTCGCTGGCCTCGGTCAGCTCGTACGAGCCGGTCTCGAGGTGACGCTGACGCTCCTCGGCGGAGTAGATGCCGAGCATCGACCGCTCCTCGAAGGACAGGTAGTCCAGGGCGAGGCGACGGAAGATGTAGTCCATGATCGACTGCGCCATCCGCACGTCCGGGTCGTCGGTCAGACCGGCCGGCTCGAAGCGCAGGTTGGTGAACTTCGAGACGTAGGTCTCCAGCGGCACGCCGTACTGCAGGCCGATCGAGACCGCGATCGAGAAGGCGTCCATCACGCCGGCCAGGGTCGAGCCCTGCTTGCCGAGCTTGAGGAAGACCTCACCGAGCTCGCCGTCGTCGTGCGCACCGGAGGTCATGTAACCCTCGGCGCCACCCACCGTGAAGGAGGTGGTCCGCGAGATCCGGCTCTTCGGCAGGCGCTTACGGGTCGGGCGGTAGACGATCTTCTCGACGATCTTCGCCGGGGCGTCGGCCTCGGCGGTCTCCTCGACGGTGGTGTCGGCCTTCTTGGCCTTGCCGTCGGAGAGCGGCTGACCGACCTTGCAGTTGTCGCGGTAGACAGCGGTGGCCTTGAGGCCCAGCTTCCACGACTGCAGGTAGATGTCCTCGATCTCCTCGACCGTGGCGGTCTCGGGCAGGTTGACCGTCTTGCTGATCGCACCGGAGAGGAACGGCTGGGTGGCAGCCATCATCCGGACGTGGCCCATCGGCTTCAGGGCGCGCTCACCCATCGCGGTGTCGAAGATCTCGTAGTGCTCGGTGCGCAGCCCCGGAGCGTCGACCACGTGACCGTGCTCGGAGATGTAGGCGACGATCGCCTCGACCTGCTCAGGCTGGTAACCCAGCTTCACCAGCGCCCGCGGGATCGTCTGGTTGACGATCTGCATCGAGCCGCCGCCGACCAGCTTCTTGAACTTGACCAGCGAGAAGTCCGGCTCGATGCCGGTGGTGTCGCAGTCCATCATGAAGCCGATGGTGCCGGTCGGCGCGAGCACCGAGGCCTGAGCGTTACGGAAGCCGTTGTCGGCACCGATCTCCTGGACCTTCGCCCACTCGGCGGTGGCCAGCTTGTGCACCTGGGCGTCCGAGACGTGCAGGGTGCGGACGGCGTCGTTCGCGGCCTGGTGCTTACGCATGACGCGCTTGTGGGCCTCAGCGTTGCGGGCGTAGCCGTTGTAGGCACCGACGACACCGGCCAGCTCGGCCGAGCGACGGTAGGAGGTACCGGTCATCAGCGAGGTGATCGTGGCGGCCATCGAGCGGCCACCCTCGGAGTCGTAGCCCAGACCCATCGCCATCAGCAGGGCGCCGAGGTTGGCGTAGCCGATACCCAGCTGGCGGTAGTCGACGGTGGTCTTGCCGATCGACTCGGTCGGGAAGTCGGCGAAGCAGATCGAGATGTCCATCGCGGTGATGATCAGCTCGACGGCCTGCGCGAAGAGCTTCGCGTCGAAGGTGTCGTCGTCCTTGAGGAACTTGAGCAGGTTCAGCGACGCCAGGTTGCACGAGGAGTTGTCCAGCGACATGTACTCCGAGCACGGGTTGGATGCGGTGATCCGGCCGGTCTCCGGGTTGGTGTGCCAGTCGTTGATGGTGTCGTCGTACTGCAGACCCGGGTCGGCGCACTCCCAGGCGGCCTTGGAGATCTTCTTGAAGAGGTCACGAGCGTCGACCGTCTCGATCACCTCGCCGGTGCCACGGGCACGCAGGCCGAACTCGGTGCCGTCCTCGACCGCACGCATGAACTCGTCGGTGACCCGCACCGAGTTGTTGGCGTTCTGGTACTGGACCGAGGTGATGTCCTTGCCGCCGAGGTCCATGTCGAAGCCGGCGTCGCGCAGCGCGCGGATCTTGTCCTCTTCGCGGGCCTTGGTCTCGACGAACTCGACGATGTCCGGGTGGTCGACGTCGAGGACGACCATCTTCGCGGCACGACGGGTGGCGCCGCCGGACTTGATGGTTCCTGCGGAGGCGTCGGCACCGCGCATGAAGGAGACCGGGCCCGAGGCGGTGCCGCCGGAGGTCAGCAGCTCCTTCGACGAACGGATCCGGGAGAGGTTCAGGCCGGCACCGGAGCCGCCCTTGAAGATGAAGCCCTCTTCCTTGTACCAGTTGAGGATCGAGTCCATCGAGTCGTCGACCGACAGGATGAAGCAGGCCGAGACCTGCTGCGGGGACGAGGTACCGACGTTGAACCAGACCGGGGAGTTGAACGAGAAGTACTGGTGGACCAGCAGCCAGGTGAGCTCGTGCTCGAAGAGCTCGGCGTCAGCGGCGGAGGCGAAGTAGCCGTGCTCCTGGCCGGCGTCGGTGTAGGTCTTCACGACGCGGTCGATGAGCTGCTTGAGGCTCCACTCACGGGCGTCGGTGCCGACGGCGCCGCGGAAGTACTTGGTGGTGACGATGGTGGAGGCGTTGACCGACCAGAAATCGGGGTACTCCACACCGCGCTGCTCGAAGACGGTCTCGCCGGTCTTCCAGTTGGTCTGGACGACGTCGCGACGCTCCCAGTTGAGCTCGTCGTAGGGGTGCACTCCCTCAGTGCTGAACACCCGCTCGATGGTCAATCCAGCGGTCTTCTGTCCGTTGTTCACGGTCTCGGTCATCTTTGGTCCAATCCCCTTCGGCCGGTAGGTCTTTCGCCCTTTATTTCTTTTCACCCTGTACCGCTTCGTGCTGCTTGATCTCTACTGCGCGATCCGTGCTGGTGGTGCTCGGTCTCGCACCGCTCCCTACGCGGCAGCGGTGCGTCACCTTCTACGTGGTGCCACCCGGCACGCAGCTTCCCCACTACGTGCCGGGTGAATCTGTGGCGTCAGCCCGATGCGGAACTGACGCGCTCCATGCGGAGCATGGCGATCTCGGACTCGAAGTCCTCTGCCGATTCGAATGCGCGGTACACACTGGCGAATCGGAGGTAGGCCACCTCGTCGAGCTCGCGCAGTGGTCCCAAGATGGCGAGGCCGACCTCGTTCGCCGGCACCTCTGCCCATCCTTCTGAACGGAGGACATCCTCAACGGTCTGCCCCAGGCAGGCCAGTTGGTCCTCGCTCACGGGGCGCCCCTTACAAGCCTTGCGGACGCCGGACACAGCCTTCTCTCGGTTGAACGGCTCGGTCGCTCCGGACCTCTTGAGCACGGTCAACTGCATCTGTTCCACTGTGGTGAACCGCTTCTCGCACGAGGGGCAGGTCCGACGACGCCGGATGGCGCCACCGTCGTCCGCCACTCGGGAGTCAAGGACGCGGGTGTCGGTGCTGCGACAGTACGGACAGTGCACGACAACCCTTCCTGCGCCTGTGGATAACTCGGCTTTCCTTGTGAATCCAGCGTCTCTATCTGTGGAGCAAACGCCGCTACATGTGGAAAAGCACAACCGTGTAACTACTAGATGTAGTGGTAACCGTACGTGCTGCCACAACGCGTTGCAAGTCCCCTCGCCAGCTTTACTTGAGGGGCTCCGATGACATAAAGAAACCGCAGGTCAGGGTGGCACCGACCCCCGACAGAACCCCGTCCAGGCGGCGTGTCGGCGCAAGATTTGCGGTCGCCTCCAGAGCTGGTGATCCCGCGAAACGAGACGAATCCGACATCCAGACGGTGGTACCGCCGTCGGCCGCCACAGCCAGTGCGATCTGGGCCACCTCCCCTGCCTGTTCCGGCCCGCCACGACCAGGGGCCTGACACAATGACCGGGTGGCAACAGCAGGGAAGCGGACCGGATCGCGACGCGGACGCAAGCAACGCTCGCTGCCGTCGCGTACCGCCGTCCTGCACTGTTTGGGCGTCACCGTGTCGGTCGTGGCCTGGGGCTACCTGGTCTATGCCGCCATCGATTTCGGCGCCACCGCCCGCGAGGGCGACGGCCGCGCCTGGGGCTTCCTCGCACTGGCCTGCGTGGGCGCCGCGGCCTGCCTCTTCGCCGGCCTGATCCTGGGTGCGAAGGTGCTCCGACTGGTCGGCATCCTGGCTCCCCTGGCTCGCCCCGAACCGGTCGACCCACCCCTGCCCGGCTTCGGTTCGGCAGAGCCGCGCGAGACGCCGCCCAGCTACCGCGACGCCGCGGAGCTCGAGGATCCGGCGCCGACCGCCACCATCCCGACCCAGGCCGATCCCACCCAGGACGACCCGGCGCCGACCGCCACCATCCCGGCCCAACGCCCCGACCAGCAGCCGGCCGGCACTCCGCGTACGCCCGCGCGTTACCAGGGAAAGCGGGTCGCCCGCTGACCTCAGGGTCGACGGACCAGGTCGCCCGACATCAGGGCTGACCCCATCCCCGGTGGCGAACCCGCGCGCCAAGAACAGTTAGGTGAGGCTAACCTCTTCTTGCGCGGTCCGGCCGAGACTCCGTGCCCGACGTCTTCACCGACCCCTTCGAGGAGCGACCTGTGCTGGTGCCCGACCATGGCTGATCCCACGAACCTGACCGCGCGGGGCCTGCTGCTGCGCGCGCTGGGCCGCCACCGGCGGAGCCTCGGCGCCGGCATGGCGCTGATCATCGTGTGGCACCTCTGCGAGACGCTGGTCCCGGTGCTGATCGGCCTCACCATCGACCGCGCCGTGGCCACCGGTGACGTAGACGCCCTGCTGCGTTGGGGAGTCGCGCTGATCGTGTTGTTCAGCGTGCTCTCCTACGCCTACCGCTTCGGATCGCGCCTCGGATTCAGCGCCGTCCAACGCGAAACGCACCTCCTCCGCCTGGAGATCGCCGGCCACGCACTGGCACCCCGCGGCGTCCGCACCCGGCTCCTCCCCGGCGAGACGCTCTCCCTGGCCACCTCGGACGCCGAGAGCGTCGGCTTCGCGCTGCGCTCGTTGATCTTCACCCTCTCCTCAGCTGCCTCGTTGATCGTCAGCGGCTGGCTCCTGCTCCGCATCGACGTGGTGCTCGGGTTGGTGGTGATCGGGGGCGTTCCCCTGGTGCTCGTGTTGATCCAGGGCCTCTCCCCTCTCATCGCGCGTCGCGCCGGAGCGCAGCAGGCAGCCGCCGCCCGGGCCACCGGCATCGCCAGCGATCTTGTCCGTGGCCTGCGGGTACTCAAGGGCATCGGCGCCGAGGACACCGCCGCCCAGCGCTACCGCGCCGTCAGTCGCGACGCACAACGCGCCGGCATCAGGAGCGCGGAGTCCTACGCGGCGATGACGGGGGTGACCGACCTGCTCAGTGGCCTCTTCCTGGCCATCGTCGCGCTCCTCGCCGGGCGGGCCGCACTGGCCGGGGAGATCTCGATCGGCGAACTGGTGATGGTCGTCGGGCTCACCCAGTTCATCGCCGAGCCGATCCGCGGGCTCGGCGACCTCAGCGCCCAGTTCGCCCGGGCCCACGGCTCCGCGCGCCGGATCGCCGACTACCTGGCCAGCCCGGCACTGGTCAGCAGCGGCACCCACCAGCTCTCCGACCCGGGCCGGGCCAAGCCGGTCAGCGTCGAGTCCGATGCGCTGCGATTCACCTCGGCGCCCGGCGAGATCCTGGGCATCGCGGTCGACGACCCGGCGACCGCCGCCGACCTGCTCGCCGCGTTGGCCGAAGGCTCGGCGACGGTACGGCTCGACGGCGTCGCACTCGACGCTTTGACACTGGAGAGCCGACGCCAGCATCTGGCCGTCATCCCGCACCACGTCGACCTCTTCGAGGGCACCTTGCGGAGCAACGTCGACCCCACCGGCCTACTCGACGACGTCGCACTGGCCGCGCTCCTCGACGCTTCGGCCGCAGACGACGTGGTCGCCGCTGACCCTGCCGGTCTGGACGCCGCCGTCACCCCGGACGGGACCGCGCTCTCGGGCGGCCAGCGACAACGGTTGGCCCTCGCCCGGGCGTTGGCGAGCGCCGCACCCTGGCTCGTCCTGCACGACCCGACCACCGCCGTCGACGCCGTCACCGAGCACCGGATCGCCGCCGGCGTTCGCGCTCTCCGCCACGACCAGCCGCGCGGGTTGACCACCTGGCTGATCACCAGCTCGCCGGCCCTGCTCGCGGCTGCCGACCGGGTCGTCCTGATCCGCGACGGCCGGGTGGTGGCCAGCGGCACCCACCACGACCTGGGCGACCATCCCGACTATCAGGAGTTGGTGCTGCGATGAGTACCCGCCAACTGTTGCCGGTAGCCTCCGGCCGCGACACCGCCCGCTATGCCTGGCGTCTGCTGCGCCGACACCGGATCACGCTGATCGGCGCAGCCGCCTCCTTCGTGGTGGTCGGACTCTGCGCCCTGGTGCCACCCTTCATGCTCGGGCGGATCGTCGATGCGATCGACGAACCAGGCGCTTCCCTCACCGTCCCGGTCACCGCGATCGCCGTCGCTGCGGTCGTCGGTGCACTCTTCACCGTCCTCTCGGTCGCGCTGCTCGCCCGGGTCGGCGAACCTGCACTGGCCGAACTGCGCGAGGAGGTGCTGGATCGAGCGCTACACCTGGACGCCGGCCGCATCGAGGCGGCCGGAGCGGGCGACGTCCTCTCCCGGGTCGGCGACGACGCCCGGACCGTGGCCGCCTCGCTCTCCGAAGCGATCCCGGTCCTGATCAACTCGCTGATCCTGGTCACCTTCACCGTGGGCGGGCTGCTCGCCCTCGACTGGCGGCTCGGCCTGGCCGGCCTGCTCGCCGCGCCGTCCTATCTGCTCGGCCTGCGCTGGTACCTCCCCCGCTCCGGTCCGATGTACCGCGCCGAGCGGATCGCCCAGGGCGAGCGGGCGGAGGCACTGGTCAGCGGCATCCGTGGCGCCGGGACCCTCCGTGCTCTCGGCCACCAGGCGCCGCGACTCGAGGCGATCGAACGGCGGTCCGACGCGGCGATGTCGATCTCGTTGGGCGTCTTCGCGATGCTCACCCGGTTCGGCGCACGCAGCAACCGCTCCGAGCTGATCGGTCTGCTCGCGGTTCTCGGGGTCGGTTTCTGGCTGGTCCGCGAGGACGCCGTCACGGTGGGCGCGGTCACTGCGGCCGCACTCTTCTTCCACCGGCTGTTCAATCCGATCGGCGCCCTGCTCTACCTCTTCGACGAGTTGCAGTCGACCGGGGCCTCCCTCTCGCGCCTGGTCGGCGTCACTCAGGTGGCGAAGCCGCCGCAGGCCGCGGCAGCCCCGGCTGACCCCGGTTCGCTGCGCCTGGACGACGTCGCTCACTCCTACCTGGCCGGCCGCACCGCGCTGGCCCCGCTCAACCTGGAGATCGCCCCCGGTGAACGGGTCGCCGTGGTCGGTGCGACCGGAGCGGGGAAGACCACCCTGGGCGCGATCGCAGGCGGGGTACTGACGCCGAGCGTCGGTGAGGTGTCCCTGGCCGGGGAGCCGTACCGCAACCTGAACGGCCCCGCCCTCCGCAGCCGGGTCGCCCTGGTCAGCCAGGACGTCCACATCTTCTCCGGAACGATCCGAGACGCGCTCACCCTCGGCGACCCCGCTGCGAGCCCGGCCCGACTGCAGGAAGCCGTCACCCTGGTCGGGGCCGACGGCTGGGTCACCGCACTGCCCGAGGGGTTCGAGACCGTGGTCGGCGACGGCGGCCACCCGCTGACCCCCGCTCAAGCGCAGCAGTTGGCGTTGGCCCGGGTCTGGCTCGCGGACCCCTGGTTCGTCGTCCTCGACGAGGCGACCGCTGAAGCCGGTTCCGCCGGTGCCCGCGACCTGGAACTGGCGGCGCTGGCGATCACCGAGGGGCGCGGTGCGCTGGTCGTCGCGCATCGACTCACCCAGTCGGCGACCGCGGACCGGGTCCTGGTGATGCACGACGGCGCCGTCGTCGAGGCCGGTACCCATGCCGAGCTGATCGCCCACGAAGGACGCTACGCCGAACTGTGGGCGGCGTGGCGGCGGGCGTGATCCGGGTGCCACTCGGCGTGAGGTGAACGCGGGCCGCCGTCACCTCACCCGGATCGGCTCGTTGACCCTTCGAGGAGAGGTCCTGCCTTTTCCTCCAAAGGTCCTACCCGACCCCTCCATCCGGCCTAGACTGCCGGGGTCGAAAGGCCCCGAGGGGAGGCGGCCTGAAGCACTCTGGGAGGGGAACCCATATGACGTCGCGCCTTGGCGTAGCCATTCGCTCAGGTCTCGCACTCGCGGTCTCTGCGGCCGGCTTGACCGCGCTCACCACTGTCTCCACGACGACGGCGGCGGAAGCCGCGGTGACGCCCGTGGTCTGCACGGTGAACGCCACCGGGACGACCGGCGCCGTCACCGCTGGCAGCACCTTCACCGCCAACGTCAGCACCGGCGCTGTAGCGCCTAAGGTGCTCAAGGCGCTGGCCAAGGTCTCGATGACCGTAGACAAGGGCGAGTCGCGGGCCTACGAGATCAAGATCAGCCATGAGGGCGCGACCGCCGTCCTGAAGAACGACTGGCTCGGCGACTGGTCCGAGACCAATGAGCCGCTGCTCGGCATCACCTTCGACGACGCCTCCAGCACGTCGATCAACAAGCGCAGCGGGCCTGGCTCGTACGCGCCCAAGCAGAACCTGTCACGCTTCGAGGGCAGGACGGCCGACGGGGCCTGGACCCTGACCACCCCGCGCCAGGTCGGCCGGAGCGAGAACGGCCAGATGCACTCCTGGTCCGCGGTCGTGACCTACGACTGCGACTACGACAAGGATGGCGTCGCGGACACTCGGGACAACTGCCCGACGGTGGCCAACACCAGCCAGTCGAACCTCGACCGGGACGGCCTCGGAGATGCTTGCGACCCGGACATGGACGGCGACGGCGTCCTCAACAACAAGGACAACTGCCCGACCCGCGCCAACGCCAACCAGGCCGACCAGGACAAGGACGGGATCGGCGACGCGTGCGACGCCGACCGCGACGGCGACGGCCTCGTCTCGGGCGACAAGTGCCCCACCGTCAAGGCGAACACCTTCTCCGGCTGTCCTGAGGTCAAGCGCACCCTGAAGGCGAAGTACAACAAGTCCAAGAAGGCGTTCGTCGGCAAGGTCGTCGCCGCGACCTCGAAGACGGCCTGCCAGAGCAAGGTGCCGGTGGTCGTCTACCGCGGCAACAAGAAGGTCTCCAAGACCACTACGAAGAAGAACGGCAGCTTCGTCCTGCCGCGCGGGAAGACCGGCAGGCTGACGGTCTACCTCCCGCCGGTCTACTCGCCGAAGGGTGCCGCCAAGCTGGAGTGCACCGAGCGCTGGTCGCGGAGCTTCACCGTCCGCTGACGCCGCAGCAGCACCGCATCGTTCGAACGCCTCCGGGACCACCCCGGAGGCGTTCGAACATTTGTTCCCCGAAATGCTTGCATCGTTCGAACACATGCTCTAACTTCGTACCTGTGTTCGATCGAACAACTGATCGACTGGCTCCGACGAAGGGATTCTGTCGGAGGTGGGCGAAAGGGTCGGTCTGACACAGCAACCGACCTACTTCCCCCCGGAGGTCTCCCATGAGCACCATCACCGTCGCCGGTCCCCGCATCGCTGCTTCGCGACCCACTCTTCGCCTCACCCGGCGCGGACGGATCGTGGTCTTCGTTGCCGCCTGCTTGATGGTGATGGCCGCAGCGCTCGTACTCGGCACCAGCTCGGTCGCGACCAACTCCGCGGGCGGCACCCCCACCCAAACGGAGATGATCCGCGTCGACCACGGCCAGACCCTCTGGGCGATCGCGGCCGAGATCGCCGACGACGGCGAGGTCCGCGAGATGGTGCAGACGATCAAGCAGCTCAACGCGCTCGACTCCTCGGCCCTGCAGGCCGGCCAGACCCTGCACATCCCGGTCCAGTAGCCAGCCCCGGTCGACACGCCGAGTTCGAACATTTGTTTGAGAGTACCGGCGCCTCTAAGGCAGAGTAGTAAGCCAGTGCCAAGGACTCGGGCACGGACGACCAAGCGGAAGGCAAGTACCCACTGATGACTCCTCGCCACGACGCCCGCAAGGTCAGCGAGCTGCCCGATGGGCCGCCGGACGCCACCGGACTGACACCCCGCCAGCAGCGGATCCTGGAGACGATCCGCGCCTCCCTCGACAAGCTCGGTTACCCGCCGAGCATGCGGGAGATCGGCGAGACGGTCGGCCTGACCAGCTCGTCCTCGGTGGCCCACCAGCTCAAGGTCCTGGAGAACAAGGGGTTCATCAAGCGCGACCCGAAGCGGCCCCGGGCGCTCCAGGTCTTCGAGCCCGGCAACGCCGCAGCCGCCTCCGTCCTCGGTGCCGCCGAGGAGAGCATCATCGATGAGACGGGGATCGGCGACGCCGCTCCGGCTGCGGCCTACGTCCCTGTCGTGGGCCGGATCGCCGCCGGTGGCCCGATCCTTGCCGAGGAGCGGGTCGAAGAGATCTTCCCGCTTCCCAAGACGTTGGTCGGCGAAGGCACCCTCTTCCTCCTGGAGGTCTCCGGCGACTCGATGATCGACGCCGCGATCTGCGACGGCGACTACGTGGTGATCCGTCAGCAGCCGACCGCCAACAACGGTGAGATCGTGGCAGCACTGATCGACGGCGAGGCCACGGTGAAGACGTTGAAGAAGAAGGACGGCGAGGTGTGGCTGATGCCGCACAACCAGGCCTACGACCCGATCGACGGCACCCACGCCAGCATCCTCGGCATCGTCACCGCGGTGCTGCGCCGCCTCTGACGTTCTTCCTTCGCGACTCGATGCCTCACGGAACCCCGTGGGGCATCTGTCGTTGTCAGGGCATGCAGCCTTCACGCTTGCCGACCGCTCCCCTGCAACAACGTCGCGGCCGCGGGCCACGGGCACGGCTCGCTGCGGGCGGTGCGCTGCTCGCACTGGCGACAGTGGGCGCCCTGTCTCCGGGCGCCCCAGCCGCGGGCGACCGCGTCGAGCCACTGCGGACGGCCCGCGGGCAACTCGTCCAGGCCGACGAGCTGCGCCAAGCGGCACGTCTCGCCGACACCAGTGTCTCCGAGCTCCGCGACCTTCTCGTCGACGACCCGACGGTGCGGTTGCACGAGAACGGGCGAGTCGCCTTCGCCGACTTCGAGTCGAGCAACGCCACAGCCTCCGGTGAGGTGACTCGGAGGACCAGCGACGCCAGCTGGGCGACCACCCAGGCCCGGGCGGCAGCGAAGCGGTCCGCGGTCGCGCTGAGCTCGCGCCCATCCTCGCCGCGCACCCTCTACCTCGATTTCGACGGCGAGGAGGTCTGCAACACGGAGTGGAACGACAACGGGCTGCCCTGCGGCACCTATGCCGGGTACGACACCGATGGCTCCCCCGGCTTCTCCGCGGGTGAACAGAAGGCGATCCGTGAGGCCTGGGCGCGGGTCGCTGAGGACTACGCCCCGTTCAACATCAATGTGACCACCGTCCGGCCGCCCGCCAGCGACCTGAGCCGGACGAGCAACGCCGATCAGCGCTACGGCGTGCACGCCGTGGTGACCAGCAGCGTGGCCGCTCGGAACGCTACCTGCGGCGGACCCGGGTGTGCCGGTGTCGCGTTGCTGGGGGTCTTCCCCCGTACCGATGCCAACCACGCCCGGATCATCTGGGCCTTCTCCCCCGAGGTGAACAACTCACCTCGCCAGGTCGCCGACGTGGTCTCTCACGAGGCCGGTCACACGTTGGGCCTTGAACACCAGGGCACTGCCGGCGGTCTGCTCGGTTTCGGCGCGGTGGAGTACTACGCCGGCCATGGGATCTGGGCGCCGCTGATGGGTTCGTCGCTCAACCACCTGACCCAATGGAGCGCCAGCGAGTACAACAACCCGAGCCGTAATCAGGACGACATCGCGCTGATCACCAGCAACGGCGCGCCGCTGGTGCGCGACGATCACCCCAACGGCGTCCGCGGTGTGGAGCGGTTGCGCCGGAAGGTGGCGTCGTCAGGGGTGATCTCCACGCGCGCGGATCGGGACGTCTTCAAGATCGTCACCACGTGTCGCGCGAAGCTCCGGGTCAGCGTCACCCCGGCGGCGAATGGCCCCAACCTCGATGCGGCCCTGTCGCTGCGCCGAGCCGGCAGGACGAAGACCACCACAAAGAACCCCGGTTCGCCGTCCAGCGGCGCCGCTACCGGGCTCAGCGCCTCGATCAGCGGTACCTACGGCATCCGCGGCAAGGCAACCTGGTACGTCACCGTCGACGGCGTCGGTGCCCGCGATCCGCTCACCACCGGCTACAGCGACTACGGCAGCCTCGGCGCCTACGCGGTGCGCGCCACCGGGCGCTGCGTGAAGGGCTGACGGCTCGGCGCCGTCGTCACGGCCACCGAGCTGGGTTCAGTCCTCCGGGTAGTGCGCTTCCTCGGGGATCTCGTCAGGCGGATTGACCAGCTCGTCGCCCTCCTGAAGGTCCTCCTCGACCGGATCCGGGTCGGTGGAGTTGAGCGCGACCTGCTCATTGAGGTACCGCAGTATCACCGCGACGATCGCGGTCACCGGCACCGCCAGGAAGGCGCCGATGATGCCGAAGAGCGAACTGCCCAGGGTGACCGAGAGCAGCACCACAGCAGCGTGCAGGTTCATCGACCGCGACTGGAGCAGCGGCGAGAGGACGTTGCCCTCCAACTGCTGGACCGCGAGGATCACGGCCAACACGATCAGCGCCTTCAGCGGACCGACCGAGACCAGGGCGATCAGGACCGCCAGGGCACCGGCACTGACCGCACCGATGATCGGGATGAAGCCGGCGAAGAAGGTGATCACCGCGAGCGGGAAGGCCAATGGGACGCCGACCGCGATCAGACCGATGTAGATGAAGACCGCGTCGATCGCTGAGACCAGAGCCTGGGTCCGGATGAAGCCACCCAGCGTTGCCCAGATCCGATTGCCAACCTCGTAGAGGTGCGGACCGGCGGTGGGGCCCGAGTTGTTCTTGATCCAGGGCAGGAACCGGCGGCCGTCCTTGATGAAGAGGAAGGTCAGGACCAGGGCTAGCACCAGGTTGAGCACGATGTTGGTCGCCATGTTGACGCCGACCAGGACACCCGAGGCGATGGTGCCCGCGCTGTCCTTGATCTTCTCCTCGGCCGAGGTGAGCATCTCGTCGAGTTGGTTGGCCGAGACCCCGAGGTCGGACTCGGCGAGCCAGTCGCTCAGCCGGTTGATCCCCTTGACGGCGTCGTCCGCGAGCTGCGTGGACTGGTCGGCGACCGACGGCGCCATCACGTAGATCAGCAGACCGATCACCGAGAACGAGCCGAGCATGACGGTGGCCGCAGCCAGCGCCGACGGCAGCTTGAGGTGGCGTTCCAGGAAGTAGGCCGGGGGCTGGAGCACCGTCGTGAAGATCATCGCCAGGGTCACCGGGAGCACGATGCTCCAGGTGTACCGGATCACCAGACCGAGCACGATCAGGCCGAGCACGATCAGCACCAGACGCAGGCTCCAACGCGCCAACCAGGCGGTCCCCCGCCCGATCGTCTGCTCACGCGCCTGAGTGCGTTGCCGGAACTCCTGCTGCGCACGCTGGCGGGCGCGGCGTTCCTCGCCGGCACTGGTCGCGGGCGCTGCGGGGGCGGGTGAGGCCGGGGCCAACTGATCCTCGTTCACAACGGCATTGTGTCAGCCGCGCCCAGAGAGTCCACGCCGCACGCGCCCGCAGGCACTACCCGGCGGCCAGCCGCTTCAACGCGGCGCGCACCAGCTTCGGGTCGTCGGTGGGCCACATCGGCGGCAGACTGGAGCGCAGGAAGCTTCCGTACCGGGCGGTGGCCAGCCGTGGATCGAGCACCGCGACGACGCCTTTATCGCTGGTGGTCCGGATCAGGCGACCCGCACCTTGGGCCATCAGCAGCGCGGCGTGGGTGGCCGAGACCTGCATGAAGCCGTTGCCACCCGCCTGGTCCGCAGCCCGCTGGCGCGCCGACATCAGCGGGTCGTCGGGCCGCGGGAACGGGATCCGGTCGATCATCACCAGCTGACAGGTGTCGCCCGGGACGTCGAGACCCTGCCACAGGCTCAAGGTTCCGAAGAGCACGGTGTGCGGATCGTCGATGAACTGACGGGTCAGCTCCGGCAGCTGGGCATCGCCCTGGGCCAGAGTGGTCAGGTGCGGAAGCCGCTCGCGGACCGCCTCGGCGGCGGCGTCGGCGGCCCGACGGCTGGAGAAGAGCCCGAGTGCCCGTCCGTCGGCGGCGTCGATCAACTCCACGATCTCGTCGAGCTGCGCCTTGCCCAGACCGTCGCGGCCCGGCGTCGGCAGGTGCTTGGCGACGTAGAGGATGCCCTGCTTGGGGTAGTCGAACGGCGAGCCCACGTCGATGCCGCGCCACGGCAGCCGGTCCCCGGCTCGGGCGACTGAGGTGTCCTCGGCCCGCTCAGCACCGATCAGGCCGACCGAGCTGGCGACCGCTTCGAAGTTGCCGCCGAGCATCAAGGTGGCCGAGGCGAAGACCACGGTCTTCTCGGTGAGCAGCTTGTTCCGCATCTGGCTCCACACCTGGAGCGGCGCGACACAGAGCTGCGGTCCGCCCCGGCTCGGTTCGCGGTCGTTGCGCCACAGCACGTCGGCGTCGGAGTTGTTCGCCATCCGCTCGGCGACGTCGAAGACGTCCTGGACCATCGCCTTGGCCTGGTTGCGGGCCGCGTCGACCTCCCCGTCCTTCTCCTTGGGGATCGAGCTGAGCACCTGACGGGCTGCGTCGCGCACCTGGCTGATCGCGTCGTGCAGCTGCTCCGGCATCACATCGATCCGGCCCACCGGGGCTGCCTCCAGCGCCTCATGCAGGACGCCGGCAGCGTCGTCGAGCGAGTCCGCCTCCGCCGCGTCGACCTGACGTTGCGCGCGCCGGGCCGCCCGCTCGACGTCGCCGACGCTGATCTCGTCGGTCGCCGCCTGGGTGATCCGCTGGGTCACCTCGTGGGCCTCATCGATCACCACCGCGTCGTACTCCGGAATCATCGGCACACCTTCGATGGCGTCGATCGCGAGCAGCGAGTGGTTGGTGACCACGAGCTTCGACTTGGCGGCCTTGTCCCGGGCCTGCTCGGCGAAGCACTCCTCGCCGTAGGCGCAGCGGGTCCGGCCCAAGCATTCACGCGCGCTGACCGAGACCTGTCGCCATACCCGCTCGGTGTGCCGCGGCGCGTTGTCGCGTTCACCGGTGCCGCCGGACTCGGCCTCCTCCTCGACCCACTCGCGGAGCTTGACCACCTCGGCCCCCATCGAGCCGGTGGGGACCTCGATCAGGGCACCCTGCTCGTCCGGAGCGCCCTCACGAACCCGGTGCAGGCAGGCGTAGTTGGAGCGCCCCTTGAGCACGGCGAACGACGTGTCGAGCTGCTGGTGGTGCTTGACGGCGTTGATCAGGCGCGGGATGTCCCGCTCGACCAGTTGGTGCTGCAGCGCCAGCGTCGCGGTCGCGATCACCACCCGCTCGGGGTGGAGCAGCGATGGCACCAGGTAGCCGAGCGACTTACCGGTACCGGTGCCGGCTTGGACCAGCAGATGCTGCTCGGCGTCGAAGGCGTCAGAGACGGCCTGGGCCATCTCGACCTGGCCGAGTCGTTCTTGGCCCCCAAGCGCAGCCACCGCCTCGGCAAGGAGCGAGGCGGTGGCGCTTTGAGTCTTCACGGGGTCAGGCACCAGAGCACCTTATCCGCGGGGTCCGGCGTATGGGCATGCCTCCCCGACGGATGCCGCGCAGTACGCATCCCCGTCGGGGAGACGTGCCCTCGCTTAGACGACGGCCCCCGAGTCCTCGGGATCGCGGACCTTCTTCTCCTTCTTCTCACGAGGGAAGGCCTGGAACTTCTGCAGGTAGCTGGCCAGCGGGGTAGCCACGAAGACCGTGGACGCGGTACCGATGATCAGACCCAGCAGCATCGCCAGCGCGAAGTCGGTGAGCGAGTCGCCCGACATGAAGACCAGCGCGGCCAGAATGAACATGGCACCCAGACCGGTGTTGATCGTGCGCGGCATCGTCTCGAGGATCGCGGTGTTGGAGACCTCGTCGAAGGTGCCGGTCTTGGTGCCCTGCCAACGTTCTCGGATCCGGTCGAAGACGACCACGGTGTCGTTGACGGAGATACCGATGATGGTCAGCGCCGCAGCCAGATAGACGCCGTCGATCGGCTTGTCGAGGAAGGCGAAGATACCGGTCACCAGGAGCACGTCGTGCGCCATCGAGAGGACCGCGGCGAGAGCGAAGGTCCAGTGGAAACGGATCGCCAGGTAGAGCATCTGGGCGGCGAGCGCGATGAAGAGGGCGAGCAGCGCCTTCTCCTTCAACTCCTTACCCAGGCTGGCTTCGATCCGGTCGTCGGAGATTCGCTCCTTGACGCCGACCTTGTCGTCGAGAGCAGCCTCGATCTCGGCGGCCTCCGCGTCGCTGATCTGGCCGGCACGCACGGAGATCCGCTCGGAGCCGTCGCTGCCCTTGACCTCTTGGACGACAGCCTCGGAGATGCCGATCCCGTCGACGAGTTCGCGGGCCTGGTCAGCGGTGATCTTGTTGTCGGTGCTGTAGACCAGCGTGCGTCCACCGGTGAACTCGAGGCCCAGGTTGAGCCCCTTGCCGAAGACACCGGCCAGGGCGACCACAACCAGGGCACCGGCGATACCGAGCCAGATCTTCTTCTTGACCACGATCTGCGGGTTCTTGCGCATCAGCCAGACGCGGGTCCGACCCACGTTGGCGAGACCGCTGATCGCCGGACGTCGAGCGATCGCCTTGGTGCCGACGCCGATCTCGGTCAGCACGCGGGCGATCACCAGCGCGGAGATCATCGAGGCGATCACACCGATGGAGAGGGTGACACCGAAGCCCTTGACCGGGCCGCTGGCGAGCAGGAAGAGCAGCAGCGCCGCCAACAGGGTGGTGACGTTGGAGTCGATGATCGCGGTCCACGCCTTGTTGAAGCCGATCTGGAGCGCGCGGCGCAGACCCGCCTTCGGATTCGCCGCGTACTCCTCTCTGGCTCGTTCGAAGACAAGGACGTTGGCATCGATCGCGAGACCGATCGCGAGCACGAAACCGGCAAGACCTGGCAGGGTCAGCGTGGTTCCGATCCCGACCAGCATCGCGTAGGAGAGCAGCGCGTAGGAGGTCAGCGCGATCGCGGCGAGGGCACCGACCAGGCGGTAGATGATGATGATGAAGAGGCCGGTCAGGATCACACCGATGATCGCTGCCTCGGCGGAAGCCTTGATCGCGGCGTCACCCAGGGTGGGGCCGATCACGGAGTCCGACATCGGCACACCGTTGACGAACTTGCCGTTGTCGTCGACCGAGCCCAGGGCGAGCGGCAGGGCACCGCCCTCGATCAGGATGGCGAGGTCCTTCGCCTCCTGCTCGGAGAAGTTGCCGGTGATGTTGGTGCCGCCGGAGATACCGACGTTGCACTGTGCGTTGACCTCGGGCGAGGAGATGATCTGCTCGTCGAGCACGATCGCGACCCGACGCTTCGGGTCGCCGGTCGGCGCACAAGCGGCCTCGGCGGTCAACTTGGTGTAGGCGTCGTCGCCCTTGCCGTCGAACTTGATCGAGACTTCCCAGCCGACACTGTTCTGCGGCATCACCGCATCGGCGCTCTTGATCTCGTTGCCCTTGACCGCGGTCGGGCCGAGCTCCAGCCGGTTGCCCTGCTCGTCGGCGAGGATCTGGTTGCCCTTGGCCGGCTTCGCGGACGGGTCGACGACGCCGCCGATCACCGCGTGCATGCTGAGCTGGGCGGTCTTACCGATCACGGCCTTGGCCTGGGTCGGGTCCTGGACGTCGGGAAGCTCCACCAGCACCCGGTCCTCACCCACCCGGGCGATGGTCGGCTCGGAGACACCGATCGAGTCGATACGGCCACGCAGCACCTCGATGGTGCGGTCGACCTCCGACCCCTTCACGTTGGCGTCGGGGTTGGCGGGGTCCTGCGCCTGGTACATCAGCTGGGTACCGCCTCGGAGGTCAATTCCGAGGGTCGGCTTCTTCTCCAGCGAGATCCACAGGCAGCCTCCCAGGAGTCCTAGGACTAGCAGAAGGCGTACGAAAGCACCACGTGACATGAGAAGCATCATCTACCAAGGGACCAAGCGATGTTGCATTTGGGGTGACTCAGGCCCCAACGAGTCGGCGTGAGGCCACCTTCGGGCCATCGCTCCGGCACCTGTCGTTCAGACGGCGTAGGCCGCAAACTCCCCAGCAAGTGCCTCATCAGCACGCCCCTTGACCAGCGTTCCGTCTGCGGTGTGCTCCAACGAGGTGATCTCGCCACCCCGGTGCAGCTTGTCGAGTAGGTCACCGCGGCTGTACGGGACCAGCGCGTTGAACTCGACGGCGGGCCGCGGCAGCTCGGCCTCGATCAACGCGAGCACCTCAGCGATCCCCTCGCCGGTCTTGGCGCTGACCACCACCGAGTGCGGTTCGCGGTTCTTGAGCCGCGCCAGCACCATCGGGTCGGCGGCGTCCGCCTTGTTGATCACGATCAACTCGGGGACGGCATGGGCCTCGATGTCGGCGAAGACGCCGCGGACCGCGGTGATCTGGCCCTCCGGGTCGGGGTGTGAGCCGTCGACCACGTGCAGGATCAGGTCGGCGTCCGCCACCTCCTCCAGCGTGGAGCGGAACGCCTCGACCAACTGGTGCGGCAGGTGCCGCACGAAGCCGACCGTGTCGCTCATCGTGTAGACCCGGCCGTCGGGCGTCGTGGCGCGGCGGGTGGTCGGGTCGAGGGTGGCGAACAGCGCGTCCTCGACCAGTACCCCGGCGTCGGTGAGTTTGTTGAGCAGCGAGGACTTGCCGGCGTTGGTGTATCCGGCGATCACGATGGAGGGCACCGCGTTGCGACGGCGCTCGTTCCGCTTGGTCTCGCGGGTGCCCTTCATCTGGGCGAGCTCACGGCGGAGCTTCGCGATCTTGGTCTTGATCCGACGTCGGTCGGTCTCGATCTTCGTCTCACCGGGACCACGGCCACCGATACCGTCACCACCGGCGACCCGGCCACCAGCCTGGCGGGAGAGGTTTCCACCCCAACCACGGAGCCGCTGACGCATGTACTGCAGCTGGGCCAACTCGACCTGCGCCTGGCCCTCCTTGGACTTGGCGTGCTGGGCGAAGATATCCAGGATCAGCGCGGTGCGGTCCACGCACTTGACCTTGATCTGGTCTTCCAGGTTGCGCAGCTGGGACGGGGCGAGCTCACCGTCGAAGATCACCGTGTCCGCGCCGCTGGCCTGGACGATCTCGCGGACGCCGTCGACCTTGCCGCGCCCGATGTAGGTGGCCGGGTCCGGCTTGGTACGGCGCTGATACATCGCCTCCAGCACCTCGGAGCCGGCGGTCTCGGCCAACAACGCGAGCTCGGCCATCGAGTTCTCGGCGTCCTGCACGGTGCCGGAGGTCCACACGCCGACGAGCACGACGCGCTCCAGGCGGAGCTGCCGGTACTCGACCTCGGTGATGTCCTCGAGCTCGGTCCGCAGCCCGGCCACCCGGCGCAACTGGTGGCGCTCGACGAGGTCCTGGTCGCCGGTGGTGAGCTCTTCGGGGTCCGGGCCGTCGGCCGAGATCAGTTCGTCGGCATAGCCCGATTCGAACTCGTCGTCGAGGTCGTCAGACTCCCACTGCGAGCTCTGGGCGAGTTCGTCGGCGAGGGAGAAGTCAGAAGATTGGTTCGTCATATGCCCTCCAGCCTAGGTCGCGGCGGCGAGGAGGGCTAACCGTTATCCGCCCCGAGGGTTGTCCGCGGCTCGGTGCGGAGGGCCCCGAACACGGAACGGGGCGGACCGAGTGCTCGGTCCGCCCCGTTCGAGAACGGCTCGTCAGCTCACTTGGGTGGCATCCGGATGCCGCCGTCGACGCGGACGACCTCGGCGTTCATGTAGGAGTTGGTGACCAGCTCGACGACCATCGAGGCCAGCTCGTCCGGCGAACCGAGACGGTGCGGGAAGAGGACGCTCTCGCCCAGCTTCGCCTTGAACGCCTCCGACTCCGGGCCCTCGCCGTAGATCGGGGTGTCGATCAGGCCCGGGGCGACGGTGTTGACGCGGATGCCGGCGGCCGAGAGGTCGCGAGCGGCGGGCAGGGTGAGGCCGACGACGCCACCCTTGGACGACGAGTAGGCGGCCTGACCGATCTGACCGTCGAACGCGGCAACGGAGGCCATGTTGACGACGGCACCGCGCTCACCGGACTCCAGCGGCTCGTTGCGGCTCATCGCGGTGGCGGCGAGGCGCAGCGCGTCGAAGGTGCCGATCAGGTTGATCTCGATGACCTTGCGGTACGCGTCGAGGCTGTGGGCCGACTCCGGCTGGCCGTCGCGACCGATGGTCCGCTGGGCCCAGCCGATACCGGCCGAGTTGACCAGCGCGCGCAGCGGCGCGAGCTCGACGGCAGCGTCGATCGCAGCCTGGATCTGCTCGGTCGAGGTGACGTCGACCTTGACGAAGACGCCACCGATCTCGGCGGCAAGGGCCTCGCCCTTCTCAGCGTTCAGGTCGGCGACCACAACGCGGGCGCCCTTCGCAGCGAGCTGACGGGCGGCAGCGGCGCCGATACCCGAGGCACCACCCGTGACGATTGCACTTGCTCCAGAGATGTCCATGACCCGCAGCATAAAGGGGGCCACTTCGCCGGGTCATCGACGGTTCACCAGAAATGCCGACGAGCCCGGCCGGATGGGCCGGGCTCGTCGAGCGAGGTGCGCGCTGGATCCGTGCCGCGCTCAGGAGGCGAGGAACGCCTTGACCTGATCGGTGATCGCGGTGGAGTCGGCCGACGGGGTATAGGTGCCGTCGACGATGAAGGCGAACATCGGGCAGTCGTCGTCGGCCTCCGGCAGGATGCCCGCCTCGTGGATGACCTGGCCGGTCGCGGCCTCCCGGAAAACCACCGTGTAGTCGTAGGGCGCGTAGGTGTACTTCGTCTTCTTGCCGTCGACCTCGGCCTCGCACTTCAGCGACTGGACGCGGGTGCTGGGCGTGCCGTCCACGCAGACCACCAGGTTGATCTGGGCGAACTCCTTGAACTCGACGTCCCACGGCTCGTCGTAGCCGATCGAGATGTTCCGGCCGTACTCCGGGTTGGCCGGGGTGTTGACATAGCCGGACGCTTTGGCCGTCGCCTTGTCGAACGGCGTGGCACCAGCCATCGCCTTGCCCAGGCAGACCTGGGAGACGTCGAAGAGGCTGGTCGGGGTGAACGTCTCACCGCTGGCGTCGGGGTCCGGGGACTCGGGGGTGTCGGTCTCGGGGCTGTCGGTCTCGGGGTCGGTCGACTCCGTGCCCTCGGTGGGCTCGTCGCTCTGCGAACTCTTCTCCGAGGCCTGGCTGTCCTTGTCGTCGTCACCGGTGAGCACCACCGCGGCGGTGACGCCGCCGCCGATCAGCACGATCGCCGCAACGGCGGCAGCGACGATCAGGCCGACCTTCGACTTGCGCGGTGCGGGGCCACCCGACATCGGCGTCCAGCCGCCCTGCGGGCCGCTCGGTCCGCCGGGGCCTCCCGGGCCCGCTCCGTAACCGGGGCCACCGGGCTGGGCGTAGCCGCCTTCGTACGGGTTGGCCGGCTGCTGCGGCGGGCCCCACTGACCAGGCTGCTGCGGCTGCTGCGGCTGTCCGTAGGGAGGCTGCTGCCCGTAGGCAGGCTGACCGTACGGCGGCTGGCCGGGCGGCTGGGCGCCGGGCGGCCCCCACTGCGGGGCCGGCGGGCCGGACGGCGGGGTCCAACCACCGGGCTGTCCCGGCGGCGGGACCGGAGGCTGCTGCGGGCCGTTGCCGATCCGGGTGGGTTCTTCGCCAGTCGGCGGCTGCTCAGTCATGGGGCTCCTCGGAGAATCGTGATCGCGAGGAGTTCTTCTCCGCTGAGCGCCAGGTTCAAACCTCAGAGATCGGTGGTCCCGTGCGCCACGATCACGGCAGGGCCGCCCAACAGCACATGACCGTTCGGCAACCAGGTGAGGTGCAACCGGCCGCCGGGCACGTCGACCTCGTACCGGACCGCCTCCGACGGCGGCGCAACGACGCCGTCGTCCAGGGCGGCAGCGACCAGGACGGCGCAGGCCCCGGTGCCGCAGGAGCGGGTCTCCCCCGAGCCGCGTTCGTGGACGCGGAAGGCGACATGGCCCGGGCCGCGGCGGGCGACGAACTCGATGTTGACGCCGTGCGGGTAGACGGTGGTGTCGTAGTCGGGCTCGGTCAGCAGGCTGCCGGCGTCGAGGAGATCCTCGACGAAGGCGACCGCGTGCGGGTTGCCCATGTCGACGTGGAGCGCCGGCCACTTCTGTGAGTCGACCGCGACCAGGCTCTGACCGAAGATCTGCGGAGTGCCCATGTCGACGGTGATCTCACCGTCCGCCTCGAAGGTGATCACCTTGACACCGTCGCGGGTGCCGACCGGGACCGGTTCGGTGGTGGAGACGAGGCCCTCGTCGGCGAGGTAACGACCGAAGACGCGGACCCCGTTACCGCACATCTCGGCGATCGAGCCGTCGCTGTTGCGGTAGTCCATGAACCATTCGGCGTCATGGTCGAAGCCGAGCGCCGCCGTCCGGATCACCCGGATCACCCCATCGCCGCCCAGCCCGGCGCGGCGCTCGCAGAGCGCAGCGACCCGCTCGGCAGGCAGGTCGCCGTGCACCGAGCCGTCGTGGTCGGGCAGCAGCACGAAGTCGTTCTCCGTGCCATGGCCGATAGCGAAGGGGTAGCTCACCGAGCCATTCTCTCACTCGTTCGCAACGCACTCGCCGCGCGCGACCCCATCCTGAGAGGAGGCGGACGGTCAGTACAGGTGATTGCGGTACTGGTCCCCGTAGTACTCCCGCAGTTCGGCCAGCGTCAGGTCGTTGCGGTCCAGCAGCTGCGCGATCTCGGGCCGCGACGGCACCACCGCTTCGGGGGCCCACGTCTCGGGCTCCCAGAGACCGGACCGGAGGAAGGCCTTCGCACAGTGGTGGAAGACCTCCTCGACCTCGACCACCAACGCCAGGATCGGCCGTTTGCCCTGCACGGCGAGGTCGTCGAAGAACGGCGCGTCCGCCACCAGTGTCGCGCGGCCGTTGACCCGCAACGTGTCGCCCCGACCCGGGATGAAGAAGTTCAGACCGACCTGGGGGTTCTCCAAGATGTTGCGGTAGCCGTCGACGCGACGGTTGCCCGGCCGCTCGGCGAGCACCACGGTCTGCGCGTCCAAAGCGTGAGCGAGCTGCCCGGCAGGGTCACCCTTCGGCGAGGCGTCGCACCGCCCCTCGGCGTCGGAGGTCGCCAGGACGCAGAACGGGGACGCCGCCAACCAGGCCTGGTCCAACGGGTGCAGGGCACTGCGGACCTTGTCCCGCACCCGCGGGATCGGCTCGCCCACGATGGAGACGAGTTGGTCGAGGTCGGTGATCGGCGTCCAAGTCACCCTTCGTAGGCTACGTCGCCATGCAGCTTTCCCTGGGTGATCTGTCCCCCTCAGTCGACGAGTCCGCCTGGGTCGCCCCCAACGCCACGTTGGTCGGCGACGTGACGATCGGGGCCCGCTGCTCGGTCTTCTACGGCGCGGTACTGCGCGCGGAGTTCGACTCGATCACCATCGGCGATGGCTCGAACGTCCAGGACAACGCGGTCTTCCACGTCGACCGGGGCTTCCCCATCGTGATCGGCGCAGGGGTGACCGTGGGGCACGCCGCAGTCGTGCACGGCGCCCGGGTCGACGACTATTCGCTGATCGGGATGAACGCCACGGTGATGAACGGTGCCCATGTCGGCGCCGAGTCGCTGATCGCCGGTGGCGCCCTGATCCCACAGGGCATGGTGATCCCGCCCCGCAGCCTGGTCGCCGGGGTCCCGGCCAAGGTGCGCCGCGAACTCACCGATGACGAGGTCGCCGGTCTGCGTACCAACGGTCCCGGCTACGAAAGGATCAGCGCCCTGCACCGCGAAGCTCTCGAAGGAACCGGCGACTGACCTCGCACACCCGGTGGTCGAGCCTGTCGAGACCACCCACACCCCCGGTGGTCGAGCCTGTCGAGACCACCCACACCCGGTGGTCGAGCCTGTCGAGACCACGCAAAGTGATCTCGACAAGCTCGATCAACGGGGCTGGCTCGATCAACGGCGCTGGCTCGATCAACGGCGCTGGCTCGATCAACGGACCGTGCGGTAGCGGGTCACCACGAACTCCCCTGCGACACGTGACTCGACCACGGCGAGTTCGACGTGCCGGGGCAGTAACGGCTTGCCTGCGCCGATCGTCAACGGGGCAACCGAGATGAGCACCTCGTCGAGCAGACCGGCGTCATGGAACTGGGCCACCAACTCCCCGCCGCCGACGATCCAGATGTTCTTCTCACCAGCGGCTGCCGCCATCTCGGCGTGGACCTCGGCGACCGGGGACTGCGTGAGCCGGAGGTCGGCGCCCTCGCGCAGCGGCAGGTCGCGGTGGGTGAAGACCCAACAGGGCTGGCTATAGAACCACGGCTCGTCGCCGTGGTGGCGGAGCAGCCACTCATAGGTGGCGGCGCCCATCGCGATCGCACCGACCTGGGCGATGAAGGCCTCGTAGCCCAAAGTTCCACCCGCGTCAGCGCCCTGGTCGCGGGTCACCAACCAGTCCAACCCGTCGTCGGGCGTCGCGATGAAGCCGTCCACCGTGCTGGCCACGAAGTAGCTGGTCCTGGTCATCGTTCCTCCTGATAGCGGCTGCCCTCGCGCAGCCAGTTGATCGGGTCCCCGTCGTCGATCCTCACCCCGTGCTGGCGCAGCAGGTGCCGGACCAACCCACGCCGCTGCGCGGAGTGGGTGAGCACGTGCGCCATCACGCTGCTCACCACGAAGCTCTCCGGCGGCTCGCAGAGGGCGTCCACGAACTGGTCGTTCCAGGCACCCCGACGCTCGATCTCGCGGACCTGCGCGGACCACGCCGCCGCCACCTGATCGTGACGACGTAACAGGCCCGACGGCGACTCGTCGGCATCCCCGGGGTGGGCATGGCCCTGTAACGCGGCGAGCCAGATCTCCTTACTGTGCACGAGATTGCCCAACACGCGACGCAACGACTCCTCCGCGCCGTTGAAGGCCAGCACCCGCATCCCGGGCAGTCCGACAGCGTCGAGCTGGTCCGGGTCGAGATCAGCGGACGCGAGCAGCAGCGTCCGGGTGTCGTCGAGGTCATGGTGGATCAGGTGCATCGTGACCGGCATCTCGACCAGCTCCGTGTCCTGCTGGCTGAGCCAGAGGTTGAAGGGTGGGTGGAAGTGGATCCCGTTCGGCGCCGACAGCCACTGCGCGTCGTAGCGAGCCGCCCCGTCCGCCTTCGGTGTTGCGGATGGCGGGTGTCCCCACGCCCGCGCGAACGCCCGGGCGAAGCCGTCGGTCGACTCATAGCCCGCCTCGAGGGCCACCTCGGTGACCGAGGCCCCCTCGGTCAACCGCCATCGAGCACGCTCCAACATCACTCGGCGGCGCAGCGCGACGGGAGCCTCCCTGGCCCCACGCGAGATCTGACGTGCGAAGTGGAACGGCGAGGAGTTGGCCCGACCGGCCATCGCCGGCAGCGATCCGTCGGCCTCGCCTAGCGCCGCGTCAAGGAGTTCGCGGAGCCGGTCTCTTCCCATGGGGCAAGTCTGCCCGGCCCGCCGCTGTCCGCGCCCGACCGTTCTTGCTCACTTCGCAGCCCGGTGTTGCCCGCTCAAGCTCCGACCAACCGCGCCAGCACCTGGTCGGCGAGGTCGTCGGCGTCCCAGGCGAACCAGTTGATCCGGGGGTCCTTGGTGAACCACTGGTCCTGACGCCGAGCGAACCGGCGGGTCGCGATCACGGTCCGTTCCCGGGCCTGGACCTCGGTGAGCTCGCCACGCAGGTGGGCCATCACCTCGGGGTACCCGATCGCGCGCGAAGCGGTCGGCGTTGCGGCCAGGCCGCGCGCCACCAGACCCTCCACCTCGGCGACGAAACCGTCGGCGAACATCTGGTCGACCCGAGCGACGATCCGCGCGTCCAACCGTGGCCGGTCGATCTCGACCCCGACCTGGACCGCGCCAGGCATCGCGTACTCGAGGCGGGGCAGGGTCGCCGAGTAGGGGCGCCCGGTCAGCTCGACCACTTCGAGCGCCCGCACGACGCGCCGCCCGTTGGAGGCGAGGATGCTCTGTGCGGCAAGGGGATCCAGCACCGCCAGCTCTCGGTGCAGCACCCCGGAACCCTCGGCCTCCAGCCGGGCCTCCCAGCGCGCGCGGACCTCGGGGTCGGTGCCCGGGAACTCGAACTGGTCGAGCACCGCCCGGGTGTAGAGCGCGGATCCCCCGACCAGGATCGGTACCCGTCCCCGGCTCTGGATCTCGGTGATCGTGGCGCGAGCCAACTGTTGGAAGTCCGCGACCGACGCCTGTTCGGTGATCTCCATCAGATCCAGCAGGTGATGCGGAATGCCTTGCCGCTCCGCGACCGGCAGCTTCGCGGTGCCGATGTCCATGCCCCGATAGACCTGCATAGCGTCCGTGTTGACGATCTCTCCGCCGAGCCGCTCCGCAAGTTCCAGCGACAGCCCCGTCTTGCCCGCCGCCGTTGCGCCGACCACGGCCACCACCAGGCTCGGCACCGCTTCGAAGGTCGGCTCCGGTTGAGGTGTTGGGGCGGGGGTCATGGGGGCTAGTGTTCCAAACGAAGTGTCACGCGCCGCGACGAGTGCGGCGCAACCAACTCATCGCGGAAGAGGGGAAGACTCGTGAGCTTTCTGGACAAGCTGAAGGGCAAGTCGTCCGAGATCAAGGAGAAGGCGACCGACGCCGTCGACAAGCACGGCGACAAGATCTCCGACGGCATCGACAAGGCAGCTGGATTCGTGAACGAGAAGAGCGGCGGCAAGCTCGGCGACAAGGTCGACAAGGCGGCCGAGAAGGCGAAGGACGCCCTCGACAAGCTGGACGGCAAGAACGACGACATCAAGTGAGCCACGGCCACTGAGAGCGGGCGGTCACCGGTGCGGGTGACCGCCCGCTCTGCGTTCCCGGCCCTTGAAAACCCTGGGACCACCTGCCTTCAATGCAGGAGTCAGGGCCGCAGGACGGCCGACGACCACGACTCGGAAGTGGTGACCATGCCGGAAGAACCCAACCTGCCCGACGGCGCGACCAGCCCGCCGCCGGCGCCCCGCGCCATCGACCCCGACCTCGCCCCCGGTGGCGTCGACGCGCTGCCCGACTCGACACCCGGCGCGAACAACGAGGACGTCATCGGCCGCGACCCCGATCCGGACCAGAACCCGGCACTCGACGACGTCACCCCCGAGGAGGTCACCGAACTCGACACCGAGAAGGATCAGGCCCCGAGTTCCGGTACCTCCGGTCACGGCGACACCCCCTCGGAGCCCCCGGCCTGACCGGAGGCGGCCTCAGCCGAGCCGGTCGACAAGCTCCCGGGCCAGCGCGAAGGCCGACGTCGCGGCCGGAGACGGCGCGTTGCGCACGAAACCGGTGACGCCGTGCTCGGAGATCACGAAGTCGTCGACCAGGGTTCCGTCACGGTCCACCGCCTGGGCTCTGACGCCGGCATGGACGGTGCCGTCGAGATCTCCGACACCGAGTCCCGGCACGTACTCCGCGGCAGCCGCCACGAACCTGCGGCGGCTGGCCGCGGTCGCGATCTCCCCCAGCCCGGTCCGCCAGTACTGCCGAGCCACTCGCCAGGTGCCGGGCCAGCTCAACGTCTCGGCGAGATCCCGCCCCCGCACCCGCCCCAGCCGGTAGGCGTCGCGGGCGCCGACCAGCATCGCGGTCGGGCCGAGCGAGACCAGTCCGTCGAGGTGCCGGGTCAGATGGACACCCAGGAACGGAAGGTCCGGGTCGGGGACCGGATAGATCATCCCGCGCACCACCGGATTCTCGGTCCGCGCGAGACGCAGATAGGCGCCCCGGAAGGGGACGATCCGCGGATTCGCCTCCGCCCCACACGAGCGGGCCAGCCGGTCGGCCCAGAGCCCCGCGCAGACCACCACCCGATCGGCGCGCAGGCGCGCTGTCGCCGTCCGGACCCCACCGGTCTCGTCGACCTCACGGACCTGTTCGCCGAATCGGAACTCGACGCCCTGACCCTCCAGTTCGGCACGGATCGCGCGGGCCACCTGCGCATAGTCGACGATCCCGGTGTTCGGGGCGTGCAGCGCTGCGGCGCCGACCGCGTGCGGCTCGATCTCGGCGATCTCAGCACCGTCGATCCGCCGTAGCCCGGGCACCTGGTTGGCCAGGCCGCGACGTTCCAACTCGTCGAGCCGTCCCAGTTCCTGGGCATCGCGGGCCACGATCAGCTTGCCGGAGCGCTCGTGCGGAATCTTGTGCTCGGCGCAGTAGTCGTACATCAACCGCGCGCCCTCGACACAGAGCCGTGCCTTCAACGAGCCCGGCTGGTAGTAGATACCGCCGTGGATCACGCCGGAGTTGTGTCCGGTCTGGTGGGCCGCGACGTCGGCCGCCTGCTCGACCACCACGATCCGGCTGTCCGGACGGCGGTGCAGCAGTTCGCGGGCCACAGCCAGCCCAACGATGCCGGCCCCGACCACCACCGCGTCGTAGCGCGGGGTGATCGGGGCCGGAGACGTCATCGACGCCTCGTCACTTCTTGGTGAAGGCGGCCAGTCGCTGCTGGGCGTCCTCGGTCTGTACCGCCTCGGCGATGGTGCGGGCCTCGTCGGCACCCGCCTGCTCGCGGGTCTTCTCCCACGAACCGCGGATCAGCTTGCGGGCCTGGCCGAGCGCGAAGACCGGGCCGGCTGCCAGCTTGACGGCGAGTACGCGCGCCTCGTCGATGACCACCTCGTCGTCGACGACCGTGGTCACCAGGCCCCATTCGCGCGCCTCGGCGGCAGTGAGCTGCTTGCCGGTCAACGCGTACTCCAGTGCCCGGACCTGGCCGACCGCACGCGGCAGCAGCCAGGAGGCACCGATGTCCGGCGTCAGTCCGACACCCGGGTAGGCGATCACGAACTTGGTCGAGGCCGCAGCCACGATCACGTCAGCCGCCAGCATCACCGAGTTGCCGGCGCCGGCGACCGCGCCCTGGACGGCGCAGACGACCGGCTTGGCCAGCCCGTCGAGCTTCCGCGCAGCCAGATCGAGGGCTTCGGCAAGCTCCAGCAGGAAGGCGGCCTGGTCCTCGGCGGCGACCATGGAAGCCACGTCGCCACCGGCGCAGAACCGCTTGCCGGCACCGGTCAGCAGGACGGCGCGGACCGCGTCGTCGGCACCGGCGGCCTCGACCGCGGCGTCGAGCGCGAGCGCGGTCGGCAGGTCGATCGAGTTGGAGACCGCGGGACGGTTCAGCTCGATGTGGGCAACGCCGTCAGCGACGGAGTAGTTCACCAGGTTCTCAGACATGCCGGCCTCAGATCCGCTTGTAGAGGGCGGCAAGAGCCTGGCCGCCGCCGATGCACATGGTGACGATGCCGTACTCGAGGTCGTTGCGGACCATCGTCTTGGCCGCACGCACCGAGAGGATCGCGCCGGTCGCACCGACCGGGTGGCCGAGCGCGATCGCACCGCCGTAGGGGTTCACCTTGGTCGCGTCGAGCTCGGCGTCCCGGATCACCGCGATGGCCTGGGAGGCGAACGCCTCGTTGAGCTCGATGGTGCCGATGTCGGACGGCGCCAGGCCGGTCTGCGCGAAGAGCTTCTTCAGCGCCAGCACCGGGGCGTAGCCCATCAGCTCGGGCTCCATCGCGGCGGTGGCCACGGACTCGAGGCTGACCAGACCCGTCAGGCCGCGCTCGGCGGCGACCGACTCACGGGCCAGGACGACGGCGGCGGCGCCGTCGTTGATCCCGGAGGCGTTGCCAGCGGTGACCGACCCGTCCTTGACGAAGGCCGGCCGCAGCTTGGCCAGGGTCTCCACGGTGGTCTCGGGCTTGGGGTGCTCGTCGGTGGTCGCGGTGAACGGCTTGCGGCCGCCGACCTCGAACGCGACGATCTCCTCGGCGAAGGCGGCCTTAGCCTCGGCGGTCGCGGCGCGGCGCTGGGATTCGACGGCGAACTCGTCCTGCTCGGTGCGGGAGACGCCGTACTTGTTGGCCACGTTCTCGGCCGTGACACCCATGTGGGTGTTGTGGAACGGGTCGGTGAGCATCAGCACGGTGCCGTCGAGCAGCTCGCGGTTGCCGAGCTTGTACCCGTTGCGGGCACCGAAGTCGTAGAAAGGCATCCGGGTCATCGACTCGTCACCACCGGCAACGGTGATGTCGGCGCCACCCCAGCGCATCTGCATCGCAGCCGACCAGATCGCCTGCAGGCCCGAACCGCAGAGCCGGTTGACGGTGTAGGCGGGAACGTTCTTCGGCAGGCCGGCGGTGACCGCGACCCGTCGGGCGTTGTAGGCGTCCGGGCCGACCTGGCCGATGCAGCCCATCACGACCTCGTCGACGTCACTTCCCTCGACGCCGGAGCGCTTGAGCGCCTCCACGGTTGCCGCCGCACCCAGCTCGAAGCCGGGTACGTCCTTGAACATTCCTCCGAAGCTGCCGACCGGGGTACGGGCCCCGTCGACGAGCACGATCTTCTCGTCAGCCATGCCTTGAATGCTAGAGGGGAGCTGGGACGGCTCCGTCAGGAGGCTGACCGGCGAGACGGTTGTCAAGCAAGGAGTTCCGGCCCCAGCCAGGCACAGCCGATCAACGCCAGCTCGAGGTCGAGGCGTTCGGTCTGCAGCGGCTTGCCCCTCGCCTCCAGTGCCCGGTCGACCCGGTACTTGACGGTGTTCTTGTGCAGGTGCAGGCGGGCTGCGGTCGCCACGTAGCTCTCCCGATCCTGGATGAACGCGAGCAGGGTCTCCCGCATCCGCGCCGCGCCCCGGTTCGGTTCGGCCAGCCCGCCCAGAGTGCGGGCCACCATCCGGCGCGCGCTCGGGAGGTCGTGGACGAGCATCGCGGCGGCGCGGACCTCCTGGTCGCCGTACGAGATCACCGGCTGCTGACGCTGTCCTAGCGTCGCGACGCGGTACGCGGCGAGCGCGCCCAGGTGGGTGGCCCGGAAACCGGGTGCCCCGGACTCCGGAGAGCCGACGGCGACATAGACCCCGTCGTTGCCCCGCAACGACTCCTCGATCGCGGCCTGGTCGACGTCGCCCGGCCGGTTCACCGCGAGCCAGCACCACGCCGTCTGGCGGTCGCGGGGTACGTAGAGCGGACGGGTGGTCGACCCGATCTTCTGCGCGATCCGAGCCACCAGCCGTTCGCCGTTGGCCATCCCGACGTCGCCCGCCTCGGCCCACAGGATCAGAGCGACGTGCTGCTGCCGGAGCCGGTAGCCGATCGCCGCCTCGGCGGCGACCAGGTCCACGTGGTCGTCGCGAAGCAGGGTCTCGACCATCTCCCGCTGGACGGCGCTCCGGTTGGCCAGCCACCGTTCCCGCTCGTCCTGGTAGGCGCCCATCACCGACTCCGAGACCCGGTCGATGTACTGGAAGGAGACCTCCATCAGCAGCTGGCTGGTGGCCAGCGCGACGGCCGGCGGCGTCTGGCGCAGGGCCAACTGCTCGCCCGTCCAGCGCAATACCAACTGCTGCCCGAGACGGTAGGCGCGGAGCAACGCGCTGGGCGGCGTCCCCCGCTGCGCCAGCCTGCGGGCGTATTCGACGGCGGCGGCCGGCGCCTGGACCTCGACGATCGGCACGTGTCCACGGAAGACGTGGGCCAGCATCTCCAGGTTGGAGCCGGTACTGCCCTCCAACATCTCCACCAGGACCAGGTCGCTGGGGAGCTCCGGGATCAGCGTCCGGAAACTGTCCACCAAGTAGTCGACGAGTCTGCCGCCCTGCTCCGACATCACCACCGCGATCTGATGCAGCTCGCGTTCGGCGTCCGTCACCCGCTCCTCCTGGGCAATTGGGTTACCGACACAACCCAGTGACGGTCATCACACCATCATGCCACGTCGATCCGGTTCGACGGCTTCAGTTCGCGAACCTGAACTGCGGTCCGACTTTGTGCTCCGGGACCAAGAACGAAGTGTGATCTACGTCCTACGGTCAGCGCATCGTCCTTCCTTCTTGCAGGAGCCCACCCGATGTCGATGTCCTACCTCCCCTGGCGCCGTCCGGCCGCCTTCAACGAACGTCCCTGCGTCCGCGACGCCCGCGTCGAACTGACCTACGACCAGTTCGCCGACCGCGTGGACGCGGCTGCCGAACAGTTCGCGGCGCTCGGGGTCGGCCCCGGCTCGGTGGTGGCGACGATGCTCCCCAACCGGGTCGAACTCCTGATCACGGTGATGGCCGCCTGGCGCCTCGGCGCCGCCGCCACCCCGATCAACCCCACCTTCACCGCCTCCGAGGCCGGGTACCAGATCACCGACTCCGGCGCGATGCTGGTCGTCTGCGCCGACACCACCCTCGACCTAGGCTCCGTCGTCCCGCTGCACGTCGACGACCTCGCCGTCACCTCGACGACGACGCCGCCGGCGGCCAAGACCGACCCCGCCGACCTGGCCCTCCTGGTCTACACGAGCGGATCGACCGGCCGACCGAAGGGCGTGATGTTGGACCACGCCAACCTCGACGCGATGGTGGCCAGCATGGGTGCGGCGATCACGATCAGCGCCACCGACCACTGTCTGCTGGTGCTGCCGCTCTTCCACGTCAACGCGATCTGCGTCAGCTTCCTGACCCCGCTCTCGGTCGGTGCTCAGCTTTCGGTGCTGGAACGGTTCCACCCGGTCGAGTTCCTCACCTCCGTGGAGACCCTGCGGCCCACCTACTTCTCCGCGGTCCCCACCATCTACTCGCACCTGGTCGCACTGCCCGCCGAGATCACCCCGGACGTCGGCTCGCTGCGGTTCGCGATCTGCGGCGCCGCCCCGGCTCCCCCGGACCTCTTGGCCGCGGTCGAGGCGCGATTCGGGTTCGGGATGATCGAGGGCTACGGCCTCTCCGAGGGCACCTGCGCCTCCACCTGCAACCCGGTCCGCGGCGTCCGCAAGCCCGGCACGGTCGGCGTCGCCCTCCCCGGGCAGGAGGTCGCCGTGGTCGGCCCGGACGGCGCCGGAGTACCGACCGGCGAGCGCGGCGAGGTGGTGATCCGCGGCGCCAACGTGATGCGCGGCTATCTGAACCGTCCCGAGGCGACCGCCGAGACCCTGGTCGACGGCTGGCTGCGCACCGGTGACGTCGGGGTCCTCGACGAGGACGGCTACCTCCGGATCGTCGACCGGATCAAGGACCTGATCATCCGAGGCGGCGAGAACCTCTACCCCAAGGAGATCGAGAACGTCCTGCACGGAGCCCCGGGTGTGCTGGAGGCAGCCGTGGTCGGCGGCTCCGACCCGGTCTACGGCGAGGTCCCGGTCGCCTTCATCTCCGCCGCGGCGGGTGCGCCGCTCGACGTCGACGCCGTCCTGGCGCACAGCCGCCAGCACCTCACCAAGGTCAAGCTCCCGGTCGAGATCCACGTACTCGACGCACTTCCCAAGAACCCGGTCGGAAAGATCGACAAACCCACATTGCGTCGTCAGCTCGCCGCTGTCGGTGCCAAGGAGGCCTGAGATGGGATTCATCAACCCCTCGACCCCGCCGGTGCCACCGGCTGAGTTCGTCACCCTGCCGCTGCGCGAACGGATCCGGATCCTCTCCACCCACTGGGTCGAGGACGGCTTCGGTACCCCGCGAATGCTGCACGTGGTCTACATCCTCAAGATGCTCGGGCTCTATTTCGCGGTCGGTCTGGCGATCACCTCAGCGACCACCGAGTACGTGCACTTCACCGAGCCGGGCACCTGGTTCGACAACGTGGTCGTCTATCAGAAGCTGGCGATCTGGTTGATGCTGCTCGAGGTGGTCGGCCTCGGCGGGACCTGGGGCCCGCTCTGCGGCCACTTCCGGCCGATGACCGGCAACATCCGGTACTGGCTGCGCCCGGGAACCCTGCGGATGGCGCCCTGGGGTCGCCGGGTGCCGTTCACCGGCGGCGACGAGCGGACCATCGGCGACGTCCTGCTCTACCTGGCGGTGCTCGCTGCACTGATCTACCCCTTGGCCATCTCGGCCGAGCCGGTCCAGTTCCTGCCGGCCGGCACCGGCCCCCAGGAGCTCGTGCCGCCGTCGGCGTTCCTGCCGATCCTGATCCTGATGCCGCTGATGGGTCTGCGCGACAAGGTGATCTTCCTGGCCGCGCGCTCCGAGCAGTACCTGCCGATCATGCTCTTCTCGGCCACGCTCGGCTGGATCGTGATGAGCGACAACGCGAGCGCCGCGGACTTCATCAACCTCGTCGTCGCCTTCAAGGTCATCATCTGCATCGTCTGGATCGGTGCCGGTGTCTCCAAGTTCGGCGAGCACTTCATCAACGTGGTGCCACCGATGGTCTCCAACTCCCCCGGCCAACTCAACGTGCTCAAGCGCCTGCACTACCGCAACGCCCCCGACGACCTCCGGCCCAGCAAGCTGGCCTGGTTCATGGCCCACATCGGCGGGACGACGGTCGAGGTGGTGATCCCGATCGTGCTGCTGCTGACCACCAACAACACCGTCGCACTGATCGGCGCGGTCGCGATGCTGATCTTCCACATCTACATCACCTCGACCTTCCCGCTCGCGGTGCCGTTGGAGTGGAACGTCTACTTCGGCTACATCGCCCTCGTCCTGTGGGGCGGCTTCGGGGACGGCTTCGACGCTTCGGTCTACAACATCTGGGAGTTCTCCGAGCCGCTACTCCTGCTGCCGATCTTCGCGCTGCTGATGTTCGGACCGATCCTGGGCAACCTCCGTCCCGACCTGGTCTCGTTCCTGCCCTCGATGCGGCAGTACGCCGGTAACTGGGCCTCCGCCGTCTGGGCGCTGAAGCCCGGCATCGAGGACCGCCTCGCCGAGCTGCCGATGGTCGAGAGCCAGGTGAAGCAGTTGCAGCGGATGCAGCCGATGCCCTACGCCCCCGACGACGCCGAGATGATGATGCAGAAGGCGCTGGCCTGGCGCTCCATGCACAGCCAGGGCCGTGGCCTCTTCTCCGTGCTCTACAGCCACCTCGACGACATCGAGTCGCGCACCGTGCGCGAGGGCGAGTTCGTCTGCACCACGATGCTGGGTTGGAACTTCGGCGACGGGCACCTGCACGACGAGCGTCTGATCGCTGCCATCCAACGCCGCCTCAACCTGGAGCCCGGCGACCTGGTGGTCGCGTTCTGCGAGTCCCAGGCGGTGCCGTGGACCGGCCGCCCGCAGGAGTACCGGGTGATCGACGCCGCGTTGGGCGTCGTCGAACGTGGCTCGTGGAGCGTCTCGGACTGCGTGCGTGAACAGCCCTGGCTGCCGAACGGGCCGATCCCGCTCGACGTCGCCTGGACGGCGGACGGGTACCGTCGCCAGCACACCCTCACCGGCGGCAAGGAACCTGTTTCGTGACAACTGCAGTCGTAGTCGGCAGCGGCCCGAACGGGCTGGCCGGAGCGATCCGGCTGGCCCAGGCGGGGGTCGAGGTCAAGGTCGTCGAGGCGCATCAGCGCCCCGGCGGCGGCACCCGGACCAGCGAGCTGACCGTCCCCGGGGTACTGCACGACGACTGTGCCGCGTTCCACCCGACCGGGGTCGCCTCACCGTTCTTCGCCTCGCTCGAGTTGGAGCGGCACGGCCTGGAGTGGCTGTGGCCGGAGATCGATCTGGCCCACCCGCTCGACGACGGTCGGGCCGGTGTCGCGGCCCGCGACTGGGCGTTGACCCGCGCCAGCCTCGGGGTCGACGCGAACCGGTGGAAGCGGATCTTCAAACCGATCGTGCGGAACTTCGACAACCTGATCGACGAGATCTTCCAGCCGATCCTGCACGTTCCGAAGCATCCGTTCGCGCTGGGTAGGTTCGGGATGAAGGCGATCCTGCCCGCCACGTGGAGTAGTGCGCGGTTCAGCGACGAACCCGCGAAGGCACTCTTCACCGGCGTCGCCGCGCATGCCTTCGGCCGGCTCGACACCCCACTGTCCACCTCGGTCGGGTTGATGTTGACCGGCGCCGCGCACGCCGTGGGCTGGCCGGTGGCCGCGGGGGGCAGCGAGGCGATCACCCGGGCCCTGATCGCGGAGCTGTCCGCACTCGGCGGCACGGTGCAGACCGGGCTGCGGATCACTTCGCTGGACCAACTGCCGGAGATCGTCGGCGCCAAGCCCGACATCGTCCTGCTGGACACCGCCCCCGCCGGTGCCCTGCAGATCCTCGGCGACCAACTCCCCTCCCGGATCAGGTCCAGCCTGACCCGCTACCGCTACGGGCCGGCCGCCTACAAGGTCGACCTCGCGATCGAGGGTGACATCGCGTGGACCAACCCGGACTGCCGCCGCGCCGGCACCCTGCACCTGGGGGGCTCGGCGCGTCAGATCGCGGCGATCGAGGCGAGCACCACGCACGGCGCGATGCCGGAGCAGCCGTTCGTGCTGCTCGGCCAGCAGTACCTGATCGACCCGTCCCGGTCGCAGGGTTCGATCAACCCGATCTACGCCTACGCACACGTGCCGCACGGATACACCGGCGACGCCACCGACGCGGTGATCAACCAGATCGAACGGTTCGCCCCTGGCTTCCGCGACCAGATCGTGGCGGTGACGACCCGGAGCCCGGCGCAGTGGGAGGAGTACAACGCCAACTACGTCGGCGGCGACATCGGTGCCGGCGCGAACGACGCCAGACAGATCGTCTTCCGTCCCCGGGTCGGGATGAACCCGTACTCCCTGGGCATCCCCGGCGTCTACCTGTGTTCATCGGCGACGCCGCCCGGCGCCGGCGTCCACGGGATGGGAGGTTTCCGCGCTGCCGAGGCTGCGTTGACCGCTCTCAAACGGTGAGCAAGGGTGCGCCGACGCCGGAGCTCGGTCCACATTACGCGAAGACGAAATCGACGCCGGAATTTGTCCCCCGACAACAAAAGCGAAACAGGGCCGTACCGAGCCTTCGGTAGTTAGACCAACCAGAAGCGCAGCGCGCCAAAACGCTTGTAGGGTGCGAACCGTGGCGAAGACGGTCGAGTGGGCGGAGAGCTCCGACACTCCCCACGCCGTCTGGATCGTCGACACCTCGGGAGCTACGGTGTCGGTCTCACCCGCGGTCTGCGAACTGCTCGGCCTCGACGGCGTCGCGGCTGACGGCCAGAAGGTCGAAGACCTGATCACCGTCCTCGACACCAGCCGGGCGGACAGCGACGCAGACGAGCGTTGGCTCCACCTGCTGCTGGACACCCCCACCGGCGTCAGCCTGATGGAGGCCCGCGAGCAGCCCCGGTTCGGTGCCGACGGCGCACTGGAGAGCACCGCCTACCACCTGCTGACACCGGGGAGCCGGACCGCACACCTGTTGCGCCAGGTCGATCTGATGGTCGAAGCGCAGCAGATCGCGCATGTCGGGAGCTGGTACTGGTATCCGGCCGCGGACGAGATCTGGTGGTCCGAAGAGCTCTACCGGCTCTACCGGGTCGACCCGGGGAGCTCGCCCAGCGTCGAGGACTCGCAACGCCTGATCCACCCCGAGGACAGGGTCGCGATGGAAGCTGCGGTGGCCAGCGCCTTCGCCGGTCAACCGCACATCGAGTGGGAGGGGCGGCTGCTGCTGCCCGAGGGCGGCGTCCGCTGGATCCGTGAGGTCGCCGATGCCGAATTCGACGCGCAGGGCAACCTGGTCCGGCTCTGCGGCACCGCCCAGGACATCACCGAGCTACGCCGCGCCGCGACCTTGGCCGCCGAGGCACAAGAGCGGCTGATCCTGATGCAGACCGTCGCCGAAGGAGCCGTCCAGACGGCGACGCTGGCCGAGGTCATCGAGCTCACTGTCCGCGCCGTCATCCAACACACCTACTGGGAGCCGGTCACCGCGCACCTGCTCGCCGGTTGGATGGCCGCAGACGTCACCGTGCCGATGCCCCTCCCCCGACGTGACCCCGACACGGAGCCCACCACCGTCGGCTCCGAGGCGTCCGAACAGCTCCTCGCCAGCGTTCAGGAGAGCGCGCAGGTCACCGCGGTCCCGATCAGCGAAGGCACCGAGCGCCGCACCCTGGCTGGGGTTCCGGTCGTCCTGAACTCCGAAGCGGTCGCCGTGCTGCAGTTCAAGGTCGACGACCCGGACGGCCTCGACGAACAGACGGTCAACGTGCTCAACCAGCTGGCCGCCCTGCTGGCCAGCGTGGCCGAACGGGAGCACGCCGCCCACTCGTTGCGCGAAGCACGCGACGCGGCGACCCTCGCCGCGGCACGGAAGGCAGAGCTGCTCGCGGTGATGAGCCACGAGATCCGAACCCCGATGAGTGGTGCGCTCGGGCTGATCGACCTCCTGTTGGAGACGCCGCTGGACGACCGCCAGCTCCGGATGGCGATCGCGATGCGCGAGGCCGGTGACGCCCTGCTCCGCGTGGTCAACGCCGTCCTCGACCTCTCCCGTGCCGACTCCGGCCGTTTGGTCGCCAAGACCAAGGAGTTCGACATCCGCGCGGTGGTGGAGGGCGCCGTCGCGATGTTGGCGCCGACCGCCTATCAGAAGGGCTTGGAACTCGTCCTCGACATCGATCGCGCGGTCGGGGAACGAGTGATCGGCGACGCCGACCTGCTCTCCCAGGCGATCACCAACCTCTGCGCGAACGCGGTCAAGTTCACCGACGAGGGATACGTCCGGATCGCCGTCGGCCCCGACCTTGAGGACCCGATGGGCGAGGCGCTCTCGATCGTGGTCTCCGATACCGGGGTCGGCATCGCCAACGCCGAGACCGGCTGGGTCTTCGAGGCGTTCGCCCAGTCCGACCAGTCCTCCACCCGCTACTACGACGGCTCCGGCCTCGGGCTCTCCATCACCAAGGCGATCGCGGAGACACTCGGCGGCTCGATCCGCGTGCGCAGCGAGGTCGGGGTCGGCAGCAGCTTCACGATGAGCGTGCCGCTGCCGGCCGCCGACACCAAGCGACCGCCGCGCCCGTGGCTGGAGGACACCGCGGTGTTGCTCAGCGAGCCGCATCCGGTCGCTGCGCGAGCCCTCTCCCGCCTCTTCGAAGCAGCCGGCGCCGAGGTGACCGCGCGCCCCACGATCGCCGGACTCGATGCCGAGTTGGGCACCTGGTCGACCAGCCGCCCGCGCCGCCTGGTCGTCGTCGACGGAGACCTCGCCGGTGCCCGGTTGGCCGAGATCGCGCGTCGTGCCGAGCACGACGCCCAGGCAGCGATGGTCGTCCTGGTACCGGCTGCGGCTGCCGAGAGCGAGGAGTCGGCACGTGACCTCGTGCTGACCGCCGTCACCAAACCCGTGCGTCGCGACACCCTGACCCGTGCGATCCACCAGGCGTTCGGCGATCCACCCCTCGAGGTGGCGCCGACCGGGCGCGGCGACGATCAGCCCGCCCGCCCACTCTTCGTCCTCATCGTCGAGGACAACCCGGTGAACCAGTTGGTCGCCGCGGGTGTCGTGGAGTCGCTGGGCCACCGGGTCGCGGTGGTCGACAACGGCAACGAGGCCAGCGCCCTGCTCCAGACCGACCACCCCTACGACCTGGTCCTGATGGACTGCCGGATGCCCGGGATGGACGGCTACGAGACGACCCGGATCACCCGCGAGAACGAGGCGGGTTCCGGTCGCCATGTGCCGATCGTGGCGCTCACCGCCAGCGTCCTGCTCGACGAACAGGAACGTGCCTTCGATTCCGGCATGGACGGAGTCCTGGCCAAGCCGATCGACCGCGAGAAGCTCTCCGCCACCCTGCAGCTCTGGGGCAATCAACCGCGGGTCACCACGACCGGATCGCACGACCTCGCCCCGCTGCTGGCCGTGGACCGGGTCCGTGAGCTCCGTAGCCTGAGCAAGGACGGCGTCGACCTGTTCAGCAGGGCACGACGCACCTTCTTGGACACCATCGAGGGCGACCTGACCCAGCTCGGCGAGGCGGTAGCCGACGAGTCGGGGGCGCTCCCCCGGCTGGCGCACGCCCTGGCCGGCAGCGCCCAGACCGTCGGGTTGGCGCGCCTCGGCCGGTTGCTCTCAACCTTGGAGCGACGCTGTGCGGAGGAGCCGTCCGAGGTGTTGCACCGCCGGTTCGAGGAGATCACACTCACCGCCCGCGCCTCATTGGCGACGCTGCGGGAGTTCTAGCGCGGCTCGGCGGCGTACTGCCCCGGGGTCAGCCCCGTGACCGCGTGGAAGTCACGGATGAAGTGGGCCTGGTCCGCGTAGCCGAGATCGGCAGCCACCGCGGCCAGGTCGAATCCGGTCCTGCGCTGGCGCAGCATCGCCGCCGCCTCGTGGAGCCTCCGCCGTTGGATCAGCCACTTGGGCCCCAACCCGATCCGCCGGGCACTCAGCCGCTGCAGCGTCCGTTCGCCGATCCCGAACTCAGCGCAGACCTGGGCGACCCGCCGGACCTGGCCGGAGCCTTCGGTGTACTCGACGATCCGGTTGATCAGCAGGCCTTCGCCGTCCACCGGGAGAAGCGCGCGCAATTGGTTCTCGACCAGCTCCGCGGCGGCTCGTTGGCGCTCCTCGTCCGCCGGTTCAGCTGCCAGTACCGCGCGGATGTCGCGGGCCAAGGTGGCGCCGTCCATCGTCGGGAGCGAGGCGAGCGGGGTTGCCGAGTCGACCAGCTCCGCTACCGGCCCACCGAGCAACAACGCTCCCGCCGCAGGCTGGAGCAGGACTCCGAAGGCCCAGCCGGAACCATGCAACTCGCGGACCGCCAGCCCCGAACTCGGTCCGACGAGCATCGCCGTCTCGGTCTCGATCACCAGCAGGCACACGGGATACTGCAGGACCCGCTGCACCGTCCGCTCACCCTGCGGCAACGACCAGACCGGCACCCAGTACCGGCGGACCAGGTCGGTCAGGTCGGCGGCCGGAAGGTAGCGATCGATCGGCGGCGCCGCACCTGACGCATCGCGCAGGTGGGCCGGCTCGTCGGGGTCGATCCGTTCTTCGGCCATAGCCGCCATTGTGTCGGGTTTCTTCAATCCACCCGTGCCTATGGGCCGCAGAGTGGCTCCATGACCTCTACCGAGCAGACCCTCGAGCAGTTCCGCACCCTCACCGATCGATTCACCCAGGTGGTCGACGCAGTCGCCGACGACCGGTGGACCTCGGCCAGCCCCTGCGAGGGTTGGACCACCACCGACGTGCTGGACCACGTGATCGACAGCCAACGTGACTTCCTGGGCCGCCACGAACTAGCGGTCGGCGAGGCGCCGACAGGGGCCCCCGCCGTCCGCTGGCACGCCCATCAGGCGGCTGCGCTCAACGCGCTCGGCGACGGCTCGGTGTTGGCGCGCGAGTTCGACAGCTACTTCGGCCCCAGCACCATCGGCGCCACCCTCGCCACCTTCTTCGGGCTCGACCTGGTGGTGCACCGCTGGGACCTGGCGCAGGCGGCCGGCGTCGGCACGGAGCTGCGCGAGGACGAGCTCGACCATGTCGAGGCGTGCCTCGACGAACTCGGCGACAACATCTACGCCCAGGGCGCGTGCGGCCCGGCCGTGGCGGTCGGCGACGACGCCAGCCGCGCCGACCGGCTGATCGCGCGGACCGGCCGCGACCCCCGTTGACCTGGAGCGTCAGCCGCAGGCGGGGGCGTCCGGCAACGGTGCCGGGACGCCGAGGCTCGGCATCCCGAGACCGACGCCCTTCGCCGGGGCGGGAGCCGCCGTTCGACGTTCCCAGGCGTCGCCGGCCCGGGTGCGGCGTACCGAGAGCACCGGGTTGTCGGCGACCAGGTGGTGCGGCGCGGCGTAGGTGATCTCGACGGTCACCATGTCACCGGGCCGGACGCCGTCGGCACCTTCGGGGCTGAAGTGGACGAGACGGTTGTCGGGCGCGCGACCGGTGAGTCGGCGGGTGGCTTCGTCCTTGCGGCCTTCACCCTCGGCGACCATCAGCTCGACGGTGTTGCCGACCAACTTCTTGTTCTCCTCCCAGGCCACGTCGTTCACCAGGGCGGCAAGGCGCTGGTAGCGCTCCTTGACCACCTCGGGGTCGACCTGGTCCTCCAGCGTTGCCGCCGGCGTGCCGGGGCGCTTGGAGTACTGGAAGGTGAAGGAGCCGGAGAACCGGGCCTCACGGACCACGTGCAGGGTCTGCTCGAAGTCCTCGTCTGTCTCACCGGGGAACCCGACGATGATGTCGGTGGTGATCGCGGCGTCCGGGATCGCGGCGCGGACCCGCTCGATGATGCCGAGGAACTTGGACTGCCGGTAGGAGCGCTTCATCTCGCGCAGCACCTTGTCGGAGCCGGACTGCAGCGGCATGTGCAGGCTGGGCATCACGTTCGGCGTCTCGGCCATCGCCTCGATCACGTCGTCGGTGAACTCGGCCGGGTGCGGGCTGGTGAAACGGACCCGCTCCAGTCCGTCGATCTCGCCACACGCCCGCAGCAGCTTGGAGAACGCCTGGCGGTCCCCGAACTCGACGCCGTAGGCGTTCACGTTCTGCCCCAGCAACGTCACCTCGGTGACACCCTCGGCGACCAGCGCCTCGATCTCCGCCAGGATCTCGCCGGGGCGGCGGTCCTTCTCCTTGCCACGCAGACTTGGCACGATGCAGAAGGTACAGGTGTTGTTGCAGCCCACCGAGATCGAGACCCACGCGGCGTAGGCGGATTCGCGGCGCGTCGGCAGGGTGGAGGGGAAGACCTCCAGCGACTCCAGGATCTCGACCTGCGCCTCCTTCTGCGAACGGGCCCGGTCGAGCAGCGCCGGCAGCGAGCCGATGTTGTGGGTACCGAAGACGACGTCGACCCACGGCGCCTTCTTGGTGATCGTGTCGCGGTCCTTCTGCGCCATGCAGCCACCGACGGCGATCTGCAGGTCCGGCTTCTTGGCCTTGACCGGTGCGAGATGGCCGAGGTTGCCGTAAAGCTTGTTGTCGGCGTTCTCGCGCACCGCGCAGGTATTGAAGACGACGACATCGGCCTGCTCGCCCTCCGGAGCGGAGATGTAACCGGCCTCCTCAAGCAGACCGGAGAGTCGCTCGGAGTCGTGGACGTTCATCTGGCACCCGTGGGTGCGGACCTCATACGTGCGCGCGCTGCTCATAACCCGCTCAGCCTACGCGATACCCACCCTCGGATGCCCTTTCGCGACCTCGCCCCGGAGCCGCTCGGGACGGGTCACGTCCGGATAACAAAGAGCCCCAGCTGTGGCGCAGGTCACGCGGTTGTGGCTACGTTGCTGGTATGGCGATCTCGGAACCCGCCACCGTCCAGGCGTCCCATGGCGAACCTCTGGTCGTACTGGAGGGCGTCAACAAGTGGTTCGGTGATCTTCACGTGCTCCAGGACATCAACCTCTCGATCGCCCGCGGCGAGGTCGTGGTGGTGATCGGCCCGTCGGGCTCGGGCAAGTCCACGTTGTGTCGCGCGATCAACCGCCTGGAGACGATCGACCGGGGCGAGATCTCCCTCGACGGCCGGCCGCTCGCCCAGGAGGGCAAGGCGTTGGCGCAGCTGCGGGCAGAGGTCGGCATGGTCTTCCAGAGCTTCAATCTCTTTGCCCACAAGACGATCCTGGAGAACGTCACGCTGGGACCGATCAAGGTGCGGAAGGTAGCCAAGGCCACCGCGAACGAGCACGCCCACGAGTTGCTCGACCGGGTCGGCGTCAGCGCGCAGGCGCAGAAGTACCCCGCACAACTCTCCGGCGGCCAGCAGCAGCGCGTCGCGATCGCCCGGGCCCTGGCGATGGATCCGAAGGTGATGCTCTTCGACGAGCCCACCTCCGCCCTCGACCCGGAGATGATCAAAGAGGTGCTCGACGTGATGGTCGAGCTCGCCGAACGCGGAATGACGATGGTCGTGGTCACCCACGAGATGGGCTTCGCCCGCACCGCCGCACACCGGGTGCTCTTCATGGCCGACGGCCAGATCGTCGAGGAGGCGACCCCCGACGAGTTCTTCAACAACCCGAAGTCCGAGCGCGCCAAGGACTTCCTCTCCAAGATCCTCAAACACTGATCAACCCGCGACCGATCTCTCCACGGTTCGATCTCGGCCCGAACAACCGACAAGGAGACGCACATGTTGCGCAGCAGAGCCAGGCTCGCCATTGCCTGTACCGCCCTCCTCACCGCGTTCGCAGCCTGCGGTGACGCCGGCGACGACGACAAGGGCAAGGACGTCGACGCCGACACCGACGCGGCCTCGCAGATTGAGGACGGCACCCGGATGGCAGAGATCCGGGACGCCGGCTCGATCACCATCGGCGTGAAGTTCGACCAACCGGGACTCGGCTTCAAGTCCGCCACCTCGGACGTGCCGACCGGCTTCGACGTCGAGGTCGCCAAGATCCTCGCCTCCAAGCTCGGCCTCGACACCGACCAGATCAAGTGGGAGGAGACGGTCTCGGACAACCGCGAGCCGTTCCTGGAGGAGAAGAAGGTCGACCTGGTCCTCGCGACCTACTCGATCACCGACGACCGCCGCAAGATCGTCGGCCAGGCCGGGCCCTACATGCTCACCGGCCAGCAACTGCTGGTGACCGCCGACAGCGACGTGGAGAGCATCGCGGACCTGAAGGGCAAGGAGGTCTGCTCGGTGACCGGCTCGACGTCGATCGACCGGATCAATGAGCAGGGCGCCAAGGGCGTGGGCTTCGCCTCCTACAGCGAGTGCGTCCAGAAGGTGCTCGACGGCACCGTCGACGGCATGTCCACCGATGGCTCGATCCTGGCCGGTTATGCAGCCGAGAACGAGGGCGAACTCAAGGTGGTCGGCGACGAGTTCTCCGAGGAGCGGATCGGCGTCGGCTACAACAAGCAGCAGACCGAGTGGTGCGAGTGGATCAACGGCGCGCTGACCGCAGCGTTCGAGGACGGGTCGTGGGCGGAGGCCTTCGACTCCACGCTCGGCAAGTCCGGCGTGGAGACCCCGGACCCGCCGACACTCGACCCCTGCGCCTAACCCGAACCGTCAGGCATACGCGCCGAACCGTCAGGCACACGCGCCGAACCGTCACTCCTATGACCGGAAGGAGCATCAGTGGACGCCGTCTTCAATGATTTCGACGCCTACCTCAAGGCCTTCGGCTACACGCTGATGCTCTTTCTGGTCGCCGGGATCGCCTCGATGATCCTCGGCACCTTCCTGGCCGCATGCCGGGTCAGCCCGGTCCCGGTCCTGCGGGGCGCCGCCTCCACCTGGGTGACGCTGGTTCGCAACACCCCACTGGTGATCGTCTTCGGCCTGCTCTCCTTCATGGCGCCGATGCTGTGGCGGCGTCTCAACTTCCGCTGGGTCGACGTGCACATCGGCGACTTCGACTTCACCTCGTTCTTCTCCGCCGCAGTACTCGCCCTCAGTCTCTACACCTCGGCGTTCGTCTGCGAGGCGATGCGCTCGGGCATCAACGCGGTCCCGCTGGGCCAGGCCGAGGCGGCCCGCGCGATCGGGCTGCCGTTCAGCGGAGTGATGACCCAGGTGGTGTTGCCCCAGGCGTTGCGGGCCTCGATCCCGCCCCTGGCCAGCGTCCAGATCGCGTTGATCAAGAACACCTCGGTGGCCGCCGTCTTCGGCGTCGCCGAGGCCACCTCGCAGATGACGAGCTTCAACAACGACTTCGCCAGCCAACGGACCTCGATCTTCCTCTGCTTCGCCGTCGGCTACATCGTGTTGGTGGAGATCTTCTCGCTCTTCAGCTCGCAGCTGGAGCGTCGTTGGCGGGTGGCCCGATGAACGCCGGCGTCCTCTTCGACGCGCCCGGCCCCAAGGCCCGGCGGCGCCACCTCCTCTACTCGGTGCTGAGCGGAGTCGCCATCGTCGCCGCGATCGGCTGGTGGCTGTGGCGACTCGATGAGAACGGCCAGCTCGCCTACGAGAAGTGGGAGGCGTTCGTGACGCCGTCCTACATCCGGGTGCTGCTCGTCGACGGCCTCTTGCAGACCCTGAAGATGGCAGCGCTGGCGATCGTCTGCGCGGTCGCGTTCGGCTTCCTCTTCGGCGTCGGCAAGCTCTCCGATCACCGCTGGGTGCGCTGGCCGTCCTGGCTGGTGGTGGAGTTCTTCCGCGCGGTTCCCGTGCTGCTGTTGATGATCTTCGTCTGGTACACCCTCGGCATCGCCGACGACCGGTCCAGCTTCCGGGCGGTGGTGATCGCGCTGACCCTCTACAACGGCTCGGTGCTGGCCGAGGTGCTGCGCGCCGGCATCCTCGCCGTCCCCCGTGGGCAGTCGGAGGCCGCGTACGCGCTGGGCATGCGCAAGACCCAGGTGGTCTCCATCGTGATGCTGCCCCAGGCCGTGAAGATCATGCTCCCGGCGATCATCAGCCAGTGCGTGGTGGCACTCAAGGACACCGCCCTGGGCATCGCCATCACCGCGCCGGGTCTGACCCTCGTCGCCCGCCAGATCTACCTCGAGGAGAACAACCGGGTGCCGACCATGCTGGTCGTGGCCACGCTCTACATCAGCGTGAACCTTCTCCTCACCGCGCTCGCCACCTGGCTGCAGCGGCGTTACGTCGGCGAGAAGCGGCTGGAAGTGCCGATGGTCGGTGACGCCGACACCCGCGGCAAAGTGCCTGCCTGAGGCGTACTCAGCGCTGCGGTTTCGGCGTCACCCAGAGCCGGATCTCACCCTCGATCACCACGGTGCCGTCGTCGCGCACCCCGCGCACGTTGACCCGGACGTCGGGGTTGTCGCTGGCCCAGGCAGCAGGATCGGTCTCGGCGATGCAGGTGATGTCGCTCGACGCCTTCGCCGGATAGGCGACCTCCATCCCCTTGGGGATCCACCGCTTGTCGGGCGGGCAGGTGGCCTCTGCAAGAGCGCCCATCGCGGCCTCCAGGCCGTTGCAGAGTGCGATCACATGCAGCGTCTTGATGTGGTTGTGGACGGCGCGGCGCTTGGGCACGACCAGTTCGGCGTAGTTGGGCCGCAACTCCTTGAACCGCGGCCGCACGGTCGCGAAGTACGGCGCCTTCTGGGAGAAGGCGAACGAGAAGATCTGCTTGCCCAGCGGGAAGGCGGTGGTCTTCTTCCACAACGTCAGAACCTGGCTCATGGGCATCATGCTACCGGTGAGTAACCAGAAGTCCAGGGATATGTGACGAACCAGGGCTGGCAAGGTACGGCGGCGTAACCTACGGTTGCGTAGGAAAACCACTGGGCACTGCACCACACCGATTGGGGAAACATGACTGCGACGATCGACGAGATCGCCGAGGCACCGCTCGCAACCATGGGCGGTGACACCCAATCACTGAAGGAGAAGGTGGCGCTCACCCTCTTCATCGCCGTCCCGTTCATCGCGTTCGGCGCGGCGATCCCGCTGGCGTGGGGAGGCTGGCTGAGCTGGACCGACGCCGCCATCGCGACGGTCATGTACTTCGCCACCGGCCACGGCATCACCGTCGGCTACCACCGCCTCTTCACCCACAAGTCGTTCAAGCCGAATCGCTTCGTCAAGTGCGCCTTGGCGATCCTCGGCTCGATGGCGATCCAGGGCCCGGTCGTGCGCTGGGTCGCCGACCACCGCAAGCACCACAAGTTCTCCGACCGCGACGGCGACCCGCACTCGCCGTGGAAGTACGGCACCCGGCTCCGCGACCTCAGCAAGGGCCTCTTCCACGCCCACATCGGCTGGCTCTACGACACCGAGCAGACCCCGCAGCGCAAGTACGCCCCGGACCTGCTCAAGGACTCCGACATCACCCGGATCAGCCGCCTGTTCTGGCTCTGGACCCTGGTCTCGCTCTTCCTGCCCGCCGTTCTCGGTGCGCTGCTCACCTGGTCCTGGCAGGGCGCTCTGACCGCCTTCTTCTGGGGTTCGATCGTCCGGATCGGCCTGCTCCACCACGTGACCTGGTCGATCAACTCGATCTGTCACGCGATCGGCAACCGGCCCTTCATCTCCCGTGACAAGTCCGCCAACGTCTGGTGGCTGGCGATCCCCTCGATGGGCGAGTCCTGGCACAACCTGCACCACGCCGACCCGACCTGCGCCCGGCACGGTGTGCTGCGCGGCCAGATCGACACCTCTGCCCGGGTGATCTGGTTCCTGGAGAAGGCCGGCTGGGTGAGCGACGTCCGCTGGCCCACGAAGCAGCGGATCGACGCCAAGCTGGTGCGCAACCAGCAGGCCGCGGCCTGACGAGCACCCCTTGGCCAAGGAGAAGCGCACCGACGGCGAGAAGCGCGCGCCCCGCAGCCGGATGACGGCGGCGGAGCGGCGCGAACAGCTGATCGAGATCGCCCGACACCTCTTCGCCGAGCGCGGCTTCGACGCCACCTCGGTCGAGGAGGTGGCCGCGCAGGCCAAGGTCTCCAAGCCGGTCGTCTACGAACACTTCGGCGGCAAAGAGGGGCTCTACGCCGTCGTTGTGGACCGCGAGGTCACCCAACTGCTCGGGATCATGCGAGCGGCGTTGAAGTCCGGCTCCTCGCGGCAACTGATCGAGCAGGCCGCGCTCGCGCTGCTCTACTACATCGAACAGCAGCCCGACGGGTTCCGGATCCTGGTCCGCGACTCCCCCATCGGCAGCCAGGGCGCCAGCTTCCAGTCGATCATCGGCGACACCACCAGCCGCGTCGAAGGCATCCTGATCGACCAGTTCAAGGCCCGCGGCCTGGACGCCCGGACCGCACCGATGTACGCCCAGATGCTCGTCGGCATGGTCGGCACCACCGGCCAGTGGTGGTTGACGTCGGGTCGCAAGGTGGAGCGTCGGTCCGTCGCCGCGCACATCGTGAACCTGGCCTGGAACGGCCTGAGCGGCCTCGAGGAGAAGCCGGTCCTCAAGACCGACTGAGCGCGCTGACCAGCACCTCCAGGGCCAACTCGAACTCTGCGTCGGTGGGGCCACCGAAGCCGACCAGCAGGCCACTCAGGTCAGCATTGCGGCAGTAGTCGGCCAGCAGGTTGATCCGAAAGCCCGCCGCGGCCATCGCCTCGCGCGCCCGCAACGCACGATCTGGTTCCAGGAGCCACGTGGAGTACATCCCGGCCACCGGCCCGGCAAGCTCGGCATGGGGCGACAATGCCGCGACCACCTTCTCGGCCCGCGCCGCGTAGACCTTGCGGGCCGAACGGATGACGGCATCCACGTGGCCGTCACGCAGCAGCGTGGCGAACGCCTTCTGCACCGGCCACGGCGGCATGTCGAAGGTCACCGCCCGGTGGGCCAGGACGGCGCCATGGAGCGACTCGGGCAGCACCATCCAGCCGAGCCGCAGCGACGGCAGGACGGTCTTGGACGCCGTCCCGAGGTAGGCGACCCGCCCCGGCGCCATCGAGGCGAGCGCGGGAACCGGAGCGACGTCGTAGCGGAACTCGGAGTCGTAGTCGTCCTCGATCACCACGCACCCGCTCCCCTCGGCCCGGCGCAACAGCGCCAGCCTCTCGTCCGCCGGCAGCACTCGACCGGTGGGATGCTGGTGCGACGGCGTCACATAGGCACCCGCGCAGCCGGCGAGGTCGGACTCCGCGCCCTCCCCGACCGGGAGCGACCGGACGACGCGGCCGGCGAGCTCAGCGGTCACGACGGCCGCCCGGAAGCCGGGGTCTTCGATCGCGATCTCGCCCGGCGACAAGGCCGCGAACAGTTGGCGTAGCCCACCGACGGTGCCGCTGGTGACCAGGACCTGGTCCGGCTCCACGGCCAGTCCGCGGGTCCGTCGCAGCCGCTCGGCGAGCGCGACCCGCAACTCCTCGATACCGCCGGGCTCCTCGTAGGCACGCGGCGGGTCGGCTGTCGACACCTCGCGCCAGGCGCGACGCCACAACGCCGACTGCCGAGGATCGCGCCATGGCGTGCCGGCGTCCATCATCACCAGCTCTTCATCCACCCCGCGGCGCGTGGCCGGGCTCTCCACAGCTCGCTGGGCGAAGCCCCCGACCCGGAGCCAGGTCCCGGAGCCGCGACGCCCCTCCAGCCAGCCCTCGGCCCGCAATTGATCCCAGGCCTGCTCCGCGACACCCCGCGAGACACCGAGATCCGCGGCGAGTGCCCGCGTACTCGGCAGCCGGGCGCCGTCGGCGACCCTGCCCGAGAGCGCCAACTCGCGGACCTGGGCGGCGATCTGGGTGGGCAGCGGACGCGGGTCGTCCCGGTCGACCTGCAACGGCAGCGTGGGCATCGAAGCACCTCCTTGGAGCGAGCCAAGTGGCCCAGTGTTTCTCTCCACTATTGGACCATGCATCCGAGCCACTTTCCCGCGAGCATGGAGCCATGAGCAGCCTTCCCCTGCAGCCGACCCACCGCTCCACGGTCCGCCGCGGCAAGCACCGCGCCGTTACCGACCGCGCGACCCTGCACGAGATCCTGCGCGACGGGCTCGTCGCCCACCTCGGGGTGCAGGCCGGCGACCATCCGGTGGTCCTTCCGGTCGCCTACGGCGTCGATCCGGACGGCCCCGACGTCGGCGGAAGCCTGTACCTGCATGGCTCGGTCGCGTCACATTGGCTCCGCGCCGCACAACAGCAGACCGTCTGCGCGACGATCACCGAACTCGACGGTCTGGTGCTGGCCCAGACAGCCTTCAACCACTCGATGAACTACCGGTGCGCCGTCGTCATCGGAACGGCGCGGCCCGTGCTCGACTCCACGGAACGGGAGCATGCCCTGGCGCTGATCGTCGACCACGCCATCCCCGGTCGCGCAGCGACGCTGCGCCCCAACACCGCCAAGGAGTTGGCCGCGACGGCGGTCTTCGCCGTCGCGCTGCACGAGGCGTCGGTGAAGGTCCGCGTCGGCGGGCCCGCCGACGAACCGGAGGAGCAGATCGACGGCACCTGGGCCGGCGTCATCCCGCTGCGCCGCGTGGCGGCAGCCCCGATCGACGCCGACTACGCCACCGCACCCGTCCCACCCGAAGTAGCTCAATGTGACCTCCGGGCTGGAAATTCAGCCCGAACCAGACGCTGAGGTCACATTGAGCGGTGGGCGACGACGAAGATCCGCCGGAACGGGAACAGCACGACGCCGTCGCGCTCGGGATAGGCCGCGGCGAGACGGCGCTTGTACTCGGCAACGAACTCGCGACGAACCTCACTGCCGACCGCCTCGATGTACGGACGGGCGCCGGTGGCGCTGACCCATTCGAAGACCGCGTCCGGCCCACGCAGCGCGTGCAGGTAGGTGGTCTCCCAGGCCTCCACCTCCAGACCCAACGGACGAAGGTCGGCGAAATAGTCAGCCGGGTCGCCCGTCGGTCGGTAGACGACGTCACCAGTGAACGGCGCGTACGGCTGCTCGGCGGCAAGCTCGCGACACAGCGCATGCGAGAGCGCCTGGTGATTACCGGGCACCTGGAACGCCAGCCAGCCACCCGGCCGCACCTTCTCGACCAAGGCAGGCAGCAGGGCACGGTGCTCCGGCACCCACTGCAAGGTGGCATTGGAGATCAGCACGTCGACGTCGGCGCCCTGTTCGGCCCAAAGACGGAGGTCCTCGCAGGCGAAGGTGATCCGCGACGTCGGATGCTCGGCCCGGGCCGCCGCGATCATCTCGGCACTGGAGTCGATCCCGTGAATGCGGGCCTGGGGCCACCGTTCGGCCAGTGTGGCGGTGAGGTTGCCGGGGCCACAACCGAGATCGACGACGTCGGTGGGCGCGGTTGCGCCGATCCGGGCGGTCAGGTCGAAGAACGGACGCGACCGCTCGTCGGCGTAGCGCAGGTACTGGTCGGGACTCCACGGCATGTCAGCCACCTCCGGTAACCGTGACAACAAGACAACCGTGCATCGGGAGTATCTCGATGTCAAGATTCTCGACGGTCCGCTACGATCAGTACATGCGAGACGAGGTCGACGAACTGGTCGACTCCTGGAACCGGGAGAGGTCCGATCTGGACCTCACCCCCGTTGAGGTGTTCAGCCGGATCAGTCGGCTCGCCCGACTCCTCGATCTCGCCCGCCGCAAAGCGTTCGCGCAACACGGCATCGAGCTGTGGGAGTTCGACGTGCTCGCCGCCCTGCGTCGCGCCGGCGGAGACTACGAGCTCTCCCCCGGCAGGCTGATCCGCGAAACCCTGGTCACCTCCGGCACGATGACCAACCGGATCGACCGGCTCACCGCCCGCGGATTCGTCGAGCGGCTGCCCGATCCGAACGACCGCCGCGGGGTCCTGGTCAAGCTCACCCCCGAGGGCCGCGTCGCCGTCGACGGGGCCTTCGGCGAACTCGTCGAGGCCGAACGCGAACTCCTCGCCGAACTCCCCGCCCGGGATCGCAAACAGTTGGCAGCGCTGCTGCGCCAGCTGATGACGCCGTTCTCCTGAGCTGCTGCAGGTTCCGCTGGCAGTTCGCGCAACGCGGACGCCGGCGAACCGGCGCCGGGCGGTCACCGGGCCGAACTGCCGGCGAAACAGTCAGCGGGCTTCGTGGATCTCGACGTCGAGGGTGTCGTTGGCCCGCTCCCCACCGAGCGGGACCAGCTCCACCACGACGGCGGTCTGCAGGTCGAGGGCGACCTCGTAGGCGATCGGGTAGTCGCGGCCGCGAGGCGCGTCGTCGCCGTACTCCAGGCGGTCGGCGATCCGGCTCCACAACAACGGGCAGCAACCGCAGGTCGGGTTGTAGCCCTCGCCGGCTGCCACCGTCGCCCGCCAGGCCGGCCTGCCACGGTGCTCGCCCTCGCGCAGATCGGTGACCACGGTGCCGTCACAACGTTCGATGCCGTCGCCCACCTCGCGTTGCCCGTCGGCCAGCTCGACCGGGTCGAGCATCGCCGCCCAGCGATAGTTCTCCCAGAACGGCTGCTCGTAGTCGCTCCACCACTCGCCCGGCCGATGCGCCACCAGGCCGTCCAACCGGACGACCGGTGAGAGATCCCCACCCCACTGGTGCGGCTGCTCGCGCAACTCGGCCAGCATCGCATCGGCGGCGGACTGGTCACCGCCGTCCGCAACGGCGACCGCGAGGAGCCCGCTGTTCTCCCCCGCGTCATGGGTCTGCCGGTGACGCCGTCCGCCGGCGTCGACGACGATCAGCTCGCCCGGGCGGTTGATCCACGCCTCGACCGTCTCCTCGATGCCACCACGACGGGTGAAGTGCATGCTCCGCCAGCGCCACGGCGAACTACGCGCCAGCGCTCGGAACGCGTCTTCACTCAGCTGCATACGACCAGTCTCCGCCTGTCCACAGGGATCGGCCACCCAAATACGAAGTCGTCGGTTCGCGTCATTCTCGAAACGCTGCCGAACGATAAGCCCCTGAAAACGGTGATTTCAGGGGCTTACTGTCAGGGACTATCTCTCGGAGTCAGTCGAGGAGTTCGGCGGCCTCGAGCCACTCAAGTTCGAGTTCTTCGCGTTCGGTCTGGAGCGGGGTGAGTTGGGCGGAGAGGTCGGCGAGCCTCTGGTAGTCCTGGGCGTGCTCGGCGATCTCGGCGTTGATCGCGGTCTCGAGTTCGGCGATCTTCTCCAGCCGCTTGTCGATCCGCGAGATCGTCTTCCGCGCGGCCCGCTCCTCGGCGCTGCCGGCGCGCGCCTTGGGCGCCGCGGACGGCGCAGCACCGGCGCCAGAGTCGGCCGAGCCGCCAGCCGCCGAACCGCCGGCGATCGACGCAGGGTCCGCCGCCGGCACCTGTCCCGACCGGGACGCTGCCGCGATCCGGGCCGCCTCGTTGGCAGCACGACGCTCCAGGTACTCGTCGACACCGCGCGGCAGCATCGAGATCTGGCCGTCTCCCAACAACGCCCAGACCGAGTCGGTGACCCGCTCCAGGAAGTACCGGTCGTGGGAGACCACGATCAGGGTGCCGGGCCAGCCGTCGAGGAAATCCTCCAAGACGTTGAGCGTCTCGATGTCCAGGTCGTTGGTCGGTTCATCGAGGAGCAGCACGTTGGGCTCGTCGAGCAGCAGTCGGAGCAGCTGGAAACGGCGCCGCTCGCCACCCGAGAGGTCACCCAGCCGGGCGGTGAGCCGGTCACCGGTGAAGCCGAACCGTTCCAGCAGCGAGGTCGCGGTGATCTCGCCGTCCGCGGTCTTGGTGACCCGGCGGATCCCCTCAACCGTGGCCAGCACCCGGGCGTCCGGGTCCACCTCGTCGAGTTGCTGCGTCAGGTACGCCAGGGCGATCGTGCGGCCGTGCTTGACCCGGCCGTGGTCGGGAGCGAAGGTACCGGCCAGCAGCCCCAGCATCGACGACTTGCCCGCACCGTTGACGCCGACGATGCCGATCCGGTCGCCGGGACCGATCCGCCACGTGGCGTGGTCGAGCAGCCGCTTCTCGCCACGGGAGAAGTCGACGTCCTCGATGTCGAGAACGTCCTTGCCGAGCCGTTGCGCGGCGAACCGCTGCAGCTCCAACCGGTCGCGCGGCGGCGGGACGTCCTCGATCAGCGCGTTCGCGGCGTCGATCCGGAACTTCGGCTTGGAGGTCCGGGCCGGGGCACCGCGGCGCAGCCAGGCCAGTTCCTTGCGCATCAGGTTCTGGCGGCGTACCTCGGAGGCAGCAGCTTGGCGCGAGCGCTCCGCCTTGGCCAGCACGAAGGCGGCGTAGCCACCCTCGTAGGAGTCGACCTGGCCGTCGTGCACCTCCCAGGTCCGCTGACAGACGGCGTCGAGGAACCACCGGTCGTGGGTGACCACGATCAACGCCGAGCTCCGCTCGACCAGGTGCTGCGCGAGCCAGGCGACCGCCTCGACGTCGAGGTGGTTGGTCGGCTCATCGAGGATCACCAGGTCGTGCTCGTCGAGGAGCAGCGCGGCCAACGAGCAGCGACGTCGCTCGCCACCGGAGAGGCCCAGCACCGAACGGTCGAGGTCGATCCCGGTCAGCAGCTCGGCGACCACCTCGCGGGTGACCGCCTCACCTGCCCACTCGTGGTCGGCCTTGCCGCGCAGCACCGCCTCACGGACGGTATGGGTGTCGCTGAGCTCGTCGCCCTGGTGCAGGTAGCCGATGTGCAGGCCGCGGTTGCGCGAGACGCGGCCGTCGTCCGGCTCCTCCAGCCCGGCCAGCACCTCGAGCAGGGTGGTCTTGCCGCCACCGTTGCGGCCGACGATGCCGATCCGTTCGCCGACCGCGATCCCCAGCGAAACCTCGCTGAGCAACGGTCGGATCCCGAAGGATTTGGAGACACGCTCCAGGTTGATCAGGTTGGCCATCACAGCACCTCCGCGCCGGGCACGGGTCCAGAAGCGAGCCGGGCGTGACCGAAGTCAGCCAGGGCCGCGGCTACCTGCGCGCCGTGTTCGGCGTCGCGGACCAGGAAAAGGCAGGTAGGGCCGGATCCGGAGACCAGTGCGGCCAACGCCGAGGCCTCCCGTCCGGCGGTCAAGGGCACCGCGAGGTCGGGGCGGAGCCGCAAGGTCGCGGGTTGCAGGTCGTTGCCGAGCGCTGCCGCCAACCCATCGACGGAGCCGTCGGCCAACGCCTTGATCAGCGCCGGCGGGATCTCCGGCTCAGGGACCTCGGAACCGGCGTGCAGGACGTCGAACTCGGCGTAGGCGGCGGGCGTGGATACACCGAAGTCGAAGGTGAGCACGACCCACTGGTATCGGCCGGCGTCGGTCAGCGGCTCGACCTCTTCACCGCGACCATGCCCCGAGGCCGAGCCGCCGTAGAGGCCGAACGGGACGTCGGAACCGAGCTCCGCGGCCAGTTCGGCCAGCGTCTCGCGGCTCAGCTTCAGATCCCAGAGTTCATTGCAGGCGACCAGGGTCGCGGCGGCGTCGGCGGAGCCGCCGGCCAGCCCGCCGGCGACCGGGATGCCCTTGTCGAGGTGGAGCGCGGCTGCGCGGTCGACCCCGGCATGGGTAGCGAGCAGGCGCCCGGCCCGGAGCGCGAGGTTGGAGTCGTCGAGCGGGACACCAGCGACGTCGACGCCGTCGCGGCCGGTACAGGTCAACGACCAGGTCGATGCGTCACGGGCGGTGACCCGGGAGGAGAGCGAGATCGCCTGGTAGGCGGTGGCCAGCGGGTGGAAGCCGTCCGGGCGCACGCCGCCGACACCGAGGTGCAGGTTGATCTTGGCGGGCGCCTGCACCGTCACTTCAGCCATCCAGGCTCCCGGCTCGTGGCGCGACGTCGGCGAGGGCTCCGGCGGCGACCAGCGCCTCGGTGATCGCGGTGAACTGCTCGACGGTCAACACCTCGCCGCGGGCCTGTGGATCGACTCCTGCCGCACGGAGCGCGGTCTCGGCCACCTCGCCGCTGCCGACCAGGTTCTTCAGGGTGGAGCGCAGCGTCTTGCGGCGCTGCGCGAAAGCGGTGTCGACGACGGCGAAGACCTGCTCGCGGCGCACCTGCCTCGAGGGCGGCGTCTCCCGCTTGGTCCAGGCCACCAGCCCGGAGTCCACATTGGGGGCCGGCCAGAAGATGTTGCGACCGATCGCACCGGCGCGGCGGACCTCGGCGAACCAGGCGGCCTTGACCGACGGGACGCCGTAGACCTTGGAGCCCGGCGTCGCGGCGAGCCGATCAGCAACCTCGGCCTGCACCATCACCAGGCCGCGCTCCAACGACGGGACCAGCGCGAGCAGGTGCAGCAGCACCGGGACCGAGACGTTGTAGGGCAGGTTCGCCACCAGCGCGGTAGGCGCGGGGCCGGGGATCTCAGCGACCCGGAGCGCATCGCCGCGCACCAGCGTGAACCGGTCGACGGCGTCCGGTGCGTACTCGGCGATCGTGCTCGGCAGGGCGTCGGCCAACTGGTCGTCGATCTCGATGGCGACGACGCTGGCCCCGGTCTCCAGCAGCGCCAGGGTGAGCGATCCCAGGCCGGGGCCGACCTCGATCACCACGTCGTCGGCACCGATCCCGGATTCGCGCACGATGCGGCGCACGGTGTTCGGGTCGATGACGAAGTTCTGGCCCTTCTGCTTCGTCGGGCGAATGTCGAGCGCGGCAGCGAGGGCCCGCACCTCCGCCGGGCCCAGCAGGCGTACTCCGGCGGGGGTCTGTGACATGGGCACCAGCCTAGTCGGCCTACCGGTCGAGCCACGACGCGGCGAGAGCCGACGAACGCGCCCGCGGTCGACGCCGGCCAGGACAGATCGCCAAAAACATGGACTCCGTCCGATAAACTCGCCCGGTCACGGCGCGGAGGGCGTCGGCGGGGAGCGATTCGGGCGTTCGCCGACACTGCGGAGGAGCGCCATGAAACGAGTCACATTCCCTGCCCTTGCGGCCCTGATCGCGCTGGCGACACAGCCACTGGTCGCCGCAGGAGCCCACGCCGGGCCGACGAAGCCGGAGGCCGCTGCCAGCGAGCCGGACGAGCACCTCACCGCGCAGGCCGATCCCCACGACCGGTTCGACCCACGAGCCCAGCAGCGGAGCAACGTCCGCAAGGCAGCGGTCGACGAACTGATCACCGGCGAGGCCGAACTCAAGGGGAAGGGCGCCGATCGGACGATCGCCCGCGCCGGCGGCAGCGAGGTCGACTACCCGGTCAACGCCCAAGCGCGACTGCTCACCTTCCTGGTCGACTTCGGCACCCAGATCGACCCCCGATACCCGAGCGCGGGCACGGGGCCGATCCGCGGCACGATCCCCGAACCGGCGGCCACCGATAACAGCACCTATTGGAAGTCCGACTTCGGTCGCGGCCACTACCAGGAGATGTTCTTCACCGGTCTCGCCGACCAGGACGGCGAGTCGATGCGGCACTTCTACCGCGAGGCCTCCAGCGGCCGTTACGACCTGACCGGCGACGTCTCCGACTGGGTGACGGTCCCCTACCACCAGGCCTCGTATGGCACCACCGAGAACCAGACCGACATGACCCGCTTCATCTCCGACTCCGCAACGGCCTGGTACCAGGCCGAGTTGACCGCCGGGAAGAGCCGCGCCGAGATCGTCGACTACCTGAACAGCTTCGACGTCTGGGACCGCTACGACCATGACGGCGACGGCGACTACAACGAGCCGGACGGCTACATCGACCACTTCCAGGCCGTCCACGCCGGCATCGGCGAGGAAGCGGGCGGCCCGACCAGCGCCATCTGGTCGCACCGCTGGGCGGCCAACCAGGCCGGATCCAACGGCCCGAGCGGGGCACCGTTCGGCGGCGTCGAGATCGGCGACACCGGGATCTGGATCCGCGACTACACCACCGAGCCCGAGAACGGCGGTCTCGGCGTCTTCGTGCACGAATACGGTCACGACCTCGGCCTCCCGGACTACTACGCCACCGCGAGCACCGACAACGGAGTCGGCTTCTGGTCGGCGATGGCCAGCGGCTCGTGGCTCGGCCACGGCAACGGCTCGATCGGCGACGCGCCCGGCGGCTTCGGGGCGAGCGAGAAGCTCCAACTCGGTTGGTACGGCCCGAACAACAAGGACCTCGCCCTGGTCGCCAGCAGCGACGAAGCCAGCGAGGTCGTCCTCGGCCCGGCCCACCGAGCCACCTCGACCGGCAAGCAGGCCCTCGCCGTCGCGCTGCCGGACCAGGTCGTCACCAGGACAGGGCCCTTCGCTGACTCCGCCGATGGCGCCTACCTCTACTCCGGGATGGGCGACAACCTGACCAACAGCGCGACCAGTCCGGTGATCACCCTGCCCGAGGCGAACGCACAGCTCTCGGCGAAGATCCGCTACGCGATCGAATCCGGCTGGGACTTCGCCTATCTGCAGGTGGCGCCCGCCGGCACCGCGCAGTGGACCACCGTGATCACGAACCGCTCGACCACGACAGGCACCACCAACCTCGGTGGCGGCATCACCGGCACCTCCGGTTGGACCACACTGACCGCCGACCTGACCGGTTGGGCGGGCTCCCAGGTCCAACTCCGTTGGCTCTACGTGACCGACTACGCCGAGGCGGGGAACGGGCTCGGGATCGACGAACTTCAGGTCGGCGACCTGTCGACCACCTTCGCCGACGGCGCCGACGGTTGGACGTTCGATGGCTTCGCCGCCACCTCCGCCAACACCTACCCGAGCAGGTATCAGCACTACTACCTGGCCGAGAACCGGCAGTACCAGGGCTACGACGCCCAACTCCGGACCGGGCCGTACAACTTCAGCGCGACAGTCGCCAATCAGGTGAGCTCCTACCCGTACCAGGACGGGCTCCTGGTCTGGTACTCGAACTCCCGGTACTCCGAGAACAACACCGGCTTGCACCTCGGCTACGGCGCCAACCTGCCGATCGACGCCAACCCGACGCTCCAGCGGTTCGTCAAGGACGCCGATCAGAGCCTGGGCAACAACTCCAACGCCGTCCGTGAGGTCTTCGACGCCACCTTCGACGTCGACACCATGGATGCGATCGGGCACTCCGTCGTCGGTCAGACGCTGACCGTCCCGGCCCGGCCCTCGGTGCCGGTCTTCGAGGACTCCAACGCCACCCAGTACATGGACACCTCGAACCTGCCCCGCAGCGGCCAGTACCACGTTCGACTCCCGCAGAGCGGCGCCCAGATCCAGGTGCTCAGCTCGGACGAACAGTCCGGCCGGATGGTCGTCAAAGCGGGCTCTCGCTTCGCGGCACTGCTCACCGGTCCGGTCGTGAGCGGCGCCGCTGAGGTCGGAGCCACCCTGACGGCGAGTACCCCGATCTGGTTCCACGACGGCACAGCCACCTCCTGGCAGTGGCTGCGCGACGGCGAGCCCATCACCGATGCCACCGGCTCCAGCTACCAGCTGAGCGGAGCGGACGCCGGCCGGACCGTGTCGGCGACGGTGACCGGCACCAAGAGCGGCTACGCCAGCACCACGACCACCAGCAACGGCCTCGCGGTGCCGAAGGCGGCTGCGCCGGTGGCGCTCGCCCCGCCGACCATCACCGGCACCGCCAAGGTCGGTGCGACGCTCGCTGTCACCGCCGGCGACTGGCCTTTGCCCGGCAGCTCCGACTACCGCTGGAGCATCGAGGGAACAGAGATCGGGACCGGCCCCAGCCTGGTCGTGCCCGCGGGCACGGTCGGTAAGCAGATCACCGTGACCGAGACGTTCTCCAGCCTGAGCGCAGAGGACGCCACCGCAACGGCCGTCAGCGCCGTCATCGAGAAGGGCGCGGCACCACTGCCCGACGCAGTACCCCGGATCAGCGGCACGGCCAAGGTCGGCAACACCCTGAAGGCGGTTCCTGGCAGCTGGCCGACCGCGGGGGCGACGTCACGCTCCTGGCGGATCGACGGCGTCGAGGTCGGCACCGCACCGAGCTTGAAGCTCACCCGCGCCCACGCCGGCAAGCAGATCGAACTGCTGGAGACGTTCACCAGCGACGACGTCGAGACCGCGCTCGCCACTGCGACCAGCGCTCGGGTGGCCAAGGCTCCCTCAGCGTTCAGCGCGGTCCAGGTGAAGCTGCGCTCCAAGAAGGCCGGCAAGCTGTCCTTCAAGGTGACCTCGGCCGGGGCGGTACCCACCGGAAAGGTGACGATCACCGTCAAGGGGCTGGGCAAGGCCGGCAAGCGGATCAAGGTCTACCGCGGCACGGTCACGGTGCGCGGGAGCAAGCTGACGGTCAAGCTCCCCAAGCGCGCCAAGGGCCGGTACCAGCTGACACTGAGCTACCGGGGCGACTACGCGGCGACGTCGCTGACGAAGCGTTACGTCGTCCGCTCGCGCTGACCCGTCGACAGGGCACCAGGCATGCGAACGGCCCCGGTCTCTCCAGGAGACCGGGGCCGTTCGGCTACGTCAAGCAGCGTTCAGCCGGCGAGATGCTTCAGCGCAGGCCGAGCCGGGCCGAACAGTGCGGCCACTGTCCCCAGCCGGCGCGCTGCTGCAGGATCTGACCTCGCTTGATCTGCTCCTCGCGGCTGTGCTGGTGCGGCAGGCCGGTGCCGCCCACAGCGCGCCAGGTGGAGGCGCTGAACTGCAGACCACCGTAGTAGCCGTTGCCGGTGTTCGTCGCCCAGTTGCCACCGGACTCGCACTGAGCCAGCCGGTCCCACACGGAGTTGCCGGGCGCGAAGTTGGTCTCGACCGGGCGCTTCTTGGTGCCGACCTTGACCACCTTGCTGACCGGCTTACGGGTCACCGAGGAGTCGACGACGGTGCGCTGGTGCAGCTCACCGTTACGGAAGACGAGTCGGTACGTGACGTCGCGCAGACCGGCCTTGCCATCGGTGAGAGTCTCGGACTCGTCGTCGAACATCGAAGCGTCGGTGCGCTCGACGGTCTTGAAGGCGATCTCCTCGGCTGACACCTTGCGGGTCTCGACGCGCACCTTGGTGATGACGATCTTGTCGCCGTCCTCAAGCTCTGCGGTGAGCTTGGGCTTCACGATGTCATCGTCGTCGACCTTGAGATCGAGCTGGTCGATCACGTCGGCAACGGTCAACGCCGCCACCTCACGCTTGAGGGGCTTGTCGCCACCGAAGTGGACGGTCAGCTTCTTGGGGGTGGCCACCTCGAGGGCGAGACCGTCCCGGCCGATGCTGGTGCCACGGCTGGCCGAGAGGTCGGCACCGTGGAACCGGAGTCCGATCTCGGAGAGCGCGCTGTTCACGTCGGTCGAGTTCACCCAGTAGGTCTTCGGCTCACCGTCGACGGTGAGCTCCAGGGGGCGCCCGAACTTGATCGAGATCCGGCTGCCGTCGCTGACCTTCTCATCGAGACCGGGCAGGACGACGTCCTTGTCGGTGATCTCGATGCCTTCGTCGTCGAGCACATCGCCGACGGTTCCCTGCATGGTCGAAACCGTGCGGGTCTCACCGTCGAGGGTGAGGGTGACGTCCTTGTTCAGGGTGGCATAGCCGATGGTGGTGCCGGCGACCGCGAGGATCACGGCGGCGACCAGGCCGACCAAGAGGGCTTTGCTCTTGGCGAGGCGTGCGATTCGAGTGCGCACGTAGCTCCAGACTTCGTTCTCTCCGGGCCTCGGGGACCAGCGCGATGGGGCTCTGCGCTGCTCAGGTGCTTCCTCCCGATCCCGGCCAACAAGCATCGACCATAAGCACGATTCCCTGAGGCCTGCAAACTCCCGGCGCGGTCACCGGGAGGCAACCCCTGTCGAACACCTGCCCACAAGCACCTGAAAGCGCAGGTCAGACCGCCAACTGCGGTTTAAATCGAAAAGTCGAGCAAGTTTCTTTAGCTTGCTGCGCGCTAGCTACGAGTTTGCAATCACCAAGCGCCGTAGACCCGGACCGTGTTCTCCTCCAGCGCAGCACAGATCTCGTCCAGCGCCCGACCGGTCACCTCGGCCATCGCCCGCACGGTGTGCGGAATCAGGTAGCCGGCGTTCGGCCTGCCCCGATACGGGTGCGGCGTCAGGAACGGTGCGTCGGTCTCGACCAGGATCCGATCGGTCGGCGTCACCGCCAGCGCCTCACGCAACGGTGCCGCGTTCTTGAAGGTCAGAGTGCCGGCGAAGCTCAGGTGCGCCCCCAGATCCAGGCAGCGTCGCGCGAACTCCGCGTCACCGGAGAAGCAGTGCATCACCCACGCGTCCGGCACCCCTTCGGAGAGGAGCACCTTGAGGATGTCGTCGTGGGCATCGCGGTCGTGGATCATCAGCGGCTTGCCCAGCCGCTTGGCCAGATCGATGTGCCTGCGGAACGACTCCTCTTGCGCAGCGCGCCCCTCCTCGCCGGTCCGGAAGTAGTCGAGCCCCGTCTCCCCCACCGCCCGGACGACATCGACGCCGGCCAACTCCTCGATCTCGGCCAACGCCGCGTCCAGTTCGCCACGTCCGGCCAGGACCGGTGCCTCGTTCGGATGCAACGCCACGGCTGCCACCAACTCGGGGTACCGCTGCGCCGCCTCTACGGCCCACCGGGCGCCGGGCAGGTCGCAACCGACCTGGACCGCGCGTGGCACGTTCACCGCTGCGGAGGCGGCCAACGCCTGCTCGACGGTGAACGGCGACATGCCGTCACCGATGTCGAGGTGCGTGTGGTTGTCGGTGACCGGAAGCGGCAGCGGTTCAGGGGCCGGCGGCCGGTTCAGGTCACGTCGCCCACCGTTCTCGGCAACGGCTGCCCGCTGCCGACGAGGCTGTTCGCTCATGCACCGTCCGTCTGTTCAGGAGTGGCCGGACCCATCCGGTCCAAGATCGCTTCGGCCAACAGGTCGGGCGCCTCGTCGGGGATCCAGTGGCTGACGCCGTGCAGGATCTCCAGGCGATAGTCACCGCTCACGAAGTGGCGGGTCAGCTCAGCGCCCTTACGAACAAGGGCGACATCGCCGGTACTCCAGACCATCGTGGTCGGCACCGAGACCTTGCCGGCACCCAGCCGCGGGTCGGTGATCGGCAGCGCCCGGTACCAGGAGAGGCCGCCCCGCAGCGCGCCGTCCTCGACGATCTCGCGCTGGAAGGTGCGGACCATCTCCGGCGTCATCCCGGCTCGACGCAACGCCTGGGCGAACTGCTTCGGCGCTCGGCGGGTGATCAGCTCGACCGCACCGGTGATGTTGAACAGCACCATGTACCAGGAGTGCAGCGCCTGGGAGCTGGAGACCATCGACTTCAAGAAGGCGCCCGGGTGTGCCACCGAGACGGCGGTCAGTGAACGGATCGACTCCGGGTGCTCGGCCGCCGTCGACCAGGCCACGATCGACCCCCAGTCGTGGCCGACCAGGTGGACCGGCTCGCCGATCCGGTCGATCAGCGCGGCGATGTCGCTGACCAGCTCCGGCACCCGGTACGGCTTGCGGCCCTTCGGGCGGGCGCCCGGCGAGTAGCCACGCTGGTCCGGCGCGAAGGTCCGAAAACCCTGCTGGTGCAGGATCTCGGCGACCTGGTCCCAGGAGGAACCTCGCTGCGGGAAGCCGTGCAGCAACACCACCGGGACGCCGTCGAGCGGCCCGGTGTCACGCACCAGGAACTCAAACCCCGCATTGGTGAAGGTGTCGATCCGTTGGTTCATCTCAGCTCCTGTGCACAGCGTCGTAGACCTCGCGCTTCGGCACCCCGGCACGGCGCGCCACATCGAGGATTGCATCCTTGCGGGTCATTCCGACGCTTTCCAGGTCTGCGACCAAAGTTCTCCACTGTTCCGGGTCGGTACCGACCTCGGCGACCGGGTCAGCACCGGTGACGACGATGGTCACCTCGCCGCGGACGCCCTCGGCAGCCCACGTCGCCAACTCGGCCAACCCACCGCGACGCACCTCTTCATGGGTCTTGGTCAGCTCTCGACAGACGGCGGCGGCACGCTCGTCGCCGAACGCTTCGGCCATCGCCTCCAGCGCCGCCTGGGTGCGGTGTGGAGCCTCGAAGAAGACCATCGTCCGCGGTTCGCGTGCCAACTCGGCGAGGCGGCGTCCGCGCTCTCCGGCCTTGCGGGGCAGGAATCCCTCGAAAGTGAAGCGGTCCACCGGCAGTCCGCTGACGGCGAGGGCAGTGAGCACCGCGCTCGGGCCGGGCACCGCGGTCACCTCGATCTCCTCCAGGACGGCGGCGGCGACCAGCCGGAACCCCGGGTCGGAGACGCTGGGCATCCCGGCGTCGGTGACCAGGAGCACCCGCTCGCCGGCCAGCAACGCCTCCACCAGGGTCGGCGTCCGCGCGCTCTCGTTGCCCTCGAAGTAGGAGACCACCCGGCCGGTGGTCGTCACGCCGAGCTCGGTACAGAGCCGACGTAGCCGCCGGGTGTCCTCGGCGGCGATCACGTCGGCGCGGGCCAACTCACTCGCCAATCGCGAGGAGGCGTCCTCCACGCGGCCGATCGGCGTCGCCGCCAGGACCAGGACACCGGGCTCAGGGTTGCTCACCCCACGATCATCCCAGGCCGGCGCAGTAGGGCCGAAGCAGGCGCTCGATCGTCTCGCGGACCTCCGCGAGCTCACGGCCGTCCTCGATCATCCGCGAGCCCGCGAAGACCCAGGACTGGACCAACTCGGCGGCCATCGTGTCGCCGCCGAGCGCTTCATCGAGCGGACGCCGGAGCTGTTCGTGCAACTCCTTGCTGGCCTCGGTGAGCTGGCGCGGCGCGTTCATCGCCAGTCCGCGGATCACCGCGTGTTCGCCCTCGGCGACCAACTCCAGGTTGGCGACCACGTAGGCGACCACACGCTCCCCCGGGTCGTTGGCCGCCGCCATCGCGGAGACCACCCGTTCGGTCCACTGCGGGAAGATGTCGAGCACCAGCGCATCGAGCAGTGCGTCCAGCGAGGCGTAGTACTGATAGAGGCTGGTCCGCGCTAGTCCCGCCTCGCGCGCCACCCCGGCCAACGTGATCGCGGTCCCCTCCGAGGCCAGCAGCCGCCGAGCAGCCAGCAGGATGGCGCGCTCCTGCTGTTCTCGATGCTCGGCCACCGTCGCCGCCGCGATCCGTGGCGCCATCTCAGCCCTCCCGTTCGCGCAGCTTGCCGTCCTCCATGACCAGGACCCGGTCGCAGTAGTCGAGTACGTCGTGGTCATGGGTGACCATGATCGTGGCGATCTCGTGCTGGTGGGTCTCGTCAGCCAACAGCTTCACGATCTCATGGCTCCGGGCCCGATCCAGCGCCGCGGTGGGCTCATCGACGAGCAACACCGCAGGGTCGGTGATAAGCGCCCGAGCGATACCGACCCGCTGCCGCTCACCACCGGAGAGCTGGTGCGGCCGTCGATCCGCCTTCGTGGCCAACCCGACCTCGGCCAGCAGGTCCCGCGGATCGCGTTGGCTACGCCGTCCGTTGAAGGTGGCCGGCAGGCGGAGTTGGTCGGCAGCGGTCAACGAGGGCAGCAGATTCCCGCTCTGGAAGACGAATCCGATCAGCTCGCGACGCAGCCGGGTCAACTCGCGGCGCGACCGCCCGGTGAGGCTCTGACCGGCGACGGTGACCGCGCCGCTGGTCGGCGTGCTCAGGCCACCGGCGACCGCCAGCAGGCTGGACTTCCCGGAGCCGGACGGGCCGAGGATGGCTACCAGCTCGCCCGCCGCGACGCTCAGGTTCACGTGGTCGAGAGCAGTCACCGTCTCCTCGCCGTCGCCCAGGGTGAGGACGACGTCGGTCAGTTCGATCTTGGCAGTACTCATCGGTTGGCTCCCAGCGCGGTCAGCGGGTCGACGCGGGTGATCCGGACGATCGCCGCAGCGGCTCCGGCGAGGCCCAGCAGGATCAACAACAGCGCGGCCAGGACCACCGGGCCGGCGACCAGGGCGAACGGCATCGCGGTGCCCTGGAGCAGTGCCCCGAACCCGACCCCGATCCCGACTCCCACACCGACGGCGCCGAGCAGGAGGAGCAACGCCTGGCCGAGACCGTCGCGCAACAGGTAACCGGTGGAGGCGCCCATCGCCCGCAGTACAGCGATCTCGCCCTTGCGGTGGATGGTCAGCACCGTGAAGAAGGCACCGGCGACCAGGGCACAGATCGCGTAGAGGAAGACCTGGATCATCATCAGGGTGCTGGTCTCGGCGGTGTAGCCCGGCGAGGCGTTGTAGGAGTCGCGCTGGCTCAACGACTCGGTGCCTGCGGCGCGGTCGGCTGCCGCCGTCTCCTCGGGGCCGTCGACGGCGACCGCGGTGATCTCGCGCTGCTGGCGCGGGGTCAGCTCGTCCGCGGAGGAGACGCCGGCCTTGGCCAGTCGCCAGGTGTCGAGCGGAACGTAGGCCATGTCGACGTGCCCGAAGGTGTTCTGGTCCTCCATCACGCCGACGATCCGGACGCTCAGACCGCTGTGCTCCAAGGTGATCGTGTCGCCGATCTTCACCTTCTCCTTCTCGATCAGGTGGGAGCTGACCACGAGCCCGTCGGCTGCGCCGAACTCATCGCCCGAGGCGGACCGTGGCGCGATGAAGGTCTCCGGCTCGACGCCGATCAGGGCGAGGTCGACCTCGACGCCGTCCTGGTTGGCACCGTTGACCAGGGCCAGACCGAAGGGCGCGGCGTCGTTGACGTCGCGCTGGCCTCGCCAGGCCTCGACGGCGTCCTGATCGAGGACGCTGCGGGTGAAGGCGGAGTCGTGCTGCACCCCCTTCTCGAAGGCGAAGGAGGTGATCGGCAGGTTCTGCAGACCGGAGACGCCGTCCTTGACCAGGCCTTGGGAGAGCCCGGAGAGCAGGACCATCAGTACGGCGATCAACGAGATCACCGCACCCATCAGCACGAAGCGGGTGCGCCCGAAGCGCAGATCGCGGAGCGCGAGGAACATCAGCACCACTCGCGACTTGTTATCGACACCATGTCGGGATCTTAACGACATAGCGTCGGCAAAACCGAAATGACGGGCCTCCCGAGCCACCACCACCAGGTGCGTAGTCTTCGCACGTGAGCACGCTGACGCCGACCGATCCCCACGGCGCGTCCGCCCCTGCCCGTCCGCGTCACCTCGCCGATCCGGCGACCGGCACCAGGCCACGGCCCTTGGTGAGTTGGAGCGCGGGCTTCGGCCTCGCCCTCTTCGCGTTCTTCCTCCGGGTCTGGAAGCTCGGCGAACCGCGCGAGTTCTCCTTCGACGAGACCTACTACGCCAAGGACGCCTGGTCCCTGCTCCACTTCGGCTACGTCCGCAAGGCCACCGAGGACGCCAACGAGCAGATCCTCAACGGCCACGCCGACAAGGTCTGGCTCGACGATCCGAGCCTGACCGTCCATCCCGACGTCGGGAAGTGGATGATCGCGGCCGGCGAGAAGGTCTTCGGGATGGACCCGTTCGGCTGGCGGATCAGCGCCGCCGTGATCGGCTCGCTGATGGTGCTGGTGATGTTCCGCCTGGTGCTGCGGCTCACCGGATCGATGCTGCTCGGCGCCTTCGCCGCGCTGCTGCTCTGCTTCGACGGCATGCACCTGGTGCTGTCACGCCTCGCCCTGCTCGACATCTTCCTCGCCTTCTGGATCCTCTGCGCGGTCGCCGCACTGGTCGCGGACCGCGATTGGACCCGGGCCCGGATGGCCCGCTGGGACGGAGTCGGTCCCTGGGGACCGTTGCGCGGGCTCTGGTGGCGCCCCTGGCGACTCACCGCAGGGATCTGCTTCGGGCTGGCGATCGGCGTCAAGTGGAGTGCGCTCTATCCCCTTGCCGCGTTCGGGATCCTGGTCTGGCTCTGGGACGCGGGGGCTCGGCGCAAGCTGGGTGTGCGGATGGCGGTGCTCCGTTCGGCGCTGGTCGACGCCGTGCCTGCGTTCGGTTACCTGGTCGTCGTCGCCGGCCTGGTCTACGTCGCCTCCTGGAGTGGCTGGCTGGTCAACGCCCACCAGTACGAGGAGCACCTCTCCAGCACCCAGTACACGGGTTTCGTGAAGGAGGGCCCGAACTGCCAGCACGTCAGCGACGACGACGCCACTTGGCCCACCGCCAAGGAGCCGGACGCCAGCGGACCGGCTGAACTGGTGCAGTCGCTGCGCTCGCTGTACCACTACCACCGCGACCTCTACACCTTCCATACCCACTACCTGAACTGCTCCGAGCACACCTACCAGTCAGACCCCCGCGGCTGGCTGCTGGTGAACCGGCCGGTCGGCGTCAACGTGGAGAACAACATCCCGCCCGGCACCCAGGGCTGCGACGCCGCGGCCGACTCGCACTGCCTGCGCCAGGTGCTGCTGATCGGCACGCCCGTGCTCTGGTGGGGCGGAGCCGCCGCGCTGATCTTCGCCGCCGTGATGTGGGTGGGCCGCCGGGACTGGCGCTACGGCGTCGCGGTGGTCGGCGCGCTGACGCTGTGGCTGCCCTGGGAGCTCAACGACGAGCGGCCGATCTTCAGCTTCTACGCCTCGGCGTTCCTGCCGTTCCTGGTGATCGCCCTGGCGCTGGCCGCGGGCCATCTGCTCGGCCCCGGCCGCGGGCCATCACGACGGCGCACCCTCGGCACCATCGTCGTCGGCTCGTTCTTCCTGCTGGTGCTGTTGAACTTCGCCTGGTTCTGGCCGATCTGGACCAACGGTCTGCTGACCCACTCGGAGTGGCTGGACCGAATGTGGTTCCAACGCTGGATCTAGCTCAATGTGACCTCAGCGCGCATTTTCATCCCAGATTTGAACGCTGAGCTCACATTGGCGTTGCGGTGCGGGTCGTCGACCGGCAAGGTTTCGGCATGCGCCGCCTCTCCCCTGCCGCCATCGGAGTCACCCTCCTGCTCGCCGTCACGTTGAGTGGCTGCGGCGAGGAGAAGCAACCGGCACCCCAGACGGTCACGCTCGGCGGCACGGAGGCCTCAGCAAACACCGAACTGGTCTCCCGGCCCTGGGGCATGGCACCCCGCCCACCCGCGATGCAGAAGGCGCAGCGGCCCAGCGATGCCGACGTCGCCTTCATCAGCGCCATGATCCCGCACCACGAACAGGCCCTCCGGATGTCCGCGCTCCTGCTCGAACACGAGCCGCTCGACGACCGGGTCCGAGCCGCGGCAGAGTTCATCGCGGCCGATCAGGGCCTGGAGATCCGCACCATGCAGAGCTGGCTCGACGCCTGGCGCGCCGAGATCGACCCGCCGTCGGCCCACCACGACCACGGAGCGATGCCGGGCATGCTGGAGCCGGCCGAGGTCGAGGCGCTCGCCGACCTGGGGAGCGGCCGGGCCCAGCTCGAGTTCCTGGCGCTGATGGTGCGCCACCACGAGGGTGCGGTGACCATGTCCCAGGAGTACTTGGACGACGCCGTCAACGTCTTCACCCTGGCCACCGCGCAGCACGTGATCCGCGAACAGCAGGTCGAGATCCGCTACCTCAACCAGGTCCTGGACTCGCTGCGCTGAGGGTCGCTCACCCTGGGAGACGAGCGAAGAGGCCCCGCCACGAACCTGGTTCGCAGCGGGGCCTCTCGGCGTTGAGCTATCAGAGCGCGCGGAGGATGTCCTCGACGCGGTCCTTGGCGTCACCGAAGAGCATCGCCGAGTTCTCGCGGAAGAACAGCGGGTTCTGCACACCGGCGTAGCCCGAAGCCATCGAGCGCTTGAAGACGATCACATTCTCGGCTTCCCAGACCGTCAGCACCGGCATGCCGGCGATCGGGCTGGCCGGGTCCTCGGAGGCGGCCGGGTTGACGGTGTCGTTGGCACCGATCACCAGGACGACCGAGGTCTCGGCGAAGTCGTCGTTGATCTCGTCCATCTCGAGGACGACGTCGTAGGGCACCTTGGCCTCGGCCAGGAGCACGTTCATGTGACCCGGCAGACGACCGGCGACGGGGTGGATACCGAAGCGGACGTCGACGCCCTTGTCGCGCAGCTTCGAGGTGAGCTGAGCAACGCCGTACTGGGCCTGGGCCACAGCCATGCCGTAACCGGGGGTGATGATGACCGACTTTGCGCCGTTGAGCATCTCGGCAACGCCCTCGGCGTTGATCTCGCGGTGCTCGCCGTAGTCCTTGTCCTCGGCGGGGCCGGCAACGATGCCGAAACCACCGGCGATGACGGAGATGAACGAGCGGTTCATCGCCTTGCACATCACGTAGGAGAGGAAGGCACCGGAGGAACCGACCAGGGCACCGGTGATGATCAGCAGGTTGTTGCCGAGCAGGAAGCCGGAGGCAGCCGCGGCCCAGCCCGAGTAGCTGTTCAGCATCGAGACGACGACGGGCATGTCGCCACCGCCGATGGACGCGACGAGGTGCCAACCGAGGAAGAGGGCCAGCGCGGTGACCAGGATGATCAGCCACAGCTGCGGGTCCACCACGAACCAGACGGTGAGCGCGATGAAGACGACCAGCGAGCCGACGTTGATGAAGTTCTTGCCCGGCAGCATCAGCGGGTTGGACTTGATCTTCGCGGAGAGCTTCAGGTAGGCCACGATCGAGCCGGTGAAGGTGACGGCACCGACGAAGACGCCGATGAAGACCTCGGCGGAGTGGATGCCGAGCATGTCCTGCGCCTTGAGGGCCAGCACGGCGCGGCTGTCGTCGCCCTCGTACTCGGCGTGCAGGTAGGCGTTCCAACCGACCAGCACGGCGGCGAGACCGACGAAGGAGTGCAGCAGCGCGATGAGCTCGGGCATGCCGGTCATCTCGACGACCTTGGCCCGCTGCAGACCGATCACGGCACCGATGATGATGGCGCCGATCATCAGGCCGAGACCGGCGTTGGACATGTCGTTGTCGATCGCCAGGGCGATGGTCGCGACCAGCGCGACGGTCATACCGGCGATACCGAAGTAGTTACCCATCCGGGCCGACTCGTGCTTGGACAGGCCGGCGAGCGCGAGGATGAAGAGCAGGCCGGCTACCAGGTAGGCGGCGAAGGATGCAGATTCAATAGTCATGTGTCAGCGCTCGTTTCAGGATCGCGAGAACATGGCAAGCATGCGGCGAGTCACCGCGAAGCCACCAAAGACGTTGATGGAGGCCAGCAGGATCGCTACCGCAGCAAGCCCGGTCACGAGGTTCCCGTCGTGTCCGATCTGGAGCAGGGCGCCGACCACGATGATGCCGGAGATCGCGTTGGTCACCGACATCAGCGGGGTGTGCAGCGCGTGGTGCACGCCCGTGATGACGTAGTAGCCGATCACGATCGACAGCGCGAAGGTGACGAGCTGCAGCTGCAGCACTGCCGGGGAGACGGCGACCAGCAGCACCAGAGCGGCGGCAGCGACGAGCACGCCACCGAACTTCTGGCCGGTGGTCAGCGGCTTCTTCTCCTCCTTGGCCGGCGCCGGCTCAGCCGGAGCGGCGGCGGGAGCGGCCGAGACCTGGACCGGCGGGGCCGGCCAGGTGGACTCACCGTTGCGCACGACGGTGATCGAGCGCTGGACGACGTCCTCGAAGTCGAGGACGAGCTGGCCGTCCTTCTCCGGGGTCATCAGCTTGAGCAGGTTCACCAGGTTGGTGCCGTAGAGCTGGGAGGCCTGAGCGGGCAACCGGCCGGCGAGGTCGGTGTAACCGATGATGGTCACGCCGTTCGCGGTCTCGACGACCTGACCGGCGACCGAACCCTCGACGTTGCCGCCGCTGCCGGCAGCCATGTCGACGATGACCGAGCCTGCCTTCATCGTGGCGACCATCTCGGCAGTGATCAGCACCGGAGCCGCACGGCCCGGGATCAGAGCGGTGGTGATGATGATGTCGGTGCTCGGCACGGTCTGCGCGTAGAGCGCCTCCGCACGTGAGTTGTAGTCGTCCGACATCTCCTTGGCGTAGCCGGTGGCGGAGACCTCGACGTCAGCGGACTCCACCGAGAGGTACTCACCACCCAGCGACTTGACCTGGTCGGCAACCTCGGGACGCGGGTCGGTGGCCTTGACCACAGCACCCATCGAACCGGCGGCACCGATCGCGGCGAGACCGGCAACACCGGCGCCAGCGACCAGCACGGTGGCCGGCGGGACCTTGCCCGCTGCGGTCACCTGACCGGTGAAGAAACGACCGAAGACGTGAGCCGCCTCAACAACCGCGCGGTAGCCCGCGATGTTGGCCATCGAGGAGAGCACGTCCATGGACTGCGCGCGCGAGATCCGCGGCACGGCGTCCATCGACAGCGCGGTGATCGGGCGTGCGGTGAGGTTGGCGACAGTCGCCTCCTCGGTCCGCGCGTTGAGGATGCCGATCAGCGTGGCATTCTCACGGAGACCGTCCAACTGGACGTTCGTGGGCGTGTTGACGCTCAGCACGATGTCGCCACCCAAGGCGTCGCCGATCGTGGCGCCTGCCTCGATGTAGGCCGCGTCGGAGAAGCTGGACGCGTCGCCCGCTCCTGCCTCAACAACGATGTCGTATCCGAGCTTCGCGAGCTGAATCACGGTGGCAGGTGTGGCCGCCACTCGTGTCTCGCCAGGGCTTTGCTCCCTGATGACTCCGATGATCACTACTACTCCGTTCTTCGGCGGAGACGACGCCAGAACCTCTGTGCCGACTCCGTGCCCAGGGCCTCGTTGCCCCGATCCCGCTCGCGGGATCGTATCGAGGGGTTCAACCTGTGGAATACACCCGTCTCACCATGTGTGAGTGACCTGACTCACCCTGCGGACGGTTGAGCCGAGCATTACCCACGAGTACCGGCTACCGCAAAACGGCGCCCGCCGTCAGTCGGCCCGTCTGGACCGACCGACGGTGGACGCCGTCGCGAGAAGAGGTGGAACGTCAGAGATTGACGCCGAGCACGTCGATCACGAAGACCAGCGTGGAGTTCGCCGGGATGGAGCTCTGCGCCTTGTCGCCGTAGCCCTGCTCAGCGGGGATGGTGAGCAGCACCCGGCTACCCGCCTTGACGCCGTCCAGGCCCTTCACCCAGCCCTCGATCAGGCTGCCGGGAGCGAGCGAGAAGGTGATCGGGTCGCCGGAGAAGGACTCGTCGAACGGCTTCTTGCCTCCGTAGACGGCGCCGAAGTAGTCGACGGTGATGTTGTCGCCCTCGGCGATCGCGTCGCCGGTGCCCTCGATCAGGGTGACCACCTCAAGCTTGCCGGACGGCTTCGCCGGCGACTTGCTGAAGTCGAGGCCGGTCACCGCGCCGTCCTTCTCGACGACGCCGGGCGTACCCGCGGGGGCCTGCTGCTTCTTGCCCTCGGGACCATCCAGCGGCGGCGCGCTCTCAGAGATCAGGTCGATGATCATCACCAGGTCGTCGCCGGCCTTGAGCCCGGACTGGGCGACGTTCTCCTCGCCCACCATCTCCTCGACCGGCAGCGCCAGCACGACACGGCTGCCGACGGCGTTGCCGATCAGCGCCTTCGCGAGCGTCTCGTTCTGCTGGGCGAGGTCGAACTGGTCCGGCTTCTCGGCGGTGAAGTTGTCCTGGATGGCGTCGCCGTTGCTGCCGTAGACCATCGCGAACCGGTAGTTGATCTTGCTGGTCTCGGTGACCTTCGCACCGTCGCCCTTGATCACTACGTCGGAGGTCGCCTTGTCGACGTCGAACTTGTCGACCTCGACCTTCGGCGCCTTCCCGAACTCACCCGAGACGGTGAGGCCCTTGAGACTGGCGGCGCCGGAGCCCGCGTCGGACTTCTTGTCGTCGGAGTCATTGCCGCAGGCAACGGTGGTGATCAGCAGAGCGGCCAGGGGCACAACTACGCGCAGGCGTCGCATTCTCAAAAAGCCTCGTCATCTCAGAAAGTGGTGCCGCCAACGGTAGGCGGTCAACCTGAAGAACGCCTGTGCAACGCCCAGGTTCACTTCAGCCGGACCAGGGTGTAGCCGATCTCGGCGCTCGGGTCGGCCCAGGCGGGGGTGAAGGTGAGCGTGGCGGTGGCGCCGGCAGCCACCGCGAACCGCAGGTAGATCGACCCGCCGCGGGCGGCGTAGGTGTCCACGGACGAACCATCGACGGCAAGGACGGCGTTGCTCAACGGGTAGGAGCCGTTCAGCGCCGTGAAGACGCTCCGGAAGCTCCAGCTCGGCTGGGCCCACTTGCCGGAGGCGCCGAGCGGGCCGGCATCCGCCTGGTCATCGAGGAACATCGCCAACACGAAGTCGCGGTACCAAACCTGAATGTCGGCACCGGTCACCGCGGTGAAGGCGGCCGCAGGCGTGCCGCTCGCCGAAGCGAGCGCCGACCAGAATGCCTCCTCGGCAGGCAGCGCCCCGTTCGCATGCCGGTCGGCGGCGTAGCGCAGGAAGGCCCACCCTGCCCCACGTGCCGCACCGGTTCCGCCGTCCGCGAGCAGGCCGCTGCGCTGCGGGCTCTGCAGCCAGCCGCGGAACCGGCCGAAGCCGACGTTGGCGTAGGTGTTGAACGCCGCGACCCGCTTGCTGGCGTTGGGTCCGCTGGTGAGCTGCGCGACCAGGATGTTCGCGAGCGGGGTCAGGCCGACCGAGGCTCCGTAGAAGGCGCGCTCGCTGGCGGCGTCGCCGAGCGCCATACTCAGCCAGGTGCCGTCGAGGACCGCACCCGCGTCGAGGCGAGCGCCGTCGTGGATCAGCAGACCGAGCTGGCGCGCCATGCCAGGCAGCGAGGCGCCGTTGGCGAAGCTGGCGGTCCGGACGTTGGAGTTGACCGCACCAGTGGCGTCGGGAGCGAGCAGGTAGATGACCTCGCCCTCGTTGCTGAGTGCGCACTCGCTCTTGTCCAGCAGGTCCAGCGGGCGGACCAGGTCACTGACGACGGCGCTCGACGCCGGGGGCGCGAGCTCGTTCAGGCCCCGGGTCACGAAGATCACCACACGGTCGTTGCCGTCCACGTCGGACGGCGCGCCGAACGCGCCGGTAACGGCCGGGTAGATCGTCTCGTCGAACGCCTTGAGCAGCTCGTTGTAGTAACCGGTCTCGGTGTCCAACGGCGCAAGGCCGCCACTGTAGGCAGGGTTCTGGGCGTCGCCGACAAGGATCGCGTGGTCGCCGACCGCCTTGACGACCGCGTTCGTGCCGGTGCCGGTGGCACACCCGGCGCTCATCTCCCGATTGAGCCGCCAGGTGTCGCCGACCGCAGGGACCACGCCGGCAGGCACGCCGGCCGCGGGGACCAGCGGCGTCCCGGCGGCGGCACCGCCACGAGCCGCTTCGGCGATGGCGACCTCGTTGCGTCGCCGGGTGGCGTCGGCGTCTGTGGTGGCGGCGGCGCTGCCGCTCTGTCCGGGGATCGCCGAGCCCACGTTGCCCGTGATCGAGGTGGTCATGGCCAGACTGGAGCCGGACATGTTCGTGGGCACCAGCAGGTATTCAGCGGCGGCGGCATCGGTGTTCTTCACTTTCAGCTGGCCGCCGGCAGCCGGGACCGCCCCGGCGGCGTCACCGTGCTGTGGAAGCACCACTGCGTTCGCGAACTCGGCACTCACACTCAGCGACGCCGTCACGCCGGTGTCGGTGCGCGGGTTCGCGGTGACGCCGTCGCTCCACTGTACGAATGCGTAGCCGTCATCGGGTACCGCGGTGACCGCGGTGCCGTCCTCGCCGTGCTCGACAGTCTGCGAAGCGGTGCCGGTGAGCGTGCCACCGGTATCGGCGGTGTAGGTGAGGGTGTAGGTCAGCTTCTCGAAGACCGCGCTCACGGAGAGGTCTGAGACCACGTTCAGATCGGTCCGCGGGTTGGCGGTGCTGCCGTCGCTCCAGCGCACGAAGCGGTAGCCGGTGTCGGGTACCGCAGTGATGGCATTGCCGTCGCTACCGTGGTTGACGTACTGAGTGGCGGTGCCACTGATCGTGCCGCCGGTACCTGCGGTGTAGGCCAGGGTGTAGGAGCTCGTGGCGAAGAACGCGGTGATGCTCATGTCCGCGGTGATCGGGCCATCGCTGCGCGTGGCATCGGTGTTGCCGTCTCCCCACTGCAGGAACTCGTGGCCGACGTCAGGAACAGCGGTGACCACGGTCGAGTTCGAGCCATGACCGACGGTCTGGGTGGCGGCGCCCCCGATAGATCCGCCGGAGTCCGCGAGGTAGCGGACCGTATAGGTGATCAGCTCGTACTCGGCGGTGACGGTGAGGTCGGCACCGACGGCGAGGTCAGTGCGCGGGTTGGCGGTGACGCCGTCGCTCCACCGGACGAACCGGTAGCCGGTGTTGGGCGTCACCGAGACCGCCGGGCCGTCGTCGCCATGCTCGACGGTGGCCGGGGCACTCGGCGCGACGGTGCCGTGGGTTCCCGGTAGGTAGGTCAACGCGTAGGTGTTGACCTCGAAGATCGCGGTCACCGCGAGGTCCGCGGTGACATTCAGGTCGGTGCGCGGGTTGCCGGTGCTGCCGTCGCTCCAGCGCAGGAAGTGCTGGCCGGCGGAGGGGGCGGCGCTGACGGCGGTGCCGTCGTCGCCGTGCTCGACGCTCTGCACGAGGTCGCCGCTCAGGGTGCCACCGGGGCCTGCGGTGTAGGTGAGGTCGTAGGAGAGTCGGGCGAACTCGGCGGTCACGGTCAGATCCGCCGCGAGCGCGACGTCGGTCCGCGGGTTGGTGGCGCTGCCGTCGCTCCAGCGGACGAACTCGTAGCCGGTGTCGGGCGCAGCGGTGACCGCAGTGGCGTCGTCGCCGTGCCTCACGTTCTGGTCGGCGTCGCCGGTGATGTTGCCGCCGGTGCCTGCCAGGTAGCGCACCCGGTAGGTAGAAACGGCGAACTCGGCGGTGACCGAGAGGTCGGCGCGCACGTCACGGTCGGCCCGCGGGTTGTCGGTGCTGCCGTCGCTCCAGCGGACGAACTCGTAGCCGGTGTCGGGCACGGCGGTGACCGCGGTGCCGTCGGTGCCGTGGGCGACGGTCTGCGCGGTGGTGCCGCCCAGGGTGCCGTTCGGCCCGGCCGCGTAGGTCAGGTCGTAGGTGATCGCTGAGAAGCGGGCTTCGACGACGATCTTCGCAGAGACGTCGCGGTCGTGACGCCGCGCGGTGCTGACGCCGTCGCTCCAGTCGACGAAGGTGTGGCCGGCATCGGGGACCGCGGTGACCGGAGTGGCGTCGGCCCCCTTCACGACCCGCTGGGTGAGGTCACCGGTGACCTTGCCGCCCGTTCCTGCCGCATAGGTGACCGCGAACCGCGTGGCGCTCTCGCCCTCCGGGTCGACTCCGCCGGGCTCGGTGCCATCACCGTGCCCGGGCTCGGACTGTTCGTTGTCGTCGAGCTGGCCGGCCGGCGGGCAGCCGCTGTCGGCCGAGGCCCGCTCGAGGGGTGCCGCAGCGGAGCCACAGAGAACCGCCAGCACCAGGAGACCCACCGCTGCGGCGCGGAGGTTCCGGCGGCTCATCGCGATCAATCCAACGAGGAGAAGCCCTGCCCCCAGGATGATCGGAAAGACGGAGGGGCCACCGGCGGCAGGGAGACAATCCACTCACCAACTTTAAAGACGAAGCGTGGATCAGATCCAAGATTGAGCACAGAGCAAGACGGGTCGTCTAGACCAGGGGGGTCGGCGGCAGGCCACCCCGCCCCTCGACGGCGGAACCCTGCCCTGGATACAATCAAACGCTTGCTTGATGAACTGAGAGGAGACCCCATGTTCGGTCAGCGCCCAGGTACCGCGCTCGTCAGTGGCGGCACCGGCGGGATCGGGGCAGCGATCTGCCGCCGACTCGCAGAGGAAGACAGCACGGTGCACTTCACCTACCGCTCCGCCGAAACAGCGGCAGCCGAGCTCCTCGGCGAACTCCGGGCACACCGCGCGTCCTGCAGTGCCGCACCGCTCGACCTCACCGACGCGGACGCCGTCAAGGAGAGTGTCGACGCCGCAGCGGCCACCCACGGCGGCATCCACACCCTGATCCACGCAGCCGGACCGCACGTGCCGATGGTCCACCTCTCCCGGGTCTCTCCGGTCGACTTCGCTCGCCAGGTGCACATCGACGTCGACGGGTTCTTCAACCTGATCAGCGCCGCCCTCCCCCACCTGCGCGAGTCGCGTGGCTCGGTCGTCGTGGTGAGCACCGCCGCGACCAGCCGTTACCCGAAGCGCGACGGCCTCTCGTCCGGTCCGAAGGCGGCGGTCGAGGCGCTGGCGCGCGGCTTCGCTGCCGAGGAGGGCCGGTTCGGCGTCCGGGTGAACTGTGTCGGCCCCGGCATGCTCACCGACGGCATGGCCGAGCGGCTGATCGCCAACGGCGACCTCGACGAGGCCGCACTCGCGATCACCCGCGAGAACATCCCCCTGCGCCGCTTCGGCTCCGCGCTCGACATCGCCGAAGCCGCGCTCTTCCTGGCCTCCGACCGGGCCGGCTTCATCTCCGGCCAGAAGCTCGACGTCGACGGCGGCTACGGCGTCTAACCCCACCGCTCAATGTGACCTCAGCGCTCGGAATTCAGTGAATTCCGAGCGCTGAGGTCACATTGAGCGGGGGTTAAGGCCGTCGAAGAGCAGTGCGAGGTACTCGTCGGCGACCTCATCGATCGTGACGTCGCCGCCCGGGCGGTACCAGTGCACCACCGGCCAGACCGAGTCACGGATCAACCGGAACGAGACCTGCACCCGCAGGTCGGAACGGAACTCCCCGGCCTCGATCCCCTCGGCCAGGAAACCACTGATCATCGACTCGAAGTCATGACGACGGGCCGCCATCGGCTTGAACCGCTCGTTGAGGTGCAACAGCGCGCCCTCGTTCTGGTAGACGCGGACCTCGTCGTTGTGGGTGTGCATGGTCTCCAGCGAGACCCGAAGGGCACGCTCCAACTTCACCCGCGGGCTGTCGGCGGAGTCGATGATCTCCTGGTACCGCGCCCAGAGAACGTCCTGCAGGCCGCTGACCAGCGACTCGAGGATGTCCTCCTTGGACTTGAAGTAGTAGTACAGGCTCCCCGACAGCAGACCGGCGGCGTCACCGATCTCGCGCACCGTGGTCGCTGCATACCCACGCCGAGCGATCAGCTCGGCGCAGACCTTGAGCAACTCGGCACGCTTCGCCTCACGGTAGGCAGAGTCCTCACCCGACTGGCGTCGCGCCATGGTGGATCACTCTCATTTCATGCTGGTTCGGATCAGAACAGGGGTGCCGCGACCGGTGGTGCCCACGGATGTGAGCGCCACCGGTTGCGCAGCGATCGTAGTAGGTCGAAACCGCTACTCAGACGGTCCTGAGCGCCAGCGGCCCAGGAACCCATAGAGGGGATCGTCGAGCGACGGGATCTGGCTGACGCCGGCGCGCCGCCGCGGCGGGCGGTCGAGCGGTCGCATCTCGAGATCACCGAGCACCAGATGGGTCTCGACGAATTGCCATTCCTCCCCGCGGCGCTCAACCAGGTCGACGTAGCGGTAGGTGGAGCGCAGAACGACCCCCTCCTTGCCCTCCGGAACCAGAGGAGAGGGGTGGGCGAAGCTCTGCTCCGCCCACCCGTAGACCTCGGCGGCGACCCTGCCCGCTGCAACCCTTTCCAGCAGGATCTGGCCGAGGTAGTGCGCGGTGTGCACGATCCCCGGGCGCCGCCCGCGGACGAAATCGACGAACCCGTCGGCATCTCCTTGGTAACCGCCGTGGTCGATGACGCAGTCAGAGGCATACAGCGAGCGCAGCAGCACCCAGTCGCACCGGTCCACCGCGCGGGCATAACGAGCGAACAGATCCTCGATGGCAGCCCGGTCCTCCAACGCGAGCACCTCGGATGACGAGACGCTCATCCGACCGGCACTCCGTGCAGGTGGCAGGCAACCTCCGAGGTGGTGCCGATCCGCACCGGCAACGGAGCTACCTGTGCGCATTGTGGCATCGCCTCCGCGCAGCGGCCGTGGAAGTAACAGCCGCTCGGCGGCGCGCTCGGGTCCGGCGGCTCACCGCCCAGCCTGATCCGGTCGACCTGACCGTCCAGGCTGGTCGACGGCGCCGCGGAGAGCAGCGCCCGGGTGTAGGGATGCGCCGGGTTCGCGAAGACCTCGTCAGTACTTCCCTGCTCGACGATCGTGCCGAGGTACATCACCGCGATCTCATGTGCGAGGTGGGAGACCACCCCCAGATCGTGCGAGATGAAGAGATAGGACAGGCCCAGATCCGCCTGCAGATCCTTGAGCAGGTTGAGGATCTGGTTACGGGTGCTGACGTCGAGGGCGCTCACCGCCTCGTCCGCCACGACCACCTCCGGGCGAGTGGCCAACGCCCGAGCAATGGCGATCCGCTGCCGTTGGCCGCCGCTGAACTCGTGCGGACGCCGCCCCAGGAACCGGGCGGAGAGGCCCGCCAGCTCCAGCGACTCCTTCACCCGCGCGGCCCGCTCGACCGCGTTCATCTCAGTATGGACACGTAATGGCTCCGCCACGATCTCGTCGACAGTCATCGACGGGTCGAGTGATGAGTAGGGATCTTGGAAGACCATCTGGGCGTGCCTGCGCATGGAGCGCATCGCCCGCCGGTCCAATCCGGTGAGTTCGGTTCCCAGCAGGGAGACCGATCCCGCGCTGGGCTCCACCAGGCGCAGCAACGCACGCGCCGTCGTCGACTTGCCGGAGCCCGACTCCCCGACCAGGGCCAAGGTGCGGCCCTTGGCCAAGGAGAAGGAGACCCCGTTGACCGCGTGGATGACCTGCGGGCGACGCAGCGCCCGCTTCTTGTGGAAACGGACGACCAGGTCGCGCGCCTCCAGCACCGTCTCGCTCATGACCAACCTCGCAGTTCCAGCTCATGACGTCGCACGCACCTCGAGACATGCCCGGGTACGCCGACCTGTTCCAGGGCGACAGGTGCTCGTCGGCACTCCTCGGCGGTGTAGCGACATCTCTCGGCGAAGCGGCAACCCATCGGATACTCGGTCGCCGGACTGGCGTGTCCCGGGATCACGTTGAGCCGTCCGGCTTCGTCGGTCAGCTGCGGCATCGCCGCCAACAACCCTTCGCTGTACGGGTGTTCCGGTCGGCCGAGCACCTGGTCCCGGCTTCCCGCCTCCACCACCTGCGAGGAGTACATGACATGGATCCGGTTGGCCAGCTCACCGACCACGGCGAGGTCGTGGCTGACGAAAACCATCGCCATCCCCAGCTCTTCCTGGAGCCTGGCGAAGAGCTCGATGATCTGCGCCTGGATGGTTACGTCCAACGCGGTGGTCGGTTCGTCTGCCAGCAAGAGCTTCGGCGAGCAGGCCAACGCCATCGCGATCATCGCCCGCTGCGCCATCCCGCCAGAGAACTCATGGGGATAGGCATCGACCCGGAGGTCTGCTCGCGGGATACCGACCAGCTGCAACAGTTCGATCGCCCGACCCCGTGCTTGGGCACGCGAGACGTCCTCATGTCTCCGGATCACCGCCTGGATCTGGTGCCCGATGGTGAAAGCGGGGTTGAGGCTCGCTGACGGTTCCTGGAAGACCACCCCGATGTCGCGTCCGCGGACGGCGCGCATCTCCCGCTCCGAGAGTCCGGTCAGCTCCTGTCCGGCGAGGCTCACCGAGCCCGACACGATCCGCCCCGAAGCCGGCAGGAGCCGGGGAATCGCCATACAGGTAACGGTCTTCCCCGAACCGGACTCCCCCACCAAGCCGATCGTCTCGCCGGCTCCGACCTCGAACGAGACGTCGTCGACGACCCGGGCGAGCCCGGCGCCGGTACGGAACTCGACGGCCAGGTTCTCCACCTTGAGCACCGGCGTCGTGGCAGTGTCCTCACCTTTCATCTCATGCTCCTGAGCTGGTTCCCGCAGCGCTTCCCGCGTCATCCGCGTCGCACCTCCCGTCCGAATGAGTCACGTAGTCCGTCACCGAGAACATTGAGTGCCAACACGGTCACCGCGATCGCGAGACCGGGCCAGATCATCAACAACGGTTGGCGATCAAGGTCGCGCGAGGCTGAAGCGAGCATCGATCCCCAACTGGCCTCCGGGGGTTGGGCACCCAGACCCAGGAAGCTCAGGCTCGCCTCGCTGAGCATGGCGAAGCCGATCATCAAGGTCGCCTGCACGATCACCGGTGGCAACACGTTGGGCAGTACATGGGTCCGCAGGATCCGGCCCGTCGGTGTGCCGATGCTGCGCGAGGCTTCGAGGTAGGTCTCGTTGCGGATCGCGAGCGCAGCGCCACGGGTAACCCGGACCGTACGCGGGATGAAGATGATGCCGACGGCGATCATCGCGTTGGTGATGCTGGGACCGAGCGCTGCCACCACGCCGATCGCCAGCAGGATCGGCGGGAAGCCCATCATCGTGTCGGTCACGAACATCACCAGCCGGTCGGTGCGGCCCCCGGCGTAGCCGGCGAGGAGGCCGATCGGCACCCCCACCACAAGGCCGAGGCTGACCGCGATCGCACCCGCCATCAACGACAGCTGAGCGGCATGCAGCATCCGGGAAAGCACGTCCCGCCCCAACTGATCGGTCCCCAGAGGATGGGCCAAGGAAGGGTCGGCCATCACCAACTCCAGGTTCTGGGCCGTGGGCTCGGCGGGGCTCAACGGCCCGGCCAGGATCGCGGCAGCGACCAGGATCACCAGGTAGAAGAGCGCCACCATCGGCGCCTTCTGCTCGCGGAACCTGACCACGAAGCCGCGGCTGGCAGGTGTCTCCTGGGCTCGCCGTCGGCCGATACGCATCTGCTTCATTCTCAACTCCATTGGGTCCGCACCTTCGGATTGAGGGCGGCATACGACAGGTCGACCAGCAGGTTCATCAACACCGCGACCATCACTGCACCGAACATCACGCCCTGAACCACCGGCATGTCGCGGCCGAGGACGGCGCTGATCATCAAGGTGCCGATCCCGGGAAGGCCGAAGATCTGCTCGATCAGCACAGTTCCGCTGAGGATCCGGGTGAACTGGAGCCCGATCACGGTGAGCACCGGGACCGCTGCGTTCTTGGCGATGTACTTGCCGATCACCGCTCGAGGCAACATCCCCTGTGCCTTGGCAGTGGTGATGTACGGAAGGTCCTTGACCTCCAGTACCGCGCTACGGACCTGCCGGGTGGTCTCGGCGACGAAGGCAGCGCCCAGAGCCAACCCCGGCAGCACCAGGTGTCGGCCCCACTCCATGACACCTTCCTCGATCGGCACGTACTGCGCCGACGGGAACCAGCCCAAGGTCAACGAGAAGGCCAAGATCAGCAGCAGGCCCAGCCAGTAGTTGGGGGTGGCGATGCCGAGGGAGGCGAAGATCGTCAAGAAGCGATCCAGCAACCGTCCCTTGTGGAACGCGGCGATCGTGCCCAGCAGGACTCCGAAGACCGTGCCCAGAAGCAGCGCGACGAAGGCGAGCGACAAGGTGACCGGTAGCCGTTCGACCACCATCTCGGTGACCGGGCGGACCGACGACAACGAGGTACCGAAGTCACCCTGGACGACGCCACCCAGCCAGCTCAGATACTGCTGCAGGATCGACTGGTCGAGACCTAGGCGCTCTCGGACCAGAGCGATCTGCGCCTCGGTGGCATTGGGTCCGGCGATCTCGGCGGCCGGGTCGCCGGGAACTGCGAGGAGCAGCGCGAAGGTGGCGATCGAGACCAGGATCGCGACCGGCACCAGCATCAGCAGGCGCTTACAGGTGTACCAGAGCATCAGCTTCCCCTCGCTTCAGAGTTTCGTCATGCATCACGCCACCCCGTCCTTGGCGAACGACGCCGCGCCCGCCCGTCGGCCTTCGGCCAGCGCCGTCGCCAACCGACGCGGCGCGAGTACGTCGCCGACCGCGACCACCGGCACGCCCAGCCCGTCCCAGGCACCAGCCACGCCAGCGCTGCGCCGTCCGCTCTCGACCACCAGTGCCGCTCCCGGCACGATCCGTTCCTCGTCGGTGTCGTTGCGCACGACCACGACCCCCTCCGGATGGGGCAGCGCGCGGCTGTGCATCTCCACCCGGACTCCGCGGGCCTTGAAGCGACGCATCAGCGGTGGCAGTGCAGCTGCCTCGATGCCGGTCCCGAGCGCCGTAGCGGCGGTCACCACAGTGACCTCATGACCGGTATCGGCAAGCAGTTCCGCGGCGGCGAAGAGCGGCCAACCGTTTCCACCCGCGACGTCCTGGAGCACCACGTGCTTCGCATCGAGTGTGGCACCGCCGAGTACCTCCCAAGCGCTCAGCACGGCGTTGGTCGGTGGGACCGGGACCGCGCCCGTTGCCAGCACGATCATGGTCGGGTCGAGCGACCGGAGCATCGCCGTATCCGGTTCGACCCCGAGCCGCAGCTCGATCGACGAGGCTGCGAGCTGCTGCTGGTAGTACCGCAGTAGGCGTCCCAGTTCGCGCCGGCTCTTGGGAGCGCTGGCCCGGTTCAGCTGGCCGCCGATCTTCGACGACCGCTCGAGCAACGTCACCTGGTCGCCGTTCGCGGACGCCGTCAGCGCCGCCTCCAGACCTGCCGGACCGGCGCCGATCACCAGCACGCGACGCGCGGCACGCGGCTCGATCCTGACCAGCTCCCGTTCACGTCCGGCATCGGGATTCACCATGCAGACAAGGGCCCGACGCCCGCCGATCGAGTCACGACAGTCGTTGGCGTAGACACACGGTCGGATCTGCTCCGTGGCTCCTGAGGCGACCTTCGCGACCCACTGCGGGTCGACGATCAACGCCCGAGCGAGCCCGATCAGATCGGCATCCTCCTCGATCAGGATTCGCTCCGCGGTCTCGGGATCAGGGATCCGGCCCGTGACCAGGACCGGTACCGGCGCAACGGCCGCCCGGATCCGCCCCGCGAGCCGGACGTTCAAGCCTCGCTCGAAGGACATCTCCGGAACGATCCGGTCGTAGGAGGCCAGGCTTCCCGAGACCACGGAGAGATAGTCGACCTCGGGAGCCAGCAGTGCGGAGATCTCGACGCAGTCCTCGGGGTTCAGCCCACCGGGCTGGACCTCGTCCCCGGTAACCCGGACACCGATCACGAACTCGCTACCCAGCTCCGCCCGGATCGCCCGGATGATCTCCAGCACGATCCGGGTCCGGTTCTGCACCGTGCCGCCGTAATGGTCAGTGCGCTGGTTCGTCGCAGGTGAGAGGAATCCTTGCAGCAGATAACCGTGGGCGGCATGTACCTCGACCCCGTCGAACCCACCTGCAGCGCAGATCCGTGCGGTCTCGACGAAGCCCTCGACCACCTCGGCGATCTCCTCGACCGTCATCGCATGGCTGATCTCGATCGTGCCGCCGCGTTGGACCTCCGAGGGGTACCAGGCTGGCATCTGCGACTCGTGGCCATCAACCTGGCGACCGTTGTGAATGATCTGGCAGACGATCGCTGCCCCGGCCTCGTGGACGGCATCGGTGGTGGCCCGGTACGCCTCGGCGTTCTCCCGGGCGTACCCCCAGATCTTGCCGACCCGCGACAGGCTGCTCGGGTGCACGATCACGGGTTCGTGCACGATCAGGCCGACGCCACCCTCGGCGCGAGCCCGGTAGTAGGCGGTCAGCCGGTCCGACTCGACCCGGTCCGCGTAGTGCGTGCTGTGCGGAGCCATCACCACCCGGTTCCGGAGTTGGAGCGAGCCGACCTTGAAGGGCGAGAGCAGGAGCCCTCGCTCGGCTGTCGCCGTCACTTCACCGTCCCCTTTCCGTGTGCCTCGGGAGTGAGCACCACCAGCGGGATCTCACGCCCGAAGGTGCTCGCCCGCTCCTGGTAGCGCGCCACGTTGGGCTTGTTCGCACAGACGAAAGGAAAGAGCTCCGCGCGCTCCTGCCCGACCGCGACGTGCGCGACCGCGGAGATCTTCTTCCGCCCCACATGCAGCCAGACCTGGGGGTTGGCTTTGGCGTTGGCGACCCAGTGCGGATTCACCGGTCCGCCACCCTTGGAGGCCACGACGATGTAGCTCTCACCGCGGCGGACGTAGGGCAGCGCGACCTCACGGGGTTCGCCCGACTTCGCGCCACGCACCGTCATCAGCAACGTGGGCTGATACGGGTTCTGGCCGGCCAACGCGTACTGGAGAGAGACCGCGGAGAAGCCGGTGCGCTTGACCAGCCAACGGTCGAACGCCATCCCGCGCCGCCCGCGGACCACGATCATCCACGGGCGTCCGTACGAGGAGAACGCGACGTTCTCCTTACTGGGGCTCATCGCTCCCCCTCCACCAGCAGCAACGGGACGAGTTCCGCGGCGACGTCGTCGACCTGCTCGAGGTTCTCGAAGAGGTCGAGCACCGCGGCGCGACGCGGCGCGTCGAACCACTCGGCGCCGAACGAGGCGAACTTGCGGTCCAGGAACGCCCAGTCCGCACGGGTCTCTTCAGCCCACGGGTCGCCCATCGCGAAGTCCGACTCGAAGTCCCGAGTACCGGTCCGGGTCGTCACCGAGATCGAGCCGCGAGTACGGCGCACCTTCTCGTCGCTGTTCTGGATCGTGGCGCGCCACTCGGCCGCCAGGACCGGGTCCTCAGCCACCGTCACCCGGCTGGCCAGCTCCTGCAATCGCGGGTCCTGCACCGTCTCCGGGCGGTGCCAGACCGGACCGGGCGGCACGTCCAGCAGAGCTAGCGCAGTCAGCATCGGCATGTTGAACTGCATCGCGAACGGCGCGACATGGTCCGCCGGGATCTCGCGCAGTGGCTCGCGGAACTGCGAGATGCTGTAGGCCGCGGGCCCGAGTCGGATCTCGATACCGACGATGTCGTCCAGGTCGAGTTGCTGCTCAGCGTTCAAGGCCCGCACGGCGTCGATCGCGGCGTGGCTGTAGCGGCACGACGGATACGGCTTGACCGACGTCTCGGTGATCCACCACTTCTGGCCGAGGTCATGGGTGATCGCCGCGCGGTCTCCACCGCGGTACCCCTGCGCATCCAGGAATCCGGGCTGGAGGTCCAGCCCGTCCAGGTCACCTTCGTAGCCGCGGCCCGCCATCAGCGCGGCGGTGACGCCGGCATGCGCGATCTGACCGTTGGCGGCGTACTTCAGCGAGTTGAACCGCCGGCGCCGCGACATGTAGCCGTTCTTCGCGGTCGGTGCCAGCCAGGTGGCCAGGCCAAGCGCGTGGGCTCGCTGGTCAGCGCTGTGGCCTCGCAGGTGACCGATCGCGATCGCCGCTCCCAGCGCGGCGTAGCCGTGCGTGGAGAGCTGGGAGAACCGGAACGAGTCGCCGTCGTACTCCATCAGCGACGTACCCAGATTGAGCCGGGCGTTGACGTCGAAGCTGATCGCGGCGGCCTTCACCAGGTCGGCACCGTTGTTGTGGCCACGCTCTGCCTCGGCCAGTGCCGGCGCGAAGCTCATCGCAGCGAAGTGGGCACCGTTGAAGAAGGTCTCGTCGGCGTCCAGCAGGTTCATCAGGTCGGCGTTGGCGTAGGCGGCGCCCAAAAGGCCGACCCGGTCGCTGCTGCCCAGGACCAGCGACTCCGCTCCGCCTCCTGTCTCGCGGGCCAGGTCGCGTGCCATGTCGCCGCGGGCCAACCCGCCGGTGCACAGCCCGGAGATGATCGTGTCGCACAGGACCACCTTGGTGTAGTCGGCAACCTCGCTGGGCAGGTCACCCGCGCTGGCCTCGACGGTGAAGTCGGCCAAGGTACGGATCGCGCTCTCCATTACTTGCTCCTCTCAGTTCGTTCGTTCGTGGTCGACACCGAGCACCAGGCCGCTGGTCGGTACTCCGGCACCAGCCGTGACCAGGACGTGCTCGACGCCGGTGGGCTGGTTGACCGAGGTGCCTCGGACCAACCGGACGCCTTCGGCGATGCCGTTCATCCCGTGCAGATAGCCCTCCCCCAGTTGGCCTCCGTGGGTGTTGGTGGGGAGGCGGCCGGTCAACTCGAGATGTCCCTCGGCGATGAAGTCGCCGGCCTCCCCGGCACCGCAGAAGCCGTAGTCCTCCAACTGGGTCAGGACGTACGGGGTGAAGTGGTCGTAGAGCACCGCCGCGTCGATGGAGCCGGGCACCAGCCCGCTCTGCGCCCAGAGTCTGCGCGCAACACCGGCCACTTCCGGGAAGTGTGTGATGTCGTCGCGGTAGTAGCTGACCATCGTGTGCTGGTCGGGACCGATGCCCTGGCTGGCCGCGCGGATCACCGCCGGCTCCGTCTGGAGATCGCGAGCCCGCTCCACGCTGGTCACCACCAGCGCCTGTCCGCCATCGGTCTCCTGGCAGCAGTCCAGCAGTCGGAGCGGTTCGGCGATCCACCGAGAGTTCTGGTGGTCGGCCAACGTGATCGGCCGTTGGTAGAACCAGGCATGGGGGTTGGTGGCGGCGTGCTTGCGGGCCAGCACGGAGACCCGGCCGAACGCCTCGGGGTCGGTTCCATACCGGTTCAGGTACCGCTGCGCCACCATCGCCGTCTGTTGAGCGGGGGTGAGCAGGCCGTGCGGGTTGACCCAGGATCGGTACTCGTTCTCGGTGGTCACCGCGACCTTGTCCGGCGGCGGCCCCTGGCCGAAGCGTCTGCCGGAGCGCTCGTTGAACGCCCGGTAGACCAGGACTGTCTCCGCAACGCCGGTCGCTACCGCCATGGCCGCGTGCATGACGCTCGCGCATCCACCCCCACCGCCGAAGCCGACCCGGCTGAAGAAGGAGAGCTCCCCGATACCCAGTGCTCGGGCCAGTGCGTTCTCGGGGTTGGTCTCCATCGTGAAGGTCGCCATCCCGTCGACCGCGTCGGGCGAGAGGCCCGCATCCGCCAGCGCCGCAAGGCTCGCCTCGACGGCGAGCGCGAGCTCACTGCGTCCGGACGCCTTGGAGAACTCCGTCGCGCCGATCCCCGCGATCGCCACCGTGCCGTCGCCGAGCTGCGCCCCGCTCATCGGGGCCCCTCGGCGGCAACGAAGACCGGGAGCACGGTGCCGGCCTCGTCCGTGATCCAGTCGACCATGACCGGGAGGCCGATCCGGACCTCGTCGGGCGAGCCCTGAAAAGCTGCCACCAGCCGGGTGCCCTCCTCCAGGTCGACCAACACCACCGCAAGCGGATAGCTGAACGCCGGATGCTGGGGATAGTGAGAGATCACGAAGCTGTGGACCGTGCCGCGACCGCTCGCTGTCACGGTGTCCCAGTCCAGGCTGCGGCAGCTCGCACAGCTCGGCGCGGGTGGGTGCCGCAGCGTCCGGCAGCCCACACAGCGCTGGATCAACAACCGTTCGGCTGCTGCGGCGGACCACCAGAACTCGGTGTCCTCCAGGACGAAGGGTCGCGGCCGTACACCCGTCACCTGCTTCACAGGGTCGCCCCGATCAGGTGCTCGCGACCGTGTTCGGCGAACTCGGCACGCAACGCGGCGCGCCGCTCGTCGGTGAGCGAGGCGTAGCTGCCGTCAGCCTCAAGGATCCAGACCGGGTCCGGGCATCGCCAGCCGGCTCGCCGCAGATCCGCGCGGGCCACCTTGCCGTTGCCGGTAACCGGAAGCTCACGGCTGATCCGAACGAACCGCGGTCGCCACTTGGTGCCCATGTCCCGTTGCCCAGCAAGGAATTCCTGGAAGCCGACAGCCGAGAACGTCACCTCGTCGGCCAGCTCAAGGGTGGCCATCACCTGGTCCCCGGTACGCGCATCGGGAACGCCGTAGACGACGGCCTGGCGCACTTCCGGGTGGCGCTGCAGCACCCGCTCGATCGGTGCCGCCGCGATGTTCTCGCTGTCGACCCGCATCCAATCGGCGGTCCGGCCGGCGAAGTAGACGAAGCCTTCCTCATCGCGGTAGGCGAGGTCGCCGGTCCAGAAGTCCTCCCCGCGCACCCGCTCCGCGTAGGCCTCCTCGTTGCGGTAGTAGCCCTCGAATGCCTGGGCTCCGCCACGCACCACCATCTGGCCGATCGCCTCATCCGCGTTGAGCAGAACCCCATCGGCATCGAAGCGGGCCGCGGCGCAGACGCTCAAGGTCTCCTCATTGACGATCTCCATCGGGCGCTCCCCGACGGTGCGTCCGAGCGAGCCGGACGGCGTGTCCGGCGTCAGGTTGATCCGGAGTCCGCCCTCGCTGGCGCCGTAGCCCTCCATCACCTCGCAGCCGAACCGCTCGGCGAACCGCTCGATGTCAGCCGCCGAGGCTTCGGTCCCATACGCCAGACGCAGGGCGTTCTCGGCGTCGTCCGGCGACGACGGAGTGGCCAACACGTAGGCCAGCGCCCGGCCCACGTAGTTCCAGTAGGTGACGCCGTACCGCTTGATGTCCGGTAGGAAGCCGGAGGCCGAGAACTTCCGCGCCAGCACCACTGTGGCCCCCGAGCGGATCGCCGGCGCCAGGTTGGTCATCACCGCATTGCCGTGGAACAGCGGCATACACAGATAGGTCACCGTGTCGCGGTCGATCCGCATCCGCTCGGCCAGCGCGTGAGCAAGACCCCCGAGGCGCCCATGCGAACAGATCACGGCCTTCGGAGCTCCGGTCGAGCCCGAGCTGAACAGCAGCAGGTAGGGGTCGGCGAGCGAAACCGGGTTCGGCTGGTACCCGGCGACGTCGGCTGCTGCGACCCGCGCGGCGTAGTCCGCGGTGTCGATGTCGAGCACGCGCGCCGACTCGATGCCGTGGTCGACGTCAGCGACCAGCGCCGCGGTCGTGGTCTCGACCACGAGCAGATCGCAGTCGGTGTGCCGGATATCGGCTGCCAGGTCGGCACCGCGCCGGGTCGGGTTGACTCCCACCACGACACTGCCGCTCAACGCCGCCGCGCCCAGCCAGAAGACGTAGTCCGGCACGTTCTCCAAGAAGACCCCGAGATGGACAGCTCCGGGCCCGGTACGCAGCTCGTCGATCAGTCGGGCTCGGCGCACCGACTCGGTGACCACCTCCGCCCAACTCCAGCGCTCCGCGCCGAATCGGACTCCACCTTCAGCATCATCCCGGCGACTCCACAACAGCTCGGCGAGCGAGTCCCCGACACCAGGCACCGTGGTCAGCTCTTCGGTCCTCGCGCTCATCGCGGCGCCTCCACCAGCTCGGCGCGCAGGGCGCGATCGATGACGTCGTCCCCACAGACCGAACGGGCCAACTTCTCCAGGTCCGCGGCGCGGCGCAGGTGGTTCCCGCCTTCGACCGGTAGGACCGCGCCGGTCATCCAGGCCGACTCGGGACCAGCGAGGTAACGGACCGCTGCTGCGATGTCGGCGGCGGTGCCGACCCGGGCCAACGGCTTCTCGCGGAGCACCGCGGCGCGCTGCTCGGGGTCAGTGACCAGGATGCCGGGCTTCGCCGCCTTGGTCGGCACCAGGCCGGGGCGTACGGCGTTCACCCGGACGTCGTGGGCGCCAAGCTCGTCGGCAGCGACCCGGACCAGAGCTTCCAGACCGGACTTGGCGATCGAGTAGGAGCCCATGAAGGGGAAGGAGAACCCACCTGCGGTCGACGACGTGCAGATGATCGAACCGCCTCCGTTCGCCGCGAGGAGCGGGGCGCTGTGCCGGATCGCGTGTAGGGCGGTGACGACGTTGCGCTCGAAGTCCTGGACCAGGACCTCGGCGCTGAGCGCCATCAGCGGCGCCATCGTTCCGCCCCCGACGGTGCAGACGACGATCTTGAGGTTCTGGGCGTTGGCGACCTCGACCGCCTGCCCCACGTCAGTGGCGTTGGCGGCATCGCCGACGACGACCTGGATCTGGGCGTCCGGGTGCTGATCGCGGAGCTGCTGCTCCGTCTCCTCAAGCGCGGAACGGGTGCGGCCCATCAACGTCACCGCAGCGCCATCCGCGATCAAATGCGCCGCGATCGCGCCGCCGAAGCCGCCGGCCCCGCCGGTGATCAGTGCTCCCTGTCCGGTGAGCGAGTGTGCCAACGTTCAAGCCTTTCTCATCATGGGGTTGGTGCAGGACGGTGGGCGCTACCGAGCCAGCGCCCACCGGGTGAATCAGTCGACGCTGACGCCGCGGAACTCCGTGTACTGGCCGGTGGTGTAGAAGTCGAGGCCCTTCACGCGCTCATCGCTCACCACGGCCCACTGCTCGAAGAAGACGCCGGTGAAGAGCGCGTCGTCGATGACCTTCTTGACCAGCGCGTCGAAGTCCGCTCCCAGTTCGTCGTCGCTCTGGGGCTCGTCGAGCGCCGCGAGAAGCGCGGTGGTCTCCTCATCGGCGACCTTGCCTGCGTTGTAGTAACCGTCGGTGGCGAAGAGCTGCTTGGCCAGCACGATCGGCGACCCGGTGCCGTAGGGAAGCAGCGCGCAGTCGACCGACTTGTCGATCAGCAGAGCCGCGCTCTGGGACTCGACGAGCTTGATGTCCAGCTTGATCCCGGCTTCGGCGAGCTGTTCCTTGATCACCTCGAGATAGGCGGAGTAGGCACCGCCACTACCTGCGACAACGGCGCAGTCGAAGCTGATCCCGTTCTGGTGGCCGGCCTCGGCGAGCAGCTCACGCGAGCGCTTGACGTCGCGCTCGTACGGGGTCTTCCCGACCTCTTCGCTGAACCCGACGCTGGACTCGTTGAACGGCTGCTGGTTCTTCTCCGCCTGCCCCGCGAGCAGGGCGTCGATCATCGGCTGCGCGTCGAGCGCGTAGTTGATCGCGAGCCGCACGCGCTTGTCGTCGAACGGCTTGCTGGCCCGGTTGAAGTCGAGCATCCAGAAATTCACGCCGACCGCGGGGGCGACCTTACGCCCGTCACGCTCTGCGGCGTCCACGAACGAGGTGTGGCCGAAGGTTGCGTCGACCTCACCCGCCTTGAGCATGTCGAGACGGCGGAGCTGGTCGAGCTGGAAGGGCATCTCGATCGTCGACGGACCGACCGAGTCGGCGTCCCAGTAGCCGTCGTACGCCTCGAAGGTGGCACTGCCGTCGGCCGTCCATTTGGCGAGGCTGTACATCCCGGCACCGGCGGTGACCTGGTTGAGATCCTTCGTGAACGCGGCCGGGCTGATCATCGCGCCGGCCGCGTCGGCCAGCAGGTTCGGCAGCGCTGCCGACGGAGCCTTCAGCTTCAGGCTCACCGAGGTCGGCGAAGTGACCTCGACCGCCTTGACCACACTCAACGGCGCGGCCCACGGGCCGGTGCCGTCGTCGATGGTCTGGGCCCGCTCGATGTTCGCCTTGACCGCTTCGCCGTCGAAGGCGGTGCCGTCCTGGAAGGTGACCCCTTCGCGAAGGGTCAGGTCCAAGGTGGTCGCGTCGCTGAACTCCCAGGCGGTCGCCAGCTGCGGGATCAGGGCTCCGTTCGGGTCGACGCCGATGAGGCGGTCGTAGACCGCGAAGAGCATCAGGTTGGACGCTGCGCGGCCGTCACGGTGCGGGTCCCAGGTGCGGATCGGCGGCCCGTAGGACGCGAACCGCAGGGTGTCGTTCTCCGACGACGACGAACTCGCGCCACCGCAGGCGACCAACGAGCTTGAGAGCACCAGCGCACCCAGAACTCCGGCACCGAGCCGGGTCCACTTCGAGCGCCTGCTGCGCGGACGTAGCTGCTGAACAGCCATTTCTCCTCCTTCAGGGATCCGAATGCTAATCTATCAAGCACTTGCTTGATAAAGTAGGACACGTCACACCAGACCGTCAACGCCGACCTGAAAACGGACGGCGCAGAAGGAGCCCCCATGGAATACGCAGTCGTCGCTTCCTCGGCGTCAGGCCAGACCGCCGACCCCGCCTGGATGAGCGCGTACGCGCAGCACGCCGAGGCGTGTGGATTCGAGTCGTTGGTGCTGGTCGAGCACACGGTGATGGCCAGCGAGTACTCCAGCGAGTACCCGTATGCGCCGTCGGGGCGCGTGGAACTTCCCGCTGACATCGACATCCCGGACCCGCTGGAGATGCTCTCCTTCCTGGCCGGTCGGACCGAACGGCTCGGCCTGGCGACCGGGGTCCTGGTCCTCCCCAACCACCAGCCGGTGGTGCTCGCCAAGCGACTCGCCACCCTCGACCGGATCTCCGGCGGTCGGCTCCGGATCTGCGTCGGCATGGGCTGGCTACGCGAAGAGTTGGAGGCCTGCGACGTTCCCTTCACCGCCCGCGGACGCCGCGCCAACGAGCAGCTCGAAGTGCTCCGCAAGCTGTGGGCCGGTGGCCCCGACGGCGTCAGTCACCACGGTGAGTTCTTCAACTTCGACCACGCCGTCAGCTACCCGAAGCCGGTTCAGGCAGGCGGCGTCCCGCTGCACATCGGCGGCCACACCCCGGCCGCCGCACGCCGTGCCGGACGCTATGGCAACGGACTCCAGCCGCTCGGCCTGGCCGGCGAGGCGCTCGCCGACGTCGTCGCCCTGATGCGGCGCACCGCGGAGGAGAACGACCGCGATCCGGCCGCCCTCGAACTCTCGCTGGGGCACCTGGTCACCAAGATTAACGCCGACCGTGCCGCCTCCCTCGAAGCCCAGGGCGCGACCCGGATCGTGCTCGCCGCCAGCGACACCGACGACCTCGACCAGGCCAAGGACGAGCTCTCCGCCTGTGCCGAACGGCTCGGTCTGTGAGCCTGACGACGGACGACCGGCTGGCGCTGCACGACCTCGTCTCCCGGTACGCGGCATTGGTCGATGCGCGTGCCTTCGACAAGGTGAGCGAGCTCTTCTGTGCCGACGCCGTCCTCCGCACGCCCGCGCCGCCGTCGCAGCTGGGGCCGGTCAACGACCTGCACGGCCGCGACGCGATCACCGCCGAGCTGCGCAGTCTGGACGGTTTCTCCTCCACCGTCCACGGCACTCTCGGCGTCGTGCTCGACCCGGTCGACGGTGCCCCGGACCGGGCGATCGGCGTGATCACCGCCGTCGCGCACCACATCAGCCAGACCGACGACGGCCCACGTGATCTGTTCTGGCGGCTTCGCTACCGCGACCTCTATCGGCGCGACGGCGCAGGTTGGTTGATCGCTGAGCGCGCGATCACCATCGCCACGATCGAGACCCGCACGCTGAAACGGGCCTGAGCGACGTTGGGCCGGCTCAGCATCCCCGAGCCGGCCCGACGCGACGGCTCACTCGCCGTGTGGGGCGACCACCGCCCGAGCGCTCAACTCGCCTGCCTCCAACCTGCGGTAGGCCTCGAGCGCCTCGTCCATCGAGAAGATCTCAACCTCCGGAGCGATCTTGCCTTCCCGGTAGAGGGCGACCACCTCGTGCAGTTCCTCGATGGTTCCCCAGTACGTATTGGAGAGATCAGCCTCGTAGGGAACGCCGTAGAAGTTCCATTCGTAGACCCCACCGGCGATCCCGACCACGGTGACCCGTCCTTGCAACGCAACGCTGTCCATCGCCAGTTTGATGGTGGGCGCGACCCCGACGAAGTCGAAGACCGCATGGACGCCGCGGCCCCCGGTGAGCTCACGGATCGCCGCGGCCTGCTCCGGCCCGCCCGGCACTGTGACGGCGCCAGCCTCCTCGGCGCGGCGCATCGCGTCGGCCTTGTTGTCGGTGGCGATCACCGTCGCACCGGTCAACGCCCTGATGATCTGAACACCCAACTGGCCGAGGCCGCCGAGACCGATCACCAGCGCGAACCTGCCGCCACCGCTGAGCACCGGCAGCGACCGCTTGATCGCGTGGTACGGCGTCAGGCCTGCGTCGGAGAGCGGAGCGGCAGCCACTGGGTCGGCGTCTCCGAGCGGCACCAGGTTCCGGGCCGGGACCGCAAGGTACTCCGCCATCCCACCGTCGCGCCCCAACCCTGAGGCCAGGTACGGCATCGTCGCTGCGTTCTCGCAGTAGGTGTCCTGACCGCGCGAGCAGGCCGGGCAGCGGCCACAGCCGATCGGACCGTAGACCAGATGCGCCGAGCCGATCTCGATCCCGCTCACCCCGTCGCCGAGCTCCTCGACCCAACCGGAGTTCTCGTGGCCCAGGATGAACGACGGTTTGAGCTGCGCCGGGCCGAACTCCTCGGAGAAGTCGCGGAAGACGGCGACGTCGGAGTGGCAGGCGCCCGCCCCGGCCACCTTGAGCAACACCTCCCCGGGGCCCGGTCTCGGCTTCTCCACCTCCCGGAGAACCGGGTCGGACTGGTACTTCTCGAAGACCACCGCACGCATCGAACTCTCTCCTTTGACTAGTACTTGCTCGAACCGCAGAAGAAGCGTTGACCTGTTGCGCTTCCACTGAACCACGCACGAAAAAGCACCGCCAGCCGCTGCCAGAGGCCCCGGCGGAGCGTTCTGTCCCTATAGTCCGAGTCATGGATGCACGGCGAACCGGTTCCCGTTACCCGTCGAGAGGCACGCGACGCCTGCTCCACGCAGCCGGCGTGGCTGCGTTGCTCGCGCTGCTGGTCGCACCGGCGTCGGCAACTCCGGTCGTGACGGAAGGCGACGACCCCATCGGGGCGGAGGCCGCGCCCGCCTCGCCTGAGGCAGCGCTCGCCGAGAAGTTCGCCCCGGTGATGAGCCTGGTCGAACAGACCGAGGAGTGTGGCCCCGGCGAGCCCTATGTGCCGAGCGACGTCGACGTCATGTTCGACAACCCGTCGGTGGCGCTGCGGGGTCCGTGGACCCAACGGGACCTGGTGAAGGCGGCGCCCAGCCTTGAGGACGTCGCCCAGGGGCTGCCGGGCTACGCCCTCGACCTGCCGGGCGACCCTCTCGACCCGCAGTGCAGCTACGAGAAGTGGGCCAATGCCCAATGGGGCAAGGAACCGACGCCCACCATCTACGGCCGGGTCGCGTTCCAGGAAGGACACGAGGGCCGCCTCGCGCTGCAGTACTTCTTCTTCTACCCGTTCAACGACTACAACAACAAGCACGAGACCGACTGGGAGCGGATCCAGCTCGAGTTCGCCGCCGACTCCGCGGCCGAGGCACTGGACCAGACGCCGGTCCGCGTCGTCTACTCCCAGCACTATGGCGCCGAGTACGCCGACTGGGGCGAGGAGCCGGACGAGAAACTGGAGATCGTCGACGACACCCACCCGGTGGTATTCGTCTCGGCCGGTTCGCACGCCAACCAGTTCAGCAGCGGCGTCTTCATGGGCAACAACGCCGAGCTCGGCTTCGGTTGTGACAGCACCGCCGGGGCACAGCGGGAGCTGGAGCCGGTGGTCAAGACGATCCCGACCGACGAGGCCGCGGCTGCTGCTGCCTTCCCGTGGACGCAGTACCGCGGGCACTGGGGCGAGGTCGGCCCGCGCCGCTTCTACGAAGGCCCCACCGGCCCCAACCGCAAGCAGGCCTGGAACAGCCCGTTCAGCTGGGCGGACAAGGCCCGCGCCACCAGCTTCGAGGTCCCCGGATCCGGGCTCGTCGGTTCCCGCGTGACGGAGACCTACTGCTCGGCGGTGGGAACGGGCAGTGACCTCTTCCGCAGCTACGTCTCGTCGCCGATGACGGTGTTGATCGGTCTCGGTATCGCACTGCTGGCCATGCGCTGGCTGCTTGGCCGGACCGCGTGGGAGACCGCTCCCCTCCCACTGCGGCGGTGGCGCTCGGCGGGCCAGACCGCGAACGCCTCCTGGCAGCTCTTCCGCCGGCACATGGGACTCTTCCTCCGGATCTCCGGCCCGATGGCGGCGATCACCGTAGTGGCGGTGGCGATCCGTTCATTGGGGTTCGTCTCCGGGGTGCCCTGGTGGTGGCAGGGGCTGCTTGCCCTCGCCGCGCTCGGCTCGCTGCTGCCCGCGGCGACCGCCACCGTCCATGCGATCGAGGCGATCGCCGACGGCCGCTCGATCACCGCAGCCCAGGCCTACCGTGGCGCCTGGCGCCCGGCGCTGAGCGCCGCGTTGCCGATGGTGCTGGCCGGAGTCGTGATCGCCTTCTGCCTCGGTTCGCTGGTGCTGACCCCGATCGCGCTGCTCCTGCTCACCGGTTGGACGCTGCTGGTCCCGCTCGTCGTCCTGGACGGCGTCAACGGATTCCATGCCTGGTGGCGCAGCCTGGTGCTGGCCGGGCGTTCCTGGCGCACCATCCTCCCGGTGGCGGTGCTCGGCCTTCTACTGCTGACGACCACCGGGCTGGTCGTCGCGGCGGCACTCTTCCTGATCTACCCGGCACCCTTCGTGATCCTCAACGCCGTGCCCCTGCTGATCGTGGCGCTGTTGTGGCCGCTGGTGATGATCGCCTCGACCTACTGCCTGATCACCGCGCAGGAGGCTGAGCAGGCCCCGAGAGGAGGAGCCTCCCCGGTCCCAGCGACTCCGCACGCCTGACGCCGGCGATCCGCGCTCGACCTTCCTCCCCGGAGGGCGGGACGCCACCTGGAAGCAGAAACGTCGGGAGAAGCAACGGTCCCCCTGCAGCGAGACGCTGCAGGGGGACCGCATCAGAGCCTGATCAGCGCACTCGCTCCGCACTGACCACCACGTTCTTGCTGTAGTGGAAGCCGCCGCCCGGGGTGGTCACCCGGCCCGCGCAACTGATCAACGTCAGCCCGTGCACACCGGTCGTGGTGAAGAGCCGCTGCGGCAGCGTCTTCTTCCGGGAGAAGTACTCCACCTTGGTGACCCGGTAGCGCACCGTCTTGCCGCCGGTCTTGACGGTGACGATCTGCCCCTTCTTGACCTTGCCGAGCCGCGAGAACGCGCCCGGTCGATCGTGCCGGTCCGAGACGTGACCAGCGATCACCGTGGCGCCGATCAGGTCACCGATCCCCGCGGACTTGTCGAGCTGGCCCAGCGCCGCGACGTTGCTCGGAATCCGCATGACGTTCTTCGGCGCGGTCACGGTCGAGACCGAAGCGTTGACGCCGAGGCCCGGGATCGTGACCTTGACTGACCGGCTCCGCGCGGCATGGTCGCCGGCCGAGGTGTAGCCGGTGTCCACCCGCGGCGACTTGTACCCGGGCTTGCGGACCAACGACGTCTCGGACTTCAACCCGCAGGCGTGCGACGCCGCCTCGTTCTGGCTGTCCGAGGTCGTCCGCGCCACCCAGGTGTAGTAACCGGTCTCGGTGATCCGCACCTTCGGAGTGCGGATCATGCCGTTGCGGGGAGTGAAGCCCACCGTCTTGACTGCCGTCGCCGGACGACAGGCCATCGCAGCCCTGCTCGCGAACGGACCGTAGAGGGTCGCACTGCCGGTGGCTCCGTGGCCCGCGACGAACCCGCTGATCCTGACCGTGTCGAAGAGCCGCACCCCCGGTGCCGCGACCGCGGCGGAGGTCTGGGTGGTCAGCGTCGGCTTGGCCTTCGTGGGCACCGAGGTCGAGGACCACGTCACCGCAGCATCGTCGGTGGTCTCGGCGGTCGACGGGGCGATCAGGATCATCGACTGCGCGTGGCTGCCCGACGTCGGGGTGCCGCCGTTGGTGGTCGGCACCGAGAGCACCAGTCCGGAGCCGCTCGATCCCTCGGCCGCGATGGTGAGGGTCGCAGAGCCGGCTGCGGTCGAACCGCGCCGGTCGATGTAGATCTGCTGTCCGTCGACGACGGCGCTGGCGTCGATCGCGACACCGGCGGCGTCGACGAGAGCGACGCCCGGGCTGCTGGTCACCTGCGCGGTCGCCTGGTTGGTGTGCACGACGAACGGCCCGACCAGCGAGTCAGCGGACTGCGCCCCGGCAGGAGCGGTCAACGAGGCGGTCACCGCGAAGTCTGCAGGCGTCATGCCAGCACTGGCGTTGGCTCCGTTGACCAGGTACCAGTAGGCGGCCTCCGAGTCCGGGCTCTCCCAGCCCCAGGCCGCGTCGAAGTTCAGGTCGGTGTAGCGCCAAATGGCGTACTGGACGGCTTCCAGCGCGTCGTCGCGAGAGATCCCAGGAGCGCCGGCGGCAACACCGAACTCAGCAAGTCCCATCGCGGGGTAACTGTGTGCGAGGACCCAGAGCACCTTGCCCTGGATGGCAGGGTCGGTGAAGTAGTTGCTGCCGAGGTAGGTCGACATGTCTCCGACGACGCCGGCGGTGTTGGTCCGACGGGTCACCTGGTTCTCCAGGCAGAAGGCCCAGAAGTCGGCCTCGCCCGGGTTGGCAGGGTCGGCCGGCTGGGTCTCGTAGACCGGCACGGCACCGGTGCCGCCGTAGCCCACCTTGGTTCCGAGCCAGACGGAGTCACCGGCGTCGACGTCCGCCTGCGCGACGGTCGTCATGGAGGGCAGCAGCAGCGCTACTGCACAGGCGATGGCGGTGATCAACCACCGCCGGGCTGCGGACAGCCCCTGGTCTTCGATGTTCGGCACGAGCAGCCTGACCTTTCGTCGAAACGAGGCAAGCGCCGAGGAAATCGCCAGGTACGACCCGAGCGCTCCCCCGAACGCGAGACGTCCCCCTCAGACGCCTCGCCGACCGTAACGGCGACAGGCTCCTGCACGCATCGGCGCAGGCGAACCTCGCTGGATTTTGACCCCTTTTCGGGGGACAAGATGGGGCACGTTCCGGCTATCAGTGCTGCCCACCCGACGATCGGCCAGTCGCGGTTACTCGACCCGGACCACGGCGACCCGCAACGTACTGCTCACGGGCGCACCTCCCGGAGCCGTCAACCGCAGCAACTGGTCGGCACCCTGGGTTCCGGAGATCTGGTACGTCAGGAACCCACCTCCACGCAGCGTCGTGGCGGCTGTCGGCGAGAACTCCCCGAAGCTCAACGCAGCCGGCACGTGCGGGTAGGCAAGCGTGTAGGTGCTGGGGAAATCCGTGTTCAACCCTGCATAGATGCTACGGAAGTTCCAGGTCCCGATCTGGACGTCGGCGCTCGGATCAGCCAGGCCCGGGTAGTCGTCCACCGCCAGCGCCAGGGACCAGCCGCCGAGCAGGGTGTCGGTCGGGACGCCGGTGCGTGCTGCCAGGTTCGCCGCGCCGGTGGTACTGGAGTCGGTGAGCGCCTTCAGGAACGCGGCCTCAGTGCCGCCGAACCGGTCGATCGCATAGCGCAGCAACGACCAACTGGTGGCGTACCAGTAGGAGGCGTTGTCCGAGGGAGTCGCACCGAACGGCGACAGCAACCGGGCGTTGGCGCCGAAGAGGACGGTGTACAACGTGGTGAAGTGGCGCTGCATGCCGGAGACCGGTCGGTGAGGCAGGGTGTCGCACTCGGAGTGGGCGGGCCGCCCATCGCAGTAGAGGCTGTTCGGAGCGGCGGCACTGCCGTACCCGGTGTTGGCCTGCCAGGCCACGTTGTAGACCGCATCGCGCGCCCACAACTCCTCCGCGATCCGTGCGGTGCCCTCCTCCAACCACGGCAGCTCCAGGCTCGCGCCGTTGGCGGTGCGGGCGGAGAACGAGGCGATGTGCTTGATCTCGTGGACGAAGGTCGAGCGGACCGTGCGGTACCAGTTGTCTGGGGTGTTGCCCATCGCGTAGCCGGAGGCGTCCACGGACGGCTGGTAGACGTAGAAGAACTCTCCGAGGTTGCTGGCACCGTTGATACCGGAGCCGGTGTACGGACCGCCGACGGCCGGCGAACCCGAATCGTCGTTGGGGAACTGGTCACAGCTGACCACGAACCCCGCGGTGCCGGGGAACGCGGCGTTCAGCCGGGGCGAGGCGAGCGCCACCATCACGCCGTTGTTGTCGGTCACCGCGTCCCGGCGCAGGATATCGCCGAAGTTGTTGCGGATCACCGGCTCCATGTCGGCGTTGAACTGGTCGCCGATCTTCTCGTAATAGGCCGCCATATCCGGGTTGGCGGAGGCCTTGAACGGCGCCGGAGTGGCGTCGTCCTCGTAGATGACCAGCTTGCCCTCGGCGTAGACCCGGGTGGCGCTTGCGACGTAGTAGCTGTTGCAGATGTTGCTCGCGATGATGTTGGCGATCCGGAAGTTCCGGGTCAACGGCAGGTCGCCGGCCAGTGCGTCACGGGCAGCGCCGCGGCGCTTGATTCCGGCGGTGCCGAACTCCTTGCTCAGCAGGCGGTGCTGTTCACGGTTCTTCGCAGCCAGGTCGGCCTCATGGTCCCCGCCCGGTGCTGCCAGAAGCCCGTCGGCACCGCTCCCGTCCTCGGCGAACTCTTCCAGCGAATCCTTGCCGGGCGCGGCAGCGCGTCCCGACCGGTCCGCCGCAAGGTCAGGGGGTACGGCGACGTTCCCCGCCAGCTGGAACGGTGCATTGGCCGTCGGGTCCGTGGCCGCGTTGAAGACCGAGACGACGTACCGGGCCGAACCCTCGGCCGAGGCCAGCGCGCTGCAGGTCACCTCGGCGAAGCCGGCGACGATCGCAACCTCGCCCACCCCCAGCTCGTTGGTGGTGGTCTCCACCGGGTAGTTGACGGTGTTGGTCGCAACGCCGTCGACGGTCGCCTTGACGGCGGCGCTGGCGTTCGACGGCAAGCACGGCACCGTGACGGTCAATGAGGTGGCCGTGGCATCGGTGACCGGCGCCGTGACGCCGCCGATGGTGACGACGTTGTTGGCGGCAGTGGTGTCGAAGAGACGGCCTGTCACGGTCGCGGTCATCCCGGGCTTGAGGATCGCCGGGCTGACCGAGGTGATGGTGGGTCCGGGTTCGACGGTTTCGATGGTGAAGGTCTGCGCCGCCGAGGTGTCGACACCGCCGTTGGTAGTGCCCCCGTTGTCACTGATCCGCACGGTCACCGTCGCGGTGCCGGTCTGGCCGGGGGCAGGGGTGAAGTGCAGGACGCCGTTGCTCGTGATGCTGGGCTGGACCTGGAAGAGCTGCGGGTTCGAGGAGCTGACGGTGAAGGCCACCGCCTGACCGCTCTCGCCAGGGCCCGCGTTGATCGCCGTCGCCCACGGGTCGACCCGGTAGGCGATCGGGTCGCCGTTCTCCTCGGCGTTGGCGATCGCACTCTGGTTCGGTCCCGCAGTGAAGCTGGGGGCATCGTTGACGGCGTCCACGGTCAGCGGGATCTCAGCCAGGTCGAACTTGGACCCGCCGCTCCCCGAATTGCCCAGGTCGCCGACGGTGACCGAGAGCGTGTCCGCACCGGAGTAGTTGGCGGTGCCGAGGTAGGAGAGGCCGACCAGCGCCTGATTGACGTCGGCCAGCGTCCCTTCGAAGGCGACCGCGGCGTCGCTGACGCCGTCGCCGACGACGAAGCTCAGACCGGAGGCGCTGCCAAGGGTGATCCGGCCGTGCGAGACGGCCAGCGACAAGGAGACCGTGTTCGAACCGGCGTCGGCGTCGGCCACGCTGAGTCCGGAGAAGACCGCGGCGGCGTCCTCCAGGGCCGAGAGCGTCGCCGGCGCGGTGAACACCGGCGCGTCGTTGACCGCCTGGACGCTCAACGCACGGGTCGCCGTCGCGTCGAGGCCTGCGTCGTCGACGACCTCGAAGGTGAGGGTGCGTCCGGCCGTCGCCGGGGTGTCGGAGGTGTTGGCGAAGGTGACCGCGCGCAACGCCGCCTGGTAGGCGGCCGGGCCGGCATCGCCGTCGAGGGTCAAGGTGCCTGCGGCGTAGGTGGCCGAGATCGGGGTATGCGTACCGCCGAGCGCCAACACGTCCTGGCCGCTCGCGTAGCCGGCACTGATCGTGACCGTGGCCCCACTGATCGTGCCGCCCGGGTCGACATCGGTGAGAGTGAGCGCCGAGTCGACGGCGGTGGCCGGGTCCTGCTCGGCGTAGGTGGTGACCCCGGCGCTGGTCCCCAGGACCGGCGCGTCGGCAAGGCAGGTGACGGTGACCGCCACCGAAGCGCTCGCGCCGCCGACGAGGGTGTAGCTGAAGGTGTCGCGTGCTCCGCCGACGGTGCAGGCGTCGGGGTTCGGGGTGTAGCTGAGGCCGGTGCCACCCCCGGTGATCACCACGACGCCAGCAGCAGGCTGGGTCACCGAACTGATGCTCAGGGCGCCGCCCTCGGGGTCGGTGTCGTTGGCGAGCACGTCGATCGGAGTGGCCGCGGAGTCCTCATCGACGGTCGCTTCGTCGTCGACGGCCGAGACAGGCTCGTCCTCGTCGGTGACGGCGATGGTGAACGGACGCTCGAAGGTGAGGCCGGTGGAGTCGGTGGCGCGGATCCGCAGGGTCAGCGTGGGTGTCGCCTCATGGTCGAGCGGCTTGCTGGTGACCAGGGTCGATCCGGCGATCCGGAATGATCCGACGCCGGTCCCACTGTTCGCGACGACGGCGAAGGTATGGGTGCTGGCGGTGTCGGGGTCGATGGCCTTCAGGTTCCCCACGAAGGTGCCTGTCGGTTCGCCTTCGGTCACTTCGGCCGGTGACAAGGTGATCTCGGTCGGACTACGACGCTGGTCGACCTTCTCGCACGAGCGCAAGATCGAGTCGATGGAGTCGGCGGTGACGCTGTCGCTGCCGCGCCCGCAGGAGACCAGGTCGCGGGGTCCGCGGCGTTCCTGCGCGCGCAGGGTGTCGTTGCCGGGGCCACCGAAGATCGTGTCACCACCGGTGCCGCCGGTGATCAGGTCATGGCCGAGCCCGCCGCGCATCTCATCGGCGCCCGAACCACCGGTCAACGTGTCGTTACCCCGACCCCCGCGGACCAGGTCGCCTCCGCTGCCGCCGTCGAGACGGTCGCGGCCCTGTCCACCACGTAGGTGATCGTCGCCTGCACCACCGATCAGGACGTCGTTGCCGGGCCCGCCGTGCAGCACGTCGCGACCGCCCAGCCCGTAGATCCGGTCGTTGCCGCTGAGCCCACAGATGACGTCGTTGCCCGGCGTACCGCGCAGGACATCGTCACCGGTGGTACCGACGATGGTGCAGCCCGTGCCGGTCTTCGGCGGTGCCGCAGTGCCCGGCGTGAGAGGGACCAGTAGGCAAGAGGCGATGAGAGTGATTGCCGACGTGACCTTGAGCAACATCCGGGGTCCCTTCGATGGCTTGCCGCTTGTGGAGGATATTCCTCGTGGCGGCCCCACCTCAGCAGAACCACTGAATTGGGCGCGAAGGAGGTCTCGCTGTGTTGCCGCTCAGGCCTGGGCCGCGCGCTGGCTCGGACGCCGCCCTTCGACGATGAACTGGAGCACCAGCAACGCTGGCCCCGCCCAGAGTCCGAAGAGCAGCGACCCGATCACCAATCCGGCGGCGATGGCACCGAGGAGCGTCGCCACCGGCGCGAGTAGGGCGATCCAGATCAGCACGGCTACGACCCACAGCAGTGCCACCGTCCGCGTTCGCCTGGTCTCATCGCGGGCGAGCAGCCAGGCACCGAGTGCCACGTAGGCGGCAGCGATACCCGCCAGGACGAGGTTGCTGAGGAAGAGGCCGAGGACAGACACCCACAGGGCGCCACTGGCCAAGAACGCTACGAATACCTCGCGACGATGTCCCATCACTGCTCCGATCACCGAGCCAGCTACCTACGTGTGAGCCTAGGCCTTTCGGAGCATGGGTAGCCAGTAAATGTCCGTTATGGGACGAAGGGCACACGGCTCAGGGCAACATCTGGAGCGACAACGACGAAGGCCGCCGGCCAGCATCTCTGCTGGCCGGCGGCCTTCAATCTGGTGGAGCTTAGGGGATTCGAACCCCTGACCTTCTCATTGCGAACGAGACGCGCTACCAACTGCGCCAAAGCCCCAGTGCGCCCGAAGACGCCCACCAAAGATAGCACCCTGGACCCACGCGTTCCGAATCCGACCCACCATGCGAACGGCCGCCGGGTTCGATGAACCCGGCGGCCGGCTGCGACGTTCTCGATGGCTCAGGAGCCGACGGCGCGCTGCTGCTCGCCCTCGTCATCGCGGGTGGCTGCGGCCACCTCGTCGGCCTCACGGGCCAACTCCGAATCCTCGGCGGTGTGGCCGGAGGTCCAGGCGCCGGGGCTGCCGAGGTCGATGGTGCGGACCGTACGGCGGGTCGCCTTCTCCTTGCCCACGTAGGTCGGCAGGGTCACCGGCATCGGGTCCCAGACCTCTTCGGTGATCGCCGGGATCGTGGTGGTCTCCGACTCCGGGGCGACCTCGTCGAAGCCCTGGTCGTTGCGCGCGACGTCGTACTCCTGCGGGACGTCGTCCGCCTCGGCGTCGTCGGCAACCGTCTCGACCCGCGGAGCGAGCATCGCCTGCGTGGTCGCCCGTTCCGACTTCACCATCACCCGGCAGAGCACCAACCAGACAACGACGAGACCCGCCGGGACCAGCTGCCAGAGCCAACCCACGACGCCAGCCAGCGCGACAGCCGCAACGAGCACGTTGAGGGTGACCAGCGTGGTCAACACCCGGCGACGCCGTTCGGTCGCCTTGCGCGTCGCCTCGCGGCGAGCGCGGAGCTGCGCCTTGGTCACCGTGGGCGCCTGCTCGTCGACGGCCGACGGAGCGGCACCCGGCACGGTGAGCCTGGTGTCCTTGCCGTCCACGGTGTCGCGGCGCGCCAGTACCCGCAGCCTGCCGGAGAACCGTTCCACCGAGCGCGCAGGGTCGGCCTCATCGCGGTGACGCATCATAGGGACCAGGTAGATGGCCCAGGCCACGAAGACGGCAACGAAGATGATTCCGGACAGTTCCACGTATCAGAGGTTATGAGCGGTTGGGCGGAACCCGAAGGAGGCGGCTAGGTGTGTCGCAAAATCACCCGTGTGACGGATGTGATTCTCCAGTGACCGAGAACCCGGAGCGCAGCAACCGGTTGACCATGCCTCCCGGGCACTCCTCGGCCGTCACGGCGAACTGTCGATGGTCGCGCCAGTCGCCATCGATGTGCAGATACCGCGGGGCATAACCCACCTCGGCGATCCCCAGCTTCTGCACAACCCGAAGCGAGTTCACGTTCTCCGGTCGGATCGAGATCTCGATCCGGTGCAGCCGCGCGGTGGTGAAGCAGTGGTCGATCACCAACGCCACGGACATCGGGACCACCCCGCGACCCGCGAACTCCGGGTCCACCCAATAACCGATCGAGGCGAACTGCGCCGACCCCCGGACGATGTTGCTCACCGTCACCTGGCCGGCGAACTCCCGGTCCACCGTGATCGCGAACGGCATCGCCTGACCGTCCCGCGCCAGCTTCGACAGCCGCTTCACCATCGAACGGAACGTCGCGGGCCGATCACCGGCGTCAGGAGGAACCGTCGCCTCCCAGGGCTTGAGCCAGGCCGTCCCCCGGATCCGGGCCTCGCGCCACGCCTTCGCATCCGCCAACTCCAACGGACGCAGACCGACGCTTCCGTAGGCGAGCATCACCGGCCAGTCACTCAATGGTCGCTCCCCACGATCTGCTCGACCGCGTGCTGCACCACCGGCCCCAACACCTCGAGGGCATCGCGGACACCGCCGCGTGAGCCAGGAAGATTCACCACCAGGGCATCATCCACGACACCGGCCACCCCACGGGAGAGCATCGCCGTCGGCACGCCCTTCGCCACCCCGGCGGCCCGGATCGCCTCAGCGATCCCCGGCACCTCGAAGCGGAGTAGCGCCCGGGTCACCTCGGGAGTGCGGTCCGTCGGCGTCAGCCCGGTACCGCCGGTGGTGAGGACCAGCCGGGCACCGTCGGCGACCGCAGCGGCGATAGCCGCACCGACCGGCTCGCCGTCCGAGCAGACGGTCGGCGCGCTGACGTCGAATCCCCAACCCTGTAAGGCCTCCGCGATGATCGGGCCCGTCTCGTCGGCATAGACGCCGGCGGCCGCCCGGTTGGAGGCGACCACGACCGCGGCCCGCAGCGGGGTCACCGCTGCCACTCCCCCGACTTGCCTCCGGACTTCGCCTCGATCCGGACGTCGGTGATCACCGCCGCCTTGTCGACCGCCTTGACCATGTCGATCACCGTCAACGCGGCGACCGAGACCGCCGTCAACGCCTCCATCTCGACGCCGGTGCGATCGGTGGTCCGGACCGTGGCAACGATCTCGACGGCGTCGTCGGCCACCTCCAACTCGACCTCGACCCCGGAGATCGCCAGGGGGTGGCAGAGCGGAATCAGCATCGGCGTCTGCTTGGCGCCCATGATCCCGGCCAACCGGGCCACCCCGAGCGCGTCGCCCTTCGGCACACCCTCGCCGCGGAGCAACGCGATCACGGCCGACGAGACCAACACCCGGCCCGACGCCGTCGCCTCCCGGGCGGTGACCGCCTTCGCGGTCACGTCGACCATCCGCGCATGCCCGGCAGCATCCAAGTGGGTCAGCCGCTCCGCCATCAGAACTCCTCGTCGAGCATCAGCACCGAGACCGGGTCGCCCGGCGCCAAGGACGTCGTCTCGGCGGGCACCACGATCAACGCGTTCGACGTCGCCAAGTCACCCAACAGATGGGAGCCCGAACCGCCGACCGGGGTCACCACGGACGACTCGCAGAACGCTCGTACGTACTGCTGGCGCCCCGGCGACGAGGTCAGCCCGTGGCTCAGGGTGGCGCTCCGCAACGGCTGTTCGAACGGGGTCCGGCCGAGCAACTTACGGATCGCGGGGACCACGAAGACCCGGAACGAGACGTAGGAGGAGACCGGGTTCCCAGGCAGGGTGATCACCGGGGTGCGCTGGGCACCGAAGAGCCCGAATCCCTGAGGCTTGCCGGGCTGCATCGCCAGCTTGCCGAACCACAGGTCGCCGCGCAGGGCCTCCTTGACCACGTCAAAGTCGCCCTCACTGATCCCGCCGCTGGTGATCACCAGATCGGCCCGGGTGAGCTCGTCCTCCAACGCCTCGGCGAAGGAACGCGAGTCGTCGGAGACCGCTCCTACCCGATAGGCGATGCCGCCGGCAGCACGGACCGCAGCGGCCAGCAGGAAGGAGTTGGCGTCGAAGATCGTGCCCGGCTCCAGGGCCTCGCCGGGATCGCGCAGCTCGGAGCCGGTGGAGATCACCACCACCCGTGGCCGCGGCCGGGTCAACACCTCGGCCCGGCCGACCGCTGCCAGCAGGCCGATCTGCCGAGGACCCAGCACGGTGCCCGCGGAGACCACGACCTCGCCCTCCTCGACGTCGTCCCCGGCTCGCCGGATGTTCTGGCCGCGCGTCGGTGGCTGCGAGATCAGCACCTCGTCGCTGCCGCGGTCGGTCCACTCGTAGGGCACCACCGCGTCGCAGCCGATCGGGATCGGCGCACCGGTCATGATCTTGACCGCGGTGCCCGCCTCCAACACGTGGGACGTCGTCGGCCCGGCCCCGAACTCGGCGACCACCGGAAGGTGGATCGGCCGGTCGTGGCGGGCGTCGGAGACGTCGCGGAACTGCACGGCGTAGCCGTCCATCGCGGAGTTGTCGAAGCGCGGCAACGCGATCGGCGCCACCACGTCCTCGGCCACCGGATGGCCCAACGCATCGAGCAGCTTCAGCTTGTGCGTGGACAGGGGTTCGACCCCGGCCAGTACCCGGGCCAGGTGATCGGCGACCGCGACCGGCTCAGCCACCGAGGACCGTGCCCTCCTGTACCCGCTGAGGGAGGTCGGAGTCGGCCAGGTGGACGTCCCCGCGCACCGCCACCCCCGGCTCGAAGGTCCAGTCACCCTCGATCCGGAGCGACTCGGCCTCGCGGAGCGACGGCGCCCCCTGCGGGAACCGCTTGTCGAACTCGGCGACCAACCGGTAGATGGCAGGGTCGAGCGCCACATAGGGCAGCTCCTCGGCCTGCTGCTCCAGGACGAAGTCGCTGCCGAGCTGGTAGACGTCCGAGCGCAGCACCAGCAGGTCGTCGGTGGTCTTCACCGGAACGAAACGGTCGCGTCCGACCTCGATCGTGCGGGCGCCCTCGAAGACCTCGATCGCGGCCCCCATCGCGGTCTCGATCTGGACCACCTCGGGGCTGGTCGCATCTGCCGGGTCGACGGTCTTGCGATTGCGGATCAACGGCAGGCCGAGCACACCGTGGCGCTCGGTCAGCGTGCGGCGCACCTCGGCGATGTCGAACCAGAGGTTGTTGGTGCTCATGAACCGATGCCGGTTCAAGTCGGCCAGCGCCTCCTTGTCCTCCGCCAGGGTCTGCGCGGTCTCGCGGAGCACGATCCGGCCGTCGGCCTTACGGACCGCGAAGTGACCACCCTTGCGGTCCGAGGCGGTGCGACGCACCGCCTCGATCGCGAACGGCGCACCGGAGGCGGCGAACCAGCCGGCCACCCGTGGGTCGGCGATCGCGCCGAGGTTGTCGGAGTTCGAGACGAAGACGTGCCGGTACCCCTGCTCCAGCAGGGTGTCCAACAGGCCGGTGTCCAGCAGCGCGGTGTAGATGTCACCGTGACCGGGCGGGCACCATTCCAGGTCCGGGTCGACCGGCCAGGAGACCGGCGACAGGTTGCTGGTCAGCAACTTCGGTTCCTTGTTCTGCAGGAACTCCAGCGGCAGCCCGGCGACCGGCAGCCCCTCGTAGCGGGCCAGGGCCGCCATCGTGTCCGCGGAGGTGCGGAAGCTGTTCATGAAGATCAGCGGCAGCTTCGCGTCGTAGCGCTGGCGCAGGTCGAGAACCTGGCGGGCGATGATGTCTAGGAAGGAGAGCCCGCGGCGGGCGCAGAGCAGCGACTTGGCGCGCTCCATCCCCATCGATGTGCCCAGACCGCCGTTGAGCTTGATCACCACGGTGCGGCGGATCGCCTCGGCGGCGTCTTCGTCGGTGACTTCGACGTCGGCCAGCGACTCCATCTCCAGCGGGTCGATGGTCGACTCGGGGATCATCCCCGTCTCGCCCGCCTCCAACAGCCGGAAGTAGTGGGCGAACACCTCCCTGGCGACCGGGCCAACGCCGGCGTCAGCCATCTTCTCCAGTGCCTTGTTCAGCGCTTCACTGCCCATGAGGGCGATCGTAGGACGCTCGGTCTCCCCGCGGCGAATGCAGCCGACGTCTGGTGGGACACCACCGACCGTCCCGCCAGGATTCCTCGGCCGTCCGCGGTGGGCGAGACTGGGGCCATGTCCGAGGCGAAGCTCAGCGTGCGCGACCAGTTGCTCACCCACCGCAACCGGCTCACGCCGGCCGAACTGGTCGCTGCGGCCGAGCAGATCGCCGACCACCTGCTGGCCAGCCGTGAGGTGGCTCTGGCCGCGACCGTTGCCGCCTACGTCTCGATCGGCACGGAGCCCGGCACGGGGCTGCTGCTCGACCGGCTCCGCGAGGCCGGCAAACGGGTCCTGCTCCCTTGCCTCCTGGCCGACAACGACCTGGACTGGGCGCTCTACGACGGGGACCTGCGCCGGGCCCGGTTCGGGATCCTGGAGCCGGCCGGAGAACGGCTGGGCGTCGAGGCTGTCGCCGGTGCGGACGTCGTCCTGGTTCCCGGGCTGGCCGTCGACCGCACCGGGCTCCGGCTGGGCCGCGGCGGCGGCTCCTACGATCGGGCGCTGGGCCGGGTCCCTCAGGGCACCTTCACCTGCGTCCTGCTCCATGACGGCGAGGTGCGCGACCACGTACCGAGCGAGCCGCACGACCGCCCGGTCACCGCGGCGGTGACCCCCGGCGGCGGGCTGGTCCGGTTCAGGTGAGCCGCTCCGTCAGTCGGCCGGCACCAGGGTCAGGGTGTTCGTCCCGGCCCGCCGCACCGCACCCTGGCTGTAGCGCCACGGCAGCGTCCGACCCTCGACATAGAGGTCGGTCTGGTCGGTGTAGTTGTCGTGGAATACGTGGCCCGAGGCGCCGGTGAGGTTGATCCACCGGGAGTCGTCGAAGTCGGCCAGCGAGACCACCATCCGCATCGACGGCGCCGAGGTCACCGCATAGCCCTCGGCCGCGTCCCAGCCGGTGGCGTTGACGACCGACGATCCGCCGCCGATCTTCCAGGACCTGTTGAAGAGCCGCTCCAGCAGCGGGTTCCCCGAGGATCCGAGAGTCTGGCTCCGTAGGTCGAGCCGGTGCAGCTGGCCCCACTCCCACTTACCGGGGTCGCGCGCCATCTTCACCACGATCTCGTCGCTGGCCGCCAGCATCGCCGCCCGCAGGATGTCGTCGCGATCCTCGCGGATGTCATCCGTCCCGTGGTCGTCCCACCATGCGTTGTCAGGGTCGTCGAGGAGTTGCTCGACCACGCGCCACCAACGTGCGTCGCCGTCCGGGCGGAGGCTGTCGCGCATCTCGTCGCCGAAGGTCAGCTCCAGCAGGTTCCGCCACACCACGTTGAAGTAGGCGGCTCCGGCGGAGTCCGCATCGGCCTGCCGGTCCCAACGCAGCAACGCCTTACGCCCGTCCCGCTGGTAGCCGCGCGGCAGCGGTATCCCCAGCAGGTACGGGACCAGGGTGTCGGCCAGCTCGACATGGTTGTCGAGCTGCATCCGGCTCATCTCCTCGACACTCACCTTGCCACCGTCCGCGATCGCGATCGCGATCAGGTCGCGGATCCGTTGCGAGCGGTAGCCCGGATCGAAGTCGTCGGTGAGGTAGGCCGGGTACTCCTTGCCGACCACGGCCTGGTTGGCGGTGACCACGAACCCTTCGTCCGGGTCCAACACCTGAGGCAGGGAGTCGAAGCTGAGGTAGCTCCCGGTCCAGTCGTTCTCCGGCAGCCATCCCTTGCTGGGCAGCGATCCGTCGTTGCCCGATGACCTGATCGGGATCCTGCCGGGCGCTTGATAGCCGATGTGTCCGTCCCGGTCCGCGTAGACGAGGTTCTGCGCGGGCACCGAGAACTTCGACGCCGCCGCCCGGAACTCGGTCCAGTTGGTCGCCCGGTTGAGCGCCAGGATCGCGTCGGCCGTGGTGTCGGGACGTAGCGCCGTCCACTGCAACGAGACGGCGTAGGCCTCGTCGGCGTCGTCCGCATGCTGCGCGTTGGCGGCCACCGTGCTGAGCTCGTCGGAGACGTCGGAGAGCAGCGGGCCGTGCGCCGTCTCGCGCACGGTGAGGTTGACGTCGTCGGAACCACGCACCTTGATCACCTCGCGGCGGGTGATCAGCGGCCGATAGCGGCCGTCGTAGTACCAGTTGTCACCGGAGATCCGTTCCAGGTAGAGGTCCGAGACGTCGGGGCCGAGGTTGGTGAAGCCCCAGGCGATGCTCTGGTTGTGCCCGATCACCACGCCGGGGACCCCGGAGAAGCTGAAGCCGGAGACGTCGACGGGGCACAGGCTGCTCAACTCGCGGCAGTGCAGGCCGACCTGGGTCCACACACCCGGCAGGCTGGTGCCGAGGTGAGGATCGTTGGCCAGCAAGGGTTTCCCGGTCTCGGTGTGCTCCCCGGCGACCACCCAGGAGTTGCTACCGATCCCGTCGCCCTGCCCGATCAGCGCGGGGATCGAGTCGAAGGCCCGCTGCACGTCGCGCAGGGCCGCCGCCTGGTCAGCCGTATACGGAACCCGCGCCGGATCCCGGGTTCCGGCCTTGCTGGCCTGGGGTTCGTAGCGCCCGTCGACCAACGCCCCCTGAGTGACGATCGGGCTGTGCCTCGCGTACGGATAGTCGGGGTAGAGGTCCGCGACCTGGTCGTCGGTGTGGTCGACCAGAGCAAGGGCTCTGCTGATCTCCTCCTGCATGTTGCCGCGCAGGTCCCAAGCCATCGCCTTGAGCCAGGCCAGCGAGTCGACCGGCGTCCAAGGCTCCGGCTCGTAGTCGAGACCGTCGAGGCGAAGCAGGCTGTACTCCACCGACATCTCGGAAGGCGACCGACCGTCCATCCACTCGTTGACGCCGGCCGCATACGCCTCGAGCGCGGTCCGGGTCTGCGGAGCGAGCATGGCGAGCTCGCGCTCGGCGACCCGGCGCCATCCCATCGCCCGGATCGTCTTGTCGGTCTCCACCGTGCTCTCACCGAAGAGTTCGGAGAGCCGGCCGGCGGTGACGTGGCGGCGGACATCCATCTCATAGAAACGGTCCTGGGCGTGGACGTAACCCTGGGCACGCATCAGATCGTCGAGCGTGTCGGCGTAGATCTGCGGGATGCCCTGCTCGTCGCGGACCACGTCGACGGCAGCGCTCAGGCCCTGCAGTTCGGCGGTGCCCTCGAGCTGCGGGAAAGGTCGGCGGATCAGCGTGATGCCGCTCAGCAGGCCACAGACCAGCAGCAGCACGACGAAGGCGGCCAGATGGACCACCAGCCGTGCCGCCCAGGGCCACTGCTTGAACGAGTGCCACGCCTCAGAGAACTTCGACACCGGGCCAGACTATGTGGGCATCGAACGCCGATCACACCGCGCGCGGCGTGATCGGCGGAGTTTGTTCAGGCAGATGCGGCGCTGGTCGACGAGCTGGTGGAGCTGCTCGACGAGGTCGAGCTGGTCGAGGAGGAGCTGCTGGTCGAGGCGCTGGAGCCGTTCGACGAGGAGCTGGACGACGAGTCACTGGCCGGGACCGACGCCGACGAACCCGACCGGGAGTCGGTGCGGTAGAAGCCGGAGCCCTTGAAGACGACGCCGACGGCGTTGAAGACCTTGCGCAGGCGACCCTCGCACTCGGGGCAGACGGTGAGCGAGTCGTCGCTGAAGCTCTGCACGATCTCGAATGCGTGGCCGCACTCGGTGCAGGCGTACTGATAGGTCGGCACCGCGGTGGCCCTCCTGTGTTCTCGGTCCGTGGCGACTAGCACTCTCGGTCGCCGACTGCCAATCGTACGGCACCTGTGGATAGCGAACACAATGCGTTCTCGACCTCCCTACGCTGCCCCTCATGCCGACCCCGCCCATCGCACCCCTGCGCGACCGCCTCAAGCGCGCGGGCCAACGCGCCCGGCGCAGAGTGCTGCGGCACCGCCGACCGCTGGTCGCACTCTGCTTGGCCGGGGCGGTCGCCAGCGGGCTCCAGGCAGTCGCACCGCCGGCACCACGCACCGTCTCGCTGACCGTGGCCGCCCACGGACTCCCTGCTGGGCACCGGCTCACGGCCACCGACCTGACGACGGTGCAGGCCCCCGATGAGCTGGCCCCCGACGGCGCGTTGACCGCATCCGCGGCGTTGGGGCGGACCCTGACCGGACCGCTGCGACGCGGCGAGCCGCTGACCGACGCGCGCGTGGTGGCCGGATCACTGCTGGCCGGGTTCCCCGGGGCGGTCGCGCTCCCGGTCCGTCTGCCGGACGCCGGCGTGGTCGCCCTGCTGCGCCCGGGTGACCGGGTCGATCTGATCGCCACCCAGCCGACCGACGGCAGCGTCACACAGGTGGCCACCGCGGTACCGGTGATCACCGTGCCACAGCCCGATCAGGGCGTCACGGGCGCGCTGGTGGTGCTCGCCGTCAGCGCGGCCGACGCTCGCCAGATCGCGCGTGCCGCGGCGTCGATGTACCTGACGGCGACGATTTCGCGTTAACGTGTGGCGCTGTCAAAAACTGCGTGGTCGGGGGTCCTCGGGGTGCTCCGACCCATTAAGGAGTGCTCAATGAACCTGAAGGGCTTCAAGGAGTTCGTACTCAAGGGCAACCTGGTAGAGCTTGCCGTTGCCTTCATTATGGCTGCCGCGTTCGCCAAGGTCGTCGAGACCTTCACCGGTGTTCTGCTCGGCTTCATCGGCAAGGTCGGCGGAGAGCCGAACTTCGACACCGTCGAGATCGCCGACGTCAACGTGGGCCTGTTCCTCGCGGCGCTGGTCTCGTTCCTGATCCTGGCCGCGGTCGTCTTCTACTTCGTGGTGACGCCGTACAACATGGCTAAGGAGCGCTTCTTCCAGGACGGTCCGGCCGCCAAGCCGGACGACATCATCCTGCTGGAGGAGATCCGCAACCTGCTGGCCCAGCGCCCGGGTGGCCAGCTCTGAACTGAGCCTCCACCGCACGGCATCGACGCCCGTTCCGCTTCGGCGGGGCGGGCGTCGCCACATTCAATGTGACCTCAGCGCGCAATTTTCGCCGTCAACCCGACCGTGAGGTCACATTGAGCCGTGGTGCGGCGGGACCTGGCGCTTGAGCCATTCCTCGCTCGCCTTGGCGTCACTACGCCGCGAGTCCTCGGGGTCACGATCGTCCTTGGTCGACGACGGCGCGGAGTCTCCGAAGATCTCGGCGAGCCGCTTGCGGCGCTGCCAGGCGGCGTCGGCGGCCGCGGAGTCAGAAGAGCTGTCGTTCATCGCTTCCAGCCTACGCCGGGCTCGTGGGCACTCAGGCGCAGAGGCCGTTGGCGGCCGCGGTGGCCTCGCGGTCGGCGTCGTCGGGGCTGACCGACGGCGACTCGGGGCTCTCGGTCTCCTCGGTGGACGGCGACTCGGAGCTCTCGTCCGGGTCCGGCGTCGCCGTGGAACCGGGACGTCGGGCGGCGCTGACCACCTCGGAGCTGAGCCGCTTGCTCAGCGGCTTGTCGAACTTGACCTTCTTCCACAACGCATTGGCGTCCTCGGCCCAGACCAGACGGTTCGGGTCCGGCTGGTAGAAGTCCCACGGCACGGTGATGAACTTGATGTTGTCCAGACCGATACCGGAGAACTCGGCGCCGATGTCGGCGATCTTCAGCGGCGAGTTCAGCTTGTGGTCGAGCGTCAACGACTTGGTGGCGGCGCTGAGGAACTTGAGCAGCCGGTCGGGCCGGCCCAGGACGCCCATCGACATGACCTTGTTGGCCATCGCCGCGATGAACTCCTGCTGACGCTTCATCCGACCGATGTCGCCGTTGCTGGAGATGTTGTGCCGCACCCGGACGTAGTCGAGGGCCTCCTGGCCCTTGACCTTGCGGGTACCCGCCTTGAGGTAGATGTTGCCGACCGGGTCGTTGACGTCCTGCGGGATGCAGACCTCGACTCCGTCGATCGCGTTGACCATGTCGCGGAAGCCGTTGAAGTCGACGACGACGAAGTGGTCGACCCGGATCCCGCTGAGCTGCTCGAACTGGCGAACCGTGCAGGCCGGGCCACCGAGAGCGAACGCGGCGTTCCACATCGCGAAGCCGCCGGGGATCTCGGTGTCGTCCTCCTTGTAGCAGGTGGGGCGCTCGACCATCGCGTCACGCGGAAGGCTGACGCCGTAGGCGAACTTCCGGTCCGCGGAGAGGTGCATCAGGATCGTGGTGTCGGAGAGCCCGTAGCCACCGCCGGTGTGCTGGTCGATGGCGTTGCCTTCGCCGTCGCGGGTGTCGGAGCCCATCACCAGGATGTTCAGCGGCTCCTTGGGCCCTTCGACCTCGACCTCGTCAGGACGGTCCGCACCGAGCTGGCTCTCCACGTTGATCGTGGTGATGTTGTCGCTGAGCATCCGGTAGGTGTAGACACCGAAGAGCCCGATGGCGAGCGTGAGCGCCAGAATGCTGTAACCGAACGCCTTGGCGATGCGGTGCCGCGACCGCGGCGCAGCGCGGTGCCGGCCGGACTCAACATCACTCACGGGAACTCACAGTCGATCGGTGGACTCAAGCGCTCGCAGGCTACGGCACCGGACCAAACTGCGGGACGTGTTCGAATTGTGCGGTCCGGCACGACGATTCACCAAATACGGACGCCGAGAATCGCACCATCAGGCTCAACCCGGCCGCCACCTGAGGACTTGCCACCCAGAGTCGCGCCCGCCTCCCGCAAATATTCCTTGACGCGAATATTCGTTCCCGTGAATACTTCAGGAATGCACGAGCAACTCTCCGCACTCGCAGATGGATCCCGATGGCGCATCGTCGGGCTGCTCGCGGAACGACCCCTCGCCGTCGGGGCGGTCGCCGAACTGTGCGATCTGCGCCAGCCACAAGCGACGAAACATCTGCAGACGCTCGAACGAGCAGGAGTCGTCGTCTCCCGCCGCAGCGGGACTCGACGGATCTACGCCTTGGAGGTCGATGCACTCCGCCTGCTCGCGGCGGAGTTCGGCCGACTGCTCGAGGTCGCCGCCGCGAACGCCGAGAATCGCACCCGCTTCGACCAATACATCGCTGCGGTCGATTCCGAAACGAGGCGGGCCGATCATGATCAGTGGGCCGATGGACGCGAGTACCGCCTCCGACGCACGCTCCCCGCCGACAGAGCGACGACCTGGAGACATCTCGTCGAGCCTGCACTACTAGCCCGGTGGTGGACCACTCGCGATCTGCGGGTCAGCCGCCTGGAGTTCGGCACCACACCTGGCGACAGCGTCGTGCAGGAGTACGTCGACGTCGACGCCCGCCACCCCACGGGCGAACCGATCGGACGCGCCACCGGCCACATCGACAAGGTCACGCCCGGCCGCCGGATCACTTTCCGGCTGTCGCCCCTCCTCCCGGACGGGTCTCCAGCCTTCACCGCGCACTACGAATGGGAACTCTCCGACGCTGCGGACGGAACGGTATTCGACGTCCTGCTGCACATCAGCGAAAGCACCACGGCGGCAGCGGAATTCGTCGCCGGCATCAGTCTCGGCTGGGAACAGAGCCTCGACAACCTTGCCGAACTCCTGACCACGACCTCCGACCCCGACTCGACCCAGGAGCTCAGATGACCCCCACCACCCGCCGCGTAGTAGCAAACATCGCCATCAGCATGGACGGCTACTTCCAAGGCCCCGGCGGGCCCACCGACATGGGATGGCTGATGCCGTACGCGACCAGTGAGATCGCGCGCGATCACCTCACCAAGCTGTGGCGCCCCGCAACGACCGCCCTCCTCGGCCGCACCAATGCGGAAGGATTCTTCGGCTACTGGCCGACGGTCGCCGACGACGTGGACGCCGACCCCCGCGACCGCGAATACGGGGCATGGATGCGCGACGTCGAGAAGGTCGTCCTGTCCACGACGCTCAGCGAGGCGCCGTGGGCAGGCGCCCGCGTCTTCGCGGAGCCCGTCGCCAAGGTCGTCGACCGCCTCCAGGAGGAGGTTGGCGGCGACATCGTCGTCTTCTCGAGCGCGACCGTCATCAGAGACCTACTCGTCGCCGACCGCGTCGACCGACTGTCCTTCACCGTGTTCCCCGAACTACTGGGCGGAGGGAACCGCCTGTTCCAGGAAGGCATCCCCGCATCCAGGTGGACACTCGCCGAGGCACTGGCGGGAGATCACGGCGTTCTCTCCATCGCCTACGACCGCTCACGCAGCTCGTCCTGAGTGCCCCAGGTAGGAGTCGAACCTACGACCTTTCGCTTAGGAGGCGGCTGCTCTATCCACTGAGCTACTGGGGCTACGGGCGTCATCTTGTCAGGCAGCCGCTCGGGATCGAAACTCCCCCCGACAGCAGCGCGGCCGGAGGGCCTGCGATGCCCCCAGTACGCCGCAGGCCCTCCGCCCGATCGCTCCAGCGGGCGATGCGTGCCCACCTCTGACGGCGTCAGTCGGAGATCGGTTCCCCGGTCACCACCAGCGCGACACGAGTTCCCGGGTTCGGGACGCCGCCCTCGGTGCCGACACTCGCCCCCTCATCAACCCTTCGCCCCACCAATGCCTGCACCGCAGGATCGGCAGCCATGGCCCGTCGCGCCCGGTGCAACCGGACCCGCGCCGCCCCGACCCGCAGATCGAGCACGACGGCTGCCTCCAGCGGCGTCAGCCGTTCCCACTCGACGAGCGTCAGGATCTCCCGCTCCCGGGCCGACAGCCGCGCCAGCGCGGCAGCCATCACCTCTTGCAGGGCGACATTCTCAGCATCCTCGACGGCGACCTCGGCGGCCGCCGTCGCAGCCAACTGCTCGACGACCTCACTGGCCCGCCCCGCGGCACGGGCCTGCGCGAGCATCAGATTGCGCGCCACCCCGAACAGCCATGCCCGACGCAGCAGCGGCTTCGGCAGATCACGACGCCGACGCCAGGCGGTGGCAAAGATCTCCGCCACCACGTCTTCGGCGTCCGGAACGCCACGTCGCCGCAGGTAGCCGAAGAGCTCGGGCGCCGTCGCCCGATAGAGCTCTTCGAACTCCGCTTGATCGATCACCTTCGCCATCTCAGCGCAGCCGCTCGACCGCTCGCGGCAGATCACCCATCAGGCCGGGGACGCAGCGCACACCGTCGCGCAGTTCAACCCCGACCCGGTCGACGTCGTCCGCCTGCGCCGCGCTGACCACCCGCGGCAGGAAAGCGAACTCGGTACTGTCGTCCAACTCCTCCTGGCGCATGACGCCGTCCTCGCCGATCACGTCTTGAATCGTCGTGCCCTCGCGCTGCTCGGCGTCGATGTCGGTGATCGCCGGCCTCGCGCGCCTCGACCGCTTCCTGGGCGGCTTCGTCACGTTGATCACGCTGCGCGATCTCGCGCGATCCGCCATGCGGATAAGGGATGTCAGCAGTCTCCTCGGCGAGCACCCGAGCGAAGTCCGGTCCCGCCGGATCGATCAGTTCGCCAGGGCCAGCGAGCTCGATGCTCTCGGCATCGATGTTGTACGAACCGGTCCGCGCACTCAGGTTCTGCGCCACCGCGACCCCGGAGAGACCGAGCCCGACTACCGCCAGTGCCGCTCCCGCGAGATAGCCGACCCGCCGCTTGAACACGGGCGCAGACGGCGCCTGGGCGCCATCGACGTCTGCTCTGAGCCAGGCCCGTTCAAGCTCGTCGGCCGTCGCCTCCGGCACCTGCGGAGCGGCCTCCCGGAGAGCACGCGCATGGTCGTCATTCCAGGGCGATTTCATGAGATCCTCCAACGCTTGGGCAACCCTTCACCCCTGACATGTCGCGGCGTTACGAACCGACCGAACAGTTCTCCACAGAGTTGTCCCCGCAGTTGCGTCATTCGAACAAATGTTCGATCATGGAGAGGTGCGGCGTCCTTCCCAGAAACCAGATCCCGAGCTGGTCCATCAGCTTCGCACGCGGGTTGCGCAGATGCAGAACAGCCCGCGTGGCACGACGCTGCGCGAGCCGATGCCGATCCATCCCACTCTGGCCGGCCTGGTCCAGCTCTACCCCGGCGCCAGCTACCGCACCGACTCCGCCAGTCTGGCCCTCGCGCTGCTGGCCGGGCCCTCGCGTGAGGGGCAGTGGGTCGCCGCGATCGGGGTCGACGACTTCGGCGCTGAGGCCGCCGCCGAGCTCGGCATCGACCTCAGCCGCACGCTGCTCGTCCCCGACCCGGGCGGGCACTGGCCCGAGGTCACCGCAGCCCTCCTCGACGTCACCTCGGTCCTCCTGTTGCGTCCACCCGCCCAGGTCGACGCGCACACCGCCAGCCGGATCAGCGCCCGGCTCCGCAAGCGCTCGGCTGCCCTCGTGGTCCAAGGCGCCTGGCCCCAGTGCGAGGCCTACCTGTCGATCGAGCGCCAGCAGTGGCAGGGCGTAGGCCACGGCAACGGTTACCTCCGTTCACGCCGGCTCATGCTCGGTGTGCAGCGCGGCTCCGGCCCCGGCCGCACCAGCACGGTGAACCTGCCCGGCACGCCGCTCCCGGCGACGCCGAGGGTCCTCCCAGCCGCACCCGCCGCGCTGCTGCGTGAGGTCGGCTGATGGCCCGCCGCGTCCTGGTCGCCTGGGTACCCGACTGGCCGGTCATCTCCGGTATCGCCGACGCCGAGCTCCCCCCGCGCGAGCCGGCCGCCGTGATCCATGGCGGCAAGGTCAGCGCCTGCAACGAAGCCGCCCGCGCGGACGGCGTCCGTCGCGGCATGCGCCGACGCGACGCGCAGGCACGCTGCCCCGCGTTGCACCTGTTGAGCAGCAACACCGAGCGGGAGGCCCGCGACTTCGAACCCGTCCTGGCCTGCGTCGAAGAGCTCAGCCCCGGCGTCGCTCCGCTACGCCCCGGCCTGATCGCGCTGCACTCCCCGGCCCGCTTCTACGGCGGTGAGTCGGAGGCCGCCGCGGTGATCTCCGAGAAGCTGGTCACGAACGGTATCTGGGACTGCCGGTTCGGCGTCGCCGACAACCTCTTCACCGCCGAACAAGCCGCCCGCCGCGCTCCCCAACAGGACTGTCTCGTCGTCCCAGAAGGCGGTGCACCGGCGTTCCTGCACGACTTCGACATCCGGACCCTCGACCACCCCGAACTCACCGATCTACTCATGCGGCTCGGCATCCGCACCCTCGGCGGGCTCGCCGCGCTCCCGGCCAGCGACGTGTTGGCCCGCTTCGGTGCCGACGGCGCCCGCCTGTACCGGCTCGCCGCCGGTCATGACGATGCCCGGCTCGCCGTCCGCCAACCACCACCCGACCTGATCTGCCAAGCCGACTTCGAGCCGCCCCTCGAGTCGACCGAGGCGGTCGCCTTCTCGGTGCGTCGACTCACCGAGAAGTTCGTCGACCAGATCGGCAGCCGCAACCTGGTCTGCACCCGCGTCACCATCGAGGCCGAGAGCGACGGCGCCGTCGTCTCCTCCCGGCTCTGGGCCCACGCCCGCTGGTTCCGCGCCGACGACCTCGTCGACCGGGTGCACTGGCAGCTCGGCGCGCGGGCCGGCGAGTCCCAGCTCCCCGGCCCGGTCTCCGCGGTCCGGCTGGTCCCTGAGGCGTTGGAGCCCGACGTCGTCCATGCCGACGGCCTCTGGGGCAACGCCGACACCTCCCAGGTGGAACGCGGCGTCGCCAAGGTGCAGGCGTTGCTCGGCTACGAAGCGGTGCTCACCCCCACCCTCCAAGGCGGCCGCTCCCCCACTGCCCGCCAGACCGGCGTGCCGTGGGGCGAACGCGCCGAACGGCTCCGCCCGCGCGACCTGCCCTGGCCCGGCAGCATCCCGCCACCAGCTCCGGCCCGGGTCTTCGCGGAGCCCTGGCCGGCGGTCGTCCTCGGCGCCGACGGTCACCCGACCCAGGTCACCGAGCGCGGCGTCGTCACCAGCGAACCGGCCCGGTTCCACCCCCGCGTCGAGATCAACCACAGCCCGCAGTTGGCCGAAGTCGCCGCCTGGGCCGGCCCGTGGCCGGTCGAAGAGACCTGGTGGGAGGCCGGCACCACCCGACTCAGCCGGTTCCAGGTGGTCGGGGTCGACGGCCGCGCCTGGTTGATGACCTGCGTCGGCGACCAGTGGTTCACCGAGGCCAGCTATGACTGAACAGGTCCGCTGATGGGCTGGAGCAACCCCCCGATCCCCTGGTCGGAGTTGGAGCGCAAGCTGTCGGGGCGCCCCGACCCGCGTCCCGACGACGGCCCCGGCTCCCGACGTCGCAAGCCGTACCGGGCCCCGGCCGGCGTGCACCGTCCCGAGCGCGATCCGGTCCCCTACGCCGAGCTGCACTGCCACAGCCACTACTCCTTCCTCGACGGTGCCAGCAGCCCCCGCGACCTCGTCGAGGAGGCCGTGCGGCTCGGCCTGCACGCACTCGCCCTGACCGACCACGACGGCTTCGCGGGCGCTCCGCTCTTCGCCGAGGTCGCCGCCGGGCACGACCTACACACCCTCTACGGCTCCGAGCTCTCGTTGGGGTTGAGCCGCCCGCAGGTGGGGATCGCCGACCCCGAGGGCGACCACCTCCTGGTCCTGGCCCGCAACGTCACCGGCTACCACCGGCTCTCCGCGGCGATCACCGAAGCCAACCTTCGCGGCGATGAGAAGGGCCGCCCGGTCCACGACCTCGACGAGCTCACCGACTACGGCCGCGGACACTGGCTGATCCTCACCGGCTGCCGCAAAGGTCAACTGCACCGGGCTCTGGCCGGCTCCGGGCCGGCCGCCGCCGCTGCCGTCCTGGTCGACCTGATCGGCCGGTTCGGACGCGACAACGTCGTCGTCGAGTTGACCGACCACGGACTACCGAACGACTCGGTCACCAACGACCTCCTAGCCGCCTTGGCCCGCGACCACCGGCTCGCCGTCGTCGCCACCAACAACGTGCACCACGCCTCGCCGTCCCAGCATCAGCTCGCGACCGCGATGGCGGCGCTCCGGGCCCGGCGCAGTATGTCCGAGATGGACGGCTATCTCCCCGCCTGGGGCGGTCGGCACCTCCGTAGCGGCGAGGAGATGACGGCCCGTTTCGCCCGCTACCCGGGAGCGGTGGCCCGCACCGTCACCATCGCCGACGAGCTCTCCTTCGACCTCCGCAAAGCCACCCCGGATCTGCCCAAACGCGGCATCCCCGAAGGGCACACCGCGCGTACCTGGCTGCGGGAGCTGCTCCAACGCGGCACCGCCGAGCACTACTCCGCCGACTACCCCGAACTCGAGAAGGCCAACGCCCGGATCGAGCGCGAGATGGAGACCATCGAACGGAAGGACTTCTCCGGCTACTTCGTGATCATGCACGACATCGTCGCCTTCGCCCGCTCTCAGGGAATCCTCTGCCAGGGCAGAGGATCGGCCGCCTCCTCGGCCGTCTGTTACGCGCTCGGGATCACCTCGATCGACCCGGTCTTCTACGGCCTACCCTTCGCCCGCTTCATCTCCGAACACCGTGACGAAGAGCCCGACATCGACGTCGACTTCGACTCCAACCGCCGCGAAGAGGTGATCCAGTGGGTCTACGAGACCTATGGCCGGCGCAACGCCGCCCAGGTCGCCAACGTGATCACCTACCGGCCCAAGCTCGCCATCCGCGACGCCGCCAAAGCACTCGGACATGCCCCCGGCCAACAGGACGCCTGGTCCAAGCAGATCAACTCCTGGAGCACGATCATCCACCCCGACGACCCGCACTGTGAGCACGAGATCCCGGCCCCGGTGGTCGAGTTGGCGCAACAGATGCTGACCGCGCCACGCCACCTCGGCATCCACTCCGGCGGGATGATCCTCACCGAACAGCCGATCGGCGAGGTCTGCCCGATCGAGCGTGCCCGGATGGAGAAGCGGACCATCCTGCAATGGGACAAGGACTCCTGCGAGTGGATGGGGCTGGTCAAGTTCGACCTGCTCGGCCTCGGCATGCTCTCCGCCCTCGACCACATGTTCACCATCGTCGACACCCACCTCGGCGAACGGTGGACGCTCACCTCCCTGCCCAAGGAGGAGCCCGCCGTCTACGACATGCTCTGCCGTGCCGACTCGGTCGGGGTCTTCCAGGTCGAGAGCCGGGCCCAGATCGGCACCCTGCCCCGGCTCCGCCCCCGGGAGTTCTACGACCTCGCGATCGAGATCGCGCTGATCCGCCCCGGCCCGATCCAGGGCGGCGCCGTGCACCCCTACATCCGTCGCGCCACCGGCCGCGAGGAGATCCGCTACGACCACCCCGACCTGGAGCCGGTCCTGGCGCGCACCAAGGGGATTCCGCTCTTCCAGGAGCAGCTGATGGACATGGCCCGCACCCTCGGCGACTGCACCGAGGACGAGGCCGACCTGCTCCGCCGGGCGATGGGGTCCAAGCGCGGCATCGAACGGATCGAGAGCATCCGCGACAAGCTCTACGCCGGGATGAAGAGCCGTGGCCTGGTCGGTGAGAAGGCCGACGCGATCTACGCCCAGATCCTCTCCTTCGCCAACTTCGGCTTCGCGGAGTCGCATTCGCTCTCCTTCGCCAAACTCGTCTACGCCAGCTCGTGGTGCCGGCTGCACTACCCGGCCGCCTTCCTCGCCGCGCTGCTGCGGGCACAGCCGATGGGCTTCTACTCACCGCAGTCGCTGGTGCATGACGCTCGTCGGCATGGCGTCGAGGTGCGCGGCCCCGACATCGTCCGCTCCGCCCCCACCGCCGACCTGGAAGCTCTCGACGACGCCGCCACCCCACAGCCGAGCGGCCTCGACGCCTGCCGTCACGACCACCCGGAACGGACCGAGTTCGTCGAGGGCACCCCCGATCCGACCCCACAGCACCGGCGCGACACCCAGTGGGCGGTCCGACTCGGTCTCGACGCGGTCCACGGGATCAGTACCGACCTCGCTACCCGGATCGTCGCCGCCCGCGACGAGCAGCCGTTCGCCGACATGGTCGACCTGTCGCGCCGGGCCCGCCTCGACTCGCGACAGTTGGAGGCGCTGGCCACCGCCGGTGCACTCGACAGCTTCGGGCTGACCCGGCGCGAAGCCCTCTGGAACGCCGGCTACGTGGAGAACGACGGCCACCTCGACGGCACCAGGCCCGGCATCACCGCGCCGTCCCTGCCTGAGATGAGCGTCGTCGAGGAGACCCTCGCCGACCTCTGGGCCACCGGGATCACCCCCGACGCCCACCCCTTCACCCATCTCCGCGAGGCCCTGATCCGGGCCGGGATCCACTCGGTCAGTGGGGTACGCCGTGCCGCCGCCGGACGACGGGTCAAGGTCGCCGGCCTGATCACCCACCGGCAGCGCCCCAGCACCGCCGGCGGCGTCACCTTCCTCAACGTGGAGGACGAGACCGGGATGCTCAACGTGGTCTGCTCCGAAGGTCTCTGGCGTCGCTACCGCAGTACCGCCCGCTCCGCGGCCAGCATGGTGGTGCGCGGCATGGTGGAGCGCGAGGACGGCGTCACCAACCTGGTCGCCGACGAGCTCCTCCCCCTGGAGAGCGTCAGCCCCGACGCCGGCCGTGCGCTGCATGCCCGACACCGATCCCGCGACTTCCGGTGAGCGGGCGGCCCGCCGTCACTCCCGTAGAGCGCGGCGCAGGCTCTCGTTGTCCGACCGCAGCCGGGACACCTCACCCTCCAACTCCAGCACCAAGGCGATCCCGGTGAGATTCAGGCCGGCAGCCAGGAGTTGCCGGATCCGGTGCAGTCGCTCGATGTCGTCGGGACTGTAGCGCCGCGTGCCACCTGCGGTCCGGTCAGGCTCGACCAGGCCGCGCCTCTCATAGACCCGCAGATTCTGGATCTCCATCCGCGTCATCTCGGCAGCCACCGAGATGGCGTAGACGCCAACACTGGCCTTCATGGTCTCCCCTTCGCTTCGCATCTCCAGAGTACTTGAATTTTCGGGAACAGATCATCTATAACTGGCGTTACAGGTTTTGTACCCGAATTTCCCAAGGAGGAACCATGTTGCTGCGCACTGCTGACCCCTTCCGCGACTTCGACCGGCTCACCTCCCAGCTGCTGGGTGGAACCACCAATCGACCGGCCGTGATGCCTCTCGACGCCTGGCGCCAAGGCGACCGCTTCGTTCTGGAGTTCGACCTGCCCGGAGTGAACCCGGAGAACATCGAGCTCGACGTCGAGCGGAACGTCCTGACGGTCAAGGCGGAGCGCGTCGCGCGCAACGGCGACTGGCAGCACCTGGCCGCCGAGCGCACCCACGGCCAGTTCACCCGCCAGCTCGTCCTCGGCGACAACCTGGACCTCGAGGCGATCGAGGCCAGCTACGACAACGGCGTGCTGCGCCTGGTCGTGCCGGTCGCCGAGAAGGCGAAGCCCCGCAAGATCCAGATCAACTCGGCACCCGCCGAGCAGCCGGAGGCGCTCGAGGCCTGACCCGCCGGCCGCCGCCGAAGGCCCCCACCTCTGCGGATGTGGGGGCCTTCGCGCGCTTCGGGATCTAGGGTCGAGACGTCTGCCCCAGCGCTCTTGGAGGTCCCATGCCCACCCCCCACGAGATCGTCGCCCGCCTCACCTTGGAGGAGAAGGCCTCGCTGCTCTCCGGCCAGGACTTCTGGCACACCCAGGCCATCGAGGGCGTCGCGGAGTCCGTGATGCTCACCGACGGTCCGCACGGGCTGCGCAAGCAGGGCGGCGCCGGCGACCACCTCGGGATCGGCGACTCCCGACCGGCGACCTGCTTCCCACCCGCGGTCGCGTTGGCCGCCTCCTTCGACGTCGACCTGGTCCATGAGGTCGGTGCCCGGATCGCCGCCGAGGCCCGCGCCGAGGATGTCGCCGTCGTCCTCGGCCCTGGGATCAACCTGAAGCGGTCCCCGTTGTGCGGCCGCAACTTCGAGTACTTCTCCGAGGACCCGTGGCTCTCCGGGGCGATGGGCCGGGCCTGGGTCGAGGGCGTCCAGTCCGGTGGCGTGGGTGCCTCGCTCAAACACTTCGCGGTCAACAATCAGGAGACCGACCGACTCCGGGTCAGTGCCGACGTCGACGAACGGCCGCTGCGCGAGCTCTACCTGCGCGCCTTCGAGCACGTCGTCACCCACGCGGCACCGTGGACGGTGATGTGCTCCTACAACCGGATCAACGGGGTCCATGCTTCACAGAACCACTGGCTGCTCAGCACCGTGCTCCGTGAGGAGTGGGGGTACCGCGGGCTGGTGGTCTCCGACTGGGGCGCCGTCAAGGATCGGATCGCCGCGCTCCGCGCCGGTCTGGACCTGGAGATGCCGGGCAACGGCGGCGTCACGGATGCCGAACTCGTCGCTGCCGTCGCCGCGGGCCGCCTCGACGAAGCCGAGCTTGATCGGGCCGCGGCACGGGTCGTCGAGCTGGTGCGCCGGGTACCTCGGCCCGGCACCGAGACCCGGTCGCTGAGCGAGATCCACGCCGAGAACCACGCTGCGGCGCGGGAGATCGCGGCACGCTGCGTCGTGCTGCTGCGCAACGAGCCGGTCGACGACACGCCCCTGCTACCGCTGGCCCCCGACCAGCGGGTGGCATTGATCGGCGAGTTCGCACGGAGCCCGCGTTACCAGGGCGCCGGCAGCTCGAGGATCAACCCGACCCGGTTGGAGGACGCACTCAGCGAGCTCAGCGCCCTCCATGCCGACGTCGGCTTCGCCGGGGACGACCTCACCGAAGCCGTCGCGCTGGCCCGTGACGCCGACGTCGCGGTGGTCTTCCTCGGGCTACCGGCCGAGGCCGAGTCCGAAGGCTTCGACCGGACCACGTTGGCGCTGCCCGCCGACCAGATCGCACTGCTGGAGGCCGTCCTCGCGGTCCAGCCCCGGACAGTCGTCGTCTTCTCGGGCGGCGGGGTCGTCACCCTGCCGTTCGCGTCCCGGGTCCCGGCCATCGTCGGCGGATTCCTGCTCGGCCAGGCCAGCGGCGGCGCCCTCGCCGACGTGCTGACCGGCCGGGTCAACCCGTCGGGACGCCTCGCCGAGACGATGCCGCTGCGGCTCACAGACACCCCTGCCTACCTGGACTTCCCCGGCGAACGCGGCCATATCCGTTACAGCGAAGGGGTCTTCGTCGGGTACCGCTGGTACGACGCCCGGGAACTCGACGTCGCGTTCCCGTTCGGACACGGCCTCTCGTACACCACCTTCGACCACGACGACCTGCTGGTCAGCGGGGACCCGAACGGCTTCACGGTCAAGGTTCTGGTCACCAACACCGGCACCCGGTCGGGGCGCGACGTGGTGCAGGTCTACGTCGGCAAGCCGGGCTCACAGTTGGCTCGCGCACCCCGCGAGTTGGCGGGCGTCGCGATCGTCGACCTGGAGCCGGGCGAGTCGACCGTCGCCGAGGTCCGGATCCCCACGTCGGCGCTGGCGGCCTGGTTCACCGGGCGCGGCTGGGCCGTCGAGGACGGCGAATACCACGTCGCGGTGGGCTCCTCCAGCCGAGACCTGTACGGCCACACCCACGTCTCGATCGCTGGCGACGATCTGCGCGAGCCGTTGCATCTGGAGTCCACGATCGCCGAGGTGCTCGCCGACCCGGTCGCCGGGCCGCTGGTCGCGGCCGGTCTCGCCGACGCGGCCGGATCGGACGGTGCCGACGACGTCGAGGGCGTCGGGCAGATGATGCTGAGCTTTCCGATCGGCCGCGTCGTCAAGATGGCGGGCGGCGGCGTCAGCCTCGACGACATCCAAGCCCTGTTGGACGCCGCCAACGCCGAACGCCGCTGACCCCGCCGGTCCCGCGTGACGACGGGCGATCAGAGGACTTCGAAACGCATCCCGGCGCGCTGCAGGCGGGTCAGCAGGTTGGCTCCCATCGCGGTGGCCGTGGTGACCTGGCCTGAGGTCGTCGGGTTGGCGTCGAAGACCAGGCAGAGCGCCGACTCGGCGAGCATCTTCGCGGTCTCGGTGTAGCCGGGGTCGCCGCCGCTGACCCGGGTGTGCACGGTCTTGCCTGCTGCCTCGGTGACGAAGTCGACGGTGAACCAGGACTTGCGGCGGCGCTCCACCGACGGGCCCTCGCCCTGCTTGATCCGGCCCTTGAGCACCTTGCGGACCGGGGCGATCTGGGCCCCGACGACCACCCCTCCGATCGCGGCAGCACCACCGACGGCGTAGCGCAGGGTCTTGGTCCCGGCATAGTGCGAGTAGGTGAAGCGCGGGCCGTACTGAGCCAACGCGGCGCCGCTGCGCTGCACCACCTGCGGGTCGATGGTCGGCAACGGCAGCAGCCAGTAACCGAGCAGCTTGTCGCGCCCGGGCTTACCGGCGACCGCGCGACTGCTCCGACCCTCCGGCTTTGCCTCACGACGACGGCGCTCCGCGAACGCCTCCTTCATCTGCTTGGCTCGGGCCATCACGCCCATCGCGGAGTGGAAGGTGCCGCCGGAGAAGGTCGCGTTGGAACGAACCACGCCACGCACCGTGACCGGGCCCGAGGTGTCGACCTGATCCAGCGCATGGAAGACGCCGATGTCGTGCGGCACCGAGTCGAAGCCGCAGGCGTGCACCAGCCGAGCCCCCGAGGCGACGGCGGTCTCGTGGTGCGCCAGCCACATCCGGTCGACGAACTCGGGCTCGCCGGTCAGGTCCACGTAGTCGGTGCCCTCGGCCGCGCAGGCCGCGACCAGCGGCTCCCCGAACTCCAGGTAGGGACCGACCGTGGTGATCACCAGCTTCGTGCGCGCCGCAACCTCGCGCAGCGCGGTCCGATCCGCGGCGTCGACGACGATCAGCTCCATCGTCTCCAAACGCGGGTCGATCCCAGCCAGCCGGTCCCGGACCTTCTCCAGCTTCGCCTGCGACCGTCCGGCGAGCGCCCAGCTGAGCCGCGCCGGGGCGTTCCGCGCCAGATACTCCGCGGTCAGGCCCCCGGTGAATCCGGTGGCGCCGAACAGGACGATGTCGAGAGTACGTTCAGACATGCGCCCCACTCTGCCGTACCGGCGGTGACCCTGGTGGGGAGATCGGCCGGTTGCTCGGCCATACCGTCACCTGAGATCGAGGGAACCGACCCCCACTCAGCGCCGTCAGATCCGTCATGAGCCGAAGTCGCCTGGCACCGTTCGGGGTCGCCGTCCTTGCCGTCAGCATCAGCGCCGCTGCCTTCCCGATCGGCAACGCGCTGATCGGCGACCGGGATCGGCAGCAGTCCCACTTGCAGGCGGCCCCGGCCGCGGGGAGTGACGACAGCAGCGCAGCCGGCGCTGGCCGGCTGACCACCGCGACGTCATGCGCCGACCTGCTCAACACGCTCACCACCCGGGCTGCCGACCTGGTCGGGGCGTGGGGCTGGGAGTACGGCCCGATGCAGGTGGGCTACTGGGGGCGGGACGCTGCGCGCCTCGACGGTCTGCTCACCAACAGCACCGCCAACCTCGCCTCAGCCGAGTCGCAGAGCTCCAGCCAGACCGGCACCAACGTGCAGGAGGTGGGAGTCGACGAGCCTGACCTGGCGAAGACCGACGGCCGGATCCTGGCCCGGATCGACGGCCGCACGGTCCGGATCTTCGACCTCACCGCCGATCCGCAGCGCCCCCAGGAGCTCGCCACCCTCAAGCTTCCCGGACGACGGGTCGACAACGCCGAGCTTCTGCTGCGCGGCGACCGGCTCTTCGTCGTCGGCACCGCCTGGCAGCGTTCGACGGTCCGGACCGCGGCGATCACCGTCGACCTGGCCGACCCTGCCCGCCCGCGGGTCGAGAACACCCGCTGGTTCGACGGTGACCTGCTCTCGGCCCGGTTGACCGGCGACGACCTCCGCGTGGTGACCAGCAGCGGGCTTCCCGACCTCGACTTCGTCCGCCCCACCAAGAACCGCACGCGTAAAGAGGCCAAGGCGCAGAACAAGGCGGTGATCGCGGCCAGCAGGATCGAGGATTGGCTTCCCCAGTTCAGCGTCGGCTCGACCCGCCGGAACCTGGTGGACTGCGCGCAGGTCAACGTGCCTGCGCAGCGGTCGGAGCTCGGGATGCTGAACGTCGTCGGATTCCGTGCGGACGCCGTCGACCCCGCCGAGATCAGCACCACCAGCGTCCTCACCCGGAGTCAGATCGTCTACACCAGCCTCGACCGGCTCTACCTGGCGACCGGCTCCTTCGGTTGGTGCTGCGACATGTTGGTGGACTCAGTCTGGCCCTCAGGCCCCGGGCGGCGCGGCGAGCCGATCACCACCGACCTGCACGCCTTCGCTCTCGACGGGACCGAGACCGACTATCTGGCCAGTGGCGAGGTCGACGGCCAGATCCAGGACCGCTGGGCCATGGATTCCGCGGACGGCGTGCTGCGGGTGGCCACCTCTATCAGCACCGAGCAGGGCAAGAAGCGCGCCCGCCGAGCCGTCCGGTCACACTCGGTGCTCACCCTCGGTGAGCGCGGTGGACGACTCGTGGAGCTCGGATCGGTGGACGGGCTCGGGGTCGACGAGGAGATCCAGTCGGTGCGCTGGTTCGACGACAGCGCCTATCTCGTCACCTTCCGCCAGGTCGACCCGCTCTACGCGATCGACCTGCGTGACCCGGAGAGCCCGAGGCTGCTCGGCGAGCTGAAGATCCCGGGCTTCTCCTCGTACCTGCACCCGATCGGCGCGGGCCGACTTCTCGGTCTCGGTACCGATGCCACCGCCCGCGGACGGAGTCTCGGCGCCCAGGCCTCGGTCTTCGACGTCGCCGACCCGAGCCGGCCGAAGCAGGTCGCGAAACAGCGCTACGGCCGGACCACCGATTTCGGCGCCTCCTGGGAACCTCGGCAGTTCACCTGGCTACCGGAGCAGCAGACGGCGTTGGCCGCCCTCTCCGACTGGCGAGGAGCGAGCAGGATGTCGATCGTCGCGATCGAGGTCGCCGACGACGGCACCTTCACCTCCACCGAAGTGCCGGTCACCGGCGGTTGGCGCAGCTACAACGTCCGTACCGTGCCGCTCCCCGACGGGCGCGTCGTCGTCACCTCGAAGGCGACCACCGCGTTCCTGGAGTGGTGAACGAGGGGAGCGTAGGTTGGCTGTCATGTGCCGCAACATTCGACCGCTGAACAACTTCGAGCCGCCGGCCACACGTTCGGAGGTGACCGCCGCAGCCCTGCAGTACGTGCGCAAGGTCAGCGGCACCACCAAGCCTTCGCAGGCCAATCAGGAGGTCTTCGACCAAGCGGTCGCCGAGATCGCGGCGATCACCCAGCACCTCCTGGAGCACCTGGTCACCCCGGCGCCGCCGAAGAACCGCGAGGTCGAGGCTGAGAAGGCGCGGGCTCGCGCCGCTATCCGCTACGGCCGCTGAGGAGCTCCGATGAGTCACACCCTGCCTGCGCTCGGCAACCAGGCGAGCCGCGCGCAGGCGCTCGATCTGCTGGCCGCGCGTCCACTGGTCGTGTTGACCGGCGCCGGACTCTCCACCGACTCCGGCATCCCCGACTACCGCGGGCCGGGTGCACCGACGCGGACACCGATGACCTACCAGGAGTTCATCGCCGGGCCCGAGGCACAACAGCGGTACTGGGCGCGGAGCCATGTCGGCTGGGGCCGGATGTTCCGGGCCACCCCCAACCCGGGGCACCACGCGCTGGCGACCCTGCAGGCGCAGGGCCGGGTCAGCCTGTTGATCACCCAGAACGTCGACGGCCTCCATGAGGCCGCCGGCTCGGCAACCCTGGCCCTGCACGGCCGGGTCGCCGAGGTGATCTGTCTCGGCTGCCACGAGGTCCGTGCGCGGCGCACCTTCGCCGACGACCTGGATCTGCTGAACCCGGGTTACGTGGCCGCCCACCTCTCGGCGGCGAGCCGGCCCGACGGTGACGTCGACCTGGAGCAGACCGACGGCTTCGTGGTGCCCCGTTGCGGATGCGGGGGCGCCTTCAAGCCCAACGTGGTCTTCTTCGGCGAGAACGTACCCAAGGAGCGGGTGCAGCGGGCATACGAGGCCGTCGAGGAGCTGGCCGAGACCGACGGCGCGTTGCTGGTCGCCGGCTCCTCGCTGACCGTGATGTCGGGTCTGCGGTTCGTGAAGCGGGCCGCCAAACTCCACGTGCCCGTGGTGATCGTCAACCGCGGTGCGACCCGCGGCGACGAGTGGGCGAGCCTCTGCGTCGACGACGGGTGCAGCGAGTTCCTGAGCGCGCTGGCCGGTTAGGTCAGCTGCGGCGCACGAAGATGTGGTCGGCCGCCTCCGGAGCGATCTCGGCGGTCTCGCCGCCCGAACCGACCAGGACGCCGTCCGCGGTGGCGGCCACCAGGACCACCTTGTCCGGGACCGCGCCGACGCGGCGCAGAGCGCTCATCAGGTGCTCGTCCTTTTGCATCTCCTCGGAGATGCGGCGCACCAGCACCCGCTGCTCACCGGCGGTGGCGACCTCGGAGAGCGGCTCGACACCCTCCATGAAGTCTTCGCCCGTGTCGCTCTGACCGAGCTCGGAGAGGCCCGGGATCGGGTTACCGTACGGCGACTCGGTGGGGTTGCCCAGCAGCTCGATCAACCGGCGCTCGACGCCCTCGGAGATGACGTGCTCCCAGCGGCATGCCTCGGCGTGGACGAGTTCCCAGTCCAGACCGATGATGTCGGTCAGCAACCGCTCCGCGAGGCGGTGCTTGCGCATCACCCGGGTGGCCAGTCGCTTGCCCTCCTCGGTCAGCTCCAGGTGCCGGTCGCCCTCGACCGTGAGCAGGCCGTCCCGCTCCATCCGGGCCACCGTCTGGGAGACCGTGGGGCCGCTCTGGTGGAGCCTCTCGGCAATCCGGGCACGCAACGGCACAATCCCCTCCTCCACCAGCTCATAGATGGTGCGGAGGTACATCTCGGTAGTGTCGATCAGATCGCTCACACGGCCATTCTTACCCCATCGCACCACGGGAGTCTCCTTCGTGGAGCCTCCGGAGAGAGTCAGGCAGGATGGAACCCATGGATCAGCTGCTCATCGCGACCCGTTTCCGCGGCCCCAGCTCCTCGGGAAACGGCGGTTGGAGCGCTGGCGCGCTCGCAGACCACGTCCCCGGCCACACCCTCGGCAGGGCGAGCGAAGTCACACTCCACAAGCCGCCGCCGTTGGAGCGTGAACTCACCGTCTCGGTCTTCGACGACGTCGCGACCCTGCTCGACGGGACGCACGTCGTGGCCACGGCCAGAGCCGTTCCCGAAGGCCCGACGGCTGTCCCCGGCGTCAGCGCCGATGTCGCCCGCGACGCCGAGAGCCGCTACCCGGGTCTGCACGAGCACCCCTTCGGCCAGTGCTTCGCCTGTGGCCCCGAGCGGGCCGAGGGCGATGGGCTCCGGCTCTTCCCGGGTGCCGTCGACGACGCCGATGGCCGGGCGCGGGTGGCCTGTACCTGGACGCCGGACGCCTCGTTGGCCGGCGCCGACCCCGAAGTGGTGACGGCGCCAGTCGCCTGGGCTGCACTGGACTGCCCCGGTGCCTGGGCTGTCGACCTGGCCGGTCGGACGATCGTGCTGGGCCGGATCACCGCCGTGCTCGACGCGTTGCCCCGGATCGGCGAGGAGCATGTCGTCGTCGGCACCCTGCTCGGTCGCGACGGCCGCAAGTGGCACACCGCCAGCACGATCCACGACGCGTCGGGCCGGGTTGTCGGCCGAGCCGCGCACATCTGGTTCGAGATCGACCCGTCGGCCTTCGCCTGAGCACCTGGGGACAGGCAGCCCCGACGCCCCACCGAACACCTCCCGAAGCAGCGCAGAAAAACGCCTTGTCGCACGCGACGACCGGGCGTAGCGTGAAAGGACACGGGAAAGGAGGTGGTCCGAAGAATGAATGCTTATTGGGCTCGTGAGGTGGCTGCTCGCTAGCAGCTCCGCTGCCCGGCGAAAGTCGCAGCGTCGATGCTGCAGCAATCCACGGGTAGTCACCCGGCCCGCAGGTGCTCCGGTTTAAGTCCGCCGGAGATGTTGACGAAGGTCCCGCCCCGAGGGGCGATGCGAAACCTCGTCGCAACGCCTGCGGGCCGTCCCTCATTTCGACAGCTGTGATCTCATCCCGCGTTGTGCCCACTTCCTGCGGCAACGAACCATGACTGTGAGAATGCCTCTATGACAACGCCGATCACCGTCTTCCTGCTCGACGACCACGAGATCGTGCGGCGTGGTCTTCGAGCGCTGCTGGAGTCGGACGGCGATATCAAGGTGGTCGGTGAGTCCAGTACCGCCGGCGGTGCCGCCGAGAAGATCCTGGAGCTGAAGCCGGACGTGGCGATCCTCGACGCTCGGCTCCCCGACGGCAGTGGCGTCGACGTCTGTCGCGACGTCCGCTCCGCCAACGAGCAGATCCGAGCCTTGATCCTGACCAGCTACGACGACGACGAGGCGATGTACGCCGCCATCCTCGCCGGCGCCTCGGGCTATGTGCTCAAGCAGATCGAAGGCACCTCGTTGCTTTCCGGGACCCGCCTGGTGGCCAGCGGCCACTCGCTGATCGACCCGGGTGCCGCGCTGCGCCTGGTCCAGCGCTCCACGGAGAAGGGACAGGACGAGTTCTCGATGCTGACCCCACAGGAACGTCGGGTGCTCGAGGCGATCGCCGACGGGATGACCAACCGGCAGATCGGTGACCACCTGAACCTGGCGGAGAAGACCGTCAAGAACCACGTCACCAACATCCTGGCCAAGTTGGGCGTGGAGCGCCGGACCCAAGCGGCACTGCTGGTCTCCAAGACCCGCCCGCTCGGTGCGGCGATCAGCAACGCCGGTACCGACACCGAGTAGCCAGCAACGCCGAACGGGCTGACGGTCGTAGCTGTCGCTACGCCGCCAGCCCGTTCGTTGTTCAGACCTGGAACTGACCGACCAGGCCCTTGAGCTCGCTGGCCATCGCGGCCAGGTCGGTCGCCGACTGCAGGGTGTTCTGCGCGCCCTGGCGAGTGTCGTCGGCCGCCGTCGCGACCTGGGTGACGTCGGCCGCGATCCCGTTCGCGCCGGTCGCCGCCTCGGTCACGCTGCGCGCGATCTCGTTGGTGGTGGCGGTCTGCTCCTCGACGGCGGAGGCGATCGAGGTCTGGATGTCGTTGATCTTGTCGATCACCTCGGCGATCTCGGCGATCGCGCCGACCGCACCCTGGGTGCCGGTCTGGATCGCCTCGATCCGTTGACCGATGTCCTCGGTCGCCTTGGCCGTCTCCTTGGCCAACTCCTTGACCTCGTTGGCGACCACCGCGAAGCCCTTGCCGGCGTCCCCTGCGCGGGCCGCCTCGATGGTGGCGTTCAGCGCGAGCAGGTTGGTCTGCTGGGCGATGGAGGTGATCACCTTGATCACCTGGCCGATCTCGGCGGACGACTCTCCCAGGCTGGCAACGGTCTCCTGCGCCGAGCTGGCCACCGCCACGGCGCCGGTCGCCACGGTGGCGGCGTCGGTCGCGTTCTTGGCGATCTCGCGGATGCTCGCCGTCATCTCCTCCGCCGCCGTGGCGACGGTCTGGATGCTGGCCGACACCTCGACCGAAGCGCTGGAGGCGCTGGCCGCCCGGTCCGAGGTGAGGGTCGCGCCCTCCCCCATCCCCTGGGACAGGATCGAGAGCTGCTCCGACGAGACGGCGAGGGTGTCAGCGGTCCGCCCGATCTCACCGAGGCTGCCGCGCAAGGTGGCCAGCAGCGCGGAGAGACCGTGCGCCAGTTGGCCGATCGCGTCGTCGCCGCCGACCTCGATCTCCTGGGTCAGATCGCCCTGTGCGGCGGCACGGACCACGGAGAGGACCAGATCCACCTTGTGCGCGAGCTCTGCTGCGGCAGCGCGCTCGACGCTCTCCCGCTCGATCCGCTCCAGTGCCTGGGAGACCAGCCGACCGACGTTGCGCAGGGCATCGAGACGCTGCGGGGAAGGGTCGAGCGTCTCGGTGGCGAAGAAGTCCATCGTGCCGACGACGTTGCCGCCTGCCATCAGCGGGAAGCAGACCCCGGACTTCACACCGACCTGCTGTGCGATCGGCGCGCGGACGCAGTCGGTCATCTCGCCGATGTCGGCGGTGAAGAAGAGGTCGCGCTTGGCCCAGGCCCGGCCGGAGAGGCCGACGCCCTCGGCGAACGACGCCTCCATCGTCACCCGGCGGAACTCCGGGCCGGCGTCGCCGGACTCGACGGCGAACTTCAACAGCGAGTCGGCCGGGTCGACCTTCCAGACCGATCCGTAAGCCCAGCCGAACTCCTCGCGGACCGTGTCCAGTGCGACGCGGACAGCCGATTCAGCGGTGTCGGCGCTGGCCAGACCGGCCAGCACCTTGTTCACCGCCGCGGTGTCGGCAGCGCTCTCCCGCTGTTCCCGCTCCAGACGGAGCTTGTCGGTGACCACGTCCCAGGTCGCCATCGCACCGATGTAGGTGCCGTCGTCGTCGCGGATCGCGGAGACCATCAGGTCGAGCGTCTCGGGGCCCACACCGATGTTGGCACGCCGCGGCAGGTTGTTCGCGTCCGCCATCAGCCCACGCTGGTACGACGGCGTCTTGTGGAAGATGTCGAGGCTCGAACCGACCACGTCGGCGGCCTTCACCGGAAGGTGCTCCTCCAGCTTGGTCAGCGTGGCCAGCGACGCCGGGTTCATGTAGGTGATGGTGAGGTCCCGGTCCGCGAACATCATGTTCGTCGGCGAGTTCTCCATCATCGAGGTGATCTGGGCGACCCGGCGCTCGAGCTCGAGCTTCTCGGTGACGTTCTCCCAGGTCGCCATCGCGCCGACGTACGCACCGTCGACGTCGTGCAGGGCGACGACGTTCAGGTCGAGGGTCTGCGGGCCGACCTCGATCAGTGCCCGCCGCGGAAGTCCCGCGCCGCCGTCGTCCATCAACCGGTGCTGGTGGTTCGGGTTGCGGTGGAACAGGTCGAGGCTGGCGCCGACCACGTTCTCGGGAGCGACCGGGATCCAGTCCGCGAGCACCCGAAGACCTTCCAGCGCAGCGCGGTTGACGTAGGTGATCGTGTAGTTGCGGTCCGCCAGCATCACCCGCGTGGTCAGGCTGTCCAGGACGTCCGGGAGACGTGACAGGTCGACGCCGGCGATGGTGGGCGCCGCCGGTGCCGGGGTCTCCTCGTCGCGGGCGTGGCTGCCGTTGAGGCTGGGGGCAATCTCAAGATCGGTCATGACAATCCTTCGGTGGAGTCGGCGGCGGTGACTTCAACCGCCTGATCGGGGTCGAGGACGAGCAAGATCGCCTCAGGAAGCGGGATCACGCCGTGCAGCACGGACTGGACGGCGACGGGCAGGTTGGACGGCGTCGGGTGGAGGTCCAGATCGCCGGTGTCGATGACGTCGCCGATCTGGTCGACCAGGAGGCTGACCGCCTCGCCGTGGCTCCGCACGATCACGTTCATCGGTTCCGGCGCCTCGCCCTCGTCGAGTGCGAGACGGCGGCGCAGATCCAACGCGGTGACGATCTGCCCGCGCAGGTTGATCAGACCCCGGATCGCCTCTGGCGCCTGCGGAACCGGGGTCATCTGATGGGAACGCAGGACTTCCTGCACGTCCTGGACCGCGACCCCGAAGTAGAGGCCGCGTACCCAGAAGGTGCAGTACTGCGTCTGCACCGCGCTGCGAGTGATGGCTGGTGTCGTCAGGCTCATCGGGCCACTCCCAGTACCGCGTCGAGATCCACCAGGTCGGTGACCCGGTCCTGGACGACGATCGAACCGAGGACGCCGGGGCGGCGGCCCACGGTGCTCCGATCCGCCCGGGTCTCCACGATGTCGAGGACCCGGTCGATCACGATGCCCACGCGGTGGTCGCCGCTGTCGTGGACGACGACCGAGACGTGGGGTTCCGCCGACTCCGTCTCGGCGAGGCCGATCGCCGAGGCGAGACGGACCAAGGGCAGGATGCCGTCGCGGTACTGGACCACCTCGTCGAGCCCGGAGTACTCGATCTGCGAGATCGGGAACTCCTCCAGCCGGGAGATCGCAGCCAACGGCAACGCCGCACGCCGCCCGGTGGCGACCTCCAGGACCAGCAGCGCGGTGCTGTCCTCTTCGACGGCCGACTCGGTCTCCTCCAGCATCGGCACCGCGCTGAGTGCCTGCTCCTGGGCGATCCCGCCGACGTCGAGGATCAGCGCGACCGAGCCGTCGCCCATGATCGTGGCACCTGCGTAGATCGCCAGGCTCTTGAGTTGCCGCCCGATCGGCTTGACCACGATCTCCTGGGTGTCGTGGACGTCGTTGACGCAGAGCCCGAAGCGGATCTCGTCCGACTGGACCACCACGACCGTCAGCGCACTGTCGGCCAACGAGCCTGCGCTGCCGTTCTGGGCCAGCACCGTGGAGAGATTCACCAACGGCAGTAGGGCTCCGCGCAACCGGAGCACCGGAGCACCGGCGATCTCCTGGACCTGCCCGACCGGGTCCTCGACCCGGACCAGCTCGACCAGATTGGCCTGCGGCAGCGCGTAGCGTTGACCGCCCTCCTCGACGACCAGCGCCGGGATGATCGCCAACGTCAGCGGGATCCGCACCCGGCAGGTGGTGCCCTGGCCCGGCAGGCTGGTGACGTCGACCGTGCCACCGATCCGTTCGATGTTGGTCCGCACCACATCCATGCCGACGCCGCGGCCGGAGACGTTGGTGACCGTGGTGGCGGTCGAGAAGCCAGGCCGGAACAGCAGCCCGATCAGCTCCTTGGTCTCCATCCGAGCAGCCTGCTCCGGGGTGATCACGCCACGGCGGATCGCGGTCTCGGCCACCTTCGCGGGGTCGATGCCCTGTCCGTCGTCGATGATCTCGACGACGACCTGGCCGCTTTCGTGGCGGGCCTTCAGGGAGAGTGTCCCCGCGGCGGGCTTGCCGGCCGCGACCCGCTCGTGGGGCGGCTCGATGCCGTGGTCGAGGGAGTTGCGGACCAGATGGGTCAGCGGTCCCTTCAGCGCTTCCAGCAGCGAACGGTCCAGTTCGGTGTCGTGTCCCTCGGTGACCAGGTTGACCTCACGGCCGAGCTGGTTGGCGAGGTCCCGGACGACGCGCGGCATCTTGGCCCAGACCTGCCCGATCGGCTGCATCCGGGTCTGCATCACGCTCTCCTGCAGCTCACTGGCCACCAGATCGAGTCGTTGCGCGGCGCGGGTCAGTTCGACGTCGTCACCCGAGTCGCTGCGCTGCAGGATCTGGTTCCGGGTCAGCACCAACTCGCCGACCAGTTGCACCAGGTTGTCGAGCAGATCGACGTCCACCCGCACCGTCGAGCCGACGATCCCGCGCTTCGCCTCCCCCGAACCGTCAGGCATATTCGCCGAACCGTCAGGCATACGTGCCGAACCGTCAGGCATACGTGCCGAGCCGTCAGGCATATGAGCAGGGACCGGGCTGGGCGCGACCGGCCCAGCACTCAGCGCCGCGGAGACTTCACCTGGTGTCAACGAAGCACCGGCAGGGACAGGTTCCTCCCGAACCGCTGGGGCGACGTCGGGTACCACCGGGGCCGCACCACCGAAGACCAGCAGTCCGGGAGGCGCAACAGGTGCCGGTTCGGCGTCGATACCTGCCGGTTCGGGGCGTGCGCCTGCCGGTTCGGCGTCGATACCTGACGGTTCGGGGCGTGCGCCTGACGGCTCGGGGCGTGTGCCTGACGGTTCGGGGGTGAGGGCCGCGCGCAGATCGGCTACGACAGCGGTGATCTCGACCTGGTCGCCGGCATCGCCGGAGGTCTCCTCGATCAGGGCCAGCAGCGCTCGGACGGTGTCGACCATCCGCAGCAGGAGCCCGGTGAGCTCGCTGGTCAGCAGCAGGTCGCCGTCGCGGAGCCGGGCCAGCAGGTTCTCCCCGACGTGGGTCAGCTCCTCGAGCCGCCCGAACGCGAGGAAGCCGCTCGTGCCCTTGATCGTGTGGATCGCGCGGAAGATGCTGGACAGCAGCTCCCGCGAGGTGGGGTCCTGCTCCAAAGCAACCAGGTCGCGGTCGAGTTGGTCGAGGTTCTCGTGGCTCTCCACCAGAAACTCGGCGATGATCTCGGCATCTTCATCCACCGGCGCCTCCTCCCGTTAACACCGGAAGAATCGGCACAAAGGGCCCAGACCTTAGCCGAATCGCCTCGCCAGCGGAGTGTGAACCCCGCTACGAAGGCTTGCGCAAGGCAGCGGCCAACGAGGCCACCGTGTTCGCGTTCGGCGACGCCGCAGCACGGTTGCTGTCGGTCACCTGGGCGATCAACTCGGCGCGCTGAACGCTGACCGAACGCGGGGCCGCAATGCCCACGCGGACGACGTCGCCGCGGATCTCGAGGATGGTCACCTCGATGTCGTCCCCGACCAGGACGCTCTCCCCCGCCTTACGACTCAACACCAGCATGGGTACACGCTATCTGTTCGAACCGTCCCGAGAGTGGCGGACCTTCTCATCGCACCAACGGCGTGGCGAGCGAGTGGCGGCGGTCGTCGAGGACGACCTGCGCGGCCTTGAGCGAGTTCGTGTTCACCACGACCGGAGCCAGCAGGTTCGCGGTGGTGGACTCCAAGGAGTCACCCGGGTTGAGCAGCACCAGGACCAAGGCGTCCTCGGCCCGGGTCAGGTCGAGTGCGAGCGCGTCCTCGTCGCTGATCTCCGGTGCGTAGTCAGCGAAGAAGAGACCGGCACTGACCACCAGGAAACGCAGGTCGGCGTGCTCTAGGGAGCGCAGCTCACACAGCGTCCCGTCATCGTCGAGCCGGACCAGGGTGAAGCGGAGATCGTCGCTGAATCCTGGCATCGGCCGGACCAGTTCGATCACCGGAAGCTCCGGAACCTCCATCTCCACCCCTCTCTCGAGCTCCGACGACCCGCGCGCCGGGAGTGTCGCGATCATCGCAGATAGTCCAGCAGCGAGACGGAGAGGATGCGCGAGGACGAGGCGAGCGCCGACTGATAGGCGACCTCCTGCAGCTTGACGTCGATGGCGCTCTTGATCAGGTCGGCGTCCTCGAGATCGGAGAGCCGCGCGGTCAGAGTGAGCTCGGAGCTGGTCGCCTGGGTCAGCACACCTTCCAGGCGGCCGGCCCGGATGCCGACGTCGGCGTGGGTGGTGACGATCTTCTGCTCACGGGCGTTCAAGGCGTCGATACTGCCGCGGATCCCCGTCGAGTCACCGGCCCGCAACGAGTTGGAGAGCGACTCGAGCTCGTCGAAGAGCGACGCGCCGTCGACGCCGAAGACGTCGGGCCCGTTCACGTTGACGGCGATCACGACGCCGTTGCCGATCGTCCGATTGACCGCGCCGGCCTCACCGATCCAATCGCCGTTGGCGTCGTAGGCCTGGCTACCGGCGGTGACCCCGCCGAAGACCGGACGGCCCAGGTACTGGGTGTTGGCCGCCGACTTCAGCGACTCACGCAGCTGGTCGACCTCGACCGCCAGCGCTTCCCGGGCCGCCGCACTCGACATGCCCTCGTTGGCGCCTTGCAGCGCGAGGTCGCGGGCCCGGCGGACCTGCGTGGTGATCGAGCTGAACGCACCGTCGAGCTGGTTGAGCCAGCCCAAGCCGTCCTCGGCGTTGCGGGTGTGCTGCGCCAACTCCGCCTTCTCGGCCCGGACCCGCATCGCCGCGATGGTGTCGGTGGGCGAGTCGGAGGGACGGTTCAGCTTCCGCCCGGTGGAGAGCCGCTCCTGGCTCTCGGCGAGCCGGGACGCGTTCGTCTCGATCGCCGCCATCGACGACCGGACCATCATGTTCTGGGTTACCCGACCGATCGCCATCTCAGCGCACCAATCCGGTCCGGTTGATCAAGGTGTCCAGCACCGAGTCCATCGTGGTGATCACCCGCGACGCCGCCTCGTAGGAACGTTGGGCAGCCATCAGGTTCACCATCTCCTCGTCGATGCTGACTCCCGAAAGCGACTCACGGGTGTTGTCGATCTGGGCCGTCAGCACACCCTGGTTGGCGGAGAGCCGCTTGGCCGAGGCGACCTCGGTACCGAAGACGGCGATCAGCCGCTGGTAGTCGGTCTCCACCGTCGACTTCAGCGCCAGCAGCTCGGCGTTGCCGCCGTCGAGTCCGCCGCCCGGAACCGAGGAGGCCGCCACCAGGGAGCCGTCGGTGAGCGCCACGCTGAGCGACCCGGCGGGGTCGGCGGCGTTGAAGGTGAAGATCGCCTGACCGGGGTTGCCGGCCTTGTCGAAACCGGCCTGGTGACCGGCGTTGACCTGGTTGGCGAGCAGGGCGACCACGTCGTTGAGGCCCGATCGGTACTGCGGGATGATCCGGTCCAGCGCGTCGGTCCCGGCACCGATCGAACCGCTGACGCCGAGCAGCGGGGTGCTGCCGGAGGCGTTGGTGATCTGGAAGGTGACGGGGTTGCCGTCGCCGGTGCCATCGAGGTTGACCCCGCTGACCACATCCAGCGTGCCGGCGTCACGACCGCTGACCAGGTTGACCCCGGCCACGCTGAAGTCGTAGCCCCCGTCCGGACGGACGGTTGCGGTGCCCCCGGTGAGTTCGGAGAGGCGCATCGCCAACCGGTCGCGCTGGTCGAGCAGCACTCCGGCCTCCACACCGGCCAGCTTGGCGGCGGCGACGTTGCGGTTGGTGGCGGCCAGATCGGCAGCGAGTTGGTTGACCTCACCGACGTCGACCAGCAGCCGCTGGCGCACGTCGGACTCTTCGGAGCTGAGGTTGCTCGACTGCTGGCGGATCGTGTCGACCAGCGTGTTGGCGCGAGCCAACACCTGGGCCCGGGCCGCGTCGTTGCCGGGGTTGTTGGCGAGGTTCTGCCAAGCGGCACGGAAGTCGCCGAGAGCAGCGTTGATGCCGTTGTTGCCGGGCTCGCCCAACCCCGCCTCGATCCGGCTCATGATCTCCAGCCGGGTGTCGAGCATCGCCTGGGTGCCGTGCTCTTTGCGCGCGCGGGCGTCGAGCAACTGGTCGACCATCCGGTTGACGCCAGCCACCCGGACGCCGTCACCGAGACCGGCGCCGCGCGACCAGAGGCCAGGATTGGCATCGGATGCCACCGACTCGCCGACGACCCGGCGCCGCACGTAGCCATCGGTGCCGACGTTCGCAACGTTGTTGCTGGCCACGTCGATGGCAACCTGGCTATAGCGCAGGCCGCTCATCGCGATCCCGAAGGAACCGAAGGTCCCAGCCATCACAAACTCCTGTCCACGAAGACGGGACCACGGGTCCCGGTAACTGCCTGGCCGTCCGGGGTGTAGCCGCCCGCGCCTTCCGCTTCCAAGGCGAGCATCGCTTCGCGCGCCGAGCGGTATCCCGCGGTGATCAGCTCCCGGTTGGACCCGGCGAGTGCGTTCACTTCTGCTGTCAGGGTCACGAACGCCTGGCGGTGCTCGACCATGATCGTCGCCCACGGCTCGGGGGCCGCTTCAGCGAGCGCCAGCAGGCTTGCCGACGCCGCCAGACCGACACCTTCGGCAGCCTCGTCGGACGCGGTGGCGCGGAGCACCTCGGTCTCCCGGATCTGCTGGACCACCTCTTCGACCTCGGCCGATGCTCGGCCCAGCCAGCGCGTCCGCGCCGAGGCCAGGATGAGCTGCTCGGTCTCCAGCTTGAAGAGCAGGGTCTCCAGCAGTTCTCGCTCGCGCCACAGGATGAGCGAGAGCTTCTCCATGGTGCTTCCTCCCCGTCCAACATCGTTCACAACCTTGATGCCAGCCCTTTCGGCCAGCACCCCGTCCACCTGAGGTTTTTCAACCAGATGACGCAACTCGTTTGGGTTGACTAGTCCGGGACGTTGGTCCCGTCTTCGGTATCAATCGGCCAGACACTCCGGTTTCGTCTTCCCTGAAAGCGGTTCTCTCAGGTGAAGTTCACGCCATGACCGATCTACCGGGCACCTTCACGGAGTTGACGGAAGAGCTGATCACCGTCAACATTCCGCTCGTTGGGCACATCGTTCGCGAGACGATGGGACGCGTCCCTGCACACGTCGATCGCGATGACCTGACCTCGGCAGGCCTTGCTGCACTGGTACTTGCCGCCAAGTCGTTCGACCAGGACCGGGGCGTTCCGTTCGGGCGCTATGCCGCCACCCGGATCCGGGGCGCGATCCTCGACGAGCTCCGCTCGGTCGACTGGGCGTCGCGCTCCGTACGCCGCCGGGCCCGTCAGCTCGACGAGACCCGGAACCGGCTCGCCGCCTCGCTCGGCCGGATCCCCAGCGCCGCCGAGGTCGCCTCCGCCCTGGGCATCACCCTGGATGAAGTGATCGGCAACGACGACGACCTGGCCCGTGCCCAGGTGCTCTCCCTCGACGTCGCGGTCGAGGGCGCCGTCCACGAGCCGGCGGCCGACGACACCTTCAGTCCGGCGGCCCAGCTCGAGCATGTGGAGCGGCTCAGCTACCTCAGGGCAGCGATCACCGAGTTGCCCGAACGCCTTCAGGTCGTGGTCGAGGACTACTTCATCCACGAGCACCCGATGGCGCAGATCGCCGCCAAGCTCGACGTCTCGGAGTCCCGGATCTCGCAGCTCAGGGCCCAGGCTCTGGTCCTGCTCCGCGACGCCCTGAACACCCATCTAGACCCGGACCTGGTCCCGAGCCACCGCCGGCCAGGAGGGTGCGCGGACCGCCGCCGCGAGTCCTACTTCGCCGCGGTGGCGAGCCGCCAGGCCACGCTGGCCGCGGCGCCGCGTCCGCGGAGCGCGACCCCGATCGACGCGACCGCCTAAGAATCTTTCACCGATTCTTCTCAGATCGCCTCGGCTGCTGCCGATGCATCAAACACGAAGCCCAGGGACGGGTTTCAGTCATCTGACTCAGATCCAGGAGGGAAACCATGAGTCTCCGCATCAACCAGAACATCGACGCCTTCAACTCGTACCGCAACCTGTCGGTCACGCAGGGCCAGATGAGCAAGTCGCTCGAGAAGCTCTCCAGCGGCTTCCGGATCAACCGTGCCGCGGACGACGCTGCCGGTCTCGCGATCTCCGAGGGTCTGCGCTCGCAGGTTGGTGGCCTCAAGGTTGCCGCCCGCAACGCGCAGGACGGCATCTCCGTGGTGCAGACCACGGAAGGTGCGCTGACCGAGGTCCACTCGATCCTGCAGCGTCTGCGCGACCTGGCCGTCCAGGGCGCCAGCGACAGCAACAACGCTCAGGCTCGCGACAACATCACCACCGAGGCCGACAGCCTGGTCTCGGAGCTGGACCGGATCGGCAAGTCGACCAACTTCAACGGCACCAGCCTGCTTGACGGCTCCGCTGGCACCCTGAACTTCCAGGTCGGTGCCGACGGCGACGCCAACAGCCTCATCCAGGTCAACCTGGCCGGCGCCAACGTTGCCGGTGTGGCTACCGCCCTGAACACGGGCAGTGTCGCTGCTGGTACCTCGTTCGCCGTCGCCAACGTCGCCCTCGTGGGTGGCGCGATGTCGTTCTCCACCACCGCGGGTGGCGTCACCACCGACGTCGCCGTGACCCTGGGTGCGGCTGGCTCGTACACCAGCGTCGACAGCGTTGCCACCGCGCTCCGCTCCGATGCTTCGTTCAACGCCAACTTCAACGTCAGCGTCACCAAGGACGCGAACGGCGCCGGCAACGGCCTCGTGGTGACCGCGAAGAACGGTGGCGCAGTCGACGTCACCGCTCCGGGTGCTGGTCTCGCTGCTGGTGTGGCCCCCGGCCCCGCCGCAGTCGGTCTGGACTTCAGCAGCACCTCTGCTGCGCAGGCTTCGATCACCCTGATCGACCAGCAGATCCAGACCATCTCGACCGCTCGCGCCGAGCTGGGTGCTTACCAGAACCGCTTCGAGCACACCATCAACAACCTCAACGTGGCCGTCGAGAACCTGTCGGCCTCCGAGAGCCGGATCCGCGACACCGACATGGCTCAGGAAATGATGAGCTTCACGCGTGCGCAGATCCTCTCGCAGGCCGGTACCGCCATGCTCGCGCAGGCGAACTCCGCTCCGCAGGGCGTGCTGCAGCTGCTCCGCGGCTGATTCACCCCGTCCGGAGGGCGGCTCCGGGTACCTCCCGGAGCCGCCCTTTGTGCTTTCACCCTCGTCTTCATCGCGGATCGGAATGGAGTAGCAGATGCCGTCGTCGAGCATCAGTGGCCTGGTCAGTGGCTTGGACACCGCCACGATCATCAATCAGCTCATGCAGCTGGAGGCCGCCAGCCAGACCAAGCTGATCTCGCAGCTGAGCAGTGCGAAGACCTCGCTGAACAGCTTGCAGACCTTGAACAGCCAGGTCGCCGGCCTGGCGACCAAGGCTCTCGCCCTGGCCAACGGCAGCGCCTGGAGCCCGTTGAAGGCGACCAGCAGCGACGCCTCGGTGAGCACCACGATCGGCAAGGGCGCCGTGGCCGGAAACTGGAAGGTGAGCGTCGACGCCGTCGCCACCAACCACCGGATGAACTTCACCGACACCGCCGCGCTGACCGACATCGTGGTCAGCCCTGGCACCACCGTCACCCTGACCCGGGACGGCGTCAGCACCAGCATCGAAACCGGCGACGGCACCCTGGCCGGTCTGGTCAGCGCTCTCAACCAGACCGAGAACGGGCTGCGCGCCGCCACCCTCAAGCTCGACGACGGCAAGTTCGCACTCGTCGTCACCTCCACCGAGACCGGTGAGGACAGCCGCTTCACGCTCACCCAGAGCGACGGGTCGGCGCTGCTCGGCGGCGCCACCGTGACCGACGCGCAGGACGCCGCGATCACCATCGAGGGTCGCACCCTGCACTCATCGACGAACACCTTCACCGACGTGATGGCCGGCGTGTCGCTGACCGTCTCGCCAACGGCGGTCGGCAAGACCATCGATCTCTCGGTGACCAGCGACAACAACTCCGCGACGGCAGCGGTCAAGGCGCTGGTGGAGACTCTCAACAACGTGATCGGTCAGGCCCAGTCGCTGACCAGCTACAACACCGCCAACAAGAGCTCCGGCCTGCTGTCGGGTGACCCGGCGGTGCGTTCACTCGGCAGCTCGTTGCAGGGCGCCATCTACCCCACCGACCTGACCAGCCTGGCGAAGTTCGGTCTGCAGACCGACCGCTACGGCAAGATCACCTTCGACGAAGAGGCCTTCAACAAGGCGCTCAGCGCCGACCCGGCCGAGGTCGCTGCGGCGATCACCGGCCCGAACGGCTTCGCTTCCCGGGTCGAGAGCGTGGCGAAGGCGGCCAGCGACTCCGTCGACGGCACCCTCACCTCGGCCATCACCGGCCGCAACAGCTCGATCACCCGTCTCACCGACAGCATCGAGGCCTGGGACACCAGGCTCGCGCTCCGCCGGACCTCGTTGGAACGGCAGTACACCGCGTTGGAGACGGCGCTGTCACGGATGCAGAACCAGTCCAACTGGTTGGCCGGCCAGCTCAACTCGCTCAGCTCATCCTCCTCGAAGTGAGGGTTGAAGGGATTCGACGATGTTCAACGATGCGCGTAACACCTACCTCTCCTCATCGATCGGGACGGCAAGCCCCGAACGCCTGCTGGTGATGCTCTGCGACCGGATGGTGCTCGACATCGAACGCGCCCTGGCGATGCAGGAGGCGGCCGACTTCACCACGGCGCACCAGCACCTGGTCCACGCCCAGGACGTCGTCGCGGAACTGAACTCCAGCCTGCGGGTCGACCTGTGGGCCGGCGCGGCGGCGCTGCAGGCGCTCTACAACCACCTGCACACCCAGTTGGTGCAGGCAAACATCCATCGCGACCTGGAGGCGACCCAGCACTGTCTGGCGCTGGCCCGCGATCTGGCCACGACCTGGCGCGAGGCTGCGGCCAGCGCTGTTCAGGCGGCCGTGGGATGAGCGCGCAGCCCGTCACCGACTCCGACCTGTTGGCCGAGTGGGCCGCCGTCCTGGACCAGTTCGAGCGGGACCTGGTCGCTGTTGAGGCTGTCCTCGACGGCGAGATCGAGAGTCTCCCCGCGGAGAGCAACGCCGGATGGATGGTCCCCGTGGTCCGGGGCCCGATGCCCGAGGAGTTGCAGCCCCGAGCCCAACAGATCGCGGAGCGGCAGCACGCCACCCAGACCGCGATCGCCAACCGGATGCGCAGCGCCCGCGGGCAGCAGGCGGTGGTCCGCTTGCTCGACGGCGGCCCGCAACGCCCGGTCTACCTCGACGTGCAGGCCTGAGAGCTGACGTCCCGCTGAGCGCTCGCTCAGCCCTCAGCCAGACCACGCAGCCGCGCCGGCAACGCATCAAGTGCCACGACCTCGTGGGCGAGACCAGCACCGACGACGGCGCCCGGCATCCCCCAGACCACCGAGCTGGCCTGATCCTGCGCCACTACCGTCGCTCCCCGCGCGGAGAGCGCCTGGACGCCGACCAGGCCGTCCTGGCCCATCCCGGTCAGGATCACCGCGATCACGTTGCCACCGTAGACCTCCACCGCGGAGCGGAAGAGCACGTCCACGGCCGGGCGACAGAAGTTCTCCGGCGGCTCCGAGTTCAGACGGGCCTGCACCGAGGTGCCCGAACGCTCCAATGCCAGGTGCTGGTCGCCGGGTGCGAGCAGCACCTGGCCCGGGCGCATCACATCGCCCGTCGCAGCCTCCCGCACGGTGAGGCCGCTGAGCCCGTCGAGGCGAGCGGCCAGCATTCCGGTGAAGACCGGCGGCATGTGCTGGACCACCGCGATCGGCAGCGGGAAGTCGGCCGGCAACGGCGCGAGCAGATGCGCAAGGGCGTCCGGGCCACCCGTCGAGCAGCCGATCAGCAGCGCATCGGGTGCGTGCTTGGCGATCCGGCGCCGGACCACCGGAGCGGGCTGCGCACTCGCCACTCGGCGCGCGCCGACCAGGGCGACGATCTTCGGCGCCAACTCGTCGCGCACCGCCGCGATCGAGGCGGAGAGGCTGCCGGCACCCGACGGCTTCGCCAGGTAGTCCGAGGCGCCGCGGGCCAGTGCGTCCAGGGTCTGCCGGGCACCACGCTCGGTCAACGTGCTGAACATGATCACCGGCAGCCGGGGCCGCTCGGCGCGGATCTTCTCCAACGCCGTCAGGCCATCCATCTCCGGCATCTCGATGTCGAGCACCACGAGATCGGGGTCCAGCGCGAGGACCTGCTCGACGCCGTCGCGGCCATTGACCGCCGCACCCACCACGGTGATCGCCGGGTCGGCCTCCAGGGCGGTCGTCACCAACCGCCGGACGAGCGCGGAATCGTCAACGATGAGAACCCTGATCACCCGGAACCCATCGGCAGATCCAGCCCCGCACTGAGGAGAACCTGCAGGTGAGAAGGAAGACAGCGGGTTCCCTCAGGTCCGGGCACCGGCGTCCGATGGTGGCTACGTGCCCCTCTCCGCTGACAGCTTCCGCCGCGTCGCTGAACTCGCGCGCCGCGAGACCGCGATGGTGTACGAGCCCGGCAAGGAGTATCTCGTGGAGGCGCGCCTGCTGCCGCTGGCCCGTGCCGCCGGTTGCGCCGACGTCGACGCCTACCTGCCGCGGATCTTCAGCGACGCCGTCGAACGCCAGCGTGCCCTCGACGCGCTGACCATCAACGAGACCTCCTGGTTCCGGGACAACTCGCCCTACCAGGCCTTCACCGACGTCGTCCTGCCCGCACTGCTGGAAGCGCGGACGGCGACCCGCCAGATCAGCATCTGGTCCGCTGCCTGCTCCTCGGGCCAGGAGGCGTACAGCTTGGCGATGCTGCTGGACCAACACCTGCCCAGCGGCTGGACCGCTCGGATCACTGCCACCGACGTCTCCACGCAGATGGTCGAACGGGTTCGCAACGGCCGGTACAGCCAGGTCGAGATGAACCGCGGACTACCGGCCACCCAGTTGGTGAAGCACTTCACCCGGGTCGGTGCCGAGTGGGAGATCTCCAGCAAGCTCAGGGAGATGGTGCACCCGCGGCAGATGAACCTGGCGGCACCGTTCCCGCCGTTGCCACGCTTCGACCTGGTCCTGGTCCGCAACGTCCTCATCTACTTCGATGTCGAGACCAAGCGCGACATCCTGCGCCGGGTCCACGGCGTGACCGCCCCCGACGGCTACCTGATGCTCGGCTCCGCCGAGACCAGCCTCGAGATCGAGCAGTACTGGCAGCGCGAGACCGCCGGCCGGGTCCAACTGCTGCGACCCCAGTCCACCTCCCGGAGCACAGCTCCTCCGATCCCCGCTACCGCACTGACAGGAGCATGACCATGCGTGCGCTGGTAATTGACGATTCCCGCACGATGCGGAGCATCCTGAAACGGATCCTCGCCGAGGTCGGCTTCGAGGTGGTCGAGGCCGGCGACGGCCAGCAGGCATTGGAGATTCTCGAGCAGGGCCCCCTACCCGCGATCTGCCTGATCGACTGGAACATGCCGGTGATGGACGGCTACACCTTCGTCACCAGGGTCCGCGCCGTCTCCGAGTGGCGCAACATCACCCTGATGATGGTCACCACCGAGAGCTCACACTCCAACATCGTCAAGGCGTTGGCTGCCGGTGCCCACGAGTACGTGATCAAGCCGTTCACCGCCGACGCGATCATCGAGAAGCTCGAACTGCTCGGCCTGGTCCGGGACGGAGTACCCGCATGAGCATCGACGTCGCCGCTACCCTGCCTTCGGCCGAGGACCTGCACGCCCTCCTGGACCAGGTCTGGGAGTCGTTCGTCGACACCCAGCCGCTGCTCCCGGCAGCACCGGCCAACGCCCCCGCCTGGTCCACCTCGGTCTCGGTCGACGGCGCCTGGCGCGGCACGATCGCCCTGTATCTCAGCGATGTCGGCGCCCGCGCGATCGCCAACGCGATGCTGGCCAACGCCCGGCCCGGTGCGATCGAGACAGCACCGGAGCCGCCGACCGAGGAGGACCTCCTCGACGCGATCGGCGAGCTCGCCAACATCCTGGGCGGCAATCTGAAGAGCCTGATGCCCGAGCCCAGCCAGCTCTCCTTGCCCGTCGTCGTACGGCAGCCCGCACTGCCCGCCGACCACGGGCCCGAACTCAGCTGCCGGCTCGATCTGAGCTGGCAGGGCGAGACCATCACCGCGCACGTCCAACTCACCGATCTCCCCGAGGAGCAGCACCCAGCATGAAGATCCTGATCGCCGACGACAGCAGAGTGATGCGCCAGATCGTGGTCCGCACCCTGCGCCAGGCCGGGTTCGGTGGCCACGAGATCGTGGAGGCGGAGAACGGCCAGGTCGCCTTCGAGCTCGCGGCCAAGGAGAACCCCGACCTCATCCTGTCGGACTGGAACATGCCGGAGATGAACGGCATCGACCTGCTGATCAACCTGCGCGGCTCCGGCTCCCAGATCCCGTTCGGGTTCGTCACCTCCGAAGGCTCCGAGGAGATGCGTCAGCGCGCCGCCGCGGCCGGGGCGTCGTTCCTGATCGCGAAGCCGTTCAACGCAGACACCTTCGTCGCCGCCTTCACCGCCGTCGGGTTGGCCTCGTGAAGCACCTGCCCGCCCCCAAGGAGATCAAGGACCTCTTCGGCGACCTGCTGGGCAAGGACGTCGAGTTCTCCGCCGCTCCCCCGCTGGCCCCCGGGCCGGCCACCCCGGCCACCGTCGCCGTCTACGTCGACGACGCTCTGGAGATCAGCGCCCTGATCGCCTGCGACCTGCCGCTCTCCTGCTACGCCGGGGCTGCGCTGGGCCTGGTTCCGCCCGGCGCCGCCAGCGATGCGGTCAACGACGGTCGGCTGACCGAGACGCTGAGCGAGAACCTCTACGAGGTGCTCAACGTCGCGGCCTCGCTCTTCAACGCTCCCGGCGCCACCCACCTCCGGCTCTACGAGGTGTACCCGGCCGGCGGCCATCTGGACGTGAACATCCAGGCCCGGACGCTGACCCTGGGCCAGCGCGAGGACGCCCGCCTGGAGATCGCCGGATACGGCTCGGGACAGATCTCGATCGTGCTGGTCTAGTCCATCTCTGTGCGGGGCCAGGCGCAAATCTGGCTCTGCACAAGGGGATTCTCCGAAATCCTCAAGTGCCTCACCGCACTGCCGAATGAGAACACCGAGCAATGGATGGCTCGACACCGCCGACGGATTGGCAGCCCCGCGAAAGGTCGCGCCGTCATGTCGCTCTCAGTGTCAGACGCGGTAGGCAGCTTGCTGCATGCCGCCGCCACCGGTATCTCGGTTCGGCAGAACGTCATCGCTGACAACATCGCCAACGTCGACACCCCGAACTACATCGCCACCAGCGTCGACTTCGAGTCGTCGCTGCGCAGTGCGCTCGCCGACGGCAGCTTCGAGGGGCTCGACATCTCGTCCACCGCGACCAACACGCCGGTCGGCGCCAACGGCAACAACGTCGACCTCCGCAAGGAGGTCCTGGCCGCGGTGCAGTCCCAGTACCAGTACCAGGTGGTCACCCGTGCGGTGACCGACCACCACAACCTGATCAAGCTCGCTGCGGGCGGCATGTGATGGGCGCCTTCGACACCTTGCGGATCGCCGGCTCCAGCCTCGGCGTCCACCAGACCTGGCTCGACACCTTGGCGCACAACATCGCCAACGTGAACACCGCTCGCCCCACCGACCAGGACGCCTTCCAGGCCCAGATGCTGATCACCAGTTCGTCGGCCGGCGGCGGCGTCGAGGTGACCGGCCTGGCCAAGAGCGACCCCGAAGGGCGGATGGTGCACAACCCGTCCCACCCGTTGGCCGATGAGAACGGCTACGTCCGGATGCCGGAGATCGACATGTCCAGCCAGATGAGCCAGCTGATCATGGCGCAGCGCGGCTACCAGGCTTCGGTCCAGGTCACCAAGAACGCGCAGGAGAACTACGCCAGCGCCCTGCAGATCGGTCGCGGCTGATGAGCGTCTCCGGGATCGAGGCGCTCGGGTTCACGCCGTACGTTCCCCCGGTCGCCAGCCCGACGCCGACCGACGCGGTCCAGGGTTCGAGTGGCTTCGCCGACCTGGTCATCGACGGCCTGGACCGGCTCGAAGCCGTGCAGAACAAGGCCGATGGGCTCGCCATCCAGGCTGCCAGCGGCGACCTGGAGAACATCCACGACTACACGATCGCCGCCAGTGAGGCAGCCGTCACCACGCAACTCACCGTCGCCCTGCGCAACAAGGCGGTCGAGGCGTTCACCGAGATCATGCGGATGCCGATCTGATGCGCCAGGGACTGACCAGCTTCGGGGCCCGGATGCGGGACACCTTCACCGAGTTCACCCTCGGGCAGAAGGTCGTCGCGGTGCTGGGCACCCTCGGCCTGCTGCTGGCCGGCTTCATGGTCTTCCGGTGGGCCTCCACGCCGGACTACTCCCCGCTGTACAGCAACCTCAACGCCACTGACGCCTCGTCCGTGGTCGAGGAGTTGGACAAGCAGGGCGTCAAGTACCAGCTCGCCGACAACGGCGGCACGGTGATGGTGCCCAAGGACCAGGTCTACGCGACCCGGATCTCCTTGAGTGGCCAGGGCATCCCGACCGGCGGCGACACCGGCTACAACATCTTGGACGGTCAGGATCTGACCACCTCCAAGTTCGGCGAGCAGACCGCGTTCAAGCGGGCGATGGAGGGCGAGCTCGCCAAGACCATCGCCGCGATGGATCCTGTCTCCGACGCGGTGGTCCACCTCGCACTGCCGGAGAAGGAGGTCTTCGCCGACGAGCAGGCCCCGCCGACCGCCTCCGTGCTGCTGCGCACCGGTCCCGGGGAGACCCTCAGCTCCGACCAGGTCCAGGCGATCGTCCACCTGGTCGCCTCCAGCATCGACAACCTCAAGCCCGAGAACGTCACCATCTCCGACGCCTCCGGCAAGCTGCTGACCACCAACGATGACGCCTCGGGCGCGGCGAACTCGCGGGCCGAGCAGCGCGAACTCTTCACCGCGAAGATGCGGAACAAGATCCAGGCCACCCTGGACCGTGTCCTGGGACCGAACAACGCCACCGTCGAGGTCACCGCCGAGCTCGACTTCGACGAGGCCCAGTCCGAGACCCGCACCTTCACCCCGGCCGAGAACACGCCGCCGCTGTCGGAGACCAACAGCACCGAGACCTACACCGGCCCCGGTGACCGTAACGGCACCACGGGTGTCGTCGGCCCCGACGGCCAGATGGACGACTTCGGCGCCGCGCCCGGTGCCGACTCGGCCTACAGCAAGGAGTCCACCACCCGCGACAACCCGGTCAACAGCACCGTGGAGAAGCGGGTCACCGCCCCCGGCGGGGTGAAGTCGGTGAACGTCGGTGTGATGCTCGACGCCCGCGCCGCAGGTGCGCTCGACACCAATGAACTCGCCCGCAACATCTCCGCCATGGCCGGCCTCAACCGCGACCGCGGCGACCGGCTCCGGGTCTCCACGATGCCGTTCGACCGCAGCGCCGAGGACGCGATGAACGCCGAGCTGAAGGCCGCCGAGGACGCCGCCGCGGCCGACAAGCGCAACGAGCTGATCCGTGACGTGGGCCTGGTCGTCTTCGTCGCCCTGCTGGTCCTCTTCGCCTGGTGGCAGCAGCGCCGTCGGGCCCGGGCCCGCGCCGAGGCCACCTCGTACCTGGTCGAACAGCTCCGCGAGGACGCCGCGGCCCGTGCCAACGTGCCGGCCGTCGAGGCGAACACCGCCCTGCTCGCCCTCGAAGGCACCGAGCAGAACGAAGCTGAGCGTCTGCACACCGAGCTCGTCGACCTCGTCGAACGGCAACCCGAAGAGGTCGCCGCCCTTCTCCGCGGATGGCTGGTGGCCCCCAAGTGAGCACCCTGACCACCACCAGCGGTGTCCGCAAGGCCGCCATCCTGCTGATCCAGCTGGGCAAGGACCACGCCGCCCAGGTGATGTCCCACATGAACGAGGCCGACGTCGAACGCGTCTCGGCCGAGGTCGCCCGCCTGGAGTCGATCAGCGCCTCCGAGAGCGAGTCGGTGCTCAACGAGTTCCACGCGATGGCGACCGCCCGGGCACACATCGCCCAAGGCGGGCTGACCTTCGCCCAGCAGTTGCTGGAGCAGTCGCTCGGCCCCGAGCGCGCCGCCGAGATCATGGAGCGGCTGAACGCGGCCGCCGTCCAACTGCCGTTCCAGTTCCTGCACCGCGCCGACCCGGCCCAGCTGCGCTCCTTCATCGTCGGCGAGCACCCGCAGGTGATCGCCCTCGTGCTGGCGCACATGACGCCGGACAAGGCGTCGCTGCTGCTCTCCGGCCTGCCCTCCGACCTGCAGGCGCGGGTCGCGCACAGGATCGCGGTGATGGACCGCACCTCTCCCGAGATCGTCCGGATGGTGGAGAGCACCCTGGAGCGCAAGTTCTCCTCGATGCTCCAGCCTGCCGAGCTCTCCCGGGTCGGCGGCGTCGATCCGCTGGTCAACATCATCAACCGCTCCGACCGCTCCACCGAACGCCAGATCGTCGAGGGTCTGGAGGCCTTCGACTCAGCCCTGGCCGACGAGGTCAAGAGCCGGATGTTCATGTTCGAGGACATCGTCATGCTCGACGACCGCTCGGTGCAGCAGGTGCTGCGCCAGGTGGAGACCGCGGAGCTCGCCCTGGCGCTCAAGGGTGTCGGCGATCTGGTCCGCACCAAGATCACCAAGAACCTTTCCGAGCGTGCCGCCGAGAACCTGCTCGAAGAGGTCGACCTGCTCGGCGCGGTCCGCCTGACCCAGGTGGAAGAGGCCCAGCAGTCGATCATCCGCACCATCCGCCAGTTGGAGGAGCAGGGCCAGATCCTGGTCCGGCGAGGGAACGACGATGAGTTCGTCGACTGAGGCGGTCGTGCTGCGGGCGGACTCCTCGGCAACCGTCGAGACAGTGCCGACCCCGGATCTGCGAGCCGGAAGCTGGACCCGTTACGGCGCCAGCGCAGCACTCGGTGACGAGGTCACCGAGCACACCCTGGCCGCGTTGACCAACGCCGCCCAGGCCGCGGCCCAGGCCCAGGGCTACAGCGTCGGTTGGGCCGACGGTCGCCGACGCGCTGCCGAGGAGGCCGCTGCGGAGAGCGCCGTGACGGCCGAGCGCAACCGTGCCGCCGAGGCCCGACGCGGCGCCCAGCATGCGGCCGCCCTGGCCACCCTGGCCCAGGCCGCCGACGAGCTGCGTGCTCAGATCGCACGCAGCTGTGAGCAGATCGAGACCCAGGCCACCGAGCTGGCTGTGGCGCTGACCCGGACCCTGCTGGACCGTGAACTCCAGGCCGCGCCGGCCGTCGACGCCGTCCGCCGGGCGCTGGCCGTGATGCCCGAGGACCCGACCGCCGAGGTACGCCTCTCCCCCACGCTGGTCGCCGAGCCGGTCGTCGCCGATCTTGCCGCCCGTGGGGTGCGGATCGTTGCCGATGCGAACCTTCAGCCCGGAGACGCGTTGGTGGAGACCGACACCCAGGTCCTCGACCTGCGGATCTCGGCAGCGATGGCTCGGATCGAGGCGATCCTGCGATGAGCCGCCTCACCGCCGAGATGATCGAGCGCGCACAGGCCGCGGCGGAGCCCCGGTTCCTCGGCAGGGTCACCGAGGTCGTCGGCCTCCGCCTCGCCGTCACCGGATTGAGCGCCGCCGTCGGTGACCTGCTTGAGATCCAGGGCAGCGAGCTGGTGCTGGCCGAGGTCGTCGCCACCCACTCGGACCACGTGGTCTGCCTGCCCCTGGGCACCACCGATGGGCTCGTGGTCGGCGTCGGGGTCCGGCACACCGGCGGCCCGTTGCAGATCCCGGTCGGAGCCGAGCTTCTCGGCCGGGTTCTAGACGGCGTCGGGCGGCCCGTCGACGGCGGCCCCGACCTGACCCGGCTGCCGCGCGTCCCGGTCGCCAACACCCCGCCGCCGGCGCTGCAACGCCCGCGGATCACCCAGCAGCTCGGCCTCGGCGTACGGGCCCTGGACACGCTGGTTCCGGCCGGACGCGGACAGCGCCTCGGAATCATGGCCGGCTCGGGTGTCGGCAAATCCAGCCTGCTCTCCCAGATCGCTCGCGGGAGCGAGGCGGAGGTCTCGGTGATCTGTCTCGTCGGCGAGCGTGGCCGCGAGGTCAACGAGTTCATCGAGGGTGACCTCGGCGCCGAGGGTCTGGCCCGGTCGGTGGTCGTCGTTGCGACCTCTGATGCACCACCCGTGGAGCGGCTGCGCGCAGCCTTCGTGGCGACCCGGATCGCCGAGTGGTTCCGCGACGCCGGACGCCATGTGGTGTTGATGATGGACAGCCTGACCCGAGTCGCGATGGCCCAGCGCGAGATCGGCCTCTCCGCCGGCGAACCCCCGGCCACCCGCGGCTACCCGCCGAGCGCCTTCGCACTCCTCCCCCAGCTTCTGGAGCGGGCCGGAACCAGCCCGCAGGGAAGCATCACCGGGCTCTACACCGTGCTGGTCGAGGGTGACGATCTCCAAGACCCCGTTGGCGATACCGCCCGTTCCATCCTGGACGGACACGTCGTGCTGAGCCGCCGGCTGGCGACCTCGGGCCACTTCCCCGCGATCGACGTCCTCGAGTCGATCTCCCGAGTCACCTCCGCCGTCACCACGCCTGCTCAGCGGGCCGACGCAGTCGCGCTGCGCCGGATGCTCGCGGCCCACCGCGACGTCCGCGAACTGGTCGAGATCGGTGCCTACGTCAGCGGTGCGGACCGCGACGCCGACCGCGCTCTGGCACGGCTCCCCCAGATCGAGGCGTTCCTCTGCCAGCCGATCGAGCAGGCCGCCGCGTTGGATCAGGCCTGGGGTCAGTTGGCCCTCCTGGTCGGGGATGAGGCGGCATGAGTCGCAAGGCGATGCAGGCAGTCGCGCGGGTCCGCGAGGTCCGGGAGCGGGACAGTCGCCTCGGCATGGGCACCGCGCTCGCCGAGCACCGTGCCTGCCAGGATGCCGCCGCCCAGGCCCAAGAGGTCCTGGCGAACAGTGCGGCGCCCGAGGTCACCTCGGCGCTCGACTTCGTCTATCAACGCGCCGTCCTCTCCGCCTGGTGCCACACCCTGAGCGAGCGCAACCAGGCCACCGAGTCCGCCCGGGTGGTGGCGGAGACGGCCCGTGCGCACTGGCGTAGCGACCACACCCGGCTGGCCGCGGTGGAGTCGCTGATCGAGCGCCGGGACACCGAACACCAAGCAGAGCTCGCCCACCGCGAGGCCCGCGAACTCGACGACGTCGCCGCACAGCTCTGGCAGTTCCGGCAGACGGGAGAGACCCGATGAGCGTCACCGAGGTCACCGACCGGATCAGCCACATCCAGTTGCAGTTCAAGCAATTGAGCGCGCTGGACGCCAGGTTCAATCCAACCTCCGCCAGCCGGTTCAGCACCGAACTGGAGACGGCGAGCACCGCCCTGAGCAGGTCCGACGGCAGCCCCAGCGGGGCCGATGTGGTCGCCGAGGCGAAGAAGTACCTGGGCCTGCCCTACGTCTGGGGTGGCACCGACCCGACCAAGGGGCTCGACTGCTCGGGTCTGGTGCAGTTGGTCTACAAGAACCTGGGTTACGACCTGCCTCGGGTCTCCAACCAGCAGGCCACCGCCGGGCGACCCGTCGCCAGCATGGCCGAGGCCCAGCCCGGCGACCTGATCGCGTGGGACAACTCCAGCCGCAACAAGGGTGTCGACCACATTGCGATCTACATCGGCGACGGCAAGATGATCGAGGCGCCGCGGACCGGCCTCGATGTGCGGATCGTCGACGTCCCCAGCACCCCGGACGTGATCCGCCGGATCCTGCCCGACCAGGGCGCCACGGGAGTCGGCTCGGTGGCCCGGACCGCCGGCACCGACCAGGTCCCCTTCGGCACCCCGTACGCCCACCTCTTCAACACTGCGGGCGCCAAGTACGGAGTCAGCCCCGAACTGCTCTCCGCGATCGCCCGTCAGGAGTCCGGTTACGACCCACGAGCGGTGAGCCCGGCCGGCGCCCAAGGACTGATGCAGTTGATGCCGGCCACCGCCCGCGGCCTCGGGGTCACCGACTCCTTCAACGCCAACCAGGCCGTCGACGGCGCGGCACGGCTGATGTCGGATCTGCTGGATCGCTTCGGTCGGACCGACCTCGCGCTCGCCGCCTACAACGCCGGACCGGGCGCCGTCCTGCGTCACGACGGCATCCCGCCCTACCGAGAGACGCAGCGCTACGTGGCCGCGATCATGGCCGACCTACGAGGTGAACGATGACAGTGCAGCAAATCAGGGCCGGCGGCTTCGGCCCGCTCGCCACCGGCGAGTCGACGGGCGACGGCACCGACCCGGCAGCAGCTGGCGGGTTCGGGGCGCTGCTCGCCGCACTGGTCACCCCGGAGGCTGCTCAGGTTCCGGCGGTTCCCGTCCTGCCTGGCGAAGCGACCGGCGACGGAACGGCAGCGGAGGCGGAGGCGGAGGCCGACGACGAGGGTGCAGCGGTCCTGGCTGCGGCCTTGCAGGCGTCGGCCCTGGGCTCACTTGCGATCCCGGCTGCGGCTCCCGCTGCCGGGCTGGCGATCACCGCTGTGGCCGAGAACCTGCCTGCCACCCTGAACGATGCCGCTCCCGGCGACGGCGCCACCGTTCCCGGCGATGCGGCGCTGTTGCTGGCCGACGACACCAGCACGGTGACGACGCCGCCCACAACCGACGCCGAGCAGGCGACCGGGCAGCCCGCCCCCGCCCCACTCGCCGAACCGAACCCGGCCGAATCGGCGCGCACCCCGGAGCCCGAGGCTGCTCCGCTGTCCGCCCCAGCCGCTTCGAGCGGCGCGACCTTAGCAGCCGGCGACCCGGCGGCAGCGGCCGACAACGTCGTTCAGACGCCGAACACGGCTGCTCCGACAGCACCGGTCGCGTCGATCACCGTGCCCGGATCGTCAAGCCCGCTTGGCGTCTCGGTGCCGACCCCACTGAGCAGTCCCGGTACCCAGGTCGCCCAGCCGGTGGTCGCCGCCGCAGTGCAGCACCTGGCCACCGGCCAGGGCACCAGCCGGATGACCCTCACCCTGCAGCCCGAGGCACTCGGCGAGGTGCGGGTCCACCTGAGCGTGCGCGACGGCGTCGTCCAGGTGCGGCTCAGCGCTGTGGACGCCGCCGCTCAGGCACTGGCGATGGATGCACCCGAACTGCGCCGGATGCTCGAGTCGATCGGCGCCACCGACACCCGGGTCCTGGTCAACGACAGCAACTCCGGCCAGAGCCACCTGGACCAGCGTGGCACCGAGGCGAACTCCGGATTCGCGGAGCCGGAGGGCCGCGGACAGCACGCCGACCTGACGGGACCGGCACCGGGTGCAGCCCCGTCTCCCGAACCCCAGAACACCCCGACTTCAACCCCAACCCGGAGCTCCGGGCTGGATCTTCAGATGTGAGGAGGAGCAATGTCGATCTCAGCAACCGAGGCTGTCAACAGCGGCATGCTGACCCCGTTGGCCACCGCTGCCAACGCCAACAAGGACCAGCAGATGTTCATGGAACTGATGGTGGCCCAGCTCCGCTATCAGGATCCGCTCAACCCGGCCGACTCCGGTGAGTTCCTGGCCCAGACGGCCCAGTTCAACGCGCTGGAGCAGATGACCAAGGTGGCCCAGCAGACCGCGACCATGGTCGCCTCCCAACTCGCTTTCGGGGCCGCCGGGATGGTCGGCCGCGAGGTCTCCTACCTGACCGAGGACGGCAGCACGAAGTCCGGCCGGGTCAGCGGAGTCACCTTCAGCTCCGAAGGCCCCATCCTCGAGGTCGACGGCGCTTCGGTGCCGCTGGCCCGGATCTCCACCATCCACGAATCCGCAGCAACCGACGCCCAGGCCTGAGCGCCGCACACCAGGAGGTAGCACCATGCTTCGTTCACTCTTCGCCGGGATCAGCGGTCTGCGTACCAACCAGACCATGCTCGACGTGACCGGCAACAACATCGCCAACGCGAACACGATCGGCTTCAAGTCCAGCGGCACCGTCTTCTCCGACACCCTGAGCCAGATGCTCACCGGTGCGTCGGCGGCGAACGCCAACAACGGTGGCACCAACCCGATCCAGGTCGGCCTCGGCGTGCAGCTCGCCGCCACCCGGACCAACTTCCTGCAGGGCTCGGCGCAGCCGACCGGAAGCCCCACCGACCTGATGATCCAGGGCGACGGCTTCTTCGTGATCCGCGACGGCGCCGAGACGCTCTACACCCGCGCCGGTGCGTTCAACTTCGACGAGACCGGCACCCTGGTGACGCCGTCCGGCAACCGGGTGCAGGGATACGCCCTGGACGCGGCCGGCAACCGGACCGGCGGCCTGATCAACGTCACCATGGACACCGCCGGTGTGCTGCCCGCCGTTCCGCCCGGCGTCGAGCTGACCTCGTACAGCATCGGTGCCGACGGCATCCTGCGCGGCGTCTTCTCCGACGACATCCAGCGCAACATGGCTCAGTTGGCGATCGCCGACTTCAACAACCCGCTCGGTCTGGAGAAGGTCGGCAACACCGCGTTCCGCGCCTCCGCCAACTCCGGCACCGCCGAGCTGGGCGTCGCCGGCGAAGGCACCCGCGGCGACCTGATGGCCGGCGCCCTGGAGATGTCCAACGTCGACCTCGCCGCCGAGTTCACCAACCTGATCCTCGCCCAGCGTGGTTTCCAGGCCAGCTCCCGGGTGATCACCACCTCCGACCAGGTCCTCGAAGAACTGGTCAACATCAAGCGCTGACCTCCCGATAGTCCCTGACGTTCGGCCCCTGAAATCCCCGATTTCAGGGGCCGATCGTTCGGCAGCGTGGTCGTGATGGCAAGAGCGCGCGACTTCACCCTCAGGTCCGCGGTCGCCTTGCCGATAGGTGACCCGTGGGCCACGGATGGCCGACGAACCAGCACAAGGACGGTGCGCAAACCATGATCACGCTTACCCGACTCTCCGGATCGCAGTTCGTACTGAACTCCGACCTGATCGAGCGCGTCGACGCGACACCGGACACGGTGATCACGTTGGTGGACGGCAAGAAGTACGTGGTCGCGGAGCGTCCCTCCACGATCGTCAACCTGGTCCGCGAGCACCGCGGCTGGGTGGTCGCCATGAGCAACATGCTGCAGGAGGAAGCGCCTGCAGAGGAGCCGCACCTGGCCCCGGTGTCATCGCTTCCCGTTGAGCACAACCAGGAGGCGTGATGGATCCGGCAACCTTGATCGGGCTCGGCTTTGCCTTCGCTGTCATCCTGCTCGCGAACTTCCTCGAAGGCGGAAGCCCCAGCCATCTGTTGCTGCTGCCGCCGATGCTCCTGGTCTTCGGCGGCACCCTCGGTGTCACCATGGCCGGTGGCACCATCGCCGATACCAAGAACGCCATCAAGGCACTGAAGAAGGCGTTCACCGGCAAGGCCGAGTCGGGTGCCGACATCGTGCCCACCATCGTCGACCTCGCCGACGTCGCCCGCAAGGAGGGCCTGCTCGCTCTCGAGGATCGCCTCCGCGCCATCGACGACCCGTTCCTGGTCAAGGGCGTCACCATGGCCGTGGACGGCACCGATCCCGAAGAGCTCCGCGACATCCTCGAAGCCGAGGTGCACGCGAAGAAGCTGCAGGCCAAGCAGACCGCCAAGTTCTACACCGACGCCGGCGGCTACGGCCCCACCATCGGCATCGTCGGCACGGTGATGAGCCTGGTCCACGTGCTCGGCAACCTCTCCAAGCCCGACGAACTCGGCCACATGATCGCTGCCGCCTTCCTCGCCACGCTGTGGGGCGTCCTGTCGGCGAACGCCATCTGGCTGCCGATCGCGGCCCGGCTCAAGCGACTCAGCGAGCTGGAGACCGCCCGGATGGAGATGGTGATCGAGGGCGTCGCCGCGATCCAGGCCGGTTCCAACCCGCGGGTGGTCGCCCAGAAGCTCAAGTCGTTGCTCCCCAGCGACGAGCAGGACGCCGAGGCGGCCTGAGATGCGTCGACCCAAGCGCGAGATCGAGGAGGAGCACGAGAACCACGAACGGTGGTTGATCTCCTATGCGGACATGATCACCGTTCTGATGGCGCTCTTCATCGTGCTCTTCGCGATGAGCCAGGTGGACGACACGAAGTACCAGGAGTTGCGCGACTCGCTGCGTACCGGCTTCGGCCAGAGCGGCGCGATGATGCACGAGAAGTCGTCGGTGCTCGACGCCTCGGGCAGCGTCACCCTCAACGACGTCGTCCCCCAGGACGAGTTGGAGGCGATGACCCCCGAGGAGATCCAGCTCGTCGACCGTGCTCTCCAACGCAGCAAGCAACTGGAGCAGCAACAGGCCGCCGCCCAGGTGGCTCGCGAGGTCAACCGGCTGGAGGAGGTGCTCAAGCGGCTCACCAAGGCTCTCCGCGCCCGTGGCCTCGCCGACGACGTCCGCGCCAGCATCGACGACCGCGGCCTGGTGGTCAGCCTGGTCTCGCAGCACGTCGTCTTCCACGCCAACCTGGCCACTCTCACCGACCGTGGACGCCGGGTGCTCAACACCCTGAGTCCGGTGCTGCGCGACCTTCCCGACGCACTCCAGATCGACGGCCACACCAACCAGGTGCCGGTCCGGCCGAAGTACTACCAGACCGATTGGGACCTCTCCGCAGCTCGCGCCATCACCGTGCTGCGCCACCTCAACGAGGCCGGCAAGATCCCGAACAGCCGGCTCTCCGCAACCGCCTACGGCATGGAGCGTCCGCTGCTCCCGCCGAAGCGTGCGGGTTCCCAGCGCATCAACAAGCGCGTCGACATCGTGGTGCTGTCGTCGCTCCCGCCAGAGTCCCGTGAACTGCTCGCCAAGTACGGCTTCGACGCAACGGGCATCCCCACGAAGGAGTCCTGATGACGATGACAGCGATGCCGACCGGGCGCGGAGAGGCCGAGGCGGCTCCCCCGCCGAAGTCGCGGCGCACGTTGGTGATCGCGCTGATCGTCGCCCTCGTCGCCGTGGCGGCCGGCGGTTGGTGGTTCATGCTGCGGCCCAGCGGCCCGCAGGAGCCGAAGCCGGGCGAGGTGCTCCAACTCGAGCCGATCCAGATCAACCTGGCCGACGGCCACTACCTGCGCCTCGGCCTCGCCCTGCAGCTCTCGGAGAAAGCTGAGGAGGTGGACGGGAGCATCGCTCTGGACCAGGCGATCGACCTGTACAGCGGCCAGAAGTTCGCCGACATCACCAGTCCGCCGAAGCGCCGTCAGCTCAAGGAGAAGCTCTCCACCATGGTGCGCAAGGCCTACCACGACGAGGTTCTCGAGGTGTACTACATCGATTTCGTCGCCCAATGAGCCGCCACGGCGGTAGCCCGTTCGGGCCATCGCCGACACGCAGCTAGGCCATCAGCGAGGGACCTGGTCCAGGACCTCGATCACCCGTACGGGCGGAACTCAGCGGTTTCGCTCAGATGTCCGCATGCCCAGCCGATGCACCGATCGTGAATCGCGCGATGACCGCCCCAACCGCGCCGGTGAGCGCAGGCCGAGCTCGGCGGCGCAACCGGGCCGCCACGGTGGTGCCCTATGACTTCCGGCGACCCATCCAGCTCTCGCGCGAGCACTCGCGCATCCTGCAGATGGGGCTGGACGGTTTCGCGCGCCAGGCGACCACCCTCTTCACCTCGTCGTTGCGCAAGGTCTGTCAGGTCACCCTTCAGGGCATCGACCAGCACGCCTACTCCGAGTACGTCGAGTCGCTCGGGGCGACCACGTACATGACGAAGTTCGCCGCCGACCCGATCCCCGGTACCGGCGTCATCGAGTTCCCGGTGCAGGCGGCGATGTCGTGCGTCGACCACATGCTCGGCGGTCCCGGCGGCGATGAGCAGCCCGAGCGGCCGTTGACCGAGATCGAGTCCGGCATCATCAACGGACTGTTGGAGCGCCTGCTCGGCGAACTCCGTTACGCGCTGGCCGGAATCGTGGCCCTGGAGCCGGTGGTGATCGGCCAGGAGTACAGCCCCCAGTTCGCACAGATCGCCGCCGGGTCGGACGTGATGGTGGTCGCCACCTTCACCTTGACCATCAACGACCGCCCGCACCGGATGACGCTCTGTCTTCCGTTCGGCGGCATGCTGCCGCACCTCGCGACGGCGGCCGCACCGACGCCGGTCTCCGAACGGGAACGCGCCCAGCGGGCCCAGGCGGCCCAGCTTCTGCGGGCCCAGTTCGACAAGGTCCCGCTCCCCGTCACGGTCCGGCTCCGGACCACCACCGTCGACCCGGCCGCGCTCTCCGAACTGCGCCCCGGGGACGTCGTCCGACTCAGCCACCCGGCCGCCGCGCCGTTGGATGTCTCGGTCGCCGACACCGTCTTCGCCCATGCCACCGCTGGTGCCCGCGGGCCCCGCCTGGCAGCCCTGATCGTGGCCACTCCTGAGGAGAATGCATGAACCCCACCGACCTTGCCACCGCCGCCGCGACGGCTGTCGCCGGAATCCTGCCCGCTGCCGCCCCCTTGACGGTGGCACCGCCGCAGCCCGGCACCGAGCACGTCGCCTCCGCGTTCGCGGGAGCGGTGATCGCCGAGGTCAGCGGCAGCCGGACCGGAGCTATCGCGCTGCTGGTCGGGGCCGACCTGGTCAACGCGTTGGCCGCCAGCCCCCTGGGCGGCCTCGACCTGGCTGCCGCGACCCAGCCGGCGCTGGACGCCGCCGCGGCGTCGCTCGGTCTCTCCGCCGGCCGCGCGATGCAGGCCGAGCCCGCACTCGTCGTCGCCGACCTCGGCGGCAACTTCCTCACCGTGCCGTTGATCGGGACCGGGATCGATGCCGCTGTCCTCCTTCCCGACGCGCTGCTCGCGGAGTCCGCACCGCTGCCGTCCGCGCCGTTCGTCGCCGACCCGACCGCTGCCCAGAGCAACGCCGCAACCGGCCTCCCGTCGGCACCGGCTGCCGCTGCTCCGACCGCCTTCGGCGGAGCCGTCGCCGGTGCACCGGCCCCCGGTGCTGTGGCGACGGCGACCGCGCCGGCACGCGGCATCGAGATGCTGCACGGCGTCGACATGGAGGTGACGGTCGAACTCGGTCGTACCCGGATGACGGTGCGCGACCTGCTCGCCCTCTCCCCGGGTGCTGTGCTGGAGCTCGACCGCGCTGCCGGCAGCCCTGCCGACCTGCTGGTCAACGGACGCCTGATCGCCCGTGGCGAGGTAGTCGTCGTCGACGAGGACTTCGGCCTGCGGATCACCGAGGTACTGGCCGAGGCGACGGCCGGGTAACTGCGATGCTCGAGCTCACCATCCGGTTGATCGCCTCGCTGGCGGTCGTGGTCGGCCTGCTGCTGCTGACGGCGAAGTTCTTCGGCCGCCAGTTCCAGAGCCGCCACGGTGCCACCATCCAGGTGCTCCACCGCCAAGCGCTGTCGCGCAGCTCAGCCGTCTCGGTGGTCGCGGTCGGCCCTCGGGTACTGGTCCTGGGCAGCACCGATCAGCAGATCAACGTGCTGGCTGAGCTCGACCCGGACGAGTTGGACCTGGAACTCCGCGACGCCGCGGTGACGCCGCTCCGTCCGCTCGCGGACTCCTCGACGACCGCCCCGGCGCCCTCGGAGGAGGCCGGCGACTTCGCGGCCTCCTTGGCCGCAGCGGCGACCCCGAGCTCGGTCGAGCCCGCAGCGTCCGCCTCCGCCGAGACCGAGATCGGCAGCAGCCCTGCTGCCGATCTGCTGACCAGCAGAGCGATCCGCCAGGTCGGTGGGCAGCGACGCGCGCCGCGGTTCCCCCGACGCGGTCCGATCGGCGAGGCCAAGCAGGGCCCGTTGGCCGGTTCCATCCTTTCGCCGCAGACCTGGCGCCAAGCCTTCGCCGCCGCGAGTCGGCGGGCCTCGTGAGGTTTCGCAGTCGGGCCGTCGCACTCGCCGTGGCGGTGCTGGCCGGTCTCTTCGTGGTGCTGCTGGGCGCCGGTACCGCCCAGGCCGACGTCGCCCAGGCGGCGTCCAGCACCCTGGCCCTGGACCCGGTCGGCCCGGGCGGGCCGGAGGGTCCCAGCAACAACTCCTCGATCACCGTGGATCTGGAGGGGTTGACCGACAAGCCGACCACCTCGGTGACGGTGCTTCTCACCCTCACCCTGCTCTCGCTGGCCCCGGCGATCCTGTTGACCTGCACCAGTTTCACCAAGATCCTGGTGGTCCTGAGCCTGACCCGCAACGCGCTCGGTCTCCAGCAGACGCCGCCGAACCAGGTCCTGACCGGCCTCGCGCTCTTCCTCAGTCTCTTCATCATGAGCCCGGTCCTGGCTTCGATGAACGACCAAGGCATCCAGCCCTACCTGGACGGCCAGAAGACCAGCGCCGAGGCCTGGGACGACGGCATCGCACCGTTGCAGGAGTTCATGCTCAAGCACACCGGCGACGAGGAGATCGAGCTCCTGCTCAACGTGGCCGGCCGGGAGACGCCCGAGACCCGGGCCGATGTCGGGATGTCCACCCTGGTCCCGGCGTTCGTACTGAGCGAACTCAAGCAGGCCTTCATCATCGGCTTCATCATCTTCATACCCTTCCTGGTGATCGACATCGTGGTCAGCGGGGCGTTGATGGCGCTCGGCATGATGATGATGCCGCCGGTGATGGTGTCGTTGCCCTTCAAGCTCCTGCTCTTCGTCCTCGTCAACGGTTGGGCGCTGATCATCGAGTCCATAGTGGCGAGTTACGGATAGCGCCATGACCGATACCCAAGTCATCGAGATCGCCCTGCAGACCATGCTGGTGGCGCTGAAGTTGAGCGCCCCGATCCTGGCCACCTCCTTGGTGATCGGCTTCGTGATCTCGCTCTTCCAGTCGATGACCCAGATCCAGGAGTTCACGCTCGCCTTCGTGCCCAAGCTGATCGGCGTCGGTCTGGCGCTGCTGCTCTGCGGCAACTGGATGCTGCACACCCTGATCAACTTCACCCAGCAGCTGTTCGAGAAGCTACCTTCCCTACTGGTCTGACGATGACGATCACTCTCGCAGGCGACGCACTGATCGGGTACCTGATGGCCTCGGTCCGGATCGTCGCGTGGCTGGCGATCGTGCCGCCCTTCGCCAGCAGGTCGATCCCCGCCACCGCGAAGGTGATGGTGGCGCTGGCGCTGGCCTTCGCAGTCGGTCCCAGTGTGGCCCCGACCGGGATGGCCACCGGTGCTCCGCAGCTGATCCTGACTACGTTGACCCAGGTGATCATCGGGTTGGCGATGGGCTTCGTCACCTACCTGCTCTTCAGCGCGATCGCCGCGGCCGGCGCGATGATCGATGTGTTCGGCGGCTTCGCTCTGGCCCAGGGCTTCGACCCGCTGTCGATGAACATGAACACGGTCTTCGGCAAGTTCCACCAGATGCTGGCCACCGTGCTGCTCTTCGTCACCGGCGGCCATCTGCTGGTCCTCGGTGGCCTGGTGAAGACGTTCACCTTCCTTCCGGTCGGCGAGATGCCGAAGATCAACGGTTTCGAGGGCGTTGTGATCACCGCGTTCGGGATGTTCTTCACGATCGCCGTCCAGATCGCCCTGCCGCTGATCGCGGTCCTCTTCGTCACCGACCTCGGACTGGCCCTGCTCACCAAGGTCGCCCCGCAGCTCAACGCGATCAACGTGATGTTCCCGGTGAAGATCGGGCTGACCCTGCTGTTGCTCGGACTCAGCCTTCCGGTGCTCCCCGAGGCGATGGTCCGGTTGGTCGACCTCGCCAATGAGGCGATGTCCACGATGGTGGGAGCAAGCTAGTGGCGGAGGGCGGTGAGAAGACCGAGAAACCTACCGAGCGCAAACGCAAGGAGTCGCGCAAGGAGGGGCAGGTACCGCGGACCCAGGAGCTGGGCGGCTGGGGCTCCTTGATGCTGGTCGTGCTGCTGCTGCCGATGCTGATCGAGCGGGAGTTCGACGCCCTGATCGGACTCTTCACCCAGACCACCCGTTCGGTGGCACATCCCAGCGCAGCAAGCGCCTTGCAACTGTTGGGCGAGGGCCTGATGCACGTGCTGATCGTGCTCGTCGTCCTCGGCTCGGGCGTGATGGTGATCGGCGTGGCCAGCGCCTTGGCCCAGGGCGGCTTCTACTGGGCGACCAAGGCGGTGAAGCCGAGCTTCTCCAAACTCAACCCGATCAAGGGAGCCAAGCGGGTCTTCGGTCCCCAAGCCCTCTGGGAGGGCGCCAAGATGATGATCAAGAGCTCGATCGTCGCCTTCCTGGTCTGGCTGTCGGTGAAACAGTTGATGCCGTTGATCGGTGGGCTGGTGCCGATCTCCGCGATGCTGCACATCGTCGGCGACAAGTCCCTTTCGCTGATCCGCAACGTGGCGATCGCCGGTCTGGTGATGGCAGGGGCCGACTACCTGATGGCCCGACGCCGAATCGGCAAGCAGACCCGGATGTCGAAGGAGGAGGTCAAGCAGGAGCACAAGCAGCAGGAAGGAGACCCGCTGCTCAAGGGTGCGATCCGGTCGCGCCAACTCGCCGTCTCCCGCAACCGGATGCTGGCCGACGTCACCACCGCCGACGTGGTGATGGTGAACCCGACCCACGTCGCCGTCGCGCTGCGCTACGACCCGGACCGCGGCGCCCCGAAGGTCGTCGCCCGCGGCGCCGGGGTGATCGCCACCAGGATCAGGGAACGCGCCGAAGAGGCTCGGATCCCGCTGGTCCGCGACATCCCGCTGGCCCGCGCACTGCACCGCTCCACCCAGGTAGGGCAGGAGATTCCCCCCGAGCTCTTCGCCGCCGTCGCCCAGGTGCTGGCCTTCGTGATCAACCGGCGCACGCGCGGCCAACTGGGCGGCGAACACCGCAGCCCGCGCAAGGACAGCGAGCTTCCGGCGGTGCCGGTCGCGGGTCGTCGCAGAAAGCCCTCAGTTACGGCCGCCGACGGCCGATGATCCAAGCGACGCCAGGACGGCGTTGCCCCGACGCCATGGACGGCGCCCTGCAGCAACACCCCTGCGGAGAGTCCTCGTCATGCCCATGAAGCGCCTTACTCAGCTGGCTGTTCCCGTCGGCATCGTTTTCATCGTGGTGATGCTCGTCGTGCCTCTTCCGGCCGTCGTGCTGGACATGCTGATCGCCTTCAACATCACCGCCGCGCTGCTGGTGCTGTTGACCGCCATCTTCATCCACCGCCCGCTGGACTTCGCGGCCTTCCCCGCGGTGATCCTGGTGATGACGCTCTTCCGGCTGGCACTCAACGTGAGCGCCACCCGCCTGGTCCTGCTGGACGGCTACGCCGGCAAGGTGATCGACACCTTCGGCCATTTCGTGGTGGGTGGCTCGTTGATCGTGGGGCTCGTCATCTTCGTGATCCTGTTGGTGATCCAGTTCGTGGTGATCACCAACGGTGCCGGCCGGGTCGCCGAGGTCGGCGCCCGCTTCACCCTCGATGCCATGCCCGGTAAGCAGATGGCGATCGACGCCGACCTCAACTCCGGGCTGATCGACGAGGAGGAGGCCCGCCGTCGGCGTGCCGAGGTCCACGCCGAGGCCGACTTCTACGGCGCGATGGACGGCGCCTCGAAGTTCGTGAAGGGCGACGCCATCGCCGCGATCGTGATCACCCTGATCAACCTGATCGGTGGCTTCGCGATCGGCGTCGCCCAGCTGGGGATGCCGATGGGCGAGGCGGTGCAGACCTACAGCCTGCTCACCGTCGGCGACGGCCTGGTCTCACAGATCCCTGCTCTGCTGCTCTCCGTGGCCACCGGTCTGATCGTCACCCGCAACACCGGCAACGAGGACATGGGCTCCGACATCATCCGGCAGATCGGGCGCAACCAGACGCCGCTGCGGGTCGCCGGCGTGGCCGCCTTCTCCCTCTGCCTGATCCCGGGTCTGCCGAAGATCCCGTTCCTCCTCGCTGGCGGCCTGATGCTGTTGGCCTCGACCAAGGTGCCCAAGGACGACGACGAGTCCGAGACCGTTGCCAGCACTCCAGAACTCGCCCCCGCGGACTCGCCGGAGATGCTGGCCAGCGAGATCCAGGTCGACCCGCTCGGTCTCGAACTCGCGGCCGACATGATCGACCTCGTCGACCCGAGCGTCGGCGGCGACCTCCTCGACCGGGTGAAGGCGTTGCGCCGCAAGGTAGCGACCGAGATCGGCATCGTGGTGCCGCCGGTCCGCACCCGCGACAACCTGGAACTCCCGCCGCGGACCTACGCGATCTCCTTGTTCGGTGTCGAGGTCGCCCGCGGCGAAGCACCTCCGGGCACCGTGTTGGCGATCGGCGACACCCTCGGTTCGTTGCCCGGCCAGCCCACCCAGGAACCGGTCTTCGGGCTCGAGGCCAAGTGGATCCCGGCGCACCTGCGCCACCAGGCCGAGATCGGCGGCGCCACCGTCGTCGACCGGGCGTCGGTGATCACCACGCACCTGGCCGAGGTGGTCAACCAGCATGCCGCCAGACTGCTCGGCCGCGAGGACGTGCGGATGCTGACCGACGTGCTCAAGCGGACCCACCCGGTGGTGATCGAGGAACTCACGCCCACGCAGCTCAGCCTCGGCGAGGTGCAGCGCGTCCTGCAGGCCCTGCTCGACGAGCAGGTCTCGGTCCGCGACCTGGTCCGGATCTTCGAAGCGCTCTCGCTCCGGGCTCAGGCGACCAAGGACCCCGACGCCCTGGTCGAGGCGGCCCGGACCGCGCTCGGGCCGGCGATCGTGGCGCCCTACCTCCACGACGGCTCGGTCCACGTGATCAGCCTCGACCCGCTGCTGGAGCAGCGGATGCTGGAAGCTCTGCGAGCGACCGACCAGGGCCCGGTGATCGCCCTCGACCCGGTCCTCGGTCAGCAGGTACTCACCGCCACCGGTCGCACCGTGGCGGCGGCCGAGAACCTCGGCGTCCACCCGGTCCTGGTCTGCTCCCCGCAGATCCGCAGCGGTCTGCGGCGGATGCTGATGGGTGTGGCGCCGCGGCTCGCGGTGCTGGCCTACCACGAGCTTCCGCCCACCGTGAACGTCCGCTCCGCCGGCGTCGTCACCGGTGAACACGCCTTGGCGGTCGGAGCATGAGAGAGACCCTGAACCCCGCGTCCGGCCCGGTCCTGGTTGCTGCCGCGCTGATCGTCTCGCCCGCGCTGTGGCACGGGTTGGTGCTCGGCGAACTACCGCTCGACGTCGCCCTGACCCGCTACCTGGTCGCGGTGGTGGGCTGTTGGCTCGCGCTCGGCCTCTTCCTCCAGTTCCTCCCGGAGCCTGCTGCCAAGCAGAGCGCGACGACCGCGCCGGCGCCGCTCGAGCCGACGCTGGTCACCCCGGCGATGGCCACCGGGAACGGAGCACCCGAGCCCGACCTCAGCACTCCGAACGATCCCTACTCCTGAAAGCGGACGTGCCAGCGGAGCCGGGTGCCGCGCGGCAGATTCGGTTCGACACTCAACGAGCCACCGAACTTCTGTGCTCTTATCCGGGCGTTGCTCAACCCACTCTCGACCCGCTCCGCGGGTACCCCGACCCCGTCGTCGGTGACGGTCAGCACCACACCCTCGACGTCGGCGTCCACCCGCACCTCGCACGCCGTTGCGGCGGCATGCCGGGCCACGTTGGAGAGCAGTTCGCGCAACACCGAGGTCAGGTGGTGCGCGTAGTCGTCGACCACCAGGGTGTCGACCGGACCGGAGGTGCGTAGTACCGCACGGAACCCCAGGATCGGGGTGTACTCCTTGATCAGCGCGATCAGGTCGCCACGCAGACTGGCGCTGCTGCGGTGCTGCAACTCGAAGATGGTGGAGCGGATGTCGCGGATCGTGGTGTCGAGATCCGCCACGGCGGTATCTATCCGCTCGCGGGCCTCGTCGTCGGAGATCCTCGGTCGCAGGCCCTGGAGCTGGAGCCCGGTGGCGAAGATCCGTTGGATCACCACGTCGTGCAGATCACGCGCGATCCGTTCACGGTCGGTGGTCAGTACCAGGGTCTCGCGGTCGGCGACGGCCTCCGCACGGTCGAACGCCAACGAGGCCTGGTCGCTGTAGACCGCGAGCATCTCGTCGGTGCCCGGCTCCAGACTGCCGCGCCCCGACGCCAACCAGATCACCAGGACCGCACGCTCGGCGAGCTTGACCCGCATCGGCGTCAGGACGACGGTGCCGTGGGTCTGGTGACGACGAACCACCATCGGGTCGTGCGGCAACAGCCCGTCGATGTCTGCGGTCAACGGCGCAAGGCGATCGGCGAGACCGCCGGGCTCGTCACAGTCCGTGGCGACCACGACCGGCGGGCCACCACCGGTCGGCAGGACCAGCGCGGCCAACGCCCCGCCGCTCGCCTCGCGCGCACCGCGGACCACCAGGTCGAGGACGTCGCCGATGTCGTCGGTGGTCTGCAGTCGCTCGGTGACGGCGTTGGAGGCCAACAACCACTTGCGCCGCACCTCGCTGAGCGCGTAGGCGCGGGCGTTGTCGACCACGTAACCGGCTGCTCCGGCGAGCGCTTCGACGAACGCCTCGTCGGACTCGGTGAACTCCTCACCGCCCTGCTTCTCGGTCAGGTAGAGGTTGCCGAAGACCTTGCCCCGGACCCGGACCTGCATGCCGAGGAAGGTGGTCATCTGCGGGTGGTTGCTCGGGAAGCCTGCTGAGGTGGGGTGTTGCGACAGGTCGCGGAGCCGGACCGCGCGCGGGCTACGGGTGATCAGGCCCAACAGGCCGACCGCCTCCGGCAGCCGGGCGATCGCCATCGCCACGTGGTCGCTCATCCCGTGGGTGACGAAGTCGAGCACCTCCCCGTCGTCGTTGAGGATCGCGAGGAAGCCGTACCGGGCGCCGGTCAGCGCGCAGGAGGTCTCGGTGATCCGGCGCAGCACACTGTGCAGGTCCAGGTCGGACCCGATCGCCACGACGGCGTCCAGCAACGCGGCGGCATCCGCAGGCGGGCCGCTCCTCCCCTCCATCACCACCTTGGCACTCTAACCGAGCGGTCGGCTCGGAGGCCGCAATTTCGCCGGTGGCATAGACCTGCTCTCACGGGGCCAGACGTTCGATCCGCCAGCCTGCCGCGGCAGGTAGGTAACAGAGCCGATCGTGCATCCGGTTGCTCCGGCCCTGCCAGAACTCCCAGCGCTGGGGGTGGACCCGGTAGCCGCCCCATTCGCCCGGCACCGGGATCTCGTCCCCGAACCGCTGCTCGGCGTCGGCGAACGCCGCTGCCAACGCTTCGGGCGTGGTCGGCCGGGACTGCGCCGAAGCATGCGCACCGAGCCGGGCTCCGCGTGGGCGCGAAGCGAAGTAGGCAGCCACCTCGCCCTCGTCGAGCCGTTCGGCGACCCCCTCGATCCGCACCTGCCGTTCCAGCGGATGCCACGGAAAGAGCAACGCACAGTGGGGATTCGCCGCCAGATCGGTGCCTTTGCGCGAAGCGACGTTGGTGAAGAAGACCGCCCCGCGGTCGTCGAGCCCCTTGAGCAGCACGGTGCGCACCGACGGGTGGCCGTCGGCCGACACCGTGGCCACCACCATCGCGTTGGGCTCCGGCAGGTCAGCGGCGTCGTCGTACCAACGCCGGAACATCGCCACCGGGTCCGCAGCCATCTCGGCCTCACCGAGACCGGCCTCCGAGTACTCCCGGCGACGCTCCGCCCAAGGATTCGCACCACTCATGAGAAGGACTTTAGTGGCGGGTGCGCTAGGTCCCGCGAACGGTTGGGGGCAGAATGCGAGGGTGCGGGGCCGTTGGCCCTGACCGTTCTCACCCAGCACAAAGGAGCCACCAGATGACCGAGGTTCACGAAGGCTTGGAAGGCGTCGTCGCGTTCCGGACCGAGATCGCCGAACCGGACAAGGAAGGCTCCGCACTGCGTTACCGCGGTGTCGACATCGAGGACATCGTCGGGCGCGTCCCGTTCGAGAACGTCTGGGGCCTGCTCATCGACGGCGCCTACACCCCCGGCCTGCCGCCTGCTGAACCGTTCAACCTCCCCGTGCACACCGGCGACGTCCGCGTCGACGTCCAGGCCGCGGTGGCGATGCTGGCCCCCGCCTTCGGCTTCGGCCAGACCTACGACATCACCGACGAGCAGGCCCGCGAGGATCTCGCCCGGGTCGCCGTGATGGTGCTCTCCTACGCCGCTCAGTCGGCCCGCGGGCTGCACAAGCCGGTGGTCTCGCAAGCCGTCGTCGACGAGGGCCAGACCCTCGCCGAGAAGTTCCTGATCCGTTGGAAGGGTGAGGCGGACCCCAAGCACGTCAAGGCGATCGACGCCTACTGGAGCTCCGCTGCCGAGCACGGCATGAACGCCTCCACCTTCACCGCCCGGGTGATCACCTCCACCGGCGCCGACGTCGCCGCTGCCTTCTCCGGCGCGATCGGCGCGATGAGCGGCCCGCTGCACGGCGGTGCGCCGTCCCGGGTGCTCGGCATGATCAAGGACGTCGAGGACCGCGGCGACGCCGTCTCCTACGTGAAGGAGTTGCTCGACTCCGGCGAGCGCCTGATGGGCTTCGGCCACCGGGTCTACCGCGCCGAGGACCCGCGCGCCCGGGTGCTGCGCCGGACCGCCCGCGAACTCGACGCGCCTCGCTACGAGGTGGCCGAGGCGTTGGAGAAGGCTGCTCTTGCCGAGCTGCGGGAGCGTCGTCCGGACCGCGTTCTGGAGACCAACGTCGAGTTCTGGGCCGCGATCGTGCTCGACTTCGCCGAGGTACCGGCCAACATGTTCACCTCGATGTTCACCTGCGCCCGCACCGGCGGCTGGTCGGCGCACATCCTGGAGCAGAAGAAGACCGGGCGCCTGATCCGCCCGTCGGCCATCTACGCGGGTCCCGCCTCGCGCGGTGCCGACGAGGTCGAGGGCTGGAACCCGACCTGGGGTAACTGACCCGAGCCGAGAGCGGCCGTTCGCTGTCCTGGTGACAGCGGACGGCCGCTCTTCACGTTCGCGACAGGAGTTTGGCGAAGCACCGCGAGAGCGGCGAGTCGGAGTAGTGCCCGAACCCGGGGACCTCGGTGTAGCCGCTGGCGAGGTACAGGGCGATCGCCTCGGGCTGGCGGATTCCGGTCTCCAGGACCATCACCTCCGCACCGGCCGCCCCCGCGGACTCCTCCAGGTGCGCCAACATCAACCGCGACAACCCTCGGCGTCGCGCCGCCGGCGCGACGTACATCCGTTTGATCTCCACGCTGTTGCCGGCACCGAGCGCGGAGACCGAGCTCCGCCGCCAGGCGCCGGTCGCCACCGGGACGCCGTCCAGTCGACCCACGTAGAACGACCCGGCCGGCAGTTCGAAGTCACCCGGATCGACCGGCGACTCGTCGGGGCTCCCGTAGCGCTCGGTGTACTCGGCCTGGACGTCGGCGATCAGCTGCTGGGCAGCGACGTCGGTGAACGGGACCCGTCGGATCTCCCAGGCTTCGACCGGCTGTTGTGCACTCACGAACGCACTCTAGAACAGCGCGGAACGCACCGGGCGGGCCGCCTCAGCCACCGGGCCAGGCGTCCAACAGGTCGCCCGGCGCCAGGCCGAGAGCCCGTTCGATGTCGGCCGGAGCGGTCTGCTTCAGGTGTTCGGAGACCGAGGCGATCAACTCGTGCCAGTAACCACGCAGGGTCGACTCGGAGAGGTGCATCTGCTGCGCCATCTCCGCATAGGTGAGGCCGCGCGCCCGGCCGGAGAGCACCTGCCGCTGCCGCTCGCCGACCAGCGTCAGGCTGCGTCTGCGGACCAGAACCTCGATCAGGCCGACGACCGGCGGCGGGATCACGCTCTCCCCGCCTGCCACCTCCAGGAACGCGGCCTCGGCCGCAGCCATCGGCTCCGCCTTGGAGACCACGCCCCGTGCGCCGGCTGCGATGCAGGCCGCCAACACCCAGCGACGCTCCTCCTGCGAGTAGACGCAGACCTGATGACCCGCCTCGACCAACGCCTGGACGGCGGCGACGCCCTGCCTGGCCTCGGGCTGCCTGCCGTTGACCAGGTGCAGATCCAGGACCACAACGTCGGCGGAGACACCCGAGGCGATCAACTCCTCCACGCTGGAGACCGCGGCCACCACCTCGATCTGCTGCAGCATGCCGGCCAGCGCGCTGCGGATCACGGTGGCGTCGTCGACCAACGCGGCGGTGATCATGCTTCGGCCCAGTCGCCGGTCATCATCACCGTGGTGCCGGCGCCGACCATCGAGTCGATCCTGACGTCGATGGCGTGCCTCGCCAGCTCCGCACGCACGATCTCCCGCAAGCCGACCCCTTCCGTCACCGTCCCCACCTCGAAGCCGACACCGTCGTCATGGACGGTCAGTACCCAGATTCCGTCGTTCTCATCGAGATGCAGCACCACCCGTTGAGCCTGCGCGTGGATCCGGACATTGAGCAAGGCCGAGGTGAGCGCAGCGGAGACGGCCTCGGCTCCTTCCGGGGTCAACACGACGTGGGCTCCGAGCTCCGTCAACTGGTCGATGCGCAGATCCGGGAAGCCCGCTGCGACGTCCGCCACGATCACCGCCAGCGCCCGCCGATCCCCCAGCGCCGCGTCCTCTCCGGCGAGGTAGCGCCGCATCCGTTCGGTCTCCTCGCGGGCCTGCTCACGCAGCGCCTTGCGGACCGGCGCCTCCAGGTCGTCGAGGTCGTCACGGGCCAGCAGCGCCATCACGGCAGCGCCGTTGTGCATCGCGGCTTGGGCCCGACGTTCCTCTTCACGGCGGGCGAACTCGGCCACCCGGGCTGCGGAGTCGTCGGCCAACTCGGCGATCCGCACCGTGTAGCCGAAGCCCAGTCGGGTGATCGTCGGGAGCAGCACCAGGGTCAAGGCGTTGCCGATCATGGTGGGCCAGCCCGCCGAAGCAGCGGGCAGGCAGAAGACCAGGTCGACCACCGGGATCGTGATCACGCCGACCAGCCAGACCCAACGGCTGGTGAGCACCGAGATCGCGATCAGCACCGAGAGCGCATAGGCGGGCTGGAAACCGATCCACGTGCCTACCCGGTCGTCGGGTGCCACTGTCAGGAGCCCCAGGCCGAAGAGCGCCAGCATCCCCACCAACTCGGCCACTGCCAACCGGTCACCGGGTGGGCGCCGGGTCCGCACCACGCCGACGCAGAGCACGACGGCGATCGCCAACGCGAGCAGCCAACTGACCACGGTCAGCACCGCATGCGGAGAGTTGCGGACCGCGACCAGGAACGAGGGCAGCATCTGGATCACGGTGCCGACCCGAAGCGCCGCGACGAGCAGGCCGATGTTCCAGCAGAGGCCGGCGCGGACGCTGCCGAGCGCGGAGGGATCGAGCATCCGCGCTGGCGACCACCGGCGTGGCTCGCTCACCTCAACCACCCATTCAGCCTCGGCCGCTTCAAACTCTGCGGTTTCGTTGGTACCGGACCAGAGTCCGGTACCCCATGATGACGATCAGGTGCTGCGCCACGGCATCCGGGTGGCCACAGGCCGACAACCGGTGCCAGCGGAGCAGTGGACTCACAGATCCGGGCTGGTCGTTTCGGGGGGAACGGCACAGCCCGGTTCTGCGCTCCGCGCCAGGCGCCTAAGCCAGGCTGGCGCCGCAGGCGTCGCCAACTGGCGCTGGTTGGCAAGGCCCGGGTGTTCCTTCTCCATCTGCGTGGACTCCCTCGATGAGTTCAGACGGCGAATGCCACAATAGAGGGGTGCTGGCCCTGTGGTCAGGAAACCGATTTCTGAGAACCGAAAGGTCATCGTCGTGACTGACGTGCAGATCCCTGAGAGCCTCAAGCCCGCCGACGGCCGCTTCGGCGCCGGACCTTCGAAGATTCAGGTCTCCCACCTCGACGCCCTCGCCGCGACCGGCGACAAGTTGATGGGCACCTCTCACCGTCAGGCTCCGGTGAAGAACACCGTCGGTCGCGTGCGCGACGGGCTGGCCACGCTCTTCAACCTGCCCGAGGGCTACGAGATCGTGCTCGGCAACGGCGGCGCGACCGCGTTCTGGGACATCGCCGCCTTCGGCCTGATCCGCAACAAGAGCCAGCACCTGACCTTCGGCGAGTTCTCCTCGAAGTTCGCCTCCTCGGTGAAGAAGGCTCCGTGGCTCGCCGAACCCACCGTGATCAACGCCGACCCGGGCTCGCGTCCCGAGGCGGTCGCTGAAGAGGGCGTCGACGTCTACGGCTGGGCGCACAACGAGACCTCGACCGCGGTGATGGCTCCCGTCGTCCGCCCGGCGGGCATCGACGACGACGCGCTGGTGCTGATCGACGCCACCTCCGGTGCCGGCGGCCTGCCGGTCGACCTGAACCAGGTCGACGCCTACTACTTCGCTCCGCAGAAGTCGTTCGCCTCCGACGGCGGCCTGTGGATCGCAGCGATGAGCCCCAAGGCGCTGGCCCGCGCCGAGGAGATCGCGGCGACCGACCGCTACATCCCGCCCTTCTTCAGCCTGCCCACGGCGATCGACAACTCGAAGAAGAACCAGACCTACAACACCCCGTCGGTCGCGACTCTCTTCCTGATGGCCGAGCAGTTGGACTGGATGAACGCCAACGGCGGCCTGGCCGGCATGGTCGCCCGCACCACCGCTTCCTCGGACGCCCTCTACGGTTGGGCGGAGAAGACCTCGTACACCACGCCGTACGTCCCGAACGCCGCGGACCGCTCGCTGGTGATCGGCACGATCGACTTCGACGAGTCGATCGACGCCGCCCAGATCGCCAAGATCCTGCGCGCCAACGGCATCGTCGACACCGAGCCGTACCGCAAGCTGGGCCGCAACCAGCTCCGGATCGCGATGTACCCGGCGATCGACCCCGCCGACGTCGAGGCGCTCACCGCCTGCATCGACCACGTGGTGGCCGCGATCTCCTGATCGCAGTCTTACGCATCACCCAACGCCCCGCGACGCCGTCAGGCATCGCGGGGCGTTGTGCTTCCGCGGGGGCGCCCGCCCCTCGACGTCGTACGGCTACGCGGTGCCCGACTTCTCGTTGGCCGGGTGCCGGCGGCCCATCAACAGCGGGATGCCCAGCCAGAGCACCGCGAAGAGCAGCAGGCAGCCGGCCCCGACCACCACTGCGGCCAGATCGCCGAAGACGACGTCGAAGACCAGGACGAGCACCGCGCACACGGTCAGAGCGAGAGTGAAGAGCCCGGCGAGCGCGCAGCGGTTCCCCGCCGCCACCAGCCAGGGGCGAGCATGCTCCCGGAACAGCACCCGGTGGAAGGCGACCGGAGCCACGACCAACGCTGTGGTGACCACCGAGCCGATCACGGCCACCGCGTAGATCGCCTGCTGAAGGTTGCTGAGGTCACCGAACCGGCTGGAGAAAGGGACGGTCAGCAGGAACCCGGTGAGGATCTGCACGCCGGCCTGGCTGACCCGCAACTCCTGGAGCAGGTCGTCCCAGTTCCGCCGAAGCCGATCTTCGTCCACACTCCGAGCCTAGTCCCCTCGCGGGACGTCATACGTTGCGCGGAAGCGGGTCCACGGTTCGTATGACGTCCGCGCGGGGAGCGGGGAGCGGATCAGCGTGCGGCCGGCTCCTCGCGGCGACCGTCACCGAAGACCGCGAACCGGTCGGCGTCGGCCGGGTGGACGGGAGCCGTGCTCGGCCAGGGCCAACCACCGAACTGGGTGCGCTGGTAGTCCTCGTAGGCCTGCACGAGCTCGGCCCGGTTGTTCATCACGAAGGGTCCGGCCTGAGCCACCGGCTCACCGATCGCCACCCCCTGCAGCAGGAGCACCACGCTCGGCGCTTCACCCGCGGTGATCGTCACCTCGCCGGTGCCGTCCGGAGCGAACCCCTCCCCCGACGCGACCACGTTGCCGCCCGCGTCGACGCCACCGGCGCCGTGGACGTAGAGCATCCGCTCCGTCCGGTCCGACCCGGTAGCGGGCAGGGTGATGCTGGCGTTGGGCTCCAGGTCGATCAGCAGGATGGTGACGTCGGCCTCCGGCCGCGAGGCCCAGGAGGCGACCGGCGCACCGAGCGCCTCGGCGTCCCCGAAGCTGCCGGCGATGACCCGCACCTGAACGCCGTCGGACTCCACCACCGGCAACTGCTCGTTCCACATCATGGTGAACTCCGGGTCGGCCATCTTGGAGACGGCCGGCAGGTTGATCCAGATCTGGTAGAGCTCGAAGGGGTTGTCGCTCTCGCTGTTGAGCAGCGGGAACATCTCCGAGTGCACGACGCCGGAGCCCGCGGTCACCCACTGCACGTCGCCCTGGCCGTAGCGCGCCGCGGCGCCGGTGGAGTCGGCGTGGTCGACGATCCCCTGGCGGACGATGGTGATCGTCTCGAAGCCTCGGTGCGGGTGCGCGGGGAAGCCGGGCACGGTGTCACCGTGGTACATGTTCCAGCCCGAGGGGTGCCCGAAGTCCTGACCGATCGCGTGACCCGCCACGCCTTCGGCCGGGCCGAGGTCGGCGTTGCCCGCCGGGTAGGCGTCGAGGTGGTAGGCGGTGAAGAGGAACGGCCCGACACCCGGCCAAGGACCGCCGAGCGGGACCACCCGACCAGTGGTGGCGGGACCGTGCGAGGTGGCAGTCATCTGTTTCTCCTTGTCGAATGAGGACGGCGTAGTACCGGCACAACACCACCGGGTTCACTCTTGTTCCAAGAGTCTTTCGCTACCCTGGAACCATGATCTCGATCGAGGACCTCTACGACGCGGAGGGCTGCATCCGCGATGCCCTCGACACCGTCGCCAGTAGCTGGGCGATCTCCATCCTGATCGCGCTACGCTCCGGCCCCAAGCGATACAGCCAGTTCAAGGCCTGCCTGCCCGACATCAACGACCGAATGCTGTCGCAGACCCTGCACCGGTTCGGCCGCAACGGGCTGGTCACCCAGCAGCCGATCAGCGGCTCCAGCCGACACGAGTACGTCCTCACTCCCCTCGGCGACGAGGTCAGCCGGGCACTCGGCGATCTTGCCGAAGTGATCATCCGGCTCGCGCCCCAGGTGGCCGAGGCCAGGGAACGGTACGACAGCGGTCAGGTGGAGTGCCTGGAGTAGGCGCCGGGTCAGCGCGGGCGTAGCGAACGGATCAGCACCACCAACGCGACCAGCGCGAAGCCACCACCGAGGGCCCACGGCCAGAGCGGCGGATCGTACTCGGCGAGGACGTCGCGCTTGTCGGTGCCGGTCTCGGCATCTCGGTCGGTCGTGAACTCCACCGGAGCGCCGCTGCTCACCTGCGCCGCAAGCTCCGCCGGCAGGTCGACCCGCAGCACCTCGGACTCGGCCCCCTCCGAGGAGAGGTAGATCCGCCGGTCCGGTCCGACCGCGATCCCCTCGCCCTGCTGCTGCGGCGGGAGCGGGAAGGTGCCCAGCTCACGCCACCCGTCGGCGTCGACGGCGAAGAGCACCCCCTGACCGTAGTTGCGGAGCACCGCGTGCCGGCCGTCCGGGTAGAACGCCGCGTCGGTGACCAGACCCGGGGCCTCGGCGACAGCCCGTAGCCGGTTCGGCTTCGTCGGATCGAGACGGCGGGGCGCCGCATAGATCGTCCCGCCCAGGACGTGCTTGCTCACCACGAAGAGCTGACCGGTGTCCGGTTGTGTCAGCAGCGCTTCGGCGTCGCGGGCACCGCCGGGGAAGGTGAGCTCATAGCTCTCCCCCGCCACGGTCCGTTCGCCGGCCCCGAACGGCACCCGGGTCACCCGGATCGAGGAACGGGCTTCGAGGTTGTCGCCGATGTCGCCGACCCAGACCTCGTTCGCACCAGCTGGTGCCAGCGCCTCGACATCGCGTGCCTCACCCTGCCAACGGGTGACGCCGACCGTCTCACCGTCGGCGAGGTCGACGGTGAAGATCCGTGCCTCGTCACCCGAGTCGTTGACGGTGACCGCGAAGCGTTCGCCGATCACCAGGCCGGAGGACTCCAGGATCTCCGGATCTTGGAAGGTGAACGCCACCTCGGCGTCCACCGGGGCGGGCGCAGCCAGCGCGCCGAGCACGAACGGCACGGCGAGCAACGCTGCGGCGACCACCTCAATCCTCAAGCAGTTCGGCCAGCTTCGGTCGGATCTGCCACATCTCCACCAGGGCGTCGTACTCCTTGCGGACGCTGCCGCCACTCACCTTGCCGCCGGTCCGTACCGCCCGCAGCAGCGTGTTACGGGGCGTGTGCTGGCTCTCCACGAACTCCATCACCTCGACCTTGTAGCCCTGCAGGCGCATCAACGAGGCGCGCAGTGCATCGGTCAAGGTGTCGGCGAACCGTTCCCGAAGGATGCCGTGCCGGGTCAGCATCGAGTAGGGCGACGGCGTCGGGTGACGACGCAGCTGTGCCGAGATGTCGTGGTGGCAGCAGGGCGCGGCCAGCACCAAGGAGGCGTTCCATTCGACCGCCCGGGCCAGCGCCTCGTCGGTCGCCGTATCGCAGGCGTGCAGCGCGAGCACCACCTCCGGGGCCTCGTCGAGCTGAGCGGCACCGATGGTGCCGACCCGGAACTCGGTCTGCTCGGAGATCTCGAGCTTCGCGGCGACCTCCGTGTTGTGCTGGGCCGACTGTTCCTTGACGTCGACGCCGATCAACCGCACCGGCAGACCACGGACACTGCTCAGGTAGCGCTGCGCGGCGAAGGTCAGGTAGGCGTTGCCACAGCCCAGGTCGACGATCCGCAGTGGGTCGGCCGCCGTCGGCTTGCGCAGGTTGCCCTTGGTCACCGCCTCGGTGATCGCGGCGTCGAGCAGCCGGACGAACTCTTCGACCTGACGGTACTTGGCCTGCCGGGTCGGCTTCACCTTCCCGCTCGCGTCCGAGATCCCGAGCGCCACCAGCACCGGGTCGTTCTCGGGGAGCAGCCGCTCCTTGGGCTTGTCGTGGCCCCGCTCCGGCTCTGCGCTCTCCTCGCGCGGCGTGGTGTGGACCAGGGCCTCCTGCTTGCGCGAGATCTTGACCTGGTGCTGCTCGGTGACGGTCTCCACGTTCCAGTTCGCGAAGGCCGCGTCGAGCAGATCGTCGACGGCGTCGCGGGCCGCGGCACCGGCGGCGTAGTTGCTGGTGTGGGCCTGGGTGTCGTCGTAGGAGACGACCTGCAGGTGGCGGCCGGCCTTGAGGTCGACGTAGCGGAGCTCGACCCGCTTGAAGGTGGTCTCCTGGCCGCGGATCCGTCCTGAGGCGACGGCGCGCACCAGGACGGCGTCGTCGAGGATCAGGCTGCGCATCCGGGAGAGGACGCGGAGTGCCGGTTCGGCAGCCATCAGCGCATCGCCGCCACGATGACGATCACCAACAGGACCACCAGGAATGACGGGATGATCAGTCGTCGGTACCGCGGATTCATGGCCTCAGCCTACCGGCGGAGTACCTCGCAGCCCGATTCAACAGAGCTCGAGTTGCCCCGGTCACAGTCGGGCCTCGTCAGAGGTCGCGCGGCGTGCGGTAGCGGCGTGCGATCGCCCAGACCGTCCACCCGATCACGCCGACCAGATAGCCGCCGACGATCACCCAGAACCAGAACGGCGTCCGCGGCTCCGGATCGTTGCTGATCGTCAACGTCATCACCTCGACAGCGACGATCAGCAGCACGGTGGCGGCACCGATCAGATAGAGGTCGTCGGTGAGCCTGCGACGCAGCTCGGTGGTCCGCTCCTCGGTCGCCAGCCACCAGCGCTTATCGGCTTCGGGGAGGTTGATCAGGCTGGCGGGAGCGCGTGGCAGCCAGCGGGCCAACGCCCAGAAGAGCAGCACCAGGCCACCGCCGAGGAGCGCGGTGGTCAGCACGGCTTCGTTACGGCTGCCCCAGCGGTCCGGGGCACCGGTGCCACCGAAGTGCAACGGGACCCGGTCGGGCAGCGTCAGCCAACCCACCACACCGACCACGAGCAACGCCGCGCAGCTGGCCCAGAAGGCAGCCCTCACCAGTGCTCCAACGATCCCTCGAAGACGGTGACCAGCGCTTCGGCGTCGACGTCGCGGGGCGCGGTGGCGAGCAGGCGCTGCTGCTGCAGGGCGCCGGCGACCAGGTCGTCGACGTCGTCAGCCCGGTAGCCGACCTCGGCCAGGCCGTTGGGCAGCCCGATGTCGCGCATCAACTCGCGCAGCACCGTGGGCAGCAGATCCGGCCCGTCGGCGCCGTCGAAGGCGGGCGCGAGCAGCCGGGCCGCTCGCAGGTGACGTTCGGGAGCGGCGTCGAAGGTGTAGCGGAACGCCTCGGGCGCCGTCAGGGAGACGGCGATGCCATGCGGCACGATCGGCTCTGCGTCCGGGTACTGCGGCGGACGGTAGTCACGGACCCGCCCCGCGATCGGGTAGGCGCAGGCGTGGGGGATGTGGACACCGGCGTTGCCGAACCCCATTCCGGCGAAGGTCGCTGCCAGGGCCATCTCATGGCGGGCTTCGCGGGAGTCGCCGTCGCGCACCGCCACCCGGAACGAGGAGGCGAGCAACGTCATCGCGCGCTCGGCCCACATGTCGGCGATCGGATTGGCCCCGCAGTAGGGAACACGATCGGCAGCCTGCTTGGCCGGGAACTCCGCGAACCAGCGAGCGGTGTAGCTCTCCACCGCATGGCACAGGATGTCCATCCCGCTGGCGGCGGTGACCATCGCCGGCTGGGTGAGGGTGAGTTCGGGGTCGACGACGGCCATCGTCGGGCGCAGCCGGGCATGGCTGATCCCCGTCTTCACCTTGAGCGCCAGCACGTCTAGGACACAGATCGTCGTCGACTCCGAGCCGGTGCCGGTGGTGGTCGGGATGGCGATCAGCGGCTTCAGCGGACGCTGCGGAGCCCGGGCCTGGCCGATCGGGGCGTTGATGTAGTCGAGCAGTTCGCCCTCGTTGGTGCCCAGCAGGTTGACCGCCTTCGCGGTGTCGATCGCCGACCCGCCGCCGACCGCCAGGTAGGCGTCGTAGGGCCCGGTACTGCGCCCGAACTCCACCGCCTCCGCCAAGGAGACGTCGGTCGGCTCGACCTGCGCGCGGTCGAAGATCTCGACCTCGATCCCAGCGCCCTGTACTGCGTCCGCGATCCGCGCCGGATGCCCGGTCGCGGCCACCCCCGGATCGGTGATCAGCAGCACCCGCCGCGCCTCGAACTGCGCCAGATCATGCGCGATCTCCATCGAGGCTCCGAAGCCGAACTTCAGAGCGGGCGCGCCGTAGGTGAAGATCTGCTCCTGCATGGGTCAGATCTTGCCCAGAGCATGCCTGACGACGTCAAGCACCTTGACCACGCCTGCGTCGATCTCGGAGATCGGCACCCAGGCCACGTCGTCGGTGGTGCCGCCGACCTCGGCGACCCGGGGCTTGGCGGCGCTGTCGAGCTGTGCGGCGAAGAGCAGGTGGACGCCGTGGAAGTCCTCGTGACGCCCGCTCGGCGCGGTTCCATGGAAGTGGACGTCGTGGACGTCGAGCAACTCCCCCACGGTGCAGTCGACGCCGCACTCCTCACGGACCTCGCGGGCGACGGCATTGGCCGGCCGTTCGCCGTGGTCGATCCCGCCGCCGGGCAACGTCCACCACCCGGAGTGATGGCCGAGGCGGGAGATCCGGGTCAGCAGGATGGTGTCGTCGCGTCGGATCACCGCGTAGGCGGCGATCCGCTGGAGTTGGTGGCCGCGGTAGTTCTCCAACGCCTCGCTGACCAGCGAGGTCACCGCGAGCCGCCCGTCGAGAACGTCGCTCAACGGATGCCAGGCCGCCTCGACGGTGGACCCGTCGACCTCGATCACCCGTGGCGCCGGCGCGTCCCGCGAGACCCAACCTTCGTAGACGATCCGCAACGCGTGGTAGTCCTGGCGCCCGCTCTGCCCCGGATTGAGTGGCGTCGCCTTGGGGTTGTGCATCGAGAACACGCGCGCCTCGTCAGAGACCTGAGCCTCGAGCCCGGTCTCCTCCATCACCTCACGGACCACCGCGGCACGTGGATCCTCGCCATGGCCGAGTCCGCCACCCGGCAAGGTCCACAGCGGGCTCCGCGAGATCCGTGGCGCGAGGCGAGAAAGCAGGATCTCCTCGTCACGCACGATGACGGCATACGCCGCCACTCGCTGTCGCTTCGGTACTCGTGCCATGTCTAGCGATCCTAGTGGCTCGGCTTCCGACGTCGCTGCGCCGCGCTCACCGCGCCTCACCACCGCGCAGCGGCGGGCACCCGCTCGGTGAACCCGTTAATCTGGGGCGAATGGCACGCGATCCCTGGTTCGACAACGTCAAGTTCGCCCTGATCGCGTTCGTTGTCTTCGGGCACACCATCGGACTCGCCCTGGTCGACGAACGCAACGTCGCCGTCTACACGTTCGTCTATTTCTGGCACATGCCGGCCTTCGTAATGATCTCCGGACATCTGTCCCGTAGCTTCGTCTGGGATCGCGCTCACCTGGTCTCGTTGGCCACCACTCTGCTGCTCCCCTATCTGATCTTCGACGCCGCCATGTACGCCTGGCGCGACTACCTGGGCCAGGCCCAGACCGGGGCGCTGTGGCTGGAGCCGCACTGGAGCATGTGGTACCTGATCGTGTTGGCGATCTGGCGCCTCGCCACCCCGATCCTCAAGCTGCACTGGGTGGTCATCCCACTCTCGATCCCGATCAGCCTGTGGGCCGGCACTCTCGACCTCACCCTCTTCGACATTCCCAAGGCGTTCGCGATGCTGCCGTTCTTCGTGGTCGGCCTGCACGCGAAGCGCTCGTGGCTGACCGCGCTCACCTCCTGGTGGGTGCGCCCGATCGCCGTCGGCGTGTTGATCTGGATCTGGTTCAGCGCACAGCCGGAGGCCCTCTCCCAATGGGCCCGGGTCGCCTTCCTGTGGTGGGACCGTTCCTACGACGTGCTCGGTTTCAGCGAGAGCGCCTCCTTCGAGATCAGACTGCGACTGCTTGCGACGAGCATGGCCGGAGCGTTGGCCGCTCTCTCCCTGATTCCGCGCCGGGCCACCTGGTTCACCCAACTGGGCAGCGCTTCGTTGGTCGCCTACCTCTTCCACGGCTTCGTCGTGAGGTACGCGCAGACCGCCGAGTGGTTCGACTGGGCGCCCCAGGATCCGGGCCGCGCCCTCGCCGTCGCCGCCTTGGGGGCGCTGGCGTTGACCGTGCTGCTGACCTCGCCCCCGGTAGCCAAGCGACTCACCTGGGCCGTCGACCCGGTCGGCAGCTGGCGCCGTCGGCGTGCCGAAGGCGTCGCAGCCTGACGTCGGCCGCCACCGGCGATCACCTAAACTGAGACCTCGTGCGTGATCCCTGGCTCGACAACATCAAGTTCGTTCTCGTCACCGTGGTGGTGGTCGGGCACACGCTGCCGCTGGTTCCCACCGGCACCGACTTCGGGGCTCAGCTCTACGACTTCATCTATGTCTGGCACATCCCAGCCTTCGTCCTGGTCACCGGCTACCTGTCGCGCAGCTTCACCTGGTCCCGGCGACACCTGACGTCGCTCGCCACCGGCCTGCTCCTGCCCTACCTGGTCTTCGACTCGGTGATGCGGGTGGTGATCACCCACACCGCCGACTACTCACCGCCCGGTCCGATGCTGATCAACCCGGGCTGGCCGATGTGGTACCTGGTGGCGACGTTGCTGTGGCGGCTGGTCACCCCGATCCTGCAACTGCACTGGGTCGCGGTGCCGTTGAGCGTCCTGGCCAGCCTGTGGTTCGGCACCATCGACGCGCCCTGGACCGACTGGTTCGACCTCTCCCGCACGGTCGGCTTCCTGCCGTTCTTCGTGGTCGGCCTCTGGCTCCGTCCAGTCGACCTGGACCGACTCCGCGCCCCGCGGACCGCCTGGTTCGGGGTAGCCGCGCTCGCCGTCGTCTGGTGGCTTGCGGGCGGTTTCGACGACTGGATGGCGACGCGTTGGCTCTGGTACGCGATCCCCTATCCCGATCTCACGGCGGCGGGGATGCCGGTCACCGATCTGGAAGGGGCCTGGATCCGGCTTCGCCTGATCGCGCTGGGTCTGGTCGCCTCGTTCGCGGTGATCTGCCTGGTCCCGCGCGGGCGCCACTGGTTCTCCGCACTGGGCACCGCTTCGCTGGTGGTCTACCTCTTCCACGGTTTCGTGATCCGCGCCGTCGGCATGACCGACCTGGCGACATGGGCGCACGGTCAGGGAAACTGGCTCACCGGCATGGCCGTGCTCTGCGCGGTCGGCGTCGCGATCGTGCTTGCCGCTCCCCCGGTCGCCTCACGGCTGGCCTGGCTGATCGACCCGATCAGCGAACAGCGCCGCCGCTCAGCCCGTCGTGCGGCTGAGCGCTCGGCCCCCACGTCGGCCTGACGGCGGAGCGCGGCACCACATCCAGGGTCGCCGCCTCACCGAGGTCGGGCGCGCTGCCGCCCAGATGCGCCGGGTACCAGGGCGCCGCCTCGCCCGGCTGCGGCCGGTGGTGCGGCAACCCTTGGAGCCCTTCCAGCATCGCGGTCAGCCGCTCTCCGAGCCGGACCGTCTCAGCGCGCGGGTCGGCGTGGGGAGCGACCGTGATCGGCGCCCCGAACCAGACGTCGATCCGGCGGCCACGGGCCCAGTCCGGCGGCGGTTCGACGCCGTCGACGGGTCGGCCGACCGTGTAGATCCGCTGCGACCCCCACAACGCCGTCGGGATGACCGGAACGCCGGTGTCACGGGCCAACGCCACGGCGCCCTGCATCAGCGCCCGCACGGTGAACGAGTAGGAGATACCCGCCTCGGGGAAGAGCCCGACCACGTCGCCACTGGCCAGCGCGCGCCGGGCCTCCAGATAGGCACCGGCCGGGGCGGCCCGGTCGACCGGGATGTGCCCAAGGCTCTTCAGGATCGGTCCGGCGATCCGGTGCTCCCAGGCGTCGTGCCGAGCCAGGAACCGAACCTGGCGGGCGCCGGCGGCCGCCTGGACCATGATGAAGTCGGGGTACGAAACGTGGGTCGCCGCGATCAACGCCGGCCCGGCCTTGGGAAGGTGCTCAGGTTCCCAGACCTCGACCCGGTGCCCGAGGGCACGGAGCAGTCCGCTGCCGGCGAGGTGGACGCCGCGCCGCGTCAACGCACTGAGCACCGTCATGATGAGGCACCTTCTCATGCTGGAGCGGCCCGAAATGCACCGCACCCCGCCAGCAGTGCTGACGGGGTGCGGTGATTGCTACATCAGTTCTGGTACGACCCGAAGTCGAAGTCGTCCAGAGCCACGGCCTGGCCGCCGCTGTTGCCGGCGAAGCCATAGTCGTAGTTGTCGTAGCCCGACACCGAGTAGGCCGCGGAACGCGCCTCTTCCGTCGGCTCGACCCGGATGTTGCGGTAGCGCTCGAGGCCGGTACCGGCCGGGATGAGCTTACCGATGATGACGTTCTCCTTGAGACCGAGGAGCGAGTCGCTGCGACCGTTGATCGCGGCGTCCGTGAGCACCCGGGTGGTCTCCTGGAACGAGGCGGCCGAGAGCCACGACTCGGTGGCCAGCGACGCCTTGGTGATACCCATCAGCTCCGGACGACCCGACGCCGGCTTGCCACCCTCGGCGAGAACGCGGCGGTTCTCGGACTCGAAGCGGGCCCGGTCGACCAGGTCGGACGGCAGCAGGTTGGTGTCACCGGACTCGATCACCGTGATCCGGCGCAGCATCTGCCGCACGATGATCTCGATGTGCTTGTCGTGGATCGCCACACCCTGGCTGCGGTACACCGACTGGACCTCGTCGACGAGGTGCTGCTGCGCACGGCGCACACCGAGGATCCGCAGGACCTCCTTCGGGTCCTCCGTTCCCTGGGTGAACCGGTCGCCGACCTCGACGTGGTCGCCGTCCTGGACCAGCAGGCGCGAACGCCGGCTGACCGGGTACTCGATCGGCTCGGAGCCGTCGTCGGGGGTGACGACGACCTTGCGGGTCTTGTCGCCATCCTCGATCTGGACCCGACCAGCGGCCTCGGAGATCGGGGCCAGACCCTTGGGGGTCCGGGCCTCGAAGAGCTCCACGACTCGGGGCAGACCCTGCGTGATGTCGTCGGCCGACGCCACACCACCGGTGTGGAAGGTACGCATGGTCAGCTGGGTACCGGGCTCACCGATGGACTGGGCGGCGATGATGCCGACGGCCTCACCGATGTCGACCAGCTTGCCGGTGGCCAACGAACGGCCGTAGCACTTGGCGCAGGTACCGGTCGCGGCCTCACAGGTGAGGACGGAACGGACCTTGACCTCGGTCACGCCGGCCTCGATGAGCTCGGCGATCTTGACGTCACCCAGGTCCTCACCGGCGGAGACGAGCACCTCACCCGAGGTCGGGTGAGCGGTGTCGACGGCCGCGGTGCGGGCGTAGGCGGCGGTCTCGGCGTTCTCGTCCTTGCGGACCACACCGTCGGGACCGGCGACGCCGATCACCTTGGGCAGACCACGCTCGGTGCCACAGTCGTCCTCACGGATGATGACGTCCTGCGAGACGTCCACCAGACGACGGGTCAGGTAACCCGAGTCGGCGGTACGCAGCGCGGTGTCGGCAAGACCCTTACGGGCACCGTGGGTAGCGATGAAGTACTCGAGAACGGTCAGACCCTCGCGGAAGTTCGACTTGATCGGCCGCGGGATGATCTCACCCTTCGGGTTGGCCACCAGACCACGCATGGCGGCGACCTGGCGGATCTGGTTCATGTTTCCAGATGCACCGGAGTCGACCATCATGTAGATCGGGTTGGCCTTGTCGAAGTTGGCCTCCATGGCCTTACCGATCTCGGCAGCGGCCTGGGTCCAGATCTCGATGAGCTCCTGGCGGCGCTCCTCGTCGGTGACCAGACCACGCTCGAACTGCTTCTGCACCTTGGCGGCCTGCGCCTCGTAGCCGGCCAGGATCTCCGGCTTGTTGGCCGGGGTCGTGACGTCGTCGATGGAGACGGTGACGCCGGACCGGGTGGCCCAGTGGAAGCCGGTGTCCTTGAGCGCGTCCAGCGCGGCGGCGACCTCGACCTTGGTGTAGCGCTCGGCGAGGTCGTTGACGATCGCGCCCAACTGCTTCTTACCGACCTCTTCGTTCACGAACCGGTAGTCGTCCGGCAGCGTGTCGTTGAAGTAGGTACGGCCAAGGGTCGTCTCAACGATCTCGTCGTCGATCTTCAGCTTGATCAGGCTCTGCAGGCTGATCTCGCGACGGTCGAACGCCATGATCGCCTCGGCCTGCGAGGAGAAGGCACGGCCCTCGCCCGGCTGGCCCTCACGCAGGGTGGTGAGGAAGAACAGACCGATGATCATGTCCTGCGACGGCATCGTCACCGGACGGCCGTCCGACGGCTTGAGGATGTTGTTGGTCGAGAGCATCAGGATGCGAGCCTCGGCCTGCGCCTCTGCCGACAGCGGCAGGTGGACAGCCATCTGGTCACCGTCGAAGTCGGCGTTGAACGCGCCACACACGAGCGGGTGAAGCTGGATGGCCTTACCTTCGATGAGCTGCGGCTCGAAGGCCTGGATGCCCAGACGGTGCAGGGTAGGTGCACGGTTCAGCAGCACCGGGTGCTCGCTGATGACCTCTTCCAGGACGTCCCAGACCTCGGCCCGCACCGCGCGCTCGACCATCCGCTTGGCGGACTTGATGTTCTGAGCGTGCGACAGGTCGACCAGGCGCTTCATCACGAAGGGCTTGAAGAGCTCCAGGGCCATCTGCTTGGGCAGACCACACTGGTGCAGCTTCAGGGTCGGACCCGAGACGATCACCGAACGACCCGAGTAGTCGACGCGCTTGCCGAGCAGGTTCTGACGGAAACGACCCTGCTTACCCTTGAGCATGTCGGAGAGCGACTTGAGCGGGCGGTTGCCCGGACCGGTCACCGGGCGACCACGACGACCGTTGTCGAACAGCGAGTCAACGGCCTCCTGGAGCATCCGCTTCTCGTTGTTCACGATGATCTCGGGAGCACCGAGGTCAAGCAGGCGCTTGAGTCGGTTGTTCCGGTTGATCACGCGACGGTAGAGGTCGTTGAGGTCCGAGGTCGCGAACCGGCCACCGTCGAGCTGCACCATCGGGCGCAGGTCCGGCGGGATCACCGGGACGGCGTCGAGGACCATGCCCAGCGGGCTGTTCCCGGTCTTGCGGAACGCGTCGACGACCTTGAGGCGCTTGAGCGCGCGGACCTTGCGCTGACCCTTGCCGTTGGCAATGGTGTCGCGCAGGCTCTCGACCTCAGCCTCGATGTCGAACGTCTGCAGGCGCTTCTGGATCGCGGTTGCGCCCATGTGGCCCTCGAAGTACTTGCCGAACCACGACTTCATCTCGCGGTAGAGCAGCTCGTCGCCCATCAGGTCCTGGACCTTGAGGCTCTTGAACGTGCTCCACACCTCGTCGAGGCGGGCGATCTCGTTGTCGGAGCGCTTGCGCAGCTGCGCCATCTCGCGCTCCGCGCCGTCCTTGACCTTCCGCTTGGCGTCGGACTTGGCGCCCTCGGCCTCCAGGGTGGCGAGGTCCTCCTCGAGCTTCTTGGCCCGGTCGTCGATCGCGGAGTCGCGACGGTTCTCCAGGCGGGTGCGCTCGAGGTCGATCTTGCCTTCCAGCGCGGCGAGGTCGCGGTGACGCGCGTCCTCGTCGACGGCGGTGATCATGTAGGCAGCGAAGTAGATGACCTTCTCGAGGTCCTTCGGCGCCAGGTCCAGCAGGTAACCCAAGCGCGACGGAACGCCCTTGAAGTACCAGATGTGGGTGACCGGCGCGGCCAGCTCGATGTGGCCCATGCGCTCACGACGCACCTTGGAACGGGTCACCTCGACGCCGCAGCGCTCGCAGATGATGCCCTTGAAGCGGACCCGCTTGTACTTACCGCAGTAGCACTCCCAGTCCCGGGTGGGACCGAAGATCTTCTCGCAGAAGAGGCCGTCACGCTCGGGCTTGAGCGTGCGGTAGTTGATGGTTTCCGGCTTCTTGACCTCGCCGTGGCTCCAGGTACGGATGTCGTCCGGGGTGGCCAGGCCGATCTGAAGCTGGTCGAAGAAGTTCACATCAAGCACGATGGCTGTTGTCCTTCGTTAGAAATGGTGGTTCAAGACTGTGGACTGTGTCTCGACAAGCTCGACAACCGAAGCCAGAAGGCCGGCGATCGAGCCTGTCGAGATCATCAGACTTCTTCGACCGAGCTGGGCTCGCGCCGGGACAGGTCAATGCCCAGTTCCTCGGCGGCGCGGAAGACGTCTTCCTCCGCGTCGCGCATCTCGATGCGCGAACCGTCCTGGCTCAGCACCTCGACGTTGAGGCACAGCGACTGCATTTCCTTGACGAGAACCTTGAACGACTCGGGGATACCGGAGTCGGGGATGTTCTCGCCCTTGACGATCGCCTCGTAGACCTTGACACGACCGGGCACGTCATCGGACTTGATGGTGAGGAGCTCCTGCAGGGCGTAGGCGGCGCCGTACGCCTCCATCGCCCAGACCTCCATCTCACCGAAGCGCTGGCCACCGAACTGGGCCTTACCGCCGAGCGGCTGCTGGGTGATCATCGAGTACGGACCGGTGCTGCGGGCGTGGATCTTGTCGTCCACGAGGTGGTGCAGCTTCAGGATGTACTTGTAGCCGACCGCGACCGGGTCCGGGAACGGCTCACCGGTACGACCGTCGAACAACCGCGCCTTACCGGTGTGGTCGATCAGGCGGTCGCCGTCACGGTTCGGCAGGGTGGCGTCGAGGAGGCCGATGATCTCGTCCTCGCGGGCACCGTCGAACACCGGAGTGGCGACCTTGGTACCCGGCGCAGCCTTGTCCGCACCGATGCTGATCAGACGCTGCTTCCAGGCGGCGTCGGACTTGTCCTCGGAGAGGTCAAGGTCCCAACCCTGCTTGGCGAGCCAACCGAGGTGCAGCTCGAGGATCTGACCGATGTTCATACGACGCGGAACACCGAGCGGGTTCAGGATCACGTCGACCGGGGTGCCGTCCTCCATGAACGGCATGTCCTCGATCGGCAGGATCTTGGCGATAACGCCCTTGTTCCCGTGACGACCGGCGAGCTTGTCACCCACCGAGATCTTGCGCTTCTGCGCCACGTAGACACGGACCAGCTGGTTGACGCCGGGCGGCAGCTCGTCGCCGTCCTCACGGTCGAAGACCCGGACGCCGATGACGGTTCCGGACTCACCGTGCGGGACCTTCATCGAGGTGTCGCGGACCTCGCGAGCCTTCTCGCCGAAGATGGCGCGCAGCAGGCGCTCTTCGGGGGTCAGCTCGGTCTCGCCCTTCGGGGTCACCTTGCCGACGAGGATGTCACCGGTGGTGACCTCCGCGCCGATCCGGATGATGCCGCGCTCGTCGAGGTCGGCCAGGTTCTCGTCGGAGACGTTCGGGATGTCCCGGGTGATCTCCTCAGGGCCCAGCTTGGTGTCGCGAGCGTCGACCTCGTGCTCCTCGATGTGGATCGAGGTGAGCATGTCTTCCTGGACGAGGCGCTGCGACAGGATGATCGCGTCCTCGTAGTTGTGACCCTGCCAGGGCATGAACGCGACCAGCAGGTTGCGTCCCAGCGCCATTTCGGCGTCGTCGGTGCACGGACCGTCGGCGATCGGCGAACCGATCTCGAGCCGCTCACCCTCGGCGACCAGCGGGCGCTGGTTGATGCAGGTGCCCTGGTTCGAGCGCTTGAACTTGGCGAGGCGGTACGAGGAGTACGTGCCGTCGTCGTTCATCGTCTCGATCAGGTCGGCGGAGACCGACTGGACCACACCGGCCTTCGTCGCGGTGACGACGTCACCGGCGTCGACCGCGGCGCGGTACTCCATGCCGGTACCCACGAACGGGGCGTCGCTACGGATCAGCGGCACCGCCTGACGCTGCATGTTGGCACCCATGAGTGCACGGTTGGCGTCGTCGTGCTCGAGGAACGGGATCAGGGCGGTCGCCACCGACACCATCTGGCGCGGGGAGACGTCCATGTAGTCGACCTCGGCCGCGAGGACCTCGGAGACCTCACCGAGACGCTGGCGCACGAGCACCCGCTCGTCGGCGAACCGGTTGTTCTCGTCGAGCGCCGCGTTGGCCTGGGCGATGACGAACTTGTCCTCGTCGTCGGCGGTCAGGTAGTCGATCTGGTCGGTGAGCGCACCGTTCTCGACGCGACGGTAGGGCGTCTCGACGAAACCGAACGGGTTGATCCGACCGAACGACGCGAGCGAACCGATCAGACCGATGTTGGGACCTTCAGGGGTCTCGATCGGGCACATCCGGCCGTAGTGCGAGGTGTGGACGTCGCGGACCTCCATGCCGGCGCGGTCACGGGAGAGACCACCCGGGCCGAGCGCGGAGAGGCGGCGCTTGTGGGTCAGACCGGCGATCGGGTTGGTCTGGTCCATGAACTGCGAGAGCTGCGAGGTTCCGAAGAACTCCTTGAGCGCAGCGACCACGGGGCGGATGTTGATCAGGGACTGGGGCGTGATCGCCTCGACGTCCTGAGTCGTCATCCGCTCGCGGACTACGCGCTCCATCCGAGCCAGACCGGTACGGAGCTGGTTCTGGATGAGCTCACCGACGGTACGCATACGACGGTTACCGAAGTGGTCGATGTCGTCGGCGCGGACCTCGATGTCCTTGCCGTCGGCGTCGACGAGCACGGTGCCCTGGCCGTCCACGGCAACCTCGTCGCCGTTGTGCAGGCGGACGATGTAGCGGATCGCGGCGACGACGTCGGCGATGGTCAGGGTCTGCTGGTCGAACGCCTCGACCTGACCGAGCTTCTTGTTGATCTTGTAACGACCGACCTTGGCCAGGTCGTAGCGCTTCGGGTTGAAGTAGTAGTTCTTCAACAGGGTGAGCGCGGCTTCACGCGTCGGCGGCTCGCCCGGGCGCAGCTTGCGGTAGATGTCGAGCAGCGCGTCGTCCGGACCGGAGGTGTTGTCCTTCTCCAAGGTCAGCTGGATCGACTCGTACTGGCTGAGGTCAGCCATGACTGCCTCGTAGTCGTACTCTTCGCCGGTCTCCTCGGCGACGGCGACGAACGCCTTGAGCAGGACCGTGACGTTCTGCTTGCGCTTGCGGTCGAGACGGACGCCGACCAGGTCGCGCTTGTCGATCTCGAACTCGAGCCACGCACCACGCGACGGGATCACCTTGGCGGTGAAGATGTCCTTGTCGGAGGTCTTGTCAGCGGCACGCTCGAAGTAGACACCGGGCGAACGGACCAGCTGCGAGACGACGACACGCTCGGTGCCGTTGATGACGAAGGTGCCCTTGTCGGACATCAGCGGGAACTCACCCATGAAGACCGTCTGGCCCTTGATCTCACCAGTGTCGTTGTTGGTGAACTCAGCCGAGACGTAGAGGGGTGCGGAGTAGGTGAAGTCCTTCTCCTTGCACTCCTCGACGGTGTACTTGGGGTCGTAGAAGACGGGGTTCTCGAACGAGAGAGACATCGTCTCGGAGAAGTCTTCGATCGGCGAGATCTCTTCGAAGATCTCAGTCAGACCCGACTTGGTGGATACGTCTTCACCGGCAGCCTGGCGGTCTGCGACCGACTGCTGCCACCGCTCGTTACCGATCAGCCAGTCGAAGCTGTCGGTCTGGAGGGCCAGCAACTGCGGGACCTCAAGCGGCTCGGTGATCTTTGCAAAGGAGATGCGACGTGGGTTGTTGCTTGCTGCTTCAGCGCGCGCGGCCAAGAGTGTGTCCTTCAAGGAATTCGCTCTTTATGTGACGCCGGTCCACCACTAACCAGCCACCGGGCAGGCGGGAAAGCATTTGAGGGCAGGCGCAAGGATCTATCGTACAGGGTCCTTGCAACGTCCACAACCCCTCGCGCATGGATCACAGAAAGATCGATGCGCTGCTGCCCGATGATGATGAACCGTGAAGCCCATCGAGGTCAAGCCGCCACCCCCAGCACGGGAGAACTTTCCCGTGCTGGGCGGTGCGATCAGCTCATTCGGCGGGCGAGCTCTGCGGGTCCGCGCCCGGCGTGGCAGGCGGCGTCGCGCCACCCTGCTCAGAGGCGCCGTCCTGGCCTTCGGAGCCGGAGTCGTTGCTCTCGATGCCGGTGATGTCGTCGACGAGCCAACTGCCGCTCTTCTCCACCATGGTCAGCCCGACCATGATGAACCCGGTGCCCTTGTCCCCCGATGCGTTGCTGGCTTCATTGCGTAACACAGCGACCAGTTCGACCCGCTGCCCGTCGTCTGAGGCTCGGACCACTCCGGTCGCCAGTACGGTGGTGGTCACCACCGCCTTGACCTCCTTGGCACTGGCTTGGACCAGGCTCCAGGTCTTGGCGAAGCTGCTCTCGTAGTAGCTCGGGGTGAGGATCGCGGCGGCCCGCTTGCGGGCCCCCTCCAGGTCGTCCCAGCGGTAGGTGAGCACGTCGCCGAAGTGCTCGGACGCGGCGGTCCGAGCCTCCGCGATCGACTCCTCGACGTCGTCGGAGTCGTTGCTGGCGAACTGGAAGTAACCGGCGACCCCGGCGCAGACCAGCGTGGCCAACGCCAACGCGATCAGCAGCCAGGCCGGCACCGGACGCTGCCGCGTCGCCCCCGCAGGATCGACGACCGGCGGCACCCCGCTCGCCCGCTCCCGTCGGTCCGGTGCGTTCGGGTCGATCTCCTCGAGCTCGTCGTCGAAGTCGTCGTCGTCCTCCTCGACGTCGTCGAGGTCGTCATCGGCCAGTTCGTCGTCGTCCGGCGCGTCGTCCGCTACTACCGCGGAATCCGACGCTGCCACCGACTCCGACTCCGGCTCCGGCTCTGGCTCCGGCTCCGGCTCTGGCTCTGGCTCTGGCTCTGGCTCCGGGAGGGTCAGGTCATAGGCGGCGCGGGCCTCGGCGTCCAGGAGGACCTTGGCAGCGTCGTTGTAGAGCCCGAACCGGCGATCGGTGGGGTCGAAGTCGGCGATCGCGTCACGCCAGGCGTCGCGGATCTGTTCGGTGGAGGCGTCGCGGGAGACACCCAGGACGTCGTACCAGCTGGCGCTCACTCCTGCGTCCCCTTCGAGTTCGGGGTCTCGGTGGGCTCAGCGCTCGGCGTCCCCTGCGGGGTCCCCGGCTGGCCGGCAGCCACGGCGAGGTCCTCCGGGTCGTCGTTGACGAGCCAGCGACCACCCACCTTGACCAGGCGGAGCCGCTTGGTGAAGCCGCTGTCCTCCAGGACCTGCTTCTCCAGGCTGCTCACCGAGGAGCCACCGACCAGGACGCTGGCCGAGTCGGAGTCCATCTCCTCGACGCCGACCCGGTCGACCACGGTCTCCACCCGGAGCCCCTGCACGACGAGATCGGTGTACCGCGCCAACCAGGCGTCGAGCGCCGGCTTGTAGCTCGCGGTGATCAGCGGGGCGACCCGGTCACGGTAGCCGGTCAGCTGCTTGCTGTCGTCGAGGTCGTCGGGCGAGTAGTTGGAGGCGGCGAGGGTGTAGGCACGAGCCGCAACCATCACCGCGTCGCGGCCCTGCTGCGGCGACTCGGAGTCGTCGGAGGCGTCGCGTGCGGCGACCACCAGCCAGACCACCGAGGCGACCAGCAGCAGGCCGAGTACTCCGGCCAGGACACGCGTCAGCAACGGTGACCGCAGACCGGTCCCCGAACCCTCATCAACCAACACTCTCCGCCTTCGCCCCTCCGCTGGTCCGGAGCAGCAACCACTCCCACGTCGCTGCGCCCCGCGAGGTGCTCACGCTACCGGCAGAGTTCGCCGCACGCTTGCCGTCCACGCCGGGGGCCCAGACCAGTTGGTCGTCGTCGAGCGTCGCCACGACGGGAGCCCGGTAGTTCGCCGGTGCCCGCTTCGGAGCTGCGGCCGCGCCACGCGGGGTGGCGTTCGGGTCGCTGCATCGAGCGTCGGTGTTGAGATCGCGCCATTCGCCGTTGGCCGGGTTACGTTGATCGGTGCCCTCGTAGCCCTTGTGGCAGAGCTGGTGCGGGGTCAGGATCAGGCCGAAGTGGGCGTCGCGCAGACCGGTCTCCGGGTCCTTGGAGACCACCGTCATCCCGGCCTCGACCACGTACGGGTAGATCGCCAACAGGTGCTCGACGCCGTCCAACCGCTTGACCACCACCTCGCTGGTGGTGCGCAGGTTGTTGAGCAGCGAGGTCAGATCGATGTCGTTCTCCTCGATGAACCGCCGCAGCGTGTTCGCGGTCTCCGAACCCGTGTCGATGATCGTCCGCAGGTCCTTGTCGGAGCCGGCCAAGGTTGTGGTGAACAGATCCAGGTTGGTGGCGAAGCTCTTGATCGACTGCGCCAGGTCCAGCTGGGTGCCCAACACCTTGTTGGAGTCACGGATCAGCGACGTGGTCAGGTCGAAGTTGGCGTCCGCCGTCTCGATGAACGCGTTCGAGGTGTCGATGATCTGGCCGAGGTCCTCCCCGGTGCCGTCGAAGGCGAGGCCGAGCTCCTCGACAACGGTCCGTAGCGCGTCGCGGTCGACCGAGCCCGCCGTCGTCGCCACATCCGCGATCAGCTTCGCGGCCGGGATCGGGATCCGAGTGTTCGGCTCGTCGATCTCCGCGTTGTTGCGCAGGTAGGGGCCCTTGCTGACGTTCGGCTGCAGGTCGACGTACTGCTCGCCGACCGCGGACCGGTTCGCCACCTCGGCGATGGTGTCGGCGGGGATCTTGTCCCACTTGTTGTCGATCTCCAGGTGGACATCGACGCCGTCGTCGGTCAGCTCCATCTCACCCACCCGACCGATCGTGGTGCCCCGGTAGGTGACGCCAGCACCTTCGAAGATGCCGCCCGAGTCCGGGAAGTGCGCCACCACGGTGTACGAGGTGTCCAGGAAGAGCCTGTCGAGACGTGCATAGCGCGCGCCGACGAAGGCGACGCCGATCACCGTGATCAACGCGAAGATGGTCAGCTGGATGCGGGTGCGTCGGGTGATCATTGGGCCACTCCTCGCAGCATCAGTCCGGCCAGCGTCGGGTCGTACTCAGCCCCGAGGTCACCGACCTTCACCTCGAGCTCGGGCCGGCCGGCACGGCCCAGACCGAGCGAGCCGAGCAGGCTCTTGACGGCGTCCTCGGAGCCGGCGTCGCCCGAACCCTGGCCAGGTGCCTGCTTCGGCATCGGCAGCAGGCCACCGGCCTGACCGGGACGGAGGATCGGAGCGAGTAGCCCACAGACCGCCTTGTCCTGGTTCTTCTCCTGGGCACAGAGCGAGAGCAGCTGCAGCAGATTGGTCGGCACCGCGAGCACCCGCTTACAGGCCGGGGCGCTCAGGTTGCCCGCGCTCAGGCAGCTGAGCACGTCGTTGACCACGTGCCCGGGGTCGATCTCGGTCGGCAACAGGGTGGGCAGGATGCCGTTGCCCGTGGTGTCGAGCAGCCGGACGTCCAGCTTGATCGAGAGGTTCACGAAGTCGCCCATGTGCAGGCTCTTCGCCATCTCCGGGTCGCGGCCGACGGCCTCGTCCACGAAGGGATAGGTCAGGAAGACGTGGAACGCCTCGGCGAAGCTGTCGCCGCTGGCCGCCAACTGGCTGAGCACAGGCTGGAGCTGGGTCAGGGCATCGATGGTGCCGGCCTTCGACACCTTGATCACCCGGGTACCGGTGTTGCCGAGCTTGCTCAACGCCTGGAGCATCTTGACCAGGTCACCACGCTGCGCGTCCAACGACTCGACCGCGGCCGGCAGCTCGTCGAGAGCGGCGTTGATCGTGTCGCGTTGCTTGTTGGCGCTGACCGAAAGATCGTTGAGCCGTTCGATCGCGGTGACGATGTTGTGCTTGTTCTTGTTTAGCTCGCCCATGAAGGTCTCCAGCTGGGTCAGCACCGAACGAGCGCTGCCTTCCCGGCCTTCGAGTGCCTTGTTGAGCTCGCTGCTGATCACCTTGAGTTGGGCGACGCCACCACCGTTGAGGACCAGGCTGAGCGCGCTCAGCACCTCCTCCACCTCGGGGTTGCGGTTGGTCCGCTTCACGCCGATCCGGTCGCCGTTGCCGAGCCGGTCCGACGTCGGGTCGGCAGGCGCGTTGAGCGAGACGAACTTCTCGCCCAGCAGCGAGGTCTGGCGGATCTCCGCCTCGGCGTTGTCGGGCAGGTCGACGTCCTTGCGCAGGGTCAGCTCGACCTCTGCCTGGTAGCCCACCAACTTGACGTCGCTGACCTTGCCGACCGTGATGTCGTTGACCTTGACGGTCGACTGCGGCACCAGGTCGAGCACGTCGGGGAAGGTGACGGTGACCTTGATCGGGTCGCTGCCGACGTCGGCCCCACCGGGCAGCGGCATCTTGTAGACGCTGAAACCACAGGAGGTCAGGGTCAGCACCAGACCGGCCAGCAGAGCCATCCGCAGACCGCTGACGGTCGGGGTGAAACGTCGCACCGTGCTCATCGGGCCACCCCCAGCAGAGAGTCGAGTGAGGGGTCAGCCAGGCGCTCCGGCGTACCGGCTCGCTTGAGGCCCCCGAGCAGGGTCTCGATCAGGCCACAGGTGACCCCGGTCGGGTCGGCGGTGCCGACGATCGAGCAGAGGATCAGCGACGGGTTGCTGACCACCATGTGGGCCAGGTTCTCCAGGTTCGCCGAGGTGTCCAGGGTCGCCGACTGCGGGTTGTAGGTCAGCGCCAGGTTGTTCAGCGCCAACGGCCCGATCCGGAGGATCTCGTCCAGCTCACCGCGCCGCTTCACCAGCGTCTTGGAGATCCGGTTCAGACCCTTGATGTTCTTGCCCAGCAGGGCCTCGTTGTCCTTGACGAACGAGTTGACCTGGCCCAACGCCTGGCTGATGTTGCTCAGCGAGGCGGAGAGTTCTTCACGTTCGCCGGAGAGCAGCTTGGAGACCTCGCTCATCGAGGAGCTGAAGTCGCGGACGAGCTGGTCGTTGTCGGCCAGCGTGCTGATGAAGCCCTCCAGCTCCTCGGCCGCGCCGAACAGTTCGTCCTTGTTGTTCTCCAGAGTGCCGGTCAGCTTGCCCAGGTCCTTGATCGTGCTGTTGACCTTGGCACCTTGGCCCTTGAAGTTCTCGGCGGTGACCTCGAGCAGCTGGGTCAAGGCACCGTCGCTGTTGGCGCCCTCCGGGCCCAGCGCGACGACCAGGTCGTCGATGCTGCCGTAGATCTCGTCGAGCTCCAGCGGCATGCTGGTCTCCTTGATGACGCCGTTGTCCTTCAGCTTCTCGCCGCCCTTGTAGACCGGGGTCAGCTGGACGAAGCGGTCACCGACCACGCTCGGCGAGACGATCACCGCCTGCGCATCGGCCGGCAGGTTCACCGAGGCGTCGTAGGACATCTTCACCTTGACGCTGGTGCCTTGCGGCTCCACCGACTCGACCTGCCCGACGCCGACGCCCAGGACCCGGACCTCGGAGCCCTCGTAGATCGCCACCGTCCGCGGGAACGACGCCGTCACGTACTTACGCTCGTCGCCACCGAACATGGTGAACGCGGCCGCGATCAGCAGCGCCACGATCAGGCCCGGGATGATCAACCGCTTCATCACCGACCACCTCCGATCTGCGGGGGCGGCGGCATGTTCGTGATCCAGGTGTCGAACCACGGACCGTTGCCCAGGGTGTTGGCGAAGACTCGATAGAACGGGGCCATCAGGCGGAGCGACTCGTCGAGGTTGTCCTGGTTCTTGAGCAGCACCCGGACGACGGTGTCGAGGTTGGTCAGCGCCGGCTTCAGGTCGGCCTTGGAGTCGCGGACCAGAGCGGTGAGCTCCTGCGACATCTTCGACGTCGAGACCAGCAGCTTGTGGATCGCGTCGCGACGTCCGACGAGCGCCTTGAAGAGGACGTCGGCGTCCTTCATCAGCGTGACGATGTCAGCGTCGCGGTCGCCCAGCACGCCGGAGACCTTGCGCAGGTTCTTGAGCAGGGTGTTGATCTGCTCGTCGCGGGCCGCCAGGTTCTGCGACAGCGCCGAGACACCCTTGAGCGCGGCCTGGAACTCCTCGGGGGTGTTCGCAGCGAGGTCGGTCAACGTGGCCAGCGACGTCTTGAGCTGCTCGACGTCGATGTCCTCCGACGTCTCGGCGAGCCCGGTGAAGGCGTCGACCACGTTGTAGGGCGACGACGTCCGCTCGACCGGGATCTCGGTGCCCTCCTTCATCTGCCCCGAGCCGCGCGGCTCGATGGCCAGGAACATGGCGCCCAGCAGGGTCTTGACCTTGATCGAGGCAGCGGAGTCCGCTCCGAACGCGGCGTCCTTCTCGATCCGGAAGGTGACTTGGACGTGGTCGCCGTCCAGGGCCACCTTCTCGACCTTGCCGACGCGGACGCCGGCGATCCGGACCTCATCGCCGGACTTCAGGCCACCGGCCTCGGCGAAGGCGGCGTGGTAGGTGTCGCCCCCACCGATCAACGGCAGGTCACCGGCCCGGAAGGCGGCCAGCATCAGCGCCGCGAGGACGGCGATGCTGATCGCGCCGATCACGACGGGGTTGCGCTCACGAAATGGCTTACTCATGAAAGGAAACACCTCTTCGGAGTCAGCGATTCCGTCGGTGGGTAGTTGACGGTGAGCGCAGGCAGCGGCCCGACCTTGACCTGGCCCTCCACCGAGCAGAGGAAGAAGTTGAACCACGAACCGTAGGTGGCGGTGCGCCCGATCTTGGTCAGCTTGATCGGCAGCACCTGCAACGCCCGGTCGATCTCCGCCCGGCCCTTGCTCAGGTTGCCGGCGAACTTGCGCAGCGCCTTGACGTCGTTGACGAACGGTTCGCGGACGCCGTCGACCAGGTCGGCGGTCTGCTCCGACAACTCGGAGATGTTGTCGAGCGACCCGAGGATCTCCTGGCGGTCGTCGCGGAGCCCCGAGACCAGGGTCTTGAGGTTGACGATCAGAGTGGAGAGTTCGTCGTCGCGGTCGCCGATGGTGACCAGCACGTCGTTGAGGTTGACGATCAGGTCACCGATCACCTGGTCACGCGCAGCGAGGGTCTGGGTGACCTCCGCGGTGTGGCCGAGCAGCCCCTCGACGGTGCCGCCCTCGTTCTGGAAGACCTGGATCACCTCGTAGGAGAGCTGGTTGAGGTCTTGCGGCGAAAGCGCCTGGAAGAGCGGCTTGAAGCCGTTGAACAGCACCGTGAGGTCGAGGGCCGGGGAGGTCTTGGCGACCGGGATCACCGTCTCCTCCTTGAGGTTGCCGCCGCCGTCGCCGCGCTGGGTCAGCGAGAGGTACCGCTGGCCGACCAGGTTGCGGTACCGGATCGCGACATGCGTGTCGTCGGTGACTGCCGCGTGGTCCTCGACCGAGAAGGTGACCCGAGCCCGGGTCCGGTCGACGATCTCGACGTCCTTGACGGTGCCGACCTTGACGCCGGCGATCCGGACGTCGTCGCCCTTGACCACACCGGTGGCGTCGACGAAGTCCGCGCGGAAGTTCCGCGAACTGCCACCACCGAGGTTGCCGATGATCACGACCAAGACGCTGGTGGCCAGCATCGTGACGATCACGAAGATGATCAGCTTGACCAGATCTGCGCTGGTCTTCTTGTCGAGCCCGATCACTTGACGCTCACCTCCGTGCCGCGCAGCAGCGGCGCGTAGAGCAGCACCCCGAGGTCGGAGACCTCACTGCTGGGCTCCCCCAACTGCGCGGCCAGCAGACCGCGGGCCAGCGCGGCCTCGGCCGCACCGCCGGCGGTGGTGCTGACATCGAAGCCGGGCAGCGTACGCATGATGCCCTTGCCGGTCGGCTCGTCGACGCCGTCGTCGAAGTTCGGCGGGTTCCGGTACGGGTTCGCCTGGTTGTACGGCACGTTCGGCAAGGTGCCGCAGTAGGGCCCGTTCTTGGCGCCGAACCGCGGCTTGTCCTGCGGTCCGTACTTGCGCGGCTGGTTCGGAACGACTTCGAGGTTGATGTGCAAGGTCTGGCCGCGGAAGGCCTCGGCCTGCCCCGCCCCGGCACCGACGATGCCCTTGACCAGGCACGGGAAGCTCGGCGAGTACTTGGCCAGGACCCGCAGTTGCTGTGCGCCGAGGTCGGCGACGCGGACCAGGTTCTCCTCGTTCTTGGCCAGGAAGGCTCCGGTCACACCGGAGAACTTGGAGACGTCGCGGAACAACCGGGTGAGCTCCTTCTCCTTCGTGGTCAGGGTCTTCCCGGTCAGGATCGAGTTGCGCAGGATGGAGGCGATCTCCGGGATCACGTCGTTGTAGACGTCCGAGACCTGCCCGGTGAGCTTGATGTCCTCGACCAGCTTCGGGAGCTGGGGGTTCATCCGCTTCAGGTAGTTGTCGAGCACCTCGAGGTTGCCGCCGAGAGCCTCGCCGCGGCCTTCCAGCGCCGTGGCCAGCGCGGTCAGGGTCTTGTTGAGGTCGCCGGGCGAGACCGTACGTAGCAGGGGGTACAGGTCGTTGAGGGCTTCCTCGACCTCGGTGCTCAGCACGGTCTGGGTGATCCGCCCACCGGCCCGGATCGCGCGCGTCGACGGCTGCGCCGGGACCTGGAGCGCGACGTACTTCTCGCCGAAGAGGGTCTTCGGCTCGATCCGTGCGGTGACGTTCTCCGGGATCGTGTCGATCTTCTCCGGGTAGAGCCCGAGGACCAGCTCGGCGCGCCCGCGCACGTTCTTGGTCTCCAGTACCTCCCCCACGATCACGCCGCGGATCTTGACGTCGGCCCGCGAGGGCAGCGCCAGACCGACGTTCGAGGCCTCCAGGGTGACCTCGTCGTAGTCGACGAACTTCTTGCTGAAGATCGCACCGGTGAACCAGATGCCGGTCAGGATCAGCGCCAGGAAGACGAGGCCGATCACCTTGTGTTGAGCCAGGACCTTGTTCATCGCTAGCCCGCCAATCTGACTGTGGTGCTGGTGCCCCAGATCGCCATCGACAAGAAGAGGTCGATCACGTTGATGGCCACGATCGAGGTACGGACCGCGCGGCCCACCGCGACGCCGACGCCCGCCGGACCACCGCTGGCGTTGTAGCCGTGGTAGCAGTGGATCAGGATCACCACGACTGCGAAGACCAGCACCTTGCCGAACGACCAGAGCACGTCACCCGGCGGGAGGAACTGGTTGAAGTAGTGGTCGTAGGTACCGGCGCTCTGGCCGAAGAAGGTGGTGACGGTTAGCCGGGTCGCGAAGTAGGAGGCGAGCAGACCGACGATGTAGAGCGGAACGACCGCGATCAGGCCGCCGATGATCCGGGTGGTGACCAGGAACGGGAGCGACGGGATCGCCATCACTTCGAGGGCGTCGATCTCCTCGGAGATCCGCATCGCCCCGAGCTGTGCGGTGAAGCCGCAGCCCACGGTCGCCGCCAATGCGATGCCCGCGACCAGCGGGGCGATCTCGCGGGTGTTGAAGTAGGCGGAGACGAAGCCGGAGAAGGCGGCGGTGCCGATCTGGTTCAGCGCGGCGTAGCCCTGCAGACCCACCTCGGTACCGGTGAAGAAGCACATCGCCGTGATCACGCCGACGGTGCCGCCGATCACGGCCAGCGAACCGGAGCCCAGGGTCACCTCGGCGAGGATCCGCAGGACCTCCTTCTTGTACCGCCGGATCGTGCGCGGGGTCCAGGCCAACGCACGCAGGTAGAACGCCAGTTGGGAGCCCAGCGTGTCGAGCAGCTTCGCGGGTCGGTCCACGACCGACTTCAAATTCGCCACTGGGCTCACCCTGTCTTCGACGGGACGAGCTGGAGGTAGATCGCGCTCATCACGAAGTTCACCATGAACAGCAACATGAAGGTGATCACCACGGACTCGTTGACGGCGTCACCCACGCCCTTGGGGCCACCACCCGCGTTCATCCCCTTGTAGCAGGCCACGATCGCTGCGATCAGGCCGAAGACCAAGGCTTTCGCCATCCCTTGCCACAGGTCTGGTAGTTGGGCGAGCGCTGTGAAGCTGGCTATATAGGCGCCTGGAGTGCCGTCTTGGAGGACGACGTTGAAGAAGTAACCTCCGGCGACACCGACGACGGAGACCAGACCGTTGAGGAAGACGGCGACCAACATGCAGGCCAGCACCCGCGGCACGACGAGCCGTTGGATCGGATCGATCCCCAGCACCATCATCGCGTCGAGCTCTTCGCGGATCTTGCGCGCGCCGAGGTCAGCCGCGATCGCCGAACCGCCGGCGCCCGCGATCAACAACGAGGTCGCGATCGGTCCCGCTTCTCGGACCACGGCGAGCACCGATGCGGAGCCGGTGAACGACTCCGCCCCGAACTGCTTGATCAGCCCACCCACCTGCAGCGCGATCACCGCACCGAACGGGATCGCGACCAGCGCGGTCGGAATGATCGTTACCGAGGCGATGAACCAGGCCTGCTGGATGAACTCGCGCAGTTGGAAGGGTCGCCGGAACATCGAGCGGCCGACGTCGAGACCGAAGGCAAAGAGATTGCCCGCGGTCCCGATCGGCGCGAGAACACGAGAGGTCGTCGTCATGGACGGCGTCAGGAACCGGGGGCGAGACCGGCGTTCGCCGACTCGAACGATCCGGGGGGCGGCGTCACGCCGTTGAGACGGCACCATTCACCGGCCGGACGCTGCCGCTTGCGCGGAATGCCGCTGGACGGCTCCAGCTGCAGCGGGATCGGGGGCAGCGGCGGCATGACCATGTCCTTCTCCGCCTCGAGCTCGTCGGCGTCCTTCTCCTCCGACATACCGATCGGGCCCACGGTCTGTGCGTTCAGGAACTGACGCACCACCGGCTCCTCCGAGCTCAGCAGCATCTCGCGCGGACCGAACATCGCCAGGTGCTTGTGGTAGAGCAGGCCGATGTTGTCCGGCACCGTCCGGGTGCTGTTGATGTCGTGGGTCACGATCAGGAACGTCGCGTCGATCTGCGCGTTCAGGTCGATGAAGAGCTGGTTGATGAAGGACGTACGCACCGGGTCCAGACCCGAGTCCGGCTCATCGATCAGCAGGATCTCGGGGTCGAGCACCAACGCCCGCGCCAGACCGGCCCGCTTCCGCATACCACCGGAGATCTCACCGGGGAGCTTCGTCTCCGCGCCGATCAGACCGACCAGGTCCATCTTCTCCATCACGATGTTGCGAATCTCCGACTCGCTCTTCTTCGTGTGCTCACGCAGCGGGAAGGCGACGTTGTCGTAGAGGTTCATCGAGCCGAACATCGCGCCGTCCTGGAACAGCACCCCGAACAGCTTGCGGATCTCGTAGAGGTCCTTCTCCGAACACGAGGCGATGTCGGTGCCCTCGATCAGGATGGAGCCCTTGTCCGGCTTGATCAGGCCGATCAGGGCCTTCAGGAAGACCGACTTACCGGTACCCGACGGGCCCAGCATGACCGAGACCTCACCGGCCGGGATGGTCAGCGAAACGTCACCCCAGATCAGCTGCTTCCCAAACGACTTGGTCAGCTCATTGATCTTGATCTCAACGCCCATGATGCCCTCTTTCGTCGTACTTCGGCTGACGCGCAGCGAAGCAACCCTCCCAGGTCACAGCCCATCCGCCCGCTAGTTACTCCTGAGTGTCAACGCGGGCGTCTGGCCAAAGTTACGGGGTTTCTGCGACGTCGGTCACGTAGTTGGCAGAACCTGTTCCAATTCTTTGACCGGGGACGACGAAATGCCGCAGGGCGGCCACCCCTAGTGGGATGACCGCCCTGAAGCGTGACGCTCTCAGCTGATCGGGACCAGCCGGGAACGTCGATGAATCACTTGACCGAAACGGTGGCGCCGGCGCCTTCGAGGGCTTCCTTCGCCTTCTCGGCCGTGGCCTTGTCGACGCCCTCGAGGATCGCCTTGGGCGCACCCTCGACGAGCTCCTTGGCCTCCTTCAGACCGAGGGAGGTAAGGCCGCGCACCTCCTTGATGACGTTGATCTTCTTGTCACCAGCGGCCTCGAGGACGACGTCGAAGTCGCTCTTCTCTTCGGCAGCGGCCTCACCGGCGCCACCGGCGGCCGGGGCAGCGGCAACGGCGACCGGAGCAGCGGCGGTCACGCCGAAGGTCTCCTCGAACTCCTTAACGAACTCGGAGAGCTCGATGAGGGTCATTTCCTTGAACGCGTCGAGCAGCTCTGCGGTGCTGAGCTTCGCCATGGTGGCGTTTCCTTCCGTTTGTGGCCCCGCGGCGTACTAACCGCGGGCCAGGGTTACAGGTGGTACGTCGGCCCGATCAGGCTTCGGTGGACTCGGCTTCGGACGCCTCAGGAGCGGACTCCTCGGCGGCCTCCTCGGCCGGGGCTTCCTCGGCGGCGTCGACCGGAGCGGGAGCACCGGCACCACCTGCGAGGATCGTGGGGTCCTGCTGCGCCTTGGCCTCGAGGGCGCCGGCGAGCCGGGCAGCCTGCGAGATCGGGGCGTTGAGCAGGTAGACGGCCTGGGAGAGCGAGGCCAGCAGTGCGCCGGCCAGCTTGCCCAGAAGCACCTCGCGCGACTCAAGATCGGCCAGCTTGGCGATCTCGGAAGCGTCAAGGAAGTTGCCGTCGAGGACGCCACCCTTGATGACAAGGGCGGGGTTCGCCTTGGCAAAGTCACGCAGGCCCTTGGCAGCCTCAACGACGTCACCTTCGATGAAGGCGATGGCGGTGGGGCCGGTAAGGAGCTCGTCAAAGCCCTCGATTCCCGCTTCCTTGGCGGCAATCTGAGCAAGCGTGTTCTTGACCACGGCGTAGTTGGCGTTCTCGCCGAGCGAGCGCCGCAGCTGCTGCAGCTCCGCAACGGTGAGACCGCGGTACTCGGTCAGTACAGCGCCGGCAGCGTTGTTGAATGCCTCAACAACCTCTGCCACAGCAGCTGCCTTGTCTGGCCGTGCCATGGGTCTCCTTCCGAACTACTTCGTTGGTTCGAGACCTCCGCGGCAGCGCTTGATCGGGCAAGCCCGGCCAAGACAAAACGCCCTGGCGCATGCGCTCAGGGCGTTGATAGATCCTCGGATCTTGCTCTGGGCACCTGCGCAGGCCGCCCCTTGCGGGGACCTTCGGCACACTGACGGGCAGCGTGACGACCGGCGGTCTCTGGTTTCCGAGAAGAAGCTTAAGGGGCCGTCCACGCACCTCCAAATCGACGGCCCCACACGCGCTACTGGGCGTCCTGGGTCTCCAGCTTGCGCTCGGTGACCTGGTCGGCGCTCGGCGCCTGGATGTCGAAGGACTTGCCGTAGTCGGAGTAGTACGTGGTGGTCTCGCTACCCGAGGTCGGGGCCGCGCTCTGCAGCTGCACCGGGCGGTTCTTGCTGTCCAGCCACAGTTCGATCTGCACCCGCTGCACCGTCGGGTCCACACCCGGGGCAGCCGCGTCCTCGCTCGGCTCCAGGATCACCCGGTACTTCACGGTCTTCACCTCGCGGTCCTGGAGGTCGGTGATCACCTCGGTGCCGACGACCTTCGCCTCAATGGTGGTGAACCCCTCCTGGAGGCCGGCGACGTCGGTCGACAGGCGGTTCAGCGCCTCAGCGTTGAAGGTGCCAGCGGGGTAGGAGTACCAGGTGGTGGCGCCGCTGCCCTGCGGGTTCTTCTCAAAGAAGGTGGTTCCGTCCCACAGGCCCTCGAGCACTCCCCCGGCTGGGTTCGGCATCTGGATCCGGAACGCCTGAACGTCGCCGCGCCGCTCGACCTGGACCACGTTGCTGGCCTGCTCCTGGCCCTGTACCTGGGCAAGGGTCGTCACCTGCCACGAGCCGGCGTCCGCCTGCGCGTCGGCGATGGTCTCGAAGATCTTGTCCGCATCGATCGCGGTGAAGCCGGCGGGTACCTTCATCGCGCCGCCCTCGCCCTGCTCGTCCTGGGCGTGCTTGCCCCAGAGGGTCAGGCCCAGGAGCAGGGCAACAGCCAACACAGCAACGGTGACGGCGACGACGGCGGTACGCGCGGGGATGTTACGAGACATGAACCGAAGTCAACCACGCAGTTGGTGAGCGCCCGCATCGTGCCCTACCCGCACGTACTCCGCGGCCCGGCGTCGGGAAATGCAGAAGGCCCCGAGCGCCTTGGCGCTCGGGGCCTTCTGGATGTTCTCAGAGCAGAAGCTCAGGCCGACGTCCCTTTCGGGACCTGGCCGTCCTTGCCTCGGTCACACGAGCAAGCTCGCGGACGCTCGGCTGCGTCAGGCCTCGTCCTCGCCCGCAACGTTGCGGGTGCGGTTCGGGTCGACCTGGACGCCGGGGCCCATCGTCGTGGAGACGGTGACCTTCTTGATGTAGCGACCCTTGGAGCTGGCCGGCTTGAGACGCAGCACCTCTTCGAGGGCAGCGGCGTAGTTCTCAGCGAGCTGGGTCTCCGAGAAGGAGGCCTTGCCGATGATGAAGTGCAGGTTCGAGTGACGGTCCACGCGGAACTCGATCTTGCCGCCCTTGATGTCGGCAACAGCCTTCGCGACGTCCGGGGTCACGGTGCCGGTCTTCGGGTTCGGCATGAGCGAACGCGGGCCGAGCACGCGGCCGAGGCGACCGACCTTGCCCATCATGTCGGGGGTGGCAACCACGGCGTCGAAGTCGAGCCAGCCGCCGTTGACCTTCTCGATGAGCTCGTCGCCACCGACGAAGTCAGCGCCGGCCTCGCGGGCGGCCTCTGCCTTCTCAGCGTTGGCGAACACGAGGACGCGGGCGGTCTTACCGGTGCCGTGCGGCAGGTTGACGGTGCCACGGACCATCTGGTCGGCCTTGCGGGGGTCGACACCGAGTCGCATGACGACGTCCACGGTCTCGTTGAACTTCTTCTTGCTTGCGGCCTTGGCGATCTTGATCGCGGCCAGCGGGGCGTAGAGCTCGTTCTTGTCGAACGTCTCAGCCGCCGCGCGGTAGGTCTTGCTGCGCTGCATGGAGATTCCTTAAGTCGATACGGAGATGTGGTTAGCGGGCCAGCGCGGCCCTCCCACGGGGATTCAGTCGGTGGTAACGCCCATGGAGCGGGCGGTGCCCTCGACGATCAGCATGGCTGCGTCGATGTCGTTGGCGTTCAGGTCAGGAAGCTTGGTCTGAGCGATCTCGCGCACCTGGTCCTTGGTCAGCTTGCCGACCTTGTCCTTGTGCGGGACAGCCGAGCCCTTCGCCAGACCAGCGGCCTTCTTGATCAGCTCCGCAGCCGGCGGGGTCTTGGTCACGAAGGTGAAGGTGCGGTCTTCGTAGATGGTGATCTCAACCGGGATCACGTTTCCACGCATGGACTCCGTCTGGGCGTTGTACGCCTTGCAGAAGTCCATGATGTTCACGCCGTGGGGACCGAGAGCGGTACCGACCGGCGGAGCGGGAGTGGCGGAGCCAGCCTGCAGCTGCACCTTGACCAGGGCAGCAATCTTCTTCTTGGGAGGCATTGTCTAATCGGGTCCTTTTTGACTTGCGGTTTCGTGGTCATCTCGAGGGCGGACACCCTCTGCCACCTGGGTGAAGCTGTGAGCCTCAGACCTTCTGGATCTGGTTGAAGCTCAGCTCGACCGGAGTCTCCCGGCCGAAGATCTCAACGAGGGCCTTGACCCTCTGCGCCTCGGCGTTGATCTCAGTGATCGTCGCGTGCAGCGTGGCGAACGGACCGTCGACCACCATCACCGAGTCGGTGACGTCGAAGTCAGCGACCTCGATCGTCTTGCGCGCAGGCGCAGCGGTGTGGGTCTCGGCACCGGAAGCAGCAGCCTCGGCCTCGACCTCGGCGGCGACCGTCGGGGCCAACCAGTTCTCGACCTCGGAGAGGGTCAGCGGCACCGGCTGGTGGCTGTTACCCACGAAACCGGTCACGGACGGCGTGTGGCGCACAGCTGCCCACGACTCGTCGGTGAGGTCCATCCGGACCAGGACGTAACCGGCGAAACGGGTGCGGTTGACGGTCTTGCGCTGACCGTTCTTGATCTCCGCGACGTCCTCGGTGGGGACCACGACCTCGTGGATGTAGTCCTCCATGTTGAGCGAGATCACGCGGTTCTCAAGGTTCGCCTTGACCCGCTTCTCCATACCCGAGTAGGTGTGGATGACGTACCACTCGCCCGGCTTGGCCCACAGCTCGTTGCGCCACGCCTCGAGCGGGTCCACCTCGGGCTGCTCGGCTGCGGGCGCGTCGTCCTCGGCTGCGTCGCCGGCGTCCTCGTCGAGGTCGTCTTCGACCTCGGAGCCATCGAACTCGGACTCGACGACGTCGTCCTGGTCGGTCAGCTCGGCGTCAACAGGAGATTCCTCCTGGACCGGCTCGACCGCTACCTCGTCGTACTGCTCCGACACGTGATGCTCCGTCATGTTGATGAAATGTCACCGCGAACGCGGTAGGCAGTGTGCCTCCGCGTTCGACGTTACTACTGCTTTCCGGCTCCGCCGAAGACCTCGAAGACCAAGCGACCGAAGGCCAGGTCCAGGACCGAGACGATCGCCATCATCACGACCACGAAGACCAGCACCACGATGAAGTAGGTGGTGAGCTGCTCCTGGGTCGGCCAGACGACCTTACGCAGTTCGGCAATGGCTTGGCGAATGAAAGTCAGCGGCCCGGTGCGCTCAGGCTTCCCACCGGACTCGTGAACCGCGTCGCTGTTGGACACGTTCTCCACCTTCCACTGACTCTTCGGCTTCGCCGATCACTCGACGTTTCTGCATTGCTGGTTCTGCATTGCTTTGCAGGGCACGAGGGACTTGAACCCCCAACCTTCGGTTTTGGAGACCGATGCTCTGCCAGTTGAGCTAGTGCCCTTCGGTGCTTCTCTGAACAGTAAACCCGGTAGCTGGTGGGCATGACTGAACCTTGGCGAGAAACACCAGGGGATGAGTCTATGACGAAGCCGGAGGCAGAGTCCAAATGGGCCCCACTTCAGCCACGCGCCGCCCCTCGTAGCCGCGCGGGGAGCGCACGTGGAAACATGGGTCTCGTGACCGAGCCGAGCCAGAACCCTGCGCCCCTCTCCGCCCTGTCTGCCGATGAGTTGGCTGCCTTCTTGACCGAACAGCGCACTGCGTACGACGCGCTCAAGGCACTCGACCTGAAGCTCGACCTGACCCGCGGCAAGCCGGCCAGTTCGCAGCTCGACCTCTCCGACGGCCTGCTCACGTTGCCGACGAGCACCAAGGACGCAGCCGGCGTCGACGTCCGCAACTACGGCGGCCTCGAAGGCATCCGCGAGATCCGCGAGATGTTCGCCGACCTGCTCTGGGTCGAGCCGGAGCAGGTCGTCGCCGGCGGAAACTCCAGCCTGGTGATGATGCGCGAGGTGCTGGTCGACCTCTGGCTCAAGGGCGGCGTCGACTCCGAACGCCCCTGGGGCCAGGAGGAGAAGGTCACCTTCATCTGCCCGGTGCCCGGCTACGACCGGCACTTCACCCTGCTCGAGTGGTTCGGCATCGAGATGGTCACCGTCCCGATGAACGACGACGGCCCCGACGTCGACGCCGTCGCGGAACTCGCCGCCTCCGACCCGAGCATTAAGGGCATCTGGATCGTGCCCACCTACGCCAACCCGAGTGGCTCCATCGTGTCGCAGGAGATCGCCGCCCGACTCGCCTCGATGCCGACCGCAGCACCGGACTTCAAGATCTTCTGGGACAACGCCTATGCGTTCCACCACCTGACCGAGGACGAGGCGAAGAGCGCCGACATCCTGTCGCTGGCCGCCGCGGCGGGCCACCCGCACCGGCCGATCATGTTCGCCTCCACCTCGAAGATCACCTACGCCGGTGCCGGCGTCGCCTTCCTGGCCGGCTCGGTCGAGACCGTGAAGTGGTACACCGGACACCTCGGCAAGGGCGCGATCGGCCCGGACAAGGTGAACCAGCTGCGCCACGCCCAGTTCTTCGGTTCGGCCGAAGGCGTGCGCGCGCACATGGTCAAGCACCGCGAGATCATCGCCCCGAAGTTCGCCGAGGTGGAGCGGGTGCTCGCCGAGCGGCTCGGCGGCCTCGAGGTCGCGACCTGGACCCAGCCCACCGGTGGCTACTTCGTCAGCCTCGATGTGCTCGACGGCACCGCGGCCCGGGTCGTACAACTGGCCAAGGAGGCCGGGATCGCGCTGACCCCGGCCGGCTCGTCGTTCCCGAAGGGCGAGGACCCGCGCGACCGCAACATCCGCCTGGCCCCGACCTTCCCGGCACCCGAGGCCGTCACCGAGGCGATGGACGCCGTCGCCACCTGCGTCCTGCTGGCCGCAGCCGAGAAGCTCTCCAGCTAACGCCGTAGGCGGGTGCGAGAGCGAGGGGAGCACCGACGCATTCGGTACGGTTCTGGCGTGGGTGAACTTCGACGGAATCTGGCCACCTTGCCCAAGGCGCACCTGCACCTGCACTTCACCGGGTCGATGCGGCACCAGACCCTGGTCGAGTTGGCGGCGCGCGACGGCATCTCGCTCCCGGACGCTCTGGTCTCGGAGTGGCCGCCGCAGCTCTCCGCGGCCGACGAGAAGGGCTGGTTCCGCTTCCAACGCCTCTACGACGTCGCACGTTCGGTACTGCGCACCCCCGACGACGTCCGTCGACTGGTGCTGGAAGCCGCTGAGGACGACGTCCGCGACGGTGGACGTTGGCTCGAGATCCAGGTCGACCCGAGCGGATATGCCGCACTCTTCGGCGGCGTCACCGCCTTCACCGACCTGGTCCTGGACTGCGTCCGCGACGCGTCCGAGCGGACCGGGCTGCAGATCGCGGTGATCATCGCCGCCAACCGGACCAGGCACCCGCTCGACGCCCGCGCTCTGGCCCGCCTCGCCAGCCAGTACGCGGGCCGCGGTGTGGTCGGGTTCGGGCTCTCCAACGACGAACGCCGCGGAAACACCGCCGACTTCGGGCGAGCCTTCGAGATCGCGCGCCGCGCCGACCTGTTGCTCGCACCGCACGGCGGCGAGCTGCGCGGCCCGGAGAACATCCGTGCGTGTCTCGACCACCTGCACGCCGACCGCCTCGGCCACGGAGTCAGGGTCGGCGAGGACCCCGCGTTGTTGGAGCGGATCGCGACCCAGGGCATCGCCCTGGAGATCTGCCCGGTCTCCAACGTCGCGCTTGGGGTCTACAGCGACCTCACCTCGGTGCCGTTGCCTCAGCTCCTGGAGGGCGGCGCGACGATCGCTCTGGGCGCCGACGATCCCCTCCTCTTCGGCTCTCGGCTCGAAGGTCAGTACGCCACGATGCGCGCTGCGCACGACCTCTCGGACGGCCAGCTCGCCGAGCTGGCTCGGATGAGCTTCCGTGCCTCACGCGCCCCCTCCGACGTGGTGGCCACAGCGATGGCCGACATCGACGCCTGGCTCGCCAGCTGAGCTGAAACCATGCGCGCCAGCGCAACGGAGGTGGAAGACTCCGGCGCATGAACGACGCTCCGCAGAACGGCCCGATCCCCCCGGAGCAGCCGACACCCCCTCCGGGACAGGCGCCCGCCGGCTGGCAGGCCCCGCCGCCCGGCTACACCCAACAGCCGTGGCCGGCAGCGCCGCCCCCTGGCTGGGGCTATCCGACGCCGTTCCCACCGCCGCCGCCGACCCACCAGGACTCCAACACCGCGCTGATCTGGGGCATCGTTGCACTCTTCGGCGGCATGTCGTTCTGCCTTCCGCTGCTGGCCAGCCCCTTCGCCTTGTACTACGGCAGGCGCGTGGTTCGTGAGATCAACGAGAGCCCGCAGCCCCTGGGCGGGATGAGTGAGGCCAAGGCGGGTTACGTGATGGGCCTGATCGGCACCATCCTCATCGGTATTGCCGTGGCGCTCGTGCTCTTCTTCCTCGCGCTGTCGGCCTCCCAGCGGCAGGTCTGACTCCGACTCAGAGCGTGCAGCCCACCAGCACCGGCTCGTTGACCAACCGGACGCCGAACGCCCGCTCGACGCCGTCGCGCACCGCCCGTGCCAACTCCAGGACCTCCTCGGCACCGGCGCTGCCGCGGTTCGTCAGCGCGAGGGTGTGTTTGGTGGAGAGGCTGGCGGCCGCATCCGGCGTCAGCGCGAACCCCTTGCCGAATCCGGCGTTCTCGATCAGCCAGGCGGCGCTGGTCTTCACGGTGCCGTCGGGCTGGGCGTAGCGCGGAGCCGCGTCGGGCAACGCAGCCGCCTGCTCCGGCGCCAGCAGCGGATTGGTGAAGAACGAACCAGCACTCCAGGTGTCGTGGTCTGCGGCATCCAGCACCATCCCCTTGCCGCTGCGCAGTCTCAGCACCGCATCCCGGATGTCGGCGAGCGGCGCCCGCTCCCCCACCTCAAGGCCGAGGGTGCGCGCCAGCTCCGCGTAGCGGACCGGTTGGCCGAGCTCGCTGTTCTCGAGGCGGAAGTTGACCTCGAGCACCACGAACCGGCTCGGGTCCGCCTTGAACCGGCTGTGCCGGTAACCGAATGAGCACTCCTCGCCCGTGAAGCGCCGAATGCCGCGGAGCCGCCGGTCCCAGACCTTGACTTCGGAGATGGTCGCCGAGACCTCCTGGCCGTAGGCGCCGACGTTCTGGATCGGGGTGGAACCGACCGCACCGGGAATCCCGGAGAGCGCCTCGATCCCGCTCCAACCCTCGGCGACGGCCCGGGCCACGAACTCGTCCCAGATCACCCCGGCCTGGACGGCTACCTCGACCTGCCCGTCGACGGAGCCGACCGCGACACCGGCGGTGGCGACCTGGATCACCGTGCCTGCGAATCCCTCGTCAGCGACCAGCAGGTTGCTCCCGCCTGCCACCAGCAGCACCGGCTCACCGGCGTCGTCGGCGGCCGCGACCGCGGCGATCAGCTCGTCCTCGGTCGCGGCGCGCACGAAGCTGCGGGCCGGTCCCCCGACCCGCAGGGTGGTCAGATCAGCGAGGCGCACCTCAGACACGCACCACGGCCTTCATCGCCCCGAGCACGCCGACGCCGTCGCAGGTCACCGAGACGGAGAAGGAGCGGGTCGCGTCGTCCTCGGCGGTGACCTTGCCGGAGACATCGATCACGACGCCCTCGTCGTTGTCAGGGACGATCACCGGCTTGGTGAACTTGGCTCCGAACTCGACCACCCGGTCCGGGCCGCCGGCCCACTCCTCCACCGCTCGGGCCGCGAGAGCCAGGGTGAACATGCCGTGCGCGATCACCCCCGGTAGGCCAACCGACGTGGCGACGCGCTCGGAGTAGTGGATGGGGTTGAAGTCGCCGCTGGCCCCGGCGTAACGGACCAGGTCGGCGCGGGTCACCGTGAACTGCTGGGGGGTGAGGTCACTCATCAGGCTTCTCCGCGGTGGATCAGGGTCGACTTCGTCCGGCAGACCACGGCGCCGTCGGCGTCGGTGATCAGGCTGGAGGTGCCGATGATGTCGTTGCCGCCGATCTGGCGCAGCGTGTCGACGGTGAGCGTGGCGCTCAGCACGTCACCCGGACGGACCGGCCGCTCGTAGGCGAACCGCTGCTCGCCGTGCACGATCCGGAAGAGGTCGGCCTCGACATCCGCCAGGAAGTCGTTCATCGCCGCGAAGGCGACGACGATGGGGAACGTGGGAGGCACCACACCTTCGCTGTAGGTGGCACCGATCGCGGTCGCGAACTCGCGGACCTTGACCTCGGTCACCGGATACGGGGCAGTGGGCGGGAACTCCCTACCCACCAGGGAAGCGTCAATCGGCATAGGCGAAACGCTAGCAGCGCGCCGGGGCCGGCGAGCCGTGGCCTCCACCGGCCCCGCCTCGCCCGCCGCGAAATGCGTCAAGGGCTACACCTGGGAGTACCAGGTGTAGCCCTTGATCGGAGTACTAGTGCGCGATCAGCGCGTCTCGCGGTGCGCAGTGTGCGTGCGGCAACGCGGGCAGAACTTCTTCAGCTCAAGACGGTCGGGGTCGTTCCGACGGTTCTTCTTGGTGATGTAGTTCCGCTCCTTGCAGTCGACGCACGCGAGCGTGATCTTCGGGCGAACGTCAGAGCTCTTGCTGGCCACGGGAATCCTTCTTCACAGTCTGGTCCACACACCGTCCGGTGTGTTGCGTCATATTGAGTAGCGAGGGCGGGACTCGAACCCGCGACACCACGATTATGAGTCGTGTGCTCTAACCACCTGAGCTACCCCGCCGCCGGGACGGGGTGCCCAGCCGGCGAACCGGCTGAGCCCCAACCCAGAGCCCCTTTACGGAATCGAACCGTAGACCTTCTCCTTACCATGGAGACGCTCTGCCGACTGAGCTAAAGGGGCGCAACAGGAGAGAACATTACACACGCCTTCCGGAAAGCAAAAATCGGGCGTCCACTCACGGTTTCAGAGGGGGTCTCCAGCCTGGATCGGCGCGAAGTCGACGGCCTCCTCGAGCTCGAAAGCCAACTCCAGCAAGGTCGCTTCGTTGCCCTGCTTGGCCGCGAACATCATCCCCAGGGGCATCCCCTGGGCGTCGCGCGCCAACGGCAGCGAGATCGCCGGATCGCCGGTGGCGTTCTGCAGCGGCGTGAACGCCACCCAGTCGAGCAGGCGGTCCATGATCACCTCGAACGGCTGGGTCGGATCCAGGTGGCCGATCTTGGGCGTCGAGTGGGCCAGCGTGGGCGTGAGCACCACGTCGTAGCCCGAGAAGAACTTCGCGGAGGTCCGCTTCGAGGCGGCCATCCGGGCAGTCGCCAACGGCAACCGGTGCAGGTTCCGGCGACAGTGCGACGCCAGACCCAGGGTGAGGTTGTCGAGTCTGCTCGCATCGAATGTCGGGCCGTAGGTGCGCTTCCCCATCTGCACGCTGAACAGGCTGAGCAGCGACCAGTAGAGCAGGAAGTCGTCGGCGAAGGTGTCCGGTACCGGAGGCGCGACCACCTCCACCCGGTGCCCCATCTGCTCCAGCAGTTTGCCCACGCCGTGCGTGAGCTCCGCGACCTCGGGGGCGGCGTCGCGACCCACCGACTCGGTGACCAGGGCGATCCGCAACCGCCTGCGCCCCGGCCCGGAGATCTCGCCGATCGGCGGAAGCTTGAGGTTGCGGTAGACCTTCTCCGCCTCCCGGTAGAACGCGGCGGTGTCGCGCACCGTTCGGGTGACGACGCCGTCCGCGACGATCCGCACCGGCATCTCTCGGAGCATCTTGTCCTGCGCGAGGCGCCCCCGGGTCGGCTTCAGACCCACCAGCCCGTTGACGGCGGCCGGGATCCGGATCGAACCGCCGCCGTCGTTGGCGTGAGCCAAGGGCAATGCACCTGCGGCCACCAGGGCCGCAGCACCCGACGACGACGCACCGGCGGTGTGCTCCAGATTCCACGGGTTGCGCACCGGGCCCAGCCTCGGGTGTTCAGCAGAAGCGCTGAAGCCGAACTCCGACAGCTGCGACTTGCCCAACACGACCAGACCGGTGGCTCGGTACATCCGGGCGAAGTCGCCGTCCGCCTCGGCCGGCGCGCCGACCCACGCGTCCCCGCCCTGCTGCGTGGGCAGACCCGCGACGTCCGAGTTGTCCTTGACCAAGGTCGGGACACCGGAGAAATAGCCGGGGCGCGGCGCGGCGGCCTCCGCGCGCGCCGCGTCGTAGGCACGGACCGCTACCGCGCCCAACTCGTCGCCGACGGCGTCGATACGGGCGATCGCCGCCTCGACGACCTCACTCGACGACACGGCGCCGGACCGGATGCGTTCCACGATTCCTACGGCGTCGAGCTCACCCAGAGCGTCGTCGCCGAATGCATGCAGAGGTGACATGTGCCACACGTTACCCGTGAGTCACCAAGCCTGTGTCAGATTGCGAGCAGCCGGTCGACGGCCGCCACGATCTCCTCCGGGTCGAGGTGGATGTCGGCCTGGATCTTGTTCATCGCGCTGCCGGGGCCGTGCGCCGCGACATCGCCGCCCACCAGGTAACTGTGCTGGGCGCCCGGAATGCTCTGGCTGATCGCCCAGAAACAGGCCTTCACGAACTCGGCCGGGAAGAGTTCCAGCACCCGTACCCCGGGGCTGGCGAAGACCAGGTTGGTCAGCGCCGCCCCATGCGGCGCCACGACGACCTCGGCCGCCGCGAAGGTGTCGATCTGTTCCTGGATCGAGAGACCGCCCGGCTCGACGCAGACGAAGCCGCGCTCGGCGAGCAACGGCAGCAACTCCGCTTCGCGGACCAGCCGTCGGCTGTTCGGAACCTGGCCGCGGGTGACGTAGATCCGGCGCGGGCGCCCGGAGAGGTCACCGGCCGGGAGTCGTTCCCGTAGCCAGGTGACGGTCGCCGTCGGCGCGACCTCCTTCGGGTTCGGCAGCGACGGCACCAGGAGGCGTTCGGCCTGCACCGCACTGTGCTTGCGGGCCGGGATGAGCTTGTGTTGGTCGAGCCCGGTCATCGCCAGCAGCGTCTGCTGCCACCCGGTGTCGGAAGGCACGTAGAGCCCGTCGAGCTCGACGTCGCCCAAGGAGTCACGCAGTACCCCGTAGCGGGGCAGCACGTCGAGCAGGAAGTGGTAGTAGTTGTAACTCCCGCCGCGGGTCGCCAGCACCGCCAGGGTCCCGTCGAACTCCTCCACCTGCGGGAGCCGCGGGCGCAGGTAGAGCGGGTGCTCGCGCCAGCTCTCGATCCCGAAATACTCACTGGTCTCGAAGTCGAGCGTGCCCTGAGCGGTGATCACCGCACCGTAGTCGCCCAGGGCGATGCCCCGCGGCACCGACAGGGTGAACCGCGGCGCGACGTCGAAGCTCGTCGCCTCGTCGAAGATCCAGTGCGCCGGCGGCGTTCCCTGGGCCAAAGGGCGGCGCAGGAGCTCGCCAGCGTCCGCCGTCGTCAGGGTGACCTCAGGCTCGCGCTGAGCGGTCTGCGCCGATCGGCTGGTGGCCCGGCGCGGCAACGCTCGATCGCCGGCGAAGCGGGAACTCTGCCTGCCGACGAGTCCGAGCAGGAAGGAAGCGAGCCGGTGCAGCCGTTTGACCAACGGCCACGCCGGCTGCAGCCGACTCGGCAGTCGGGTCATCGAGAGATGGCGGCGCGGGCGAGCCACGCCATGCCGAGCCGCGGACCGAACTCCTCACGCTGGAGGACCTGCAGGCCGGCGCTGGTGAAGAAGTCCTCGAGCTCCGCCCAGGAGTGGCCGGGAAGGTCGTGGTACTCCAGCACCACGCGCTGCACGCCGGCCCAGTCGGCGGGGTCGGAGCCGAGCACCATGTCGTACTCGCCGCCCTCGGTGTCGATCTTGACCAGGTCGGCCGTACGGCCGGACGCCGTCAACGCCTCTGCCATCGAGACGCTGCGGACCCGGACCGTGTCGGCGGCACCGTCGAGGTGGAGGACGCCGTTGTGGCCGCTGCCAGCTCCGTTGTCCGCGATCTCCAACTCGCCGGCGACGGCCTGGACCGCGAGGTTGTTGACGCTGACCCGGGCCTGGAGTTGGTTGTCGTCGACGTTGCGACTCAAGAACTCCGAGGTGGACGGGGACGCCTCGTAGGAGAAGACCCGGGCGCCCGGCAGCCGGGTCGCCACCGAGACGGTGAAACAGCCGACGTGGGCGCCTACGTCCAGCACCACGGGCTCGTCGCCCAGCCCGCGCAGGAACCAGTCGAGCTGGTACTCGTCCTCGACGAAGATCTCGTAGACAGGAACTCGCGCGCCGGGACGGTTCGGCACGGTGATCGCCCCACCGGAACGCGGCCGGAAGGTGATCGTCTCCGGTTTGCCGGTGGTGCCTTGGCGCGCCAGGTCGACCAGCAGGCGCGGGCCGTTGTCGAAACTGCCGAGGGTCTGACGCACACGCCGTGCGGCCAGCGGAACACTACGGATCATCTGTTGGCTCTCCTGGGGGATACAGCTCACGAGGGCCGCGGCAGCGGCGCCCGTTTGTTGCCCGAGCGGTGGTCCAACGATCCGCTGTTCGCGGGGTCACGGCTTGAGAGCCGGCACCTGCGCAGTGCGTCGGGCCAGGTACTGCTCGTCTTCTTCGACACCGGTACGCAGTCGCTCGAGGTCGACCCGGACCATGTCGCTGATCAGTTCGGCGAAGCCGCAGTGCGCCTCCCAACCGAGCTCGACCTGCGCCCGCGAAGCGTTGCCCAGCAAGGCGTCCGCCTGGGTCGAGGACCACATCTGGGGTTCGAGCTTCAGGTAGGGCGAGGGGTCGTCGATGCCGACCGAGCTGAACGCGACCTCGATCATGTCGCGCAGGGTGTGGCTGACGCCGGTCGCGAAGACATAGTCCATCGGTCGATCGTGGGTCAGGCTGCGCCGGATCCCTTCGACGACGTCGACGGCGGCGCCCCAGTCACGGTGGACGTCGAGATCGCCGAGGGTGACGGTCGGCGAGAGCCCGCAGGCAGCCTCGGCTGCAGCGCGCACGATCTTCCCGGCGACGAACTGCTGGCCACGGAACGGGCTCTCGTGATTGAAGAGAATTCCGTTACAGGCAAAGAGATCGTACTTCTCGCGGTAGCTGATCAACAGCTGGTGCGCGGCACTCTTCGCCACTGCGTACGGCGTCCGCGGCCGGTGCGGCGTCTCTTCGTCGAGCGCCCCGGAGACCTCCGAGCCGAACATCTCAGCGCTGGAGGCCTGGAAGAACCTGACCTCACGGCCGGTGGCGTCGCGATGGCGCAGCAGGGTCTCCAACATGCTGGCGACCACGGTGGCGTTCGTGTGCAGCACCAGAGCCGGGTCGCCCCAGCTGCGCCCGACCGAGCTGAACCCGGCGAGGTTGAAGACGGCGTCAGGGCGGTGCCGATCGACCAGCTCCGCGAACACCGCGATGTCGCCCAGGTCGGCGGCGACGAGCTCCACCCCGTCGAGATAGGGCTTCAACCGGGCGGACGAGCCACTACCGGGCCGCGTCGTGCCCAGCACCCGCCAACCGCGCGCCAACAGATCTCGGGCCAGATACATGCCATCCTGGCCCGCCACTCCGGTGACGATTGCGGTCTTCATGGGCTACCTCTGTCGGGCCGCTCCGGGATCGGAACGGCGCAGTGTTGGTGGTAGCCGAGAAACGAATGGGGCGCCCGATAGTCACGCCGGCGGGCGCGCCGACCGGGGCGAGGCCGACTGTCAGCCGCCAGCGAAGGGTGGCAGGAACTCGACCGAGTCCCCCGCGCGGACCTGGTGTTCCAAGGCCGCGTCACCGTTGACCGGACGGTCGTTGACCAGCACCGAGCAGAGGCCGAGGACGGCGTCGGCGTCGGGGTGCCGGGCGACGACGAGGCTCCTCAGTTCCGCCAGGGTGAGCGGCTCGATGGCCGGGAAGTCGTCGTCGTGGCGTCCGGTCGCAGCGCGGGCCGCCGCCCAGTACCGAACAGTGATAGAGGTCCCAGAATCGGGCGTCGAGGTCGTCAGAGGTTCCACAACCGATATTCTTCTCCAACGCAACCGCAACCGCTAGGCGGCGAGAGGAGGGCAGATGAGTACTCTGCTGCTTCTCACCAGCGCCCTACAGCCGTCGGCCGAGGTGCTGCCCGGACTCGGACTTCTGAACCACCAGGTCAAGATCCTGCCTGCCGAGGGCAGCGCACTGCTCGAAGCTCCGGAGACCGACCTCATCCTGGTCGACGGACGCCAGGACCTCGCTCAGGCCCGGGATCTGTGTCGACTGATCCGGACGACCGGCTCACCGTCGCCGGTGCTGCTGATCATCACCGAGGGCGGACTCGGCGTCGTCTCCGCCGACTGGGGCATGGACGACATCCTGCTCAACACGTGTGGCCCCGGCGAGTTGGAGGCCCGGCTCCGCCTGAGCATCGGGCGGATCGCGGCACAGCGTGACGCCGCCGACCCGGACTCGCACGTGATCCGCAGTGGCGAGGTGGTGGTCGACGACGCCACCTACACCGCACGCCTCGGTGGTCGACCGCTCGACCTCACCTTCAAGGAGTTCGAACTCCTCAAGTACCTCGCCCAGCACCCGGGGCGGGTCTTCTCGCGCCAGCAGCTGCTGCAGGAGGTCTGGGGCTACGACTACTTCGGTGGTACCCGCACCGTCGACGTCCACGTGCGGCGCCTACGTGCCAAGTTGGGCCCGGAGAACGAGACCCTGATCGGCACCGTTCGCAACGTCGGCTACCGGTTCGTCCTGCCGAAGGACGCGGCCAACGCCGACGAGGCCAGCGAGATCGACGCCTAAGCCTGACGCTGTCCGTTGGTCGAGCCTGTAGAGACCAGACACCCGTTGGTCGAGCCAGTCGAGACCAGACCGATCTCGACAGGCTCGATCTCCGAACATCGAGACCAGACCGATCTCGACAAGCTCGATCTCCGGAAACGAGACCACACACCCGTTGGTCGAGCCTGCCGAGACCACACCGATCTCGCCAGCTCGATCTCCGGAAGTCGAGACCCCCGCTGGGTCAGCGGCGGTACTGGACGTGCGTGTCAGCGGCGACGTGGGTGAAGCCCAGCGACTCGTAGAGCCGGCGAGCGGGTGTGTTGTCGCTCTCCACGTAGAGGATCACCTCGCCGTCCGCGTCGAGCACGCCGGCCAGGTGCCGGAGCCCGGCGATGGTCAACGCCTTGCCGAGGCCGCGGCCCTGCGCGGCGGGGTCCGTCCCGACCACGTAGACCTCGCCGACCTCCGGACTGTGCTGCTTGGTCCAGTGGAAGCCGAGCATCCGCTCGCCGTCGGCGACGACCAGCAGGCCGGCCGGGTCGAACCACGGCTCCGACATCCGCTCGGCGAGGTTGTCGGCGTCCATCGCCCCCTGTTCCGGGTGGCTGGCGAACGCCTCGGCGTTGACCCGGAGGAGTTCGTCGCGGTCCGCGTCGGTGTAGGCCCGGATCCCGATCTCACCCGAGAGCGCGGGTTCCGCCCCGACCGGACGGCGCATCACCCACAGTTCACGAGCGCGGGCGAACCCGAACCGCTGCGCCAACGCCGCAGCGGCCGGGTGATCGCCGTGCGACCAAGCAGTACGTGCCTCCTCGACGGCGGCGCTCGCCAGAGCGGTGCCGAGGCCCGAGCCGCGGTGCTCGGGAGCAACCGCCAGCTCGAGGCCGCCGTCATGCAGGAGCGCGAAGCCGGCCCGATCGGCCAGCCAGAGACGAGATCCGGTGAGTCCTCGGTTCTTGAGTCGCAGCACCGCCGCTTCGTCGAGCGGCGAGTGGCCGTCCACCTCGCGGCAGGCGCGGACCAGGTCGATCACCTGGTCGCGTACTTCGATGTCCCAAGCCCGAATCTCGTCAATCACACCGACCAGTCTCTCAAACGTCGGTGATCCGGACGCCTGCGTGTGCCTTGTAGCGACGGTTCATGCTGATCAGGTTGGCGGTCAGCGCCTCGACCTGGTGCGCGTTGCGCAGCCGGCCACCGTAGATGCCGCGGACGCCGGGGATGGTGTCGGCGAGCGCCTGGACGGTGTCGGTCGCCTCGCGGTCGTCGCCAAGGACGAGCACGTCGGTGCCGAGGTCGGTGACCTCCGGGTCCTCCAGCAGCACGGCGGAGACGTTGTGGAAGGCACCCACCACGCGGCTCTCGGGCAGGAGACCGGCAGCCTGCTGGGTGGCGGAGCCCTCGGCGACCTCGAGTGCGTAGGCACCCTGCTTGTCGAACCCGAGCGGGTTCACGCAGTCGACGACGATCTTGCCGGCCAGCTCGGTGGCGAGGCTGGCGACGAGCTCGCCGTGACCGTCCCATGGAACGACGACGAGGACGATGTCGCCCTGGGCCGCCGCGCCCGAGTTGTCGGCGCCGGTCACGGTGCCACCGGTGACCTCGGCGAGCTCGGCGGCAGCCGCCTCAGCCTTCTCGGCGCCACGGCTGCCGATGACCACGCTCAGACCGGCCTGCGCGAAACGACGGGCAAGACCGCGTCCCTGGGGGCCGGTGCCTCCCAGCACGGCGATGGTCTGCGACTTCAGGTCAATCTCGGTCATCTTGGGGGGCTCCTCATGAGTTTCTTGCCGGACGACCGCGTGCTGCGACGTCCACAGGTCCGCTTGCAGGATGACAGAAAGCCGATGGCGGTCGGTCAGCTGCCCGGAGGCTGGGACCATTTCGCCGCCACCGGCCTCACCTCGATCAAGCCCCGCCAACGACCGTTCAAGGACGCCCGGCACCGCTGGTAGCGGCGACGACGTCCAGGTCGGCGCACGTGCAAAGCGAAGACGGCGCCGCCCCTCGCGGGGTGACGCCGTCTCAGCAGAGAGTGCGAGCGATCAGATGGCCTCGATGACCACGGCGCCGCCCTGGCCGCCGGCAGCACACATCGAGGCAACGGCGATGCCGCCGCCACGACGCTTGAGCTCGTGCGCGAGGGTGGCGACCATACGGCCACCCGAAGCGGAGATCGGGTGACCCAGCGAGCAGCCGGAGCCCCACGGGTTGACCTTCTCCTCATCGATGCCCAGCTCCTTGACCGCGGCGATCGGCACGGAGGCGAACGCCTCGTTGATCTCCCACAGGTCGACGTCGGAGACGCTCAGGCCGGCCCGCTTGAGCACGTGCGGGATGGCGTCGACGCCACCGACGCCACACAGGTGCGGCTGCACGCCGACGGCGCCCCAGGCGCGGATCCGGGCCAGCGGGGTCAGGCCGCGCTCGGCAGCCAGTTCGTCGCTGACGATCGCGAGCGCGGAGGCCGCGTCGTTGACGCCCGACGAGTTACCGGCGGTGATGGTGAAGCCCTCGATGTCACGGACGCCCTTGAGGCCGGCCAGCTTCTCCAGGGAGCCGCCGCGACGCGGGTGCTCGTCGACCGAGAAGTCGACGATCTCACCCTCCAGGCGAGCCTTCACCGGAACGATCTCGTCGAGGAACTGACCGGCGTCGATCGCGGCGATGGCGCGCTGGTGCGAGCGGAAGGCCCACGCGTCCATCTCCTCGCGGGTGATGCCGCGCTCCTTGGCGATGTTGAAGCCGACGTTGACCAGGACGTCGTCGGTGGCGCGGCCGTACTCCTCGGTCTCGTAGTACGGGAAGGACGGGCGCATGCCCTCCTTGATCGAGCCGTCAGCGAGCTTGGAGGTCATCGCCGGCGAGGTCGAGTAGGAGTGGGTGCCACCAGCGATGATGGCGGTCTCCATGCCCGAGCGGATGTGCGCGGCGGCGTTACCGATCGCGGTCAGCGAGCCGGCGCACCAGCGCTGAACGGCCTGGCCGGGGACCTGGATCATGCCGTTGGCAACAGCGGCGTAGCGCGCGATGTCGCCGCCACCGGCGGTCGACTCGGCGAGGATGACGTCGCCGAAGTCCTCAGCGTTCAGGCCGGAGCGCTTGACCGCTTCGCCGACGACGACCGTCGCCAGCTCCTCGGCCAGCGTCTCGCGCAGCGTGCCCTTGTAGGACGTACCGATCGGGGTACGCACGGCGCTCACGATCACTGCTTCGGGCATGTTCATCTCCTCGAAAAAAGCTTCATGGTGTTACCTGAGGCGGCACTCCCGCGCCCGCCCTCACGTCGTCCCAGCATTGGAACAGGTTTCACAGAATCCCACAGCCGAAGTCCCACGTGATGCGCAGCACCCACCTTGTGGACACCCGCCGAAATCCGATCGTCCCCAACGTGGTGGTTGCGGCACACGGCGTGTCGGCAACCAGAACGTTGGGGACGATCCGGCGGAGCTGGGCGGAACGAGATGGAACGGCTCGAAGGCGCGTCACTCAGGAGAGGACGAGCCTTTCCGCAGGATGGGCGACGGCGGTCGCGCCCTCGACGATGTCGAGCCAGACGTTGCGGCCTACGGTCAGCCCCAGACTGCGCGCCTGGGTCCGGGTCAGGGTGGCGGCGACGGTCTGCCCGTCGGTGGTGAGCACGGTGGCGCGCACCTCGTAGCCGATCCGCAGCAACCTGCTGACCTGACCTTCGACCGACGCCGGCCCGACGGGCGCGGTGGTGATCTCGATGTCGTGCGGTCGCACCAACTGCCCCGACAACGTGGTCACCTCCCCCAGGAAGGACATCACGAAGTCGTTGGCCGGCTCGTCGTAGAGCTGGTCGGGAGTTCCCACCTGCTCGACGCGACCCTCGTTGATCACCACGATCTCGTCGGCGACCTCCAGGGCCTCCTCCTGATCGTGGGTCACGAAGACGGTGGTCACATGGACCTCGTCGTGCAACCGGCGCAGCCAGTCGCGCAGCTCCTTACGCACCTTGGCGTCGAGGGCCCCGAACGGCTCGTCCAGGAGCAGCACGGTCGGCTCGACGGCGAGTGCTCGCGCCAGCGCCAACCGCTGTCGCTGGCCACCGGACAGCTGGGAGGGCAGCCGCTTGGCGAACTGCTCCAGATGGACCAGCTTGAGCAGCTCGTGGACCCGCTCCGCCACCTCGGCCTTGGGACGCTTGCGGATCTCCAGACCGAAGGCCACGTTCTTGGCCACCGTCATGTGCTTGAAGACCGCGTAGTGCTGGAAGACGAAGCCCACGTTCCGCTTCTGCGGCGGCAGCGAGGTCGCGTCCACACCTTCGATGCTGACCGAGCCGGAGTCGGCGGTGTCGAGCCCGGCGATGATCCGCAGCAGCGTCGACTTGCCGCCGCCGGACGGCCCGAGCAGCGCCGTCAGTTGGCCCGAAGGCAGCGATACGTTGACGTCGTCGAGTGCGACGAAGTCCCCGAAGGTCTTGTTGATTCCTTTGACTTCAATACTCATGTGCGGTCCTCCGGACGGCGGATGAACGTCACCACGACCAACGCCAGGATCGCCGCGAGCACCAGCACGAAGGCTGCTGCATAGGCCGACGACTCGGCGTAGTTGGTGTACTGACGCTGAATGAGGAGGGTGGCGGTCTCGCCACGGAACTGGGCGCCGGGGCTGACGATCTTGACGGCACCGAACTCGCCGAGCGACCGGGCCAGGCTGAGCACCACGCCGTAGGCGATCGCCCACTTGATGCTGGGCAGGGTGATCCTGCGGAAGGTCTGCCAGGCGTTGGCACCCAGGCTGTGCGCGGCCACCTCGGCGTCGGTGCCGATCTCCTCGAGCACCGGGATGATCTCGCGGATCACCAGCGGCAGGCTGACGAAGGCGGTCGCCATGATCATGCCGGGCGTCGAGCCGATGATGAAGATGCCCAGCCCTTCGAGGCTCTCCCCGAACCAGCCCGATCCGCTGGAGTAGGCGAGCACCAGAGCCAGACCCACCACCACCGGCGAGACGGACATCGGTAGATCGACCAGGACCGAGAGCAGTCGGCGTCCGGGGAACTCGTAACGCACCAGGAGCAACGAGATCCCGAGGCCGAAGACCAGGTTGATCAGCACGGCCCAGAAGGCGCAGGTGACGGTCAGCCCGAAGGCGTATGTCATCGCGGGGTCCTGCAACCGGTCGAGGAAGGCGCCGAGGCCACCCGCCTCTCCAGGCTCGGTGGGCGCGAAGGTGAGCTTCACCAACTCGCTGACCGGCCAGATGACCAGGGCGAAGAGGTACACGATCACGAAGGTCCGCAGTAGATAGGTGACGGGGCCCTTCTGTGCGCGGACGGTCTTGAGGTCAGGCACGGCGCGCCACCCTTCTGGAGATGACGTCGAGCGCGACGATCACCGCGATGGCCACCAGCAACAACAGGACGGCGACAGCGGCGGCACCCGCTTGGTTGTCGCTCTCCAGGAACTGGAGGATCTTCAACGACGCCATCTCGGTGCGGTACGGCGTGTTGCCGGAGATCAGCACCAGGGAACCGAACTCGGAGATAGCCCGGGCGAAGCCCAGCGACGAGCCGGCGGTGATCGCGGGAACCAGGCTGGGCAGGATCACCCGACGGAAGGTGGTCAGCCGCGAGGCGCCCAGGGAGGCGGCAGCCTCCTCGGCTTCGGCCTCCAACTCCATCAGCACCGGCTGCACCGTGCGGACCACGAAGGGCAGCGTCACGAAGAGCAGCGCGAGGAAGATGCCGACGCGCGTGTTGACGATGTTGTAGCCGACTGCACTGTCCTGCCCGTAGACGCTCAGCAGAACCAGGCCCGCCACGATCGTCGGCAGCGCGAAAGGAATGTCGATGACGACGTCGAAGATCCGCTTGCCGACGAACTGGTCACGGACCAGCACCCAGGCAACGATCGTGCCGACCACGGCGTTGACGACGGTGACCAGCAGTGCGAGCACGACGGTCAGCCGAAGCGCGGCGAAGGTCTCCGGTTCGGTGAGCGTGTCGAAGAACGCGCCCCATCCGCCGGCCGCTGCGGCGCCGACGACGGCGGCCAGGGGAAGCAGCACCAGGATGCTGAACCACAGGACGCCGAGACCGAGGCCGATCCCCGAGGCCGCCGAGAGCCGGAACAGCCCACTGGAGGGCCTCCGCTTGCGCGTGGGCCCTCCGGCGGGTTCTGCAAGTAGCTGTGTCACTTCTTCTTGGCTTCTGCAGCCAACTGGTCGTAGCGGAGCTTCTCGCCGTCCTTACCGAACCACTCGCTGGTGACCTTCTTCCAGCCACCGAGCTTCTCGATGGTGCCGAGGTCGGTCGGGACCGGGAACGGGTTGCTCGGGTCGTTGGCGCCCTCGACCTGGATACCGGAGATGTCGAGTCCACCGACCGGGCGGAAGCCCTTCTTCACGAACTCGGTCTGCCCCTCGTCACTGAGCACGAAGTCCAGCCAGTCGTTGGCGATGTCGTCGGCCTTCTTCAGGACGGCACCCGGGTTCTCGATCAGGAAGGACTGCTCGGGCACGATGTAGTCGAACTCCTTGCCCTGCTGGCGGGCCAGGATCGCCTCGTTCTCATAGGTGATCAGGACGTTGCCCTGACCGTTCTCGAAGGCCTCGGTGGCCTCCCGACCGCTGGTCGCCCAGGCGCCGACGTTCGCGAAGACCTTCTTGAGGTAGTCGTCGGCCTGGTCCTCGGTGAAGCCCTGGGACTTGGCGTAGCTGTAGAGGGCGAGCACGTTCCAGCGCGCCGCACCCGACGATGCCGGGTCAGCGGTAACGACCTTGACGTCCTTGCGGGTCAGATCGGCCCAACCCTTGATTCCGTCGGGGTTGCCCTTGGGCACCACGATGACGGCGATCGAGGAGGAGACGATGCCCTTGTTGGGGCCGGCGTTCCAGTCGTCGGCGATCAGTCCGCCGTCGACCAGACGGGTGACGTCGCCTTCCAGCGAGAAGTGCACGTAGTCGACGTTCTTACCTTTGGTGTCGAGCACCTTGCGGCTCTGGTCGCCGGAGGCGCCATAGGAGCCGGAGAGCTTGGAACCTTCGCCTGCATCGGTCTGCGCGAACTTCGCCGCGATGGCGTCGTTCGCAGCCTCGGGGACTGCGAAGCCGACCAGGTTGATCGTCTTGTCGTCGTCGCTACCGCCAGCACTGCTGCAGGCGGACAAGGTCAGCGCACCAAAGAGCGATGCCACCACAACTGCCTTGAGCTTCCTGTTCATGACCACTCTTTCCCACCCTCGACGGAGGGCGTATCTCGTTAATGTCGAGCAGATTAGCTGACTTTATCGAAAAGCGCGTCATTGATCCAGGTGTGGCAGTGGTCACATCGCCGAGTTGTCCGCATCGCGCACCCCGCCGAGCGCAATGCCGCGAACGGGTCCAGAATGGTCAGCGAGAATCCGTATATTGGAAGATCCCGGGCTCGCCCCATCTCGGAGTCGAGCACGAGGGCGCCAGTTCGACTGAAAAGTGGAACAGGTTCCAGTTTTGACATACCCTCAGTACGTTTGACGTCCATCTGCGCAGGAAGAAGGTTGTGGCGGTGACCAAGCAGGTCAAGCAGCTCGACCGAGTGATCATCCGTTTCGCTGGCGACTCCGGTGACGGCATGCAGCTCACTGGTGATCGGTTCACTCAGGAGTCGGCGGCGTTCGGCAATGATCTGGTGACGTTGCCGAACTTCCCCGCCGAGATCCGGGCCCCTCAGGGCACGATCCCGGGTGTCTCGTCGTTCCAGGTGCATTTCGCCGACCACGACATCCTCACCGCCGGCGATGCCCCCGATGTGTTGGTGGCGATGAACCCGGCGGCGTTGAAGGCCAACCTGGGTGACCTGCCGAAGGGCGCCACGATCATCGTCGACACCCACGACTTCTCCAAGCGGAACCTGGACAAGGCCGGCTACGCGGTGAACCCGCTCGACCTGCTCGGTGACGCGAACGACATGTTGGGCGACTTCAACGTGCAACCGGTCGACCTGACCGGGATGACGGTCGCCTCGGTCGCCGAGTTCGGCCTGTCGCGTAAGGACGCCGCACGCGCCAAGAACATGTTCGCCCTCGGCCTCCTGTCGTGGATGTACGGCCGCCCCACCGAGACCACCATCGAGTTCTTGTCCAAGAAGTTCGCCAAGGCCCCCGCCATCAGGGATGCGAACATCACCGCGTTCAAGACCGGCTGGAACTTCGGCGAGACCACCGAGACGTTCGCGGTGCAGTACGAGGTGAAGCCCGCAGTGATGCCGGCCGGCACCTACCGCAACATCACCGGCAACCTCGCGCTCTCCTACGGCCTGGTCGCCGCCGGCGTCCGCTCCGGACTCCCGGTGTTCCTCGGCTCCTACCCGATCACCCCGGCCACCGACATCCTGCACGAGTTGAGCAAGCACAAGAGCTTCGGTGTCACCACCTTCCAAGCCGAGGACGAGATCGCCGGTGTCGGTTCCGCGATCGGAGCCTCGTTCGCCGGCCAACTCGGCGTCACCACCACCTCGGGTCCCGGTGTCGCATTGAAGGGTGAAGCGATCGGCCTGGCGGTGATGACCGAACTCCCCCTGGTCGTCGTCAACGTGCAACGCGGCGGCCCCTCCACCGGGCTACCGACCAAGACCGAACAGTCGGACCTGCTGCAGGCGATGTTCGGACGCAACGGTGAATCACCTGTCCCGATCGTGGCCCCGGCCACCCCCGGCGACTGCTTCACCGCCGCCGTCGAAGCAGCCCGGATCGCCATCACCTACCGCACCCCCGTCATGCTCCTGTCCGACGGGTACCTCGCCAACGGCTCCGAGCCCTGGTCGATCCCCGCGATCGAGGACCTCCCGCTCATCGAACCGAACTTCACCACCCTAGACACCCTCGATGGGGCGGAGTTCCAGCCGTACTCCCGCGACCCCGAAACGCTGGCGCGTCCGTGGGCGATCCCCGGCACCGCCGGGCTCGAGCACCGCATCGGTGGCCTGGAGAAGGGCGCCGGTCACGGCAACATCTCCTACGACCCCGCCAACCACGACCAGATGGTCCGCACCCGGCAAGCCAAGATCGACGCCATCGCCGACTCCCTGCCCCCGCTCGAAGTCGACGACCCCACCGGGGACGCGAAGGTCCTCGTCATCGGGTGGGGCTCCACCTACGGCCCCATCGGTGCCGGCGTCCGCCGCGTCCGCAAGGCCGGATACAAGGTCGCCCAGACCCACCTACGGCACCTCAACCCGTTCCCCAAGGACCTCGGCGAGATCCTCAAGCGTTACGACAAGGTCCTCGTCCCCGAGATGAACCTCGGCCAACTCTCCATGCTGCTGCGCGCCAAGTACCTCGTCGACGCCCAGGGCTACAACCAAGTCCGCGGCCTGCCCCTCAAGGCAGCCGACCTCGCCCAAGCCATCGGCGAACTCGTCGCCGAGGCCGAGGGCATCAGCGTGGACCTCACCCAGAACAGCCAGGAGGCGATCTCGTGAGCACCGATCTCGGTCTCCCCACCCTGCGCGGCACCGACGGCGTGCCCACCCTTGACGAGGGCGAGAAGCTCACCGGCAAGGACTTCACCTCCGACCAGGAGGTCCGTTGGTGCCCCGGCTGCGGTGACTACGCCGTCCTCAAGGCCGTCCAAGGGTTCCTGCCCGAGCTGAACATCCGCCGCGAGAACGTCGTCTTCATCTCCGGCATCGGCTGCTCGTCGCGGTTCCCCTACTACCTCGACACCTACGGGATGCACTCCATCCACGGACGCGCACCCTCCATCGCCACCGGCCTGGCCACCGCACGTGAAGACCTCCACGTCTTCGTCGTCACCGGCGACGGCGACGCCCTCTCCATCGGCGGCAACCACCTCATCCACGCCCTGCGCCGCAACGTCAACATGACGATCCTGCTGTTCAACAACCGGATCTACGGCCTCACCAAGGGCCAATACTCCCCCACCTCCGAAGCCGGCAAGGTCACCAAGACCAGCCCGATGGGATCCCTGGACCACCCCTTCAACCCCGTCTCCCTCGCACTGGGAGCCGAGGCCAGCTTCGTGGCCCGCACCATCGACTCCGACCGCAAACACCTCACCTCGGTACTCACCGCGGCCGCCGCCCACCGCGGCACGTCGCTGGTCGAGATCTACCAGAACTGCCCCATCTTCAACGACGGCGCCTTCGACGCGATCAAGTCACCCGACACCAAGGCCGACGCGATCATCCCGCTCGTCCACGGCGAACCGATCACCTTCGGCACCCGTGACGAAGAGACCGGACTAGGCACCAAGGGCCTGATCCGCAACACCACCGGCGGAGTCGAGGTCGCCGAACTCGACCAGGTCGGCATCGAGGCCATCCTGGTCCACGACGCCCACAACCCCGACCCGTCCACCGCGTTCGCCATCTCCCGACTCACCGACGCCGGCTACCTCAACCAATCCCCCATCGGGATCTTCCGCCAAGTCGACCGCCCCACCTACGACGACGAAGCCCGCGCCCAGGTCCGCACCGCCCAAGGCGACAACCCCGGCGACCAGAACGCCCGCCTCCAAGCCCTCATCAACGGCGGAGACACCTGGACCATCTAGCCCAATGTGACCTCAGCGCTCGGAAATCCACCGAAACAGCGCGCTGAGGTCACATCGAGCGGACAACAGAAAGCGCCCGACCGGGAGAACCGGTCGGGCGCTTTGCTTGTTTACGTCAGTAGATGCGCGACGTGATCGTGTGGTAGTTGTTCGTCGCGAAGCGCTTGTCCGCCTTGATCACGAGGCGGTACTTGTTGCCCTTGCCGCGCTTTCCGGGGAGGCGGACCGAGTACTTGCCGGCCTTGTTGGTCTTGACCTTCTTGAAGGTCTTCCAGCCGCCCTTCTTGATCTGGACGAGGATCTTCTTCTTGCCGAAGCTCGGCGTGACCTTGCCCTTGGCGGTCATGGTGCGGCTGTTGGTCTTGACCGTCACCTTGCGGAAGACGGACTGCTTCCCGGTGAGCGTCGACGGCTGGTAGTCGTACTGGGAGTCGCTGCCACCGCTGAACGAAAGCACGTAGGTAGCGTTGCCGGCAGCCTTGAGATCAAACCAGAAAGAGCCGGGCGTGGTGTCCGTGCCGACTACCTTGTAGGACGACTCGCCGGCGAGCTTGCGCGAGAGGGTCAGCGTGCCGACCGGATAGCCGAACTCGGATGCAACGTTGCCGTTGATGTAGAAGGAGTCGCCATACTCAGTCTTCGACTTGGAGATCTGAGCGTTGATCCCCGTCGCGGACGGAGTGGCCGCCTGGGCCGGTGCAGCGGCCAGGGTGGTCGGCACGAGGCCGAGCAGACCGGCGGCAACCGCGCCGGTGATGAAACGCTTCATACGCATAGAGATTCCTCGGGTAGTCAGCAGCCCCCACGGAGCTGACATCGGTGTTGAAGTCCGCACTCCTTCTACCGCCCGAGGCGCCGGCCCAAACCTTTGATGTTGCAAAAGTTTTCGATCACGGGATCAGCCACGCTCGCGCGTACGCTGCTGGGGTGGCAGATGAGAAGCGCGGATTGATCCTAGGCGTCGCCGCCTACCTGATGTGGGGCCTGTTCCCGCTCTACTGGCCGCTGCTCGAGCCAGCCGGTGCCGTGGAGATCCTGGCCCACCGCGTGCTCTGGTCACTCCTCTTCATGGGCACAGTGGTGCTCGCCCTGCACAAGCGTGCCTCCCTGTACGCACTCTGGCGGGTCCCCCGGACCCGCTACTTCCTGCTCCTTGCAGCGATCGTGATCGCCGTCAACTGGACCAGCTACATCTGGGGCGTCAACCACGGCCACGTTGTCGAAACGTCGCTGGGCTACTTCGTGACGCCCCTGGTCACCGTCCTGATGGGCGTGCTGATCCTCGGCGAGCGGATGCGGCCATTGCAGTGGTTGGCCCTCGGCGTCGCCGCGGCCGCCGTCGTCGTGCTCGCCGTCGACTACGGACGTCCACCGTGGGTCGCCCTGCTGCTCGCGTTCAGTTTCAGCACCTACGGGCTCGCCAAGAAGCAGGCGAACGCCGGCGCCGTCGAGAGCCTGACCTTCGAGACGCTGGCACTGGCTCCGCTCGCGCTGGGCTATCTCGCGCTGCTGACCGCCCAGGGCGATAGCCACTTCGGCACCGAGGGTGCCGGTCACGTGCTCCTGCTGGTCGGCACCGGCGTGATCACCGTGATCCCGCTGCTCTGCTTCGGCGGTTCGGCCACCCGTCTGCCGCTGGTCACCCTCGGTCTGCTGCAGTACCTCGCCCCGATCCTGCAGTTCGGGATCGGGGTCTGGCTCTACGACGAGACGATGCCCGCTGCCCGGTGGTTCGGTTTCACACTGGTTTGGGCCTCGTTGGCGGTCTTCACCGCCGAGGCGATCGCCCACCGACGCCGCCAGCTTCGCCTCGTCGTCGAGGCGTCAGCGATCTGACGCTGTTCAGCCCTGCGTGAGGCTCCAGCGCGCCACCCAGTACCGGACGCCGAACGGATCTGCTGCGTAGTCCAGGTTCGCCTGGGCCACAGCGAGATCGAGTTCGCCGAGTCGGCGGAACGCCACGGCACCGCCGACCAGCAGCTCCTCGCCGAGTTCCTGGTCCAGCTTCGCCAACGGATCGGCCTCGCCGGAGCCCAGCGCCCGTTCGATGACGGCGTCGAACTCGAAGCCGCGCTCGTCCAGGTGGCCAGGTGCCTTCTCCCCACGCCGCGCCGAACCGTCGGCGAGCAGCAGGGTGGGCACGTCGACCACGAAGTCGTCGGGCTCCGACCAGCGCAGCTCACCGGTGAAGCCGGCGAAGAGCTCGGTAGCGATCCGCTCGCTGCCGCTGCGCGCCAACCCGCGCGCGCGATCCAGCTGCGAGGCCCTGACACAGACGACCTGCACGACCTCCGCGTCGGCCGTCAGCCAGGCGACAGCCTGCTCGACAACCGCTCGGACCTCAGCCAGCGGGTCGATCCGCCCGGCGTAGGCGGAGAGCAGCCCCGGGGCCGCCGGGATCACTGCGAGGCGACTCATGCCAGCCCCCGGATCGCACGCTTCGGCGCCAGTCGGCCGGCGATCACATTCGCCATATCGACAACCTGCCTCGTCTCCGCGACCTCGTGGACCCGGTAGATCCGAGCACCGTGCCAGGCACTGATCGCGCTGGCGGCCAACGTGCCGAGGAGGCGTTCGCCCACCGGCAGGTCCAACGCCTCACCGACGAAGTCCTTGTTCGACAAGGAGACCAGTACCGGCCAGCCGGTGGCCACCATCTCGTCGAGACGTTGGGTCAGTTCGAGGGAGTGGAAGGAGTTCTTCCCGAAGTCGTGCGCCGGATCGATCACGATCGAACGCCGGTCGACACCGGCGGCCAACGCCCGCTCGGCATAGGCAACGGTGTCGCTGATCGCGGAGGCGACCACGTCGTCGTACTCGATCCGGTGCGGCCGGGTCCGGACCGTCACCCCTCCGGTGTGGGTGCAGACGATAGCGGCGTCGAACTCGGCGGCGACGTCGACCAGCTCCGGGTCCGCGCCGCCCCAGGCGTCGTTGAGGAGGTCGGCGCCCTCGGCGCAGACCACGCGGCCCACCTCGGCGCGCCAGGTGTCGACCGAGATCACCAGGTCGGGGTACGCCGCGCGCACCCTGCCCACGAACGAGCCTACCCGGCGGATCTCCTCAGCGGCGTCGATCTCGACGCCGGGCGCTGCCTTGATGCCGCCGATGTCGACGATCTCCGCGCCCTCGTCGACCACCTGCGCGACGCGCTCGAAGGCCTTGTCCTCGGCCCAGGTCGCACCCTTGTCGTAGAACGAGTCCGGGGTGCGATTGACGATCGCCATCATCAACGTCTGCTGGTCGTCGAACTCGTGACGCCCCAACTTCAGAGTCATCGGGTTCCTTCCAGATATTCGCGCGCCGGAGGACGTTCCACCGTCGGCACGAACCTGTCCACCGGTACCGACCCGGTGGCGTCATGTTGGAACTGGCGCAAGGAGAGTCCATCACCCGGTGCGCTCAGGCCTGCCGCCCGGGTGTGTGCAGCAGCCAGGATCTGGGCCGCCATCCCACCGAGATCGCGCAGCGCCTGGTGTCGGTGCGCGCGGCGGCCGAGGTCGACCTGGGCGATCGCGTCGGCTCCGCGCAGGCGCATCGTGTCGATCAGTGCGGCCAGCTCCACGGCGTACCCGGTAGGCACCGAGAGCGACGCGAACAGCTCACGCCGGATCGCCCACTCCCCGGCCAACGGCTGGACCAGCCCGGCAAGCTCCGGGAAGTGCAGGGCGATCAAGGGACGAGCCACCAGCTCGGTGACCCGGCCGCCTTCATAGGCTCCGCCGTCCGGCGCCTCCTTGGCGTTCAGCAGCGGACGTTCGTAGAACCCCTTGACCAGCTCGACGCCGGGGTCCGTCAACAGCGGACCGAGCAGACCCGGCACGAAGTGCGTATCCCAGTCGAGGAGGTCGGCGTCCATGAAGACGACGATGTCGCCACGGGTGACGAAGAGTGACTTCCACATCGCTTCGCCCTTGCCAGGGAACCAGTCGAGATCAGGCCGGATCTCCGCCGCCCGGTGCACCCGCGCGCCGGCGTCGCTGGCGACCGCGAAGGTGTCGTCGGTGGAGTCCGAATCGATCACCACGACCTCGTCCAGCAGTTGCACGGTGTCGACCAGGGCATCGCGGACCCGCGAGATCACGTCGCCGACGGTCGCCGCCTCGTTGCGGGCCGGCACCACCAGGCTCACCGTGGTGTCACCCTTGGCCTCCAGCAACTCGGGAAGCGTCCACTCCTGCCACCGCCGGGTACGCCGGTCGGACCACTGCTCCATTGCGGTGAGAGTCACCGCTTCAACGCCGCGGCGAGCTGCTCAGCCATCACTGTGACGGCGTCGCGCGCTGCGCAGGGCACACCTACCCAGTTCAAGAATCCGTGGATCAGCCCGGTCTCGCGGCGCAGTTCGACCTCGACACCCGCATCGACCAGGCGCCGCGCGTACGCCTCGCCCTCGTCACGCAACGGGTCGAAACCGGCGGTGACCAGCAGCGCCGGTGCGACGCCGTCCGGGATCTCAGCCTCGATCAGATGGACCCGCGGGTCGGACCGCAACGCATGGTCGGGCAGGTAGCTGTCGATCGCCATGTCCATGAAGCCGTCGGTGAGGAAGAAGCCCTGGCCGAAGAGGTCGCGACTGCGGTGCCGGGTGAGCGCGTCGGTGACCGGGTAGATCAGCAACTGGAAGGCGAGCGGCAGGCCTTCGCGGGCGGCAGCCAAAGCGACCGCCGCAGCCAGGTTGCCGCCGGCCGAGTCGCCGCCGACGGCGATCCGGTCGGTGTCGACGCGCCACTCCTGGGATGCTTCGACGATCGCGCGGAACGCAGCCAGAGAGTCGTCGTACGCCGCGGGGAAAGCCGCCTCCGGCGCGAGCCGGTAGTCGATCGAGATCACCTGGACGCCGGCACGCTGTGCCAGGAACTGGCAGACGCTGTCGTGGGTGGAGTGTTCAGCGCCGTAGATGAATCCGCCACCGTGGATGAAGATCAGGGTGGGCCGCTGCCGCGAAGGCACCAACTCGCGCGGCACGTAGACCCGTACTCCGACGCCGCCCGCCTCGGTGTCGCTGACCGCACCGAGAGCGAACTCGCCCTTCAGCAGCGCGCTCTGCTCGGCCAGCACCTCGCGACCTTCGGGGATCGGGAACTCCTCGGCACCCTTCTTCCGCGAGACCTTCTGCAACCGAAGCACCAGTTGGGTGGAGACATCGAGGGTCTGGCCGTCGAGCACCACCGGTGCACCGGCGAGGGCACGCTTGGCTCGGTCGGGCAGGGAGAGCAGCGCCCGGACGGTTCCGCGCTCGACGATTCGCTGAGCGGCGCGCGTGGTGGCAACGACTGAAGCGGCTGTGGACATGAGGTGACCCTACTCTGCGCTCATCACCCGCCCCGGGCGTACGCGAAGAGTCACCTGCTGTTCACCACGGGATGCCACACTGACCGGCATGAGCGCCGAGGGCCTGCCCACCCATGCCATCGACCCCTTCGATGAGGGGCCCAGCGACGACGTCCTGGTGGTTCATCCGGCGCCCTTCGACGTCGACCCTCCCTACCTCGCCGACGCCGAGGAGATCGCCGACCTGGAGGCCTTCGCCGACCGCTTCGCCGACCGCGAGCTCTCCTGGCTGCGCTTCAACCAGCGGGTCCTGGAGCTCGCCGAGGACACCACCCTCCCGCTGCTCGAGCGGGCCCGCTTCCTGGCCATCTTCGCCAGCAACCTCGACGAGTTCTTCATGGTCCGGGTCGCCGGCCTCAAGCGCCGGATCGCCGCCGGTGTCGCCGTCCGCACGGCTTCGGGGCAACGTCCGCGCGAGGTTCTCGACACGATCTGGCGCACCACCTCGGAGTTGATGAACCGGCATGCGTCGGTCTTCAGCGACGACGTCGTGCCGTCGCTACGCGACCAGGGCATCGAGCTGCTGCGCTGGGAGCAGCTGGACCGCGAGGAGCAGAAGTTCTGCAAGCGGCTCTTCAAGGAGCGCGTCTTCCCGGTGCTGACCCCGTTGGCCGTCGACCCGGCGCACCCGTTCCCCTATATCTCCGGGCTCTCGCTGAACATCGCCGTCCTGGTCCGTAACCCGAAGACCGGCAAGGAGCACTTCGCGCGGGTCAAGGTGCCGTCGAACTTCAACCGGTTCGTGGCGCTCGGCAACCAGCGCTTCGTGCCGCTCGAGGACGTCATCGGTGAGCACCTCAAGCGGCTCTTCCCCGGCATGGAGGTCTTGCAGACCCACACCTTCCGGGTCACCCGTAATGAAGACCTCGAGGTCGAGGAGGACGACGCCGAGAACCTGCTCGCCGCCTTGGAGAAGGGCCTGTTGCGCCGCAAGTTCGGCCCGCCCGTCCGGCTCGAGGTCGAGGAGTCGATCGACGCCGAAGTGTTGGAGCTGTTGGTCAACGAGCTCGGCGTCTCGGAAGGCGAGGTGGTCCGACTGCCCGGCCCGCTCGACCTCCGCGGCCTGCACGACATCGCGGACCTGGACCGCGACGACCTCAAGTACGACGCGTTCGTGCCGACCACCCATCCGCTGCTGGCCCCGGTGGAGTCGGCCAGCCCGGTCGACGTCTTCAAGTCGGTACGTCGCAACGACGTCCTGCTGCACCACCCGTATGACTCGTTCGCGACCTCGGTCCAGCGCTTCATCGAGCAGGCGGCGGCCGACCCGCACGTCCTGGCGATCAAGCAGACCCTCTACCGGACCTCCGGCGACTCGCCGATCATCGACGCGTTGATCGACGCCGCCGAGGCGGGCAAGCAGGTGCTGGTGATCGTCGAGATCAAGGCCAGGTTCGACGAGACCAACAACATCCGGTGGGCCCGCAAGCTGGAGCATGCGGGCTGTCACGTGGTCTACGGCCAGGTGGGCCTGAAGACGCACTGCAAGTTGGCGATGGTGGTCCGCGACGAACCCGAGGGGATCCGTCGCTACACGCACATCGGGACCGGCAACTACAACCCCAAGACGGCGCGCAGCTACGAGGATCTCGGCCTGCTGACCAGCGACCCGGTGATCGGCGAGGACGTCGCGCACCTGTTCAACAACCTGTCCGGCTACTCCCGCAACGCCTCCTACGACCAGTTGTTGGTGGCACCGGACTCGGTGCGTGACGGCCTGATCGCGCAGATCCACGGCGAGATCGCGCACCACCGCGCCGGTCGACCGGCAGCGGTCTGGATCAAGGCGAACTCGGTCGTCGACGAGGCCGTGATCGACGCTCTCTACCTGGCGTCGCGGGCCGGTGTCCCGGTCCGCTTGTTGGTGCGCGGGATCTGCTCGCTGCGCCCCGGCGTCCCGGGGCTGTCGGAGTCGATCACGGTCCGTTCGGTGCTCGGCCGCTTCCTGGAGCACAGTCGGATCTTCTGGTTCGCAGGCGGCGGCGAGCCGGTGGCGTGGATCGGCTCGGCCGACATGATGCACCGCAACCTGGACCGCCGCGTCGAGGTGCTGGTCCGGCTGCCGCGACGCGAGCTGGTCGACGAACTGGCCGAACTCTTCGACCGGGCCTTCGACCCCGAGACCGACGCCTGGGAGCTGGACAGCGAAGGCACCTGGACCCGCAGCCCGGGTACCCAGCACCTCCAGGCCCTGCTGATCGCCAGCCACCGCCGCCGCTAGCTGCGCCCTCGGGGTCAGCAGGAGGCGAGCAGGACCGGACCGTCGGCGAGAGCGGAGAGCGGGAAGGCGTCGGGCTGCAGCTCGCCCCGGATCGCCAGCACGCTGCCGTCGGCCTCGGCCGAGTCGAACGCGAAGACCTCCGGGTAGGCCAGCAGCTGCCCCGGATCCTCCGCCTTGGCCAGCGCGGAGCGAGGCGCCTTGTCGTCGTCGGCCTGGTCGTCCTCGTCGAATCCGAACCCGACCGTCAGATCCTTGCCCGGCCCGACCGCCACTAGGTAGGCCGTCAGCGGCGACACCCCACCGACCTCATCGATCAGTGTGCGCGCCGCGGCACGAGCACTCTCGTCGGCGTTCGCCATGGTCAGCTCACCGCAGGCCTGGTCGCCGAGCAGCACGCTCGCCGTCAACGGCTCGCCAGCCGCCGCCAGCAGATCGTCCTGCTCCAGACCGTCCTTGTCACCCTTCGCCACTTTGACCGCCTTGGCCAGGTACTCCGGCGAGTCAGAACCCAGGATCAGACCCTCCTCGTCGAGGAACGCCAGATGGGACAGCTCGTAGGTGGCGAGGCCGGTGACCGCGGCGACGGCGTCCGGTCCGCCCTGCCAGACGGCGCCGTCGCCGGCATCCTTACCCGGCTTCTTGAAACCCAACTCCGTGATCGCGCTGCGCACCGCACCCAGGCTCTCGTCGGTACGGACGATGATCACCTGACCCTCGACCGACTGCCCCAACACCTCCCACTCGGAGGCGAGCGGATTGAAACCGAACCCCTCCATCAGCAACGCCGACGACGACGCGAGGGTCGAGCTGGTCAGCTCCGCGTCCAACGCCTTCTCCACCATCGCTTCACCAGCCGCTCCCGTCGGGTCAGAGACCTTGAGCTCTGCCCGGATCGCCGCCCAATCGGTGAAGTTGACCCGCTGCGTCTCCGCCGAGAGCAGCCGCGCCGCCTCCTGCAACCGAGTCGGTTCCGGCCACTTCCACCAGACCACACCAGCCACGGCCGCCAGCACCACCACGGCCACGGCAACCGCGGTCCAGCGTCGGGCTCGCGTTCGGAGAAACTTCACGGGCGGTGCTCCTGGATGTCGAAGGGTGATGTGAGACTAGCCGTATGCCGCAGGCTGAAATCATCGCTGCGGGCGCCGTCGTCGTCCGCAAGCCGGGCGAGGTGCTGCTGGTGCACCGGCCGCGCTACGACGACTGGTCCTTTCCCAAAGGGAAACTGGATCGCGGCGAACACGTCACGGCCTGCGCGGTACGAGAGGTAGCCGAAGAGACCGGGCTCGACATCCGGCTCGGCCGCCCCCTGGAACGGCAGCACTACTTCGTCAACGGCCGGGACAAGCGGGTGCACTACTGGATCGGCCGTGCGGTCTCCGATACCGACGTCTCCGGCTACCGACCCAACGACGAGATCGACGCCGTCGCCTGGGTCAGCTACGCCGAGGCCGCCGCCCTGCTCACCCACAGCCGGGACCGGGACACCCTGGCCGAGGCGGTCGGCGTCGCCGAGAAGACACACACCCTGATCGTGCTGAGGCACGCCAACGCCCGATCCCGGTCTCGCTGGCGCACCGACGACCGGTTCCGACCGCTGCTGGCGACCGGCGACGTCCAGGCCCGGCACGCGGTCGGCGTCCTGGCTGCCTACGACGTGCGGCGCCTGGTCTCCTCCCCCAGCACCCGCTGCGTGACCACCCTCGTCCCCTACGCCGACGCCACCGATCGCACCATCCATACCGTCCCGGTGATGAGTGAGGAGGAGGCCACCCCCGCAGGTGTGGCCGACGTCGTCCACCAGCTCCTCGCTGCTGGGCGCCGCACCGTGCTGTGTACCCACCGCCCCGTCCTTCCTGACGTCTTCAGGGCGCTCGGTGTCGACGACCCCGGGTTGGAACCAGGTGAACTCCTGGTGGCGCACCATCGCAACGGGCAGGTCGTGGCGACCGAGATCTGGCTGCTCCGTTAACCCCGAGTCAACCCCTTCACGCCGTCGTTCACGTGATGGCCGTCGCATCTCCGCCCACCGGTGACCAAAGCGCCAAATGACGTTCACCATCCGTTCACCAAGGCCGTCCGGTTCGGTCACTTGGCCTTCCTACCTTCAGGTTCGACAAGTGATCTAGAACCAGGAGTATTGAAGTGAAGCGCACTTCTTTTCGTCGGGGCGTCGCTCCGGCTGTTGCCGCCATCGCGGCGATCTCTCTGACCGCCTGCGGTGCTGCCAACGAGGACAGCGGTGACAAGGGCAGCGACAGCGGTCTCTCCGGCACCCTGAACGGTGGCGGCGCCAGCTCCCAGGAGGCAGCGCAGACCGCATGGCGCGCCGGCTTCCAGAGCGCCAACGGCTCGGGCGTCACGGTCAACTACGACCCCGTCGGTTCCGGTGGCGGCCGGGAGAGCTTCATCTCCGGCGGCTTCGCCTTCGCCGGCTCCGACTCCTTCCTCGCCGACGACGAACTCACCGCGGCGACCACCCACTGCGGCACCGACCCGATCGAGGTCCCGGCCTACGTCAGCCCGATCGCGGTCGTCTTCAACGTGGAGGGCGTCGACGAGCTCAACCTGAGCGCCGACGTCATCGGCAAGATCTTCAACGGCAAGATCACCAAGTGGAACGACGCGGCGATCGCTGCGCTCAACGACGGGGCGAAGCTTCCCGACGCCAACATCAACGCCGTGCACCGCGGCGACGACTCGGGAACCACCGAGAACTTCACCAACTACCTCAGCGTGGTCGCCCCGGACGCCTGGCCGCACGGTGAGGTCGAGACCTGGCCGATCAAGCACGGCGAGGGCGCCACCGGCACCTCCGGTGTGATCAGCGCGGTCAAGGACAACCCCAACAGCATCGGGTACGCCGACGCCAGCCAGGCCGGCGATCTGGGCAAGGTCAACGTCCAGGTGGGCACCGACTTCGTCGCCCCGAGCCCCGAGGCCGCGGCGAAGATCCTCGAGGTCTCGCCCCGCATCGAGGGTCGTCCCGCGGTCGACATGGCCGTCGAACTGGACCACAAGACCGAAGAGGCCGGCGTCTACCCGATCGTCCTGACCTCCTACCTGCTGGCCTGCCAGACCTACGACGACGCGGCCACCGCCGACCTGGTCAAGGGCTACCTGACCTACGTCCTCAGTGCAGAGGGTCAGAAGACCGCTGCCGAGAACGCCGGTTCGGCACCCCTCTCGGACGCCCTGTCCGCTGAGGCCACCAAGATCGTCTCCGCTATCGCGGCCAAGTGACTTGGTGAGGAAGGGGCGGGGCAGGTGCCCCGCCCCTTCCTCGGGTCCTAGGAGTCAACTCACGTGAGCATTACCAAGAGCAGCGCCGAACCCCGTAGCGGTTCGGCCAGTAGGCCCGGAGACACGATCTTCGCCGGCCTCGCCACCGGTGCGGCCTTCATCATCCTGGCCGCGCTTGCCGGCGTCGCGATCTTCCTGACTTTGGAAGGCTGGCCGGCGATCACGGCGAGCCCGCAGGAGATCGGCGAGTCGAACATCATCGTCTACGTCTGGCCGCTGCTCTTCGGCACGCTGCTGGCCGCCGCACTCGCCATGCTGATGGCGGCACCGCTCGCGATCGGCGTCGCGTTGGTGATCTCGCACTACGCACCGCGCCGGTTGGCCGGCGTGATCGGCGGGTTGATCGACCTGCTCGCCGCGGTGCCCAGCGTGGTCTACGGCCTGTGGGGAATCCAGTTCCTCGCCCCGAAGGTTCTGCCCTTCTACCAGACGCTCCAGGAGCGTCTGGGTTTCTTGCCTTTCTTCGAAGGTCCGGCGACGTCGGGGCGCACCATCCTCACCGCCGCCATCGTGCTGGCCGTGATGGCGCTCCCGATCATCACCTCGATCAGCCGTGAGGTCTTCGCCCAGACGCCGACGCTGCACCAAGAGGCCGCCTTGGCGTTGGGTGCCACCCGGTGGGAGATGATCCGGATGACGGTCTTCCCCTACGGTCGCTCCGGCGTGATCTCCGCGATCCTGCTCGGTCTGGGCCGCGCGCTCGGCGAGACGATGGCGATCGCGATGGTGCTCTCGGCCACCGGCGTGGTCACCTTCAACCTGATCTCCACCCAGAACCCCTCCACGATCGCCGCCAACATCGCGCTGAAGTTCCCCGAAGCCTCCGGCATCTCGGTCAACGTGCTGATCTTCAGCGGCCTGGTGTTGTTCGTCGTCACGTTCGCTGTGAACTTCCTCGGCCGCTGGATCGCGAGCCGCGGCCAGGTGAAGGGCTGATCTGCCATGAACACTGTTGAGACCGCACCTGCCAAGACCTACACGGCCCTGCCGCTGGTCGCCCCGCAGCTGCCCAAGTTCGCGCCGATGATCGCCCTGCTGATCTCGGTCTCTGTCGCCGGGCTGATCACGCTGCTCGCCGGCTGGGGGATCTACGCCGCGGCTTTCCTGACCGTGGTCCTGCTCGCCGTCGTCCTGCCTGCCTGGTCGCGCGGCGTCGAAGGGGCCCGGCGTAGCAAGGACAGGCTCGCCACGATCCTGATCTGGTCGACCTTCGGAATCGCACTGATTCCCCTGGTCACCCTGATCTGGCAGGTCGTCAAGAACGGTGCGCCCGCGTTGAGCGCGGAGTTCCTGACCTACAGCATGCGCAACGTCGTCGGCGAAGGCGGCGGTATCTACCACGCCATCGTCGGCACCCTGATCATCACCGCCTGGGCCACCGTCATCTCGGTTCCGGTCGGCGTGATGACCGCGATCTACCTGGTCGAGTACGGCAACAACCGGCTCCCGGCCCGGATCATCACCTTCCTCGTCGACGTGATGACCGGTATCCCCTCGATCGTCGCCGGCCTCTTCGCCTACTCGCTCTTCGTGCTCTTCTTCGGCCCCGGCGTCCGGATGGGTTTCGGCGGCTCCGTGGCACTCGCGGTGCTGATGATCCCGATCGTCGTCCGGGCCACCGAGGAGATGCTGAAGCTGGTGCCGCACGAGCTCCGCGAAGCCTCCTACGCGCTCGGCGTGCCGAAGTGGCGCACCGTCACCAAGGTCGTCGTGCCGACCGCGCTCGGCGGCATCATCACCGGTGTCACCCTGGCGATCGCCCGGGTCGCCGGCGAGACCGCGCCGCTGCTGATCATCGCGGGTAAGACCGACTCGGTGAACTTCGACGCCTTCTCCGAGCGGATGGCCTCGCTGCCGGTCTTCATCTACTACAGCTACATGCAGCCCGGAGTCCCTCCGGAGTTCGGCCAGGAGCGCGCCTGGGGCGCCGCACTGGTGCTGATCGCACTCGTCCTGTTCCTCAACCTGCTGGCCCGCGCCGTCGGCCGGTTCTTCGCTCCCAAGACCAAGCGTTGAGCGCGCAGCTCCACAAGGAAAGCAACTGACATGGCAAAGAGCATCGACGTCTCCGACCTGAACATCTACTACGGCGACTTCCTCGCCGTCCAGGACGTCAACATGACGATCCGGGCCCGCGCGGTCACCGCGTTCATCGGCCCTTCGGGTTGTGGCAAGTCCACCTTCCTGCGCTCGCTCAACCGGATGCACGAGGTGATCCCGGGCGCCCGGGTCGAGGGCAAGGTCGTCGTCGACGGCCAGTCGCTCTACGGGCCGGGCATCGACCCGGTCGCGGTGCGCCGCGAGATCGGCATGGTCTTCCAGCGCCCGAACCCGTTCCCGACGATGTCGATCTACGAGAACGTGCTGGCCGGGAACCGATTGAACGCGAAGCGGATGAAGAAGTCCGAGGCCGACGCGATCGTCGAGAAGTCGCTGCGGGGCGCGAACCTGTGGAACGAGGTCAAGGACCGGCTCAACAAGCCCGGTATGGGCCTCTCGGGTGGTCAGCAGCAGCGTCTCTGCATCGCCCGTGCGATCGCCGTCGAGCCGCAGGTGCTGCTGATGGACGAGCCCTGCTCGGCCCTCGACCCGATCTCGACCGCCGCTGTGGAGGACCTGATCCACGAGCTCAAGTCGGACTACACGATCGTGATCGTCACCCACAACATGCAGCAGGCCGCCCGCGTCTCCGACGACACCGGCTTCTTCAACCTCAAGGCCGTCGGCGAACCCGGTCACCTGGTCGAGTTCAACCCCACCAAGAAGATGTTCTCCAACCCGGACAACGAATCCACCGAGGCGTACATCTCCGGCCGTTTCGGCTGACCCACCCCCTCCTCCCCTGGGGCGATAGTCCCTGACGTTTGGCCCCTGAAATCAAGGATTTCAGGGGCTTTTCGTTCGGCAGTGACCGGGGAATGACACGAACCCGCTAGTACGTCAGGCTGCTTGGCGATGCCCGAGGATGCGTCGACGCTGCTCGAAGTCCAATTGACGACGTTGCTCGACGGTCCACGTCGGCACCCACCAAGAAGGCGGCGTCGTGGTCCAAAGCCGAGAGTTAGCCGCTCCCACTCGCGCCCGGCTGAGTGCTGCCTGTAGCCGATCAAGAAGTTCGTCAGGGCGACGCTGCTCCCCCTCGACGACAACAACAACCTCAAGTCCCGCTCGGCGCATGGCTTCGGCTCGAGCCACATCCCGACGCCGTTGGGCACTTTCGAGATGCGCGCGGCCGTCGTACTCGATCGCCAGGCCCGATTGCGGCTCGAAAAGGTCTGGCGTCGCGATATGCCGACCCCATTGATCGAAGATGGGCCGATTCGACAGCAGGCTCGGCAACCCCGCGGCCATCCACAACAACCGCAGCCGGCTCTCCTGGGGCGACCACGAGTTCTCGTCGAGCAGCCCCAACGCTTCTCGAGCCTGCCGGACGCCGGTCCATCCGTTCAGGCAAGCCAGATAGGAGGCCAGTTCGGCGACGCTGACCAGATCGTGGAAGGCAGCCATCTCGAAGGTGACCACCGCTTCGCGTTGGCTGGGCGCGTAGCGCATGTCGAAGGCGACCGCACCTGCAGCGCAAGCGACCGGCACGCCGTCCAGGATCTCCCAGTTCGCGAAGGACCGCCGTTCCTCGCTGACGACGAAGCCCGGCTGCTCTCGGACCTTGTGGTCACCGACGAGCAAGGTGACCGGTACTTCCTCACCGTTCGCTCGGCGTCCGCCGAACCAGGTGGCGCCTCGCCAACGCAACGCTGCCCAGCCCGTCAGGCCAGCAGCCTGACTCGGCAGACACATCGCAGCCTCAACGATCCGCTGCTCGGGTAGCGCGGCGTCCACGGAGGTGGGCAGGTAGAGCCCCCGCGAGGTACGCCGCCAGCCGCGGCTCACCTCCGCCTGCCGCTTGGTCGGTCCGTTGACGCCGTCGGGGTCGACGGCGACGGGAACCGCAAGGTGTGGTCGAGCGGAGGGCAGCATCGACCGGATCTGTTCCTGGATCGGGTGACGGCGGCAGCTCATCACTCCATGATCGTTACGGACCAGGGCTCTGACGCATCATCCACAGGCCAATCTCAGCCCGGCCCGTCGTCGAAGGAAGTCGCAACTTCGCGTCATCTGATCGACGCTGGCGAACGAAAAGCCCCTGAAATCTGTGATTTCAGGGGCTTAACGTCAGGGACTATCTCCCAGAGGGACCGGGAGAATCAGATGACCTCGAGGAAGAAGTGGCAGAGGTAGTAGGCCACGGCGGCGACGGCACCGGCGGCTGGGAAGGTGAGGACCCAGGCGGTGACGATCGACTTGGCGACGCCCCAGCGGACGGCGGAGAACCGCTTGGTCGCGCCGGCACCCATCACCGCGGAGGTGATCGTGTGGGTGGTCGAGATCGGGGCGTGGAAGGCGAAGGCGGTCGTGTAGAGCACACCGGCTGCCACTGCCTCGGAGGCGAAACCACGGGCCGGGTCGAGATGGATGATCCGGCGACCGAGGGTCCGCATGATCCGCCAACCACCCGAGTAGGTGCCCAGCGAGATCGCACCGGCCGCGGAGACGACGACCCAGAACGGGATCGAGTCGCTCTCCGCCGAGTGGAAGCCACCCGCGATCAGCGCCAGCACGATCACACCCATCGTCTTCTGGGCGTCCTGGAGACCGTGACCCAGCGCCATACCGGCCGCGGAGATGGTCTGCAACATCCGGAAGGTGCGCTGAGCTTTGTGCGGGTTCGCCTTGCGGCAGAGCCACATGATGCCGAGCATCACCAGGAAGGCAGCCGCGAAACCGAAGAGCGGCGAGAAGATCATCGGGATGACGACCTTCTCCACGATGACGTCCCACTTGACCGTCACACCCGCCGCGACCGCGGAGCCGACCAGGCCACCGATCAGCGCGTGCGAGGAGGAGGACGGGAGACCGTAGTACCAGGTGATCATGTTCCAGGCGATGGCGCCGAGAAGGCCGGCCATCACGATCACCAGGCCGTGCGTACCGTCACCCGGCGTGATCACCGAGCCGACCGTATTGGCGACCTCCTGGCCGAGGAAGGCACCGATGAAGTTCATCACCGCGGCCATCAGCAGAGCCACCCGCGGGGTCAGTGCCCGCGTGGAGACCGACGTCGCAATGGCGTTGGCGGCATCGTGGAAGCCGTTGGTGTAGTCGAAGACGAGGGCAACGACGACAACCGCGATGACGATCGCGAGTTCCACGGACTCAGGACTCCTTGACGGCGATCTGCTCGACGATGTTGGCCACCGTCTCGAACGCGTCGATAGCGCCCTCGAGCGCCTCGGTGATGTCCTTGAGCTTCAGCACCTCGAGCGCCTCGTACTTACCGCTGAAGAGGCTCGCCAGGATCCGCCGGTGCGTCTTGTCACCGGCGTTCTCGAGACGGTTGATCTCGATCCAGTACTCGTCGAGGCTCTGCATCGCCTGCAGCCGCGGCATCGCCTCGGCGGTCAGCTCGGCGCACCGCTGGAGCACCTCCACCTGGGCGGAGAGCTCGGCCGGCAGAGAGCCCACCTCGTAGAGCAGGATCAGGTCGACGGCTTCGTCCATCTCGTCCATGACGTCGTCAAGGCCGGAGGCGAGGTCGTAGATGTCCTCGCGGTCGAAGGGCGTCACGAAGGTGCTGTTCACCCGGCGCACGATGGCGTGGGTGGTCTCGTCCGCCGCGTGTTCGGCGTCGCGCATCGCAGCTGCGACGACGGGCCGGTCCGAGGTGTCGGAGAGCATCTCGGCGAGGAGTTCGGCTCCCCGGACGAGGTGCTGCGCCGATTCTGAGAAGAGGTCGTAGAAGGAAGCGTCTACCGGTCGAAAGCGGAAAGCCACGAAGAACTCCTGATGAGGAGGAGAAGAACGCCAACATGCTAGGGCGTACTGCGGCGTGTCGCCCAACTGCGGGCGAATCAGACGCGTCGCGAGGCGGCCCCAGCGGCTAGGCCGGGGCGTCCGGAGCGGATTCTGCGCCGTCCCTCAGCTCGGGCGCACGCCCGGGTGAGACACCCAGAATGGTGTCGATCTCAGCCTGCGAGAGCGGGCCATCGGACTCACTGGCAGCGACGATCAGGTTCGCGGTCAACTCGACCTCGACGAGGAGTTCACCATCCTCAAGCGTCACATCGAACTGGTCTTGCACGGCACTCCTCCTCCCCCGATCTCGAACGCACGGCGCGCTACCCCACTCCCCGAGGCGCACCTGCACGACCATCATCCCCCCGGTTCGGTTGCGCTAAACCCCTCCGGCGGAAAATGACCCGAAAATGCCACGAAGGTCCCAGCCCTTTCGGACTGGGACCTTCGCTGAAGTCAGGCCAGCTGGCCCTCGTTCGGGATGTCAATCAGCGTAGAGCCGATCAGACAGGGCGAACGTTCTCCGCCTGCGGGCCCTTCGGACCCTGGGTGACGTCGAACTCCACCTTCTGGTTCTCGTCCAGGGACTTGTAGCCCTGGCTCTGAATCGCCGAGTAGTGCACGAAGACGTCGTCGCCGCCGTCCTCCTGCGCGATGAAGCCGAAGCCCTTCTCAGCGTTGAACCACTTCACGGTGCCCTGAGCCATTGCTCGTTACTCCTTAATCGGGGCGAGAAGCCGCCACTTCGACGGCCCCACAACAGATGCGGTGACACGTCGCTCCGACTAGTGAGACATCCCACGAGAAGAAACGCCTTTGGATCACAAACTCCCGGGCGTCAGCCTTGCTGGAACTTGCACCGTTGCACGCCAAACACTACCAACTTCGCGCTCAAAGGGAACCATCCTTGGGAGGTGAATCCTGGCGAACATTCTTGTTAATAGGTGTCACCCCTCCTTACCTGAGAGGCAACGACTCTCACCTGCTCAGGAGCCGACGCGCAGCCGATCCGCACCTGCTGGTTGCGGATCGACCACCCTGGGGACGGCCAAGGGTGCGCTCCGATAAGATCCACCCAGTCACTGTTCGCGTTGGTACCAGCGCGAGCGGCGGCGGGCCTGGCGGGTACGTGGTCGACGCGTACTGCTCCAGTCCCGGGCCCTTAGCTCAATTGGCAGAGCTCCGGACTTTTAATCCGTTGGTTGTGGGTTCGAGTCCCACAGGGCCTACCAGCACCTTTCCCGCACCCAGCTCCAAGAGCGGCGTGTGTTCTTGCCGGTCTTTGTGGGGTCTGGCGCCCAACCACCGCCGGCGCGGGTTGGCAACACCCTGTTTGCCATCCGGACCTTTTTGCGAAGCCTGCGTAACGAACTACGAACTTGCGTAGTTTGCTGGGTATGGAGGAGCAGGCTTCGGCTGAAGAGGGAACGCCACGAAGCGGCCTGATTGATCGTTGGCTCGCAACCCGCACCGCGGACGACGACATCACGGCTGTCGATCCGGTACAACCGGACCCGACACTGGCGCGCCCCAGCGCGCTCTCCCGGCTCGCGGAGCGGAGGGCCCAGCGCGGCGGCAAACAGCGGGACTTCGCTGCTGAGATCGTCGGCGCGATCAATCAGCCGGACATCGCCGAGGTCTCGAACGTCGAGGTGGACGGACCGATCGAGCCCGCCGAGCCGCGGACGCCGACCGCTGAGGTACCAACACCGGCCGACGACCCCACCGTGGGCCGACTCTCGCTGGCTGGGCTCCGCGCCCGCCGCAAGGAGTCAGGCTTCGATCCGCTCAACACCCGGATCTCGGTCTTGGAGGAACCCTCGCCCGCGTTCAGCGCGGAGGCCAGCTCCGTAGCCAACGCGGATGAAGCTACCGGCGCCGCACCGACGGTCCCGGCAGTCGAGCGCGACTCTGTACGGCTCACCGACGACTACGCGCCTACAGCGGCGGATGTCGCGGCTCCGGACGTGGCCGCCGTGAACGAGGCCGCGGTGAACGAGACGGTTACGGAGAGTGCCGCCGAGGCCTTCATCGCAGCACCGGAGGCCCGCGCAGCAGGCCACGCCGAGGAGACCGCGGAAGCGCATCCGGAGTCCGCACCGCCCCAGCCGAACCCGGAGCTCGACCTGCAGGCGGCGACCGCTGCACTGGCCGGTGCTGTCCCGGCGCGCGACGAGCGTGCTGAGCGGCTGGCCCGGATGGTCCGGATGCGCCGCGGCGCTGCCGAGACCGAGCAGCAGCCGGACGGGGACGCCGTCAGCGAAGAGCCGCCGGCACCCATCGATGCTGCATCGGCGCCGACCGCAGTGCCGCTGCCTGAGGTGACGGCACCGAAGCTCACGGACACCGACCCCACGGCACCCGAACTCACGGCACCGGAGCTCACCGACACCGACCCCACGCCAGCCGACGTCGCAGCATCGGACCTCGCCGGACCGGACCTGGCCGCGCCTGAGCTCCAGACACCCGACGTCGCGGTACCTGCGGTCGCCGCGGAGCCGGTCCTCAACTTCGACGCGCCCGAGATCCCGGACGGCGTCGACGTCTTCGCCTCGCTGCGCGAGACCGTCAAGGAAGCGCCCAAGGCAACCCGCGCCGACCCGATCGACGTCCTTGCCGCGCTCCGCGACCTTCCCCTCACCTCGGCTCGGGCCGCCCAGGAGGCTCAAGAAGCCGAGTCACCCCAGCAGCCGAGTGAGCGGGCAGCCGACCTCGGCGATGCCACGGCGCCGAACCTGTCCGACCTTCCGACGGCCACGGACCCGGACGTCTCAGCCCTCGTCGCGCCGACGCCCCGCACCACGACGCCGCACGACCCGCCGCACCACGGCGGGATCCACGCCGCGGACCCGGACGCGGAGAGCGTCGACCCGCCGGAGGACGAGCAGGCCGGCGCGCCCGCTGACGCCGACAGGCCGGTCAGCACCGTCGAGCAACCCACCCGGGCCGGTAAGCGGCGCGCTGCGACCAGTCCTGACGACCCGCCCCCGAACCCCGCCGCGGACGACGCGATCATGGCGCTGGCTCTGGAGGCGGTGCTCCGCGCAGAGGGCCGTGACGCGTCTGCGGCCCCAACCGCACCCGCCACCGGCAAGACGAGCAGTCCCACAACTCCCCGGGAGAAGGGCCGCGCAACTGCAGCACGTGCCGCCGAAGCCAGCACACCGGACCCACGCGCCGATGCGCGCCCCTCTGCCAAGCCCGCTCCCGCGTCTCAGGCCCCGCGCCCCTACGAGGGGATCGACGAGGACGAGTCGATCGTCCGCAAGCACCGGCCGCCGGCCCGGTCCGGGGTGCCGACCGGCGGAGTCCCGGCGCTGGTGGAGTTCGCCCCGCAGCGGTCCACCCAGCATCTGCTGGCCATGTTCATGTTCCTCAGCCTGGTCGCCACGGTGGGCACCGGCTACCTCGCCTACGACAGCCGAGCGATCACCGAGATCGCGATCGCGGCCTTCTGCGGGGTGCTGACGCTGATCCTGTGGAGCGCCCACTCGACGGCGGCACCGGCTCGGATCAAGATCGTGAACGGCACGTTGGAGGTCCGCAGCAAGGACAGCCACCACCGCTTCGACCTGACCAGCCCCTACACGGACCTGGTCACCGCCGGAACGCCTGGACGTCGTAACTGGAAGGTCAGCATCGCGCGCAAGAGCATGCGGGCGTTCGTGATCGACTCCACCATGGTCGACGGGCGCGAGTTCATGCCGGTCCTGGAGGCCTGTCAGGCGGAGGCCCGGCGCCGGGCCACCGAGTCGGACCGTCGTCGTCACGGACAGTGAGCCCGGTGCCACTTACCCGGAGTTGAGATTCTTGCTCCACCGAGCGGTATCTACGGCTGCACAGCACGCCGGGCACGCTTAGAGTGCCCTCATGTTCGACACCCCCGAAGACCCGTCCGAGGTCGAGGAGTCGGAGCGCGAACACGCCGTCCGCGGCGACCTCGCAGCCTCCACCCGCCTGCTCGTCGACGCCGTCATCCGCAGCACGGTCGCCGAGGCCGAACTGGTCGCCGTCCGTGCGGAGATCGACCAACTGGTCGCCCGGCTCCAGGCCAGCCAGATGGACGGCTCCTACGGCGTCAACCGGTCTGGTTCGGGCACGGTCCGTGCCCAGGGCAACGCGGTGATCGGGCTCCGGAACGCGGTCGCACCACCGCTGGTGATCACCCAGGAACCGGAAGGCCGGGCCTGGGCCGAGTTCCACCTCGGCGCGGCCTACGAGGGCCCTCCCGGACTGGTCCACGGCGGCGTCAGCGCGCTGATCCTCGATCAACTCGCCGGCGAGGCGGCCGCCGCAGGCGGTTCGCCTGGCATGACCGGCACCCTGACCGTGCGCTACCGGCGCGGAACACCGCTCGGCGACCTGCGCGGTGAGTGCTGGATCGAGAAGGTCGACGGCGTCAAGACGACCGTCAAGGGCCATCTGCAGGACGCCGAAGGTGTCACTGTCGAGGCGGAGGGCATCTTCATCCTGCCGCGCTGGGCGCGGGTGGACGGCGAGCGCCCCGAACGCTTCGAGTAGGCACCCCGCAGACGCACGAACGGCACCCGAAACCAGGTTTCAGGTGCCGTTCGTCAGTTCTGCGGAGCGTCAGCGAGCCGAGGCGCCGTCCGGCTTGGGCTCGGGGGCCTTCTCGTCCGGGACGCCGCGCGCACCGGAGTCGGTGAGCCGCGACTCCTCCTCGGCGACGGCCTCAAGCTCCCGCCGCCGCGACTCGATGATGGCGTCCATCTCGCCCGGATCGCTGACCAGTTCGCGGGTACCGCCGTCGAGACGCTCCAGGGCGACCCGGGCGAAGATCTGTTGCTCCGTCACGGTCCGCTCGGAGCGGTCGTTGCCGATGAAGGTGATCGCCCAACTGAGCAGCGCACCGACCCGGCTCTTGAAGCCGGTCAGGTACATGAGGTGCACCGCCAGCCACATCAGCCAGGCCAGCAGACCGTTGAGCTTCAGCTTGCCCACGCTGGCGACAGCGCGGAACTTGCTGATGATCGCCATCGAGCCCTTGTCGAAGTACTTGAACGGGGCCTGGGGCTCCTTACCGCTCAGCCGGTGGTCGATCTCCCGGGCGGCGTACTTCGCGCCTTGGATCGCCACCTGCGCGACGCCGGGCAGGTGGTCCAGGTTGATCATGTCGCCGAGGACGAAGACCTCGGGGTGACCCGGCAGGGTGAGGTCGGGGTTGACCGCGATCCGGCCGGCCCGGTCGAGCGGGGCACCGGTCTGCTCGGACAAGGTACGGCCGAGCGGGTTCGCCTGCACGCCGGCCGCCCAGATCTTGGCGACCGAGTCGATGCGGCGGACGGTGCCGTCCTTCTCCTTGAGCTCGAGGCCACGCTCGTCGACGGCGGTCACCATCGCACCGAGCTGGACCTCGACGCCGATCTTCTCCAGCTCCGCCTTCGCCTTGGCGCCGAGCTTGGCACCGAAGGGCGGCAGCACCTGCGGGGCGGCGTCGACCAGGATCACCCGGGAGTCGCGGGTGTCGATCGAGCGGAAGTCCTTGCGCAGCGTCTTGTGCGCGAGCTCCGCGATCTGCCCGGCCATCTCGACGCCGGTGGGGCCGGCACCGACCACGACGAAGGTGAGCAGGTGGTCGGTGGGCTCACCGCGGGAGGCGGCGTTCTCGGCCATCTCGAAGGCACCGAAGATCCGGCCGCGGAGTTCGAGCGCGTCGTCGATGCTCTTCATGCCGGGTGCGAACTCGGCGAAGTGGTCGTTGCCGAAGTAGGACTGGCTGGCGCCGGCCGCGACGATCAGCGAGTCGTAGCCGGTGACCGTCTCGCGACCCAACACGTTGTGGGTGACGGTACGGGCATCCAGGTCGATCGCGGTGACCTCACCGAGCAGGACCTGGGCGTTCTTCTGACGCGCCAGCACCTCGCGAGTCGGCGGCGCGATCTCGCCCTGCGACAGGATGCCGGTGGCGACCTGGTACAGCAGGGGCTGGAACAGGTGGTGGGTGGTCTTTGCGACCATGGTCACATCAACGTCGGCTCGCTTCAGCGCCTTGGTAGCGAACAGCCCGCCGAAGCCGGAGCCGATCACCACTACCCGGTGCTTGGTCTGTTCTTCGCTTGACATCCCCTGGGGGCCTTTCCTGTTGCCAGTTGTCCAGCCATGATCCCACTCGCGCGGCCCGGGACGGAATCGGGACCGGCCCGCGCCCTGGATCTGTGAAAAATTGATGTTTCACCTTTCGTGAATCAGGGTAGGGAGCCAGGGAACTGGCCCACGAAGACTGCACCTGGCCCGCCTGCAGGAGAGCTGGATTGTCGCTGACGAAGCCGACGATGACGCTTGAGCCCAACCCCCGATCCGTCCAAGACGCTCGGCGCTGGGCCGCTCAGGCATGCCGTCAGCTCGATCGCGAGGACCTGATCGGCTGTGCCGAGCTGGCGATCTCCGAACTGGTCACCAACGCTCTGCTGCACGCCGTCCCCCCGATCAGTCTGCGGATCCGCGGGACCCGCCTACACCCACGCTTCGAGGTCTCCGACGGCTCCGCGCATCCGCCGGTGCCGAACCCGAGAATGGGCGACGACGACGAACTGCTCTCCACCATCGGCCGCGGTCTGGGCATGGTCGCCATGTGTTCGAGCAACTGGGGCGCCTACCTGCAGCGCGACGGCAAGACGGTCTGGTTCGAACCGGCCGCCAGCCTGGTCGACGACCCGAGCGTCTTCGGGGAGGTCTACGAAAGCACCTCGCTGAACCGCCCCAAGGTGGCGCCTGGCGAGGGGCGCCAGATCCACCTGCTTCAGCTCTCCGTGGGCCAGTTCGCCAGCTGGTCGCGGCACTTCCGCGACCTCAACCGCGAACTCCGTCTGCTCGCCCTGGCCCATGCGGCCGCCTACCCGACCGCCCGGGTGCTCTCCGACCTGTTCGGTGCGTTCGGGGAGCAGTGGAGCAAGGCCAGCGGCCTCGACCGCCTCGACGGCGCCAGCGACGACGACCCGCGCGTCCTCGACCTCACCATCGAGATCGCGCGCGAGGCACCGCCGTTGATGAGCCAGATGATCAACGTCCTGGAGTTGGCCGACGCCTTCTGCCGCAATGAGCGGATGCTCACCTTGGCGATCACCCCCGAGCAAGCCGCCTTCCAACGTTGGCTCTTCGGCGAGCTGGTCTCACAGCCGGCCGGCGAACTTCCGCGCAGCTGCCCTCAGGCGTAGCCCAGGTCGTGCAGCCGGGCATCGTCGATGCCGAAGTGGTGCGCGATCTCGTGGACCACGGTGATCGTCACCTGTTCCTCCAGATCGGCCGCGTCCTCACAGAAGTCGAGGAGCGGGTTGCGGTAGATGAAGATCCGGTCCGGCAGCTCCAGCGCATGGTTCGCGGCCCGCTCGGTGAGCGCGACGCCGTCGTAGAGGCCCAGCAGGTCGGGATCGTCGGCCGGGGCGTCGTCCTCGACCAGGACGACGACGTTCTGCACCAGCCCCGCGATCTCGTTCGGGATCGCATCGAGCGCCCGGTCCACGAGCGCCTCGAACTCGGCGCGGTCCATCTCGATCACGTGGCTGAACCTACGCGAGTGCGACAAACAGAAAACCTCCGGCAGCTTTCGCTACCGGAGGTTCTCCTGGTCTTGCGACCCCGACGGGACTCGAACCCGCGGCCTCCGCCGTGACAGGGCGGCGCGCTAACCAACTGCGCTACGGGGCCTTGCGTTTCTTGCTGTACTGCTTTGCTCGTTTCGAAGCGGTTGAACCTTAACCCACGAACCCCGGCAATACCCAAATCGGGGTCCTGCCAGGCTCCCGTCGCGCCGCTTCTCCCCTCCCGACCAAGCCCGTACCAAGCCTGCAGCCAGGAGCGAGAACCGTTGCTACGGTCTGCGGGTATGCGCCACATGCCCTCGAGCGAGATGGTCTCGCTGATCTCCTTCCTCGCCGTGTTGCTGATCTTCTTCAGCATCGACATCCGTTCCCGGGAGTCGTCGGTGGCCGATCCGTGGCACATGCGTCTGTTCGAATGGACGTCGCGAATCGGGGGCATCTCGACCGCGTTCGCCTTGGCGCTGGGCTGGGTCGACCTCTTCCTGCCCGACGAAGGTAGCCCGATCCATGTGGCCCTGGTGGCGGCCCCGGGCTCGGTCGGCGTCGGCTGCGCCATCCTGCTGGGCGTCGAGATGCTGTGGCAACGCGACGACACCTGAACACCAGCACCCGTTGCACGCACTCCCGCGGCGTTGACGCGGGGTTGATGGAAGAAACAAGAAAGGCCCCCAACTCAGCCTTCTGGCTGGTCGGAGGCCTTGCCTCTGCTGTACCCCCAACGGGATTCGAACCCGTGCTACCGCCGTGAAAGGGCGACGTCCTAGGCCACTAGACGATGGGGGCCTGCCCGCGCGAGCGGCCGAGGCCGTTCGTTCGTGCTCGCACAGCATAAGGGGAGGGCGGGCCGCACGCCAAAGCAGCGCGAGTTTCGCCCCCACGGCCCAGGTGGGGTATGTTTCTGCCCGGCGCGGCCAGGTAGCTCAGTTGGTACGAGCGACCGACTGAAAATCGGTAGGTCGGCGGTTCGACCCCGCCCCTGGCCACCCTCCTTCGGGGCCGTAGACATCGTCTACGGCCCCGAAGACATTTCTCCCCCGCCTCTCCAGGCGAGGCTCAACCGCCTTACCAGGCTGGGTTCTCGCCACCTCCCGATCACCGCGTAGCCCTTTGCCAGAAGGATTCCTCGGCTAGGGTCGTTGTTTGTGACCCAGTCCTCAGCGCCGACTCAGCCCGGAGAGCCGGAGGCGACGTCGGCGCCCGCGCCCGACGCCTCCAGCCCGGTTCCCCCAGCCGTCGGCGACGGTGCCGCCCGCTCCGATTTCAGCCGGTTCGGGCCCGAGTTCATGCGCCTGATCCTGCACAAGGAGCGCGTCACCCAGTCGATCGACCGGGTGCTCGGCGATTCGTTCGCGCTCGGCCCGATCGGAGCCGGGCCCGGCCGCAAGTTCGCCAAGGCCACCGCGACGGGCACCTACAAGCCGTCCTACGGCCACCCGCTCGAGGGGGAGATCCCCGGCTACCAGATCTTCGTGCCGGTCTCGGTGGTCTTCGACCTCCACCTCAGCGTCGACTCGATGCGCTTCATGGCTGACGTCGTGCTTCCGCTCGAGGTGCGGATGCACCTGGAGGACCCGCTCACCATCGTCTGGGACATCCGGCCCCCGACCGAGCAGGAGATCAGCCTGCAGGTCCGCACCGACAAGGTCCGCTCCGCCGTCCTGCAACGGGTCTCCGGTCTGGACGGCGAACTCCGGCGCTTCATCATGCGTTTCGTCGCGCGGGAGTTGGACAAGCCGCATGTCCAGCGCGCCCGGCGGATCAAGTTGGTCGAGCTGATCGACGCGGCCTGGCCGGTGATCGCCGCGCAGTTCCTGCCGAACAGCGCCGAGGACCGGATCGACCCCCGTCCCGCCTCCGAGCTCGAGCTCGTCGACCCGTCCGGCGAGGCGAGCCCCTAGGTGCTGCCCGGCCCGTTCGTCGAGGTCCATCGGAGCCGCCCGTTACAGCTGGTCTCCGATCTGCCTCCGGGCACCGATCCGCGACCGCCCTGCCACGCCGTCGAGGTCGGCTGCGACGGCGGCCGCGTGGTCGCCGGGTTCGCCGACTCCGCGACCCGGATCGAGGGGTGGTACGACCCGGACCGCTCGCGGGCAGGCCTGGACATCGTCGCCGGCGACGGCACGCGGACCCGCCACGAGAGCCGGCGCAGCGGACGGCTCACCCATCCCCCGGTCCGGCTCGGGGTCGCGGTCACCGGCAACCAGGCGACCGTACTGACCCATGACGGGGTCACCTGGACGGCGCGAGCCCGCGCCGAGCTCACCGGTTTCGACTCCACCGCGATCAGCACCCACAGCACCGCACCGATCCGCGCCGAGGGCCGGTTCGGGCAGCTCGGCCTCCGCGACCTGCACCTGGTCACCTACGCCGACGGCTCACCCTTCACCCACGACGGCGAACTGTTCGTGACCGCTACCCATGCCGGCCCAGGCTTCTTCGGCACCGCCCACTGCGGGGTCTGGGCGTTCGACCCACGCAGCTACCGGTTGTCACACCGGGCCACGCTCTGGTTCGAACGCGACGGCGAGGTGCGCGGCGACCATGCCGTCCACCTGATCCGCACCGACGGTCGCTGGCTGGTCGCAACCAGCACCTGGGGCGACTTCGACCATGACGATGTCGGCATCGCCCTCGGCACCTCCACCGCAGACCTTCTGGCCGGCGAACACGTGGTCACCACTACTGCCCTCGACCTCAACGATGCGGTCCACGGCGTCGGCGTCTGGGATCCCCACCTCACCCTGATCGACGGGCACTGGCACCTCGCCCTGGTGGTCGCCTCCGAGTTCTTCGTCTTCGGTCCCTCACTACTGCGCGCCGGAACCCCGAACGCGTTGGCAGGTTGGGAGTTGCTGGGGACGGCGACCGCGCGCACCGCCACCGAGGGGACCCAGATCCTGCGACTCGGCGGCGACTGGCGGGTACTGGCCAGCGATGGGCCGGACAGCCCCGGTGCGCTGAGGCACCGGTTCCCGGTCTTCGACCTGAAGATGCGCGAGATCGGCACCGTCGATGCGCCGTACCCCAGCAACCTGCCGTGGCCGACCCTCGTCGAACTCGACGAGGGTTGGCTGATGCTGACCTTCGACGGCACGCCGACCGCGGGCCGGGTGGCCGGCTACGGCACCCACGGCGACTTCCTGGTCTTCGCGACCGTCCCGCACGACGTCATGCGTTCCGAGGAAGCGGGTCCACCCACCGCATGACGTCCCACGTCCGGTACCGCAAGACGTGGGACACGGCGGTGTCAGGAGCCCGCCAGCTCCTGGGAACGGTCCCGGGCAGCCTCCATCGCCGCCAGGAAGGCGGCGCGTACCGAGTGCACGTCGAGCTCACGCAACGCCGCCGCGGTGGTGCCGGCCGGCGAGGTGACCTGCTCGCGCAGCACCGCCGGGTGGGTGCCGGTCTCGGCAAGCATCTTGCCGGAGCCGACCACGGTCTGGATCACCAGTTCGCTGGAGACGGCGCGCGGCAGACCGAGGTGGACACCCGCCTCGATCATCGACTCGACCACGTAGAAGATGTACGCCGGCCCGGAGCCGGAGATCGCGGTGACGGCGTCCATCTGGTGCTCGGGCACGCGAAGCACCTTGCCGGTCGCCGAGAGTAGCGCCTCGGCGATGTCCAGGTGCTCGTCGTCGCAGTGGCTGCCGGGCGAGATCGCTGCCATCCCGGCGTCGACCAGGGCCGGCGTGTTCGGCATGACCCGGACCACCGCGACGCCCGTGGGCACGTGCTCCTCGATGAAGGCGGTGGTGATCCCGGCCGCCAGGGAGACCAGCAGCTGACCGGGGCGTAGCGCCGGGGCGATCTCGGCGAGCACCGCAGCCATGTCCTGAGGCTTCACCACGATCGCCACGGTGTCAGCGGCGCGGGCCGCCTCCACGTTGTCGACGACGCGGACGCCGTAGCGCTCGGTCAGCTCGGCGACCCGCTCGGGACGCTTCTCCCCGACCAGCAGTTCGTCGGTCGAGCGGCCGGCCCGAACCAGACCCGACAGCAACGTCTCGCCCATCACTCCGGCACCGATGATGGCGGTCTGGCTCATGGTTCTCCTCAGCAGCTACGTCTTCGAGACAAGGGACTTCACGAACAACGAGAGGTTCTGGGGCCGTTCGGCGAGGCGCCGCATCAGATAGCCGTACCACTCGCGCCCGTAAGGCACGTACACCCTCATCGTCTCACCCTCGGCGACGAGCCGCCGCTGCTCCTCGGGCCTGATCCCGTAGAGCATCTGGAACTCGTACTGTCCGCGCCGCCGGCCCGCCGATCGGGCGAGCGCGGCACCGACCGCGATCATCCGCGGGTCATGGGTGGCGAGCATCGGGTATCCGGCACCCTTCATCAGCACCTTGAGGCATCGCACGTAGGCCAGATCCACCTGGTGCGGCTCGGTGAAGGCGACGTCGGCCGGCTCGGCGTAGGCGCCCTTGCACAACCGCACCCGCGAACCCTCCTCAGCGAGCGCCCGGCAGTCGTCCTCGGAGCGGTGCAGATAGGCCTGGATCACCGCGCCGGTGTCGGGGAAGTCCGCGCGCAGCGCCTTCACGATCTGCAGGGTGACGTCGGTCGCGGTGTGGTCCTCCATGTCGACGGTCACCTGGGCACCGGCGTTGCGCGCCGCCCGACAGATCCGCCTGGCGTTGGCCAGCGCCACCTGTTCCCCGTCGTCGAGGGCGAGCCCGATCGCGGTCAGCTTCACCGACACCTCGCCGAGCTGGGCCAAGCCTCTGTTCGCCGACGCCGCCAATACCTCTTCGTAGGCGCGCACCGTGGCCTCGGCCTGGGCGAGATCGAGGGTGTCCTCACCGAGATGGTCGACGCTGGTGCGCAACCCTGCTGCCTGAAGGTTCGCGACCGTCTTGAGGACCTGGCCGGTGGATTCGCCCGGCACGTAACGAGCCACGATCCCCGACGAGACCGGCAGCGTGGTGGCGAGCTTCTTGACTGCTGCACTCCGGGAGAGCGCCAGCAAAGGTTGCCGGAGCAGTGACATGTTCAGCAGGCTACGCCGCGCGTCGGCAGATGCCAGCCGACGCGCGTGACAGCGAGCCTGGCGGGACTGGTCTCGACAGGCTCGACCACCGGTGGGCAGGCTCGACCGCCGGTGGACGCGTGTGGCCGGTTAGGGCGTCCGGCGGCGCAGGGTGACCGCGCCCAGGCCGAGCGCCACCACCGCGAATCCGGCCACCACGGCGATATCGCGCCATACCTCGCCGCTCGAACTGCCGTCGGTCAACGCCTGCATCGCGTCGACGGCGTACGACATCGGGAGCAGGTTGCTGATCGACTCCAACACGCCGGGCAGCGCAGCGCGCGGCACCAGCAGGCCGCAGAGCAGGATCTGCGGGATCACCACCGCGGGCATGAACTGGACCGCCTGGAACTCGCTCTGCGCGAAGGCCGAGACGAAGAGGCCGAGAGCGGTACCCAGCACCGCGTCGGCGATCGCCACGACGAGCAGCAGCGCCACCGAGCCTTCCACCGTCAGGCCGAGCACACCGACGCTGACCCCGACCGCGAGCCCGGACTGGACCGCGGCGACCAATCCGAAGGCCAGCGCGTAGCCGAGCAGGAAGTCGCCTTTGCCCAGCGGCATCGTCAACAACCGCTCCAAGGTGCCCCCGCTCCGTTCGCGCAGTGTGGTCACGCTGGTCACCAGGAACATCACGATGAACGGGAACATCGCCAGCAGACCGGGTCCGAAGACCGCGAACCGGTCGCCGGGAAGGTCGCTGAGCATCCACCACAGCAAGGTGATCAGCGCACAGGGCAGGACCAGAAGCATCGCCAGGGTGCGGTGGTCACGGCGCAGTTGACGCAGCACCCGACCGGCCACCGCGAAGGTGACCCGCGGACTCATCGGCGATCTCCTCGAACCAGATGCAGGAACGCCTGCTCGACGTCGTCGACCCCGGCTGCGGCTTTGATCGCGGCCGGGGTGTCGTCGGCGATCAACCGTCCGTCGCGCATCAATAGCAACCGGTCGCAGCGCTCCGCCTCGTCCATCACGTGGCTACTCACCAGCACCGTCGTGCCTGCTGCGGCGAGCCGCGAGAAGAGTCCCCACAGCGAGACGCGGAGAACCGGGTCGAGCCCGACCGTGGGTTCGTCGAGCACCAGCAGCGACGGTTCTGCGAGGAGCGCCACCGCGAGGCTGACCCGGGACCGTTGACCGCCGCTGAGTCGCGCGACCACCTGATCCCCGAAGTCGCCCAGATCGACGACCTCACGCACGCGCGCCACGGCACCGCGCTCGACCCCGAGCACCTGGGCGAAGAAGCGGAGGTTCTCGTCAACGCTCAGATCGCCGTAGACACTCGGGCTCTGCGTCATGTAGCCGACCCGGCTACGCAGCCCTGCGGAGCCGGCCGGCTCACCCAGCACCGTGACGGTGCCCGAGGCGATCTGCTGCACCCCGACGATGGCTCGCATCAAGGTGGACTTACCGCAACCGGACGGCCCCAACAGGCCGGTCACCTGGCCGGCCGGCACCTGGAGATCGAGCTCGGAGAGGACCGTTCGCTCCCCGCGCACGACAGTGAGCGAACTGAGGTCGATGGCGAACTCCACCATGCGTTTCACTATCGCACGCCTGGCCCGCCGGTGACGTCATCAGATGCGAGCACATGCTCCTGCCCTCCGGAGGACGGCGCGCGGAGTTCAGGGGCGTTCGATCCTCGGCATCCCGAGATGTTCGCGCGCGAAGTCCAGCGACTCGGCCAGGTCCGCGCTGCGCTGCTGGGAGGTGGCCGCCTTCCGGGTGTTGATCTCCGCGACGACGTGGCCGGAGAAGTCAGCGGCGGCGAGGTACTTCAGGAACTCGGCTGCCGGTTGGTTGCCGCGCCCCGGAACCAGGTGCTCGTCCTTGGCGCTACCGGTGCCGTCGGTGAGGTGGATGTGGCGCAGCCGTTCGCCGAGCCGTTCGGCCATCGCGATCGGGTCGGTCTGGGCGACCGCGGCATGCGAGAGGTCGATCGTCGCGTTGGCGTACGGCTCCGTGGAGGGGTCCCGACCCGGCAGGTAGGCCTCCACCGACCGCTTGCTGCTCGCCCGCCAGGGATACATGTTCTCCACGGCGAAGGCGATCCCGGTGGAGAGCTCGAGGCCCTCGATGCCTTGGACGAACTCCCGCGCGTAGTCCTTCTGCCAACGGAACGGCGGATGCACCACCACGACGTCGGCTCCGAGCGCCGCTGCCATCTCGGCGGAGCGCTCCAACTTGCCCCAGGGGTCCGTCCCCCAGACCCGCTGGGTGATCAGCAGACACGGTGCGTGCACCGCACAGACCGGCACCCCGTGATGGTCGATCAACTGCTGGATCGCGGTGGTCTGTTGGCTGAGTGCGTCGATCCCGACCATCACCTCGACGGCGTCGTAGCCGAGCAGCGCCGCGTAGTTGAAGGCATGCGCGGTGGACTCGGGGTAGACCGAGGCGGTGGAGAGACCGATCAGGGGCACGTCAGGTGGTCCCGCCCGCGAGGTCTCGCACCCCGTCGCCGTCCTCGTCGAGCACGCTGAGCTGGTCGAAGCGCTCCAGGATCACGCCTTCCCGCAACGCCCAGGGGCAGATCTCCAGGCCGGAGAGGTCGAAGATGTCCATCACCGCTTCGGCGACCAACGCCCCCGGCAGGATCTGGTGGGTGCGGCTCGGCGAGACGCCGGGCAGCTCGGCCAACTCCTGCGCCGTCATCGCGGCCAGCTTCGGTAGCCAGTCCCCCAGTTCGCCACGCGGCAGCATCCGCGGCACCAACGGCCCCTCGGTCGACGGCGCCGCCCCGCAGATCCGGGCCAACGAACGGAACGTCTTGGAGGTGGCCGCGGCCCGGTCCGGCGGGCCGTGCCGCAACAGGTTGCCGGCGTCACGCGCGATCTCCGCACGCAGGCGCCGGCGGATCTCGCGCAGCGTCGCCTCGTCCATCGGGAGCTCGGTGAACCAGTCCCGGGCCAGGCGCGCCGCCCCCAGCGGCAGCGACCAGGCGACGTCGGGCGCCTCGTCGGCACCACCCGCGATCTCCAGCGAGCCGCCACCGATGTCGAAGACCGCCAACCGGCCCGCCGACCAACCGAACCAGCGCCGGACAGCGAGGAACGTCAGCCGCGCCTCGTCCTCACCGGCCAGCACCTCCAGGGCGACCCCGGTCCGGGACCGGACCTGCTCCAGGACGTCGTCGACGTTGCTCGACTCACGCACCGCCGAGGTCGCGAAGGCGAGGATCTCCTCACAGCCCTTGTCCTCGGCGACCCGCAGCGAGGCGGCGCAGAACTCGACCAGGGCGTCGACCCCGACCCGGCTGACCGCACCGTCGGCGTCGAGGTGCTCGGCCAGCCGCAACGGCTCCTTGTAGGAGTACGCCGGCAGCGGCGCAGCACCGCCGTGCGCATCCACCACGAGTAGGTGACCCGTGTTGGATCCGATATCAAGCACGCCCAACCTCATAGGCCCACGGTAGCCGCCTGCACGACGTAGGGTTGGCGGTGTGCCCGAGGTGCCCCTGAACTTCCCCCGTGCGTGGGTCGAGTTCCCCGATCCCGCCGACGCCGACCAGGTCTTCCGTTGCGACCTCACCTGGTTGACCTCCAACTACACCTGCATCTTCGGCAACGGATGTGCCGGGATCTACGCGGACTCCCCCGAGGTCGGCTGCTGCACCCTCGGCGCGCACTTCTCGGACAAGGACGATGAGGAGCGGGTCGCCGAGTTCGCGGACCGTCTCGACGCCGACCTGTGGCAGTTCCACCCCGGTGGCAAGCTGCGCCGCAAGGACTGGGTCGAGAAGGACGAGGACGGCGAGCGGAAGACCCGGCAGATCGAGACCAGCGGGGGTGCCGGCTGCATCTTCGCCAACCGGAGCGACTTCCACCTCGGCGCAGGCTGCGCCCTGCATGCCTTGGCGATCCGCGAGGGACGCAACCCGTTGGAGACCAAGCCGGACGTCTGCTGGCAGCTGCCGATCCGCCGCACGTTCCGGACCGTCGAGCTACCGGACGGCGAGAGCTACACCGAGGTGAGCATCGCCGAGTACGACCGGCGCGGTTGGGGTCCGGGCGGACACGACCTGGACTGGTACTGCACCGGCAACACCGAGGCCCACGTGAACGTGGAGCCGTTCTACGTGACCAACGCTGCCGAGCTGACCGCGCTGATGGGCGAGGCGGGCTACGCGGCCCTGGTCACGCACTGCGAGGCACACCTGCGTTCCCGCTCGGCGCTGGCCCTGCATCCCGCATCGCCCCACTGAGCAGGCCCCTTCGCACGAAGTCGTCTCGACGTCAAGAGACTCAGACCCCAGTGTGACCAACGAATCAGGGCCCCCGCAGAATGATTTGCATGCGCCTGGACCACCTTTCGTTTGCAGCTGGACCCGATGGCCTTGCGGCCACTGCCGACCGACTGAGCGCCCTGATCGGACGCGAATTCATCGATGGCGGTATTCACCCGCGCTTCGGCACGCGCAATCGCACGATGCCGCTAGCCGACAACACCTACCTCGAGGTAGTCGAGGTGCTCGACCACCCGGCGTCCGACAAGGCGCCCTTCGGTCAGGCCGTTCGTGCCCGCTCCGCCCTGGGCGGCGGCTGGCTCGGCTGGGTCGTCGCCGTCGATGACATCGCCTCCGTCGAGCAGCGCCTCGGTCGCGCCGCCGCCGACGGCAGCCGGCACCGCCCCGACGGCCACGCCCTGAGCTGGAAGCAGATCGGCGTCAACGGTCTGATCGCGGACCCGCAGCTGCCGTTCTTCGTGCAGTGGCTCTCCCCCGCGGAGGACCACCCCAGCCACGGCGGTTCCCCGGACTTCTCCCTTGCCTGCTTGGAGATCGCCGGCGACCCGCAGCGGGTCAGCGAGTGGCTCGGCGAGAGTGTCGAGTCCCCGCTGGAGGACGTCAAGGTGGAGTGGGTCGCCCCGCACGGCACCCCCGGCGTCGTCGCCGCACACTTCCAGACCCCCAACGGTCTGGTGCGGATCTGAATCCTCGGCTCCCCGGTGTGGTGCCGAGTCCGAACATCTGGCACCACACCGCTACCTACGAGATCGAGAACCGGGCTTTCGACCGCGACGGACTCGTTGAGGACGCGATGCGTGCGATCGCGCCATGGCGCGATCGCACCGTCCTCGACCTGGGTTGCGGCACCGGTTTCCACCTGCCTCGCTGGGCGGAGGAGGCAACTCAGGTGGTCGGCGTCGAACCGCACTCCGACCTGCTCGCCCTGGCTCGACGACGGAGCAAGCGCCTCCCCACGGTGACCACCCGCCGCGGCACTGCCCAGGCGACCGGTCTCCCCGACGCCAGCGTCGACGTCGTGCATGCTCGATGGGCCTACTTCTTCGGCCCCGGCTGCGAGCCCGGACTGGCCGAACTCGACCGGGTGATCCGTCGCGGCGGCACGGCCTACGTGATCGACAACGACCCGACCACCTCCACCTTCGGCGGCTGGTTCCGTCGCGGCTACCCGTACGTGATGCCGGAGCGGGTCGAGAGCTTCTGGTCCCAGCACGGCTGGACCAGGACCCCGATCCTCACCTCCTGGCAGTTCGAGAGCCGCGCCGATCTGGAGGCGGTGGTCCGCATCGAGTTCACCCGCGACGTCGCCGAGGAGATCGTGGCCAGCCATGTCGGCACCACGGTCGACTACGCCGTCAACCTCTGGCACCGCACCTACTGAGGCTCAGCCCTCACGGAACCGGCTCAGACGATGGGCTTGCCGGCCCGCACCCGACGGCGCAGGTCCCACAGGTAGAGGTTGAGCGGGAAGAGCCGCAGCACCTGGGGCGAACGGCGACTGACCGCGCCGTAGGCGCGCATGAAGCGACGGAACCGACGCTGATCGCGGGCGGTCCAGCTCAGCCCCATCTGCTCCCGGAACGACGGCGGCAGATAGCCGGTGTTGACCCACCGCACGAAGCCACGCAACCCGAGCGCGACCGGCTTCGGCATGTTCTCCAGGTTGAGCAGGGCCAGCAGGTGCCCGCGGATGGTGTCGTCGATGTCGATCTTGGCGAGGCCCTCGTTCCAGTAGGCCTCGAAGGCCGCCATGTCGGCCGGCCACTGCTCGGGCCGGACCTGCAGACTGGTCGCGAACGCACCGAAGTGCTGCAGCAGCAGCTCCATCGTGGCGTCATCGGGCAGGCCGTGCATCTGCTCGATGATGTCGAAGGTGCCCTTGGCCAGGCAGGCCCCGACCCACAGCTGCAGCTCGGGGCTGAAGGCGTTGTACTTCACCGGACTGTCCGGGCCGGAGCGGATGTGCCGGTGGACGGAGTCGATGGCTTTGCGCATGTTGCGACGGTCCTCGTCGGTGCCCAGCAACGCGACGGCGAGGAACGTACCGGTGGTGCGGGCCCGCTTGATCGGGCGCTTCATCGCGTTGCCGCTGTCGACCGGGCTCTCGTAGACGCCGTAGCCGACGGCGGGGTGGCCCAACTGCATGATCACGTTCGCCATTCCGGCGAAGACTCCGGCGATCCCCTCCAGGTAGGGGGTGGCGTCGAAGGTGTCGGCCCGGTTCTGCGTGTTGCCGACGGCTGATAGCGGGGAGCTCATGGAAGGAAACTAAGGTTGACAACGCACGTTGTCAACGTTTCTATGGGGACATGGCGAGAGGTCAATGGGGCGGGACGACGCTTGAGTTCCGTCGGGCTCAACGACGGCAACAGCTGCTTGAGGCCGGGGTCCTCCTGCTCGCCGAGGGCGGCACCGCCGCCTTCACGGTGCGCGCGGTCTGCCGGGTCACCGGGCTCAGCGAGCGTTACTTCTACGAGCACTTCCTCTCCCGCGACCAACTCGTCTATGCCTCCTTCGACATCGTTGCCGAGGAGGTCAGCGCGATGCTGACCGAAGCGGTCGCCGGGGCCCCGAAGGATCCTGAGGGCTTCGCCCGGGCCGCGGTGGCCGCGGTGATCAAGGCGACCATCGACGAACCGTCGCGTGGCCGGGTGCTCTTCCTGGCCCCGGCCGACGACTCGATGCTCCGCTCGCGGGGCGACATCGTCGGCCATGCCCTGGTCGCCATGCTCCGCGACCAGATCCCGGCCTCCCGGTCCTCCGGCCACCGTGACCTGGTCGCGAGCAGCCTGGCCGGAGCCTTGGCCTACACCTTCCGCGGCTACGTCGCCGGCACGCTGGAGGTCACCCGCAAGGAGTTCAGCGAGCACTGCGTCCAACTCCTGCTCACCCTGGCGTCGATGCCGGACCCCAAGCCACGGCGTCCCCGCGCCAAGGCCAAGGTGGCGGGCGCTGAGGAGCCCGCCACCGGATAGGGCTGGGGATAGTCGCCTACGTGTCGGAGGTGCCCCGTAGGTTCTTCCCCATGGCCACAGCTCGCAAGAACCGCCCCGCCTACCGCTGCAGCGAATGTGGCTGGGAGACCGCCAAATGGGTCGGCCGCTGCGGCGAGTGCCAGGCCTGGGGCTCGGTCGCCGAAGCGGCCGTGGTCACCGCCCGCACCCAGGCCGGGCCGGTCAGCGCCGCTGCCGTCCCGATCGGGCAGGTCTCGGTGGCCGAGGCCACCCGGCGCGGGAGCGGTGTCGCCGAGCTCGACCGGGTCCTCGGCGGCGGGCTGGTCCCCGGGGCCGCGATCCTGTTGGCCGGTGAGCCAGGCGTCGGCAAGAGCACCCTGTTGCTGGAGGTTGCCGCGCAGACGGCCCGTTCCCGGCGGCGCACCCTCTACCTGACCGGCGAGGAGTCCGCCGCGCAGGTCCGGATGCGCGCCGACCGCACGGACGCCGTCCACGACGAACTCTTCCTCGCCGCCGAGACCGACCTCAGCGCTCTGCTCAGCCACATCGAGGCGGTCAAGCCCGAACTGCTGGTGATCGACTCGGTACAGACCGTGGGTGCCGCCGACGTCGACGGCGTCCCCGGCGGCGTCAGCCAGGTCAAAGAGGTCGCGGCCGCACTGGTCCGGGTCGCGAAGACCCGCAACATCACCACCGTCCTGGTCGGCCACGTCACCAAGGACGGCTCGATCGCAGGTCCTCGGGTCCTGGAACACCTGGTCGACGTGGTGCTCCACTTCGAGGGCGACCGCAACTCCCGGTTCCGGATGCTGCGTGCGGTGAAGAACCGCTTCGGCCCGGTCGACGAGGTCGGCTGCTTCGAGCTCACCTCGGCCGGGATCAACGCCGTCGCGGACCCGACCGGTCTCTTCGTCGAGCACCACGCCAACCAGGTCCCCGGTACCTGCGTCGCGGTCAGCATGGAGGGGCGACGGCCGATGCTGGCCGAGGTGCAGGCGCTGGTCGCCACGCCGGCCGACAAACCCAAGCGCACGACGTCGGGGGTCGACTCGTCCCGGGTCTCGATGGTCCTTGCCGTCCTGCAACAGCACGCCGGTCTGGCCCTGCACACCAACGACGTCTTCGTCGCCACCGTTGGCGGCGCCCGCCTGCACGAGCCGGCCACCGACCTGGCGATCGCGATCGCGCTGGCCTCCGCGACGCATGGCCGCGAGGCTCCGTCGGGGATCGTCGCGATGGGAGAGCTCGGCCTGGCCGGCGAGCTCCGCCAGGTCCGTGACCTCCCGCAACGCCTCGCCGAAGCCGCCCGCCTCGGCTTCCGGTACGCCGTCGTCCCCAGCGAACGCGGGAGCTCCGGTCCCGGTCGCCAGGAGCGGATGGTCGACGGGATGAAGGTGCTCGACGTGCCCAACATCGGCAGCGTGATGCGTCTGCTCGGCTTCCAGGGGCAGGTCAGCCACGGTCAGCCCCGCAAGGTCTGACGGCTTCACCTCCGCCGCGCGGCCTCTGAGCGCACAAGCCCCACCCGCGCGCCCTAGACTGGGGCGACGCGCAGCAGCAACCTCCGAACGGGGAAAACGTGGCCACTATCGAGCCGACCGACGACAGCCTTCGGCTACGGGCGACTTTGGCGTCCATCGCCCCTGGTACCGCCCTGCGCGACGGCCTCGAACGCATCCTGCGTGGCCGCACCGGCGCCCTGGTCGTGCTTGGTCAGGACAAGGTCGTCGACTCCATCTCCACCGGCGGATTCACCTTCGACGTGCCCTTCACCGCCACCGGTCTGCGCGAGCTGGCGAAGATGGACGGCGCGATCATCGTGGACGCCGATCTGACCAAGATCCACCGCGCCGCGGTCCACCTGATGCCGGACCACACCATCCCTTCGGAGGAGACCGGTACCCGGCACCGCACCGCGGACCGGGTCGCCAAGCAGACCGGGTTCCCGGTCATCTCGGTCTCCCAGTCGATGCAGATCATCGCCGCCTACGTCGGCCAGACCCGCCACGTCCTCGAAGACACCGGCCAGATCCTCTCCCGCGCCAACCAAGCGCTGGCGACCTTGGAGCGCTACAAGCTCCGCCTCGACGAGGTCTCCAGCACCCTGTCCGCCCTGGAGATCGAAGACCTGGTCACGGTCCGCGACGTCGTGGTGGTGGCCCAGCGGTTGGAGATGGTCACCCGGATCGCCCGCGAGATCGAGGACTACATCCTCGAGCTCGGCACCGACGGCCGCCTGCTCTCCCTCCAACTGGAGGAGCTGGTCACCGGCGTCGACACCGAACGCGAGCTGGTGATCCGTGACTACCTCCCGGCCGGCCGGCGCGCCAAGACGCCGACCGAGCTGCTGCACCGTCTCGAGGGCCTCTCCGCGACCGACCTGGTCGACGCGGCCTCGGTCTCCAAGGCTCTGGGCCTCGGCGCGGCCGAACACCTCGACGGCGCGGTCGCCCCGCGCGGCTACCGCCTGCTGGCGAAGGTCCCCCGGCTCCCGGTCAGCGTCGTCGACGGGCTGGTCGACCACTTCGGCACGTTGCAGAAGCTGCTCTCGGCCGGCATCGATGACCTGCAGGCCGTCGACGGCGTCGGCGAGCTGCGGGCCCGCAGCGTGCGCGAAGGACTCTCCCGGCTCGCCGAGTCGAGCATCCTCGAACGCTACGTCTGACCGCTGGTCCGCGACGTCACACGTTCCAGCTGGTCAGCGCTGAGGAGTGGCGTTCGTGCCGGCGTTCGCGTCGGCGCGGTTCTTGCGCTTCGTCTTCTTCTCCGGCTCGCGCACCTTCGTGATCACCTTGCGCTCTGCCTTGGTGAGCTCGAAGTACTGGTCGACCGGCTCACCGCCGAGGGTCGCCGCAATCGCGTGGTAGCCGCCCTTGTAGGCCCAGCCGGCGTTCCCGCTGCACTCCTCGTCGGAGCGACGACCGTTCCACCGGACATTGAGGGTCTTCGGCAGGATCGAACGGACCACGACCTTCCGCTCGACGAGCGCGGTCGGGCACTGCTGGCTGCTCCAGATGTTGTCACGGCCCGAGGTGATCTTGAGAACCACCGAGGCAGCGGAGAAGTCGAAGATGCAGGCCTCGCGGTCGGTGGTCAGAGTCAGCGGAATGACGATCCGCTCCGATCCCGCTGCAGCACTCCGGATCTCCGGGGAGACCCGAACCTCTTCGGGCAGGCAGTCACCGTCGGCGACCGGCAGGGTGCGCTTCTTCTTCACCGGCTTGGTCGGCTTCTCCACGGTCGGCTTCTCGGCGCCCGGCCCGCCGGACTCCGGCTTGGTGTCGACCTCGCTGGTCGGCTGCGCAGCCGCCTGCTTGGCCGTGCCCGCGGCGTCGTCAGCAGCGCCGTCGGAGCCCCCGCCGACCAGCCGGGCAAGTGCGAAGACCAAGACGAAAGCAGTACCCAGCACCAACGCACGCCGGACCCAGTAGACCCGTGCAGGAAGAGGCCCGGTCGGCCGGGTGACACCGCTCATAGCCGAACCGTATCCAGCCCCGGCCGAAGAGTGCGGGAGCGACACTACGATGAAGACGATGAGTGAGCTGCACAACCCTGTCCTGGACTGGTTCGACGAGCACGCCCGCGACCTTCCGTGGCGCGGGAACGACGCCTCGGTCTGGTCGGTGATGGTCTCCGAGTTCATGCTGCAACAGACCCCGGTAGCCCGGGTGCTGCCGATCCACGAACAGTGGATGGCCCGGTGGCCCACCCCCTCCGACCTCGCCGCCGAAGACGCCGGGGAGGCGGTCCGCGCGTGGGGACGATTGGGTTACCCCCGGCGGGCGCTGCGGTTGCACGCCGCCGCGACGGCGATCGTGGAGCACCACGGCGGCGTCGTACCGGACACCTACACGGAGCTGCTGACCCTTCCCGGCGTCGGCGACTACACCGCGGCCGCGATCGCCTCCTTCGGCTACGGTCGACGCGAGGTCGTGCTGGATACCAATGTGCGCCGGGTCTTCGCCCGGGCCCTGACCGGCCAGGAGTTCCCGCACCAGTCGGTGCGGAAGGCCGAACGCGAGTTGGCGGCGTCGCTGCTTCCCGACGACGCGCCGACCGCGGCCACCTGGGCGGTCGCCGTCATGGAACTCGGGGCGCTGGTCTGCACGGCCTCCTCCCCCCGTTGCGAGGCCTGCCCGATCGCAGAATCCTGCGCCTGGGTCGCCGCCGACAAGCCGGCCTGGGCCGGTCCTCCGCGCAAAGCGCAGACCTACGCCGGCACCGACCGCCAGGTCCGCGGCCGACTCCTTGCGGTGCTCCGCGACGCACCGGGGGCGGTGCCCAAGAGCCGCCTCGACATCGTCTGGTCGCTGGAGGAGCAACGGGAACGGGCGCTGCGCAGTCTGCTCGACGATGGGCTCCTGGTCCGCGACGGGGACCTCTACGCCCTGCCCTGACCCGGGAACAGCTACTCCGGAAATGCGGAAAGCCCCGCCGAAGCGGGGCTTTCCGGGCTTGCTCAGGCAGTTTCGCCGTCAGCCTTGGGCACATCGACCGGGCCAGGCTCACCGTCGGCGGCACCCTCACTGAGGGCTGCCTCCAGCGGCGGCGAGTCCGGCAGTGTGCCGACCTTCTGGCCGACGAAGGTGAAGGTCGCGGTGGGGCCTTCACCCTCGACGTCGACCAGCACGATCTGGCCGGGGCCGACCTCGCCGTAGAGCATCTTCTCGGCCAGGACGTCCTCGATCTCGCGCTGCACCGTACGGCGCAACGGACGCGCACCGAGGACCGGGTCGAACCCGCGCTTGGCGAGCAGGTCCTTCGCGGCCTGGGTCAGCTCGAGGGACATGTCGCGGTCCTTCATCCGCTTCTCCACCGACGCGATCATGTTGTCGACCATCGCCACGATCTGCTCCTGCGACAGCGGCGGGAAGACGACGACCTCGTCGACACGGTTGAGGAACTCGGGCCGGAAGTGCTGCTTGAGCTCCTCCTGGACCTTGGTCTTCATCCGGTCGTAGGTGGTCTGCGCGTCGGAGGCGTTGCCGAAACCGAGGCTGACGCCCTTGGCGATGTCACGCGAACCGAGGTTCGTGGTCATGATGATGACGGTGTTCTTGAAGTCGACCACGCGACCCTGCGAGTCGGTGAGACGACCCTCTTCCAAGATCTGCAACAGGCTGTTGAAGATATCGGGGTGGGCCTTCTCGACCTCGTCGAAGAGCACCACGGAGAACGGCTTGCGGCGCACCTTCTCGGTGAGCTGACCGCCCTCTTCGTAGCCGACGTAGCCGGGAGGCGAACCGAAGAGACGCGAAACCGTGTGCTTCTCGGAGAACTCCGACATGTCGAGCTGGATCAGCGCGTCCTCGTCGCCGAACAGGAACTCGGCCAGCGTCTTGGAGAGCCAGGTCTTACCGACACCCGAGGGCCCGGCGAAGATGAACGATCCGCCCGGACGCTTCGGGTCCTTGAGACCGGCACGCGTGCGCCGGATGGCACGGGAGAGGGCCTTGACGGCCTCTTCCTGACCGATGACGCGCTTGTGCAGCTCGTCCTCCATCTTGAGCAGTCGGGTCGACTCCTCCTCGGAGAGCTTGACGATCGGAATACCGGTGGCGACGGCGAGAACCTCGGCGATGAGCTCCTCATCCACCTCGGCGACGACGTCCATGTCGCCGGCGCGCCACTGCTTCTCGCGCTCGGCCTTGGCCAGGATGAGCTGCTTCTCCTCGTCACGCAGCGACGCTGCGGCCTCGAAGTCCTGCCCGTCGATGGCGGCTTCCTTGCGCTGACGCACCTCGGCGATCTTCTCGTCGAACTCGCGGAGGTCCGGCGGCGCGGTCATCCGGCGGATCCGGAGTCGGGAGCCGGCCTCGTCGATCAGGTCGATCGCCTTGTCCGGGAGGAAACGGTCGGAGATGTACCGGTCGGCCAGCGTTGCGGCCGAGACCAGCGCCTCGTCGGTGATGGTCACCCGGTGGTGGGCCTCGTAACGGTCGCGCAGGCCCTTGAGCATCTCGATGGTGTGCGCGATCGACGGCTCGGCGACCTGGATCGGCTGGAAACGGCGCTCCAGCGCGGCGTCCTTCTCCAGGTGCTTGCGGTACTCGTCGAGCGTGGTGGCACCGATGGTCTGGAGTTCGCCGCGGGCGAGCATCGGCTTGAGGATGCTGGCCGCGTCGATCGCGCCCTCAGCGGCACCCGCACCGACGAGGGTGTGGATCTCGTCGATGAAGAGGATGATGTCGCCGCGGGTGCGGATCTCCTTGAGCACCTTCTTCAGGCGCTCCTCGAAGTCACCGCGGTAACGGGAACCGGCGACCAACGCCCCCAGGTCGAGGGTGTAGACGTGCTTGTCCTTGAGGGTCTCGGGCACGTTGCCACGCACGATGTCCTGGGCCAGGCCCTCGACGATCGTGGTCTTACCGACACCGGGCTCACCGATCAGGACCGGGTTGTTCTTGGTCCGGCGGGACAGGATCTGCATGACCCGCTCGATCTCCTGCTCGCGACCGATCACCGGGTCCAGCTTGCCCTCGCGGGCGTCCTGGGTGAGGTTGCGACCGAACTGGTCGAGCACCAGCGACGACGACGGCGCGTCGCTCTGGGTCGGAGCGCCGGAGGAGGCCGCCTCCTTGCCCTGGAAGCCGGAGAGCAACTGGATCACCTGCTGGCGGACCCGGTTGAGGTCGGCGCCGAGCTTCTGCAGCACCTGGGCGGCAACGCCCTCGCCCTCGCGGATCAGACCGAGCAGGATGTGCTCGGTACCGATGTAGGAGTGGCCGAGCTGGAGGGCCTCGCGGAGCGAGAGCTCCAGGACCTTCTTGGCACGCGGCGTGAACGGGATGTGGCCGCTGGGCGCCTGCTGGCCCTGGCCGATGATCTCCTCGACCTGGGCGCGCACCGCCTCGAGGGAGATGTCGAGGGACTCCAGCGCCTTGGCAGCAACGCCTTCGCCCTCGTGGATCAAACCGAGCAGGATGTGCTCGGTTCCGATGTAGTTGTGCGAGAGCATGCGGGCCTCTTCTTGGGCCAGCACGACAACTCGTCGGGCTCGGTCTGTGAACCGCTCAAACATGTACGCGCCTCGCTATCTGCTGCTTGGTCCGCTGCGCACCTCGGATGGACGTGCGGACAGTGGTACCAACGTATGAGTCCACCCTACGTGTTCCCGCCGAGCCCGCCATCTCGGTCCGCTCACAGCGAACACGCGGATCGCCTGTCCGGACAGGGCCTTGCGGAAACGCCGCAGCGCGGGTCACGGCACCGCCGTCACCCGCGCTGCAACTGATGATCAGTGTGCGGCGTCGTACGCCTCACGGACCTCGGCGGGAACCCGGCCCCGGTCGGAGAGTTCGTAACCGTTCTGTCGCGCCCAGTCACGGACGTCGGAGGCAGCCGGGCCACCAGCGGCGCTCGGGCGGCGACCGGACGCCTTGCGACCGCCGACGCGTCGGGCGTGCCCGAGGAAAGGCGCCACCGCCTCGCGCAGCTTGGCAGCGTTGTCGGTGCTCAGGTCAATCTCGTAGGAAACGCCGTCCATGCCGAAAGTGACGGTCTCCGACGCCTCGCTACCGTCGATGTCGTCAACCAGAACAATGTGGACCTTTTGTGCCATTTCAAAGACTCCTCGCCCTGCGCCGGTGATATGTCCTGTGCATCATTGCACAGGTCTAACCGAACTCAACCTCATCAGGCGTTCCGGCGAAACACCAATTCTAGGCCCCGCAATGTCAACCACGGGTCATGGGCGGTGAATGCGGAACATTCACTCAGAACGAGTGGCGCAAGATACCCGGTTGCTATTACATTCACCTCGGCAACCGGATGGCCCAATTCGGCAATCATCCGCGCGACCATGCCATCGACCTGGGCTGCCACTCCGAAGAGTAGACCCGACTGCAGAGCTTCGACCGTGTTCTTCGCGATCGCAGCGCGCGGCCGCATCAATTCGACCTTACGCAACTGTGCGCCACGACGACCCAGCGCTTCCAGCGAGATCTCGATTCCGGGCGCGATGGCACCACCCACATACTGTCCCGCCGCGGTGACCACATCGAATGTCGTGGCGGTACCGAAGTCGACCACGATGCTGGGTCCGCCGTATCCCTTGGCGGCGGCGAGCGCATTGATGATGCGGTCGCTACCGACCTCACGGGGGTTGTCGGTCAACACCGGGATACCGGTACGCACGCCCGGTTCGACCACCACCGCCGGGCAGTCCCCGAAGTGGGTATCGAGCATCTCGCGCCATTCGTGCAGAACCGCCGGCACCGTGGCGCAGACCGCGACCCCGGCGACCGTCGTCTCCACGCTCGCCAGCAGCCCACGGACCAGGAGTGCCCACTCATCACTGGTGCGCCGCTCGTCGGTGGCCACCCGCCAATGCGCCGAGACCTCGCCGTCCTCGATCAGGCCGATCACCGTGTGCGAGTTCCCGATGTCCGCGGCCAGCAGGGCCATCTCAGGCCCCGTCCGGGCGCAGATCCATGCCGATGTCGTAGACCTTCGCCGAGTGGGTGAGTGCACCGACGGCGATGAAATCGACCCCGGTCGCGGCGACGGCGGCGGCGCTCTCCAGAGTGAGGCCGCCGGAAGCCTCCAAGGTCGCCCGCCCATCGCTGAGCCGGACTGCCTGGGCCAACTGGTCCGGCGTCATGTTGTCCAGCAGGATCGAGTCGACACCGATCTCCAGCAGTTCGCGGAGCTGATCGAGGGAGTCCACCTCCACCTGGATCGGCAAGGGTGGCTGAGCATCGGCGTACCGTTGCTGCACCGCGCGATAGGCGGCGACCACTCCCCCGGCGGCCAGGACATGATTGTCCTTGATCAACGCCTGATCCGAGAGCGATTCGCGGTGGTTGACGCCGCCGCCGCAACGGACCGCGTACTTCTCCATCCGACGCCATCCCGGAATGGTCTTACGGGTATCGCGAACGCGTGCCGAGGTGCCTTCCAACGCAGCGACCCAGCGCGCAGTACCGGTGGCGACACCGGAAAGATGACAGAGGAAATTGAGCGCCGTCCGTTCGGCGATCAAGAGCGAACGGGTCGCTCCGTAAACGGTGAGCACTGTCGTCCGAGCGGCGACCGCTTCGCCATCCGCGACCGGGCGTTCCACCCGAACCGCTGCGCCCAGGACATAACGGAATACCAACTCGGCAATGGCCAGTCCGGCGACCGTGCCCGGCTCACGGGTCACGAAGTCGGCGACACCCCGATCAGAAGCCGGAATGGTGGGGACGCTGGTCACATCCTCCGTCGGCACATCTTCAGCCAAGGCCCGGACAACCTGGGCATAGACATCGTCGGCATCGAGGCCCGCACCTTCCAACTCGGCGATCAACGCCGTCGGCATCTCGTCGAATGCAGTGGCGGCAATATCCATCGTCAGGCTCCTGGAGAAGTCGGCAACAGGTCGGTCGCCGCGGCGGGGATGAACGTTTGCACCAGGTCGGCGTCGACCAGGCGAATGTCGAAATGGCCGGCGAATGCGGCGTCATCCCGCTCGGGATAATCCTCGCGCCAATGCGAACCGCGGGTCTCCTCCCGGGCCGAGGCGCCGGAATGCAACGCCAGGCTGAGCGTGAGCACGTTGGTGGTCTCCCAGGCCGCGACGTCGATCGCCCCGACCGGCCGCTCCAGCAGCTCGCGCAGCTCCACCTCGGCGGCGTTCAGGCCCGCCTGGCTCCGGAGCACTCCGGCCTGCTCGGTCATGGTGCGCTGCAGCTCACCCCGCGCCGCGCCGTCGACGACGCCTCGCGGCCGGTCGTCCGCGACCGGTTCCGCCCAGGGCGCCAACTCGTCCGGGAGTACCTCGGCGATCCGCCGCGAGAAGACCAACCCCTCGAGCAGCGAGTTGGAGGCCAACCGGTTGGCGCCGTGCACCCCGGAGCAGGCGACCTCTCCGGTGGCGTAGAGCCCGGTGATGTCGGTGCGCCCCCACAGATCGGTGACGACGCCGCCCGAGGCGTAGTGCTGGGCCGGGGCTACCGGGATCAGCTCGTTGATCGGGTCCACCCCATGACTGCGACAGGTCGCCAGGATGGTCGGGAAGCGGCGCTCCCAGAACTCGGCACCGAGGTGCCGCGCATCGAGCCACATGTGCGGCTGCCCGGTCTCCAACATCCGCCGGGTGATCGCCTTCGCGACGACGTCGCGCGGCGCGAGGTCGGCGAGCTCGTGCTGCCCCCGCATGAACCGGTTCCCCTCGAAGTCGACGAGGAACGCGCCCTCGCCTCGGACCGCCTCCGAGATCAGCGGCTGCTGGCCCCGGCTGTCGGGACCCAGGTACATCACGGTCGGGTGGAACTGTACGAACTCCAGGTCGCGCAGCCTCGCTCCGGCGCGCAGCGCCAGGGCCATCCCGTCACCGGTGGAGACGGCCGGGTTGGTCGACTGGCTGAAGACCTGTCCCATCCCGCCGCTGGCCAGGACGACGGCACGCGCGTGGACCGCACCGACGCCGTCACGTTGCCCCTCGCCGATCACGTGCAGAGTGACGCCCGCGGCCCGGCCGTCGGCGTCGCGTAGCAGGTCGAGGGCCAGCGCATGCTGGATCACCTCGATGCCCGACGACGCCTCGACCGCGGCGATCAGGGCGCGCTGGATCTCCGCACCGGTGGCGTCGCCGCCGGCGTGGGCGATCCGGTCGCGGTGGTGCCCGCCTTCCCGGGTCAGCGACAGCACGCCGTCGTGGTGGTCGAAGCGGGTGCCGAGGTCGATCAGCTCCTGGACCGCCTCCGGACCTTCGGTGACCAGGACCCGTACGGCCTCCACGTCGCACGCCCCGGCTCCGGCGACCAAGGTGTCGCTCAGATGCTGCTCAGGGGTGTCGCCAGGGCCCAGCGCGGCGGCGATGCCACCCTGTGCCCACTGGGTGGAGCCGGCCGACAGGACGTCCTTGGTGACGACCAGGACGCGGGCGCCGTCGTCGTCGCTGCGCTCGCGCAACGCGCTGTGGATCCGCAGGGCAGCGGTGAGCCCGGCGATGCCGGACCCGATCACGACGACGTCGGCCCGCGTGGTCCAACCAGGGACCGGCGCGGTGAGCCGCATAGGGAGAGTGGTCACGGAGCGGGTGACAGCGTGGTCAGCGACCGCTGACGAGGTCGCCACGCAGCAGGCCGCTGCCCTCGGGGGCTTCGGCCGGGTCGAAGCCGGTGGCGAGGATCTTGTTGTCGGCGTCGACGAAGACCACCGACGGCTGGAACTCCTTGGCCTCTTCGGTGCTCATCTGGCCGTAGCCGATCAGGATCACCATGTCGCCGGGGTGCACCAGGCGGGCTGCGGCGCCGTTGATCCCGATCACGCCGGAGCCCCGCTCGCCGGCGATGGTGTAGGTCTCCAGGCGAGCACCGTTGGTGATGTCGACGATGTGGACCAACTCGCCGGCCAGCAGGTCCGCGGCGTCGAGGAGGTCTTCGTCCACGGTGACCGACCCGACGTAGTGCAGGTCGGCCTGGGTCACGGTCGCCCGGTGGATCTTGGACTTCATCATGGTGCGCAGCATCAGCTGTCTCCCTCGGTGGTGTTAGGTGAGGTTGTGGTCGACGCGGTGGCGCCGAAGTGGATGGGCAGGTTGTCGATCAGCCGGGTGGTGCCGACCCGGGCGGCGATCAGGATCCGGCCTTCGCCCTGCTCCGGGACGGCGCCGAGATCGGGGTCGGTGATCACCAGGTAGTCGAGGTTGACGCCACGGGCCTTGCGGAGCTCCGCACGTGCGGACCCGAGGGCGAACTCGGGGCCGTGGTCGGCGTCGCGGACGGCACGGTTCAGGACCCGGCTGAGTGCCGAGGCCCGCTCGCGGTCCACCTCGTTCAGGTAGCGGTTGCGGGAGCTGAGCGCGAGGCCGTCGGGTTCGCGGACGGTCTCGGCGCCGATCACCTCGACGCCGAGGCACAGGTCGGAGACCATCCGCCGGATCAGCACCAGTTGCTGGTAGTCCTTCTGGCCGAAGACGGCGACGTCGGGACGGACCAGGCCGAAGAGCTTGGCGACCACGGTCAGCACGCCGCGGTAGTGGCCGGGGCGGGTGGCGCCTTCCAGGATCGAGCCGAGCGGCCCCGGCTCGACGGTCACCTGCGGATCGCCGCCGGGGTAGACCTCGGACACGGACGGCGCGAAGACGACATCGACGCCGTGCGCGCCACAGAGTTCGAGGTCGGCGTCCAGGGTGCGCGGGTAGCGGTCGAGGTCCTCACCCGCACCGAACTGGAGCGGGTTGACGAAGACCGAGACCACGACGGGACCGTCGCCGACGGCGTCCCGCGCGGTCTCCATCAAGGAGCCATGGCCCTCGTGCAGCGCACCCATCGTCGGCACCATGCCGACCCGCTGACCGGCGGTCCGCCGTTCGGCGAGCACGGCAGCGAGTTCGGCGCGCGTGGAAACCAGGATCGGCGTCGTCGTCATCAGCTGATCATCCCGTCGGTGGCCCATCGCTCGCCGCCCTGAGTCGGGCGGGCGACGTCGGGGCGTGCGGTCGGGAGCTGGGCGGAGTTCGGAGCAAGTGCGGAGTCGAGCACCTGCGACATCTTGGCGGCGCGCAACGGCATCAACCGGCCGTCGGCCGCAGCGCGGTCGAGGGTGGCGTGGGCCATCGCGACATACGACGGCAGGGTGTGTGGAGCGTTCTGGGTGAGGTCGGCCAGGTGCGCACGGACCGTCTCGACGTCGCCCCGCACGATCGGGCCGGTGAGCGCCGCGTCGCCCTTGCGCAGGGCGTTGTCCAGCGCCGCCTCCAGCAACGGACGGAGCGTGTCGGCGGGGTTGTCTCCCCCGGCCGCCACCAGCATCTCCATCGCCTCGGCGACCAGGGTGACGAGGTGGTTCGCGCCGTGGGCCAGACCCGCGTGATAGAGCGTGCGACGGTCCTCGGGCACCCACATCGGGCGGCCGCCGAGGTCGGCGACGAGGGACTCGGCCAGCGCGCGCTCGTCGGCCTCGGCAGTCACGCCGAAGACGCAACCGGAGAGCCGGGAGAGGTCGAGCTCGGTGCCGGTGAAGGTCATCGCCGGGTGGACAGCCAGCGGGTGCGCACCGACCGCACGGACCGGTTCCAGCACAGCCAAGCCGTGGCGCCCGGAGGTGTGGGCCACGTACTGACCGGCGTGGATCGCGCCGGAGGCGGAGAGCATCTCGGCCACATTGGCGAGCATGTCGTCCGGAACGGTCAACAGCAGCAGGTCACAGGCCCGCGCGACAGCGCTCGGCTTGGCGATCTCGACGCCCGGCAACAGGGCCGCGGCGCGAGCGCGAGAGGCTTCGGATTCGCCAGCGATGGCCACGATCTCGTGGCCCGCGGCACGCAGTGCAGCGGCCAGGACAGCGCCGACGCGTCCAGCGCCGACCACGCCCACCCGCAGGGGTGCGGTCTTCATCTCGTGCAGCCTCACGTTTCAGTCCCTCCGACCACCCGCGGTGCGGGCCGGTGTGGGTACCAGACGGTTTGTTGGTGGCTTGGTGCCGACTGAGCATTCCTACTCAGTGCAACCACGAGGCTACGCCCGCTGATTCCACCTTGGGAACCAGGGACGACGGTGGCCTGAATCACAGGCCGCCGTCCCCGGACGTCATCCGTTGCGTGCCGACGGGGGCACCGCTCGGATGACGTCCGCGGGTGGTTCAGCCGTCGGCGCGGGCGATGACGCGGTAAAGGACCGGGTCCTCCTCGCCGTACGGCGACAAGCCCGTGTCCTCAACCTCGAACAACACCTCACCGAAACCGAACTTCGTCAACGACTCCCGGAACTCCACCGCATTCTGGAACCGGCGGTAATGGTTACCGTGCACCTTCGTCGCCGACTCATCCTTATCGGTACGGAACTCCGCCGCGAACACATCACCCGGTCGCGCATGAGTGGCGATCGCCGCCATCAACCGCTCCTGGATCTCCTCATTGATCGCGTGCAGGAAGAACCGCAGGTAGAACAGGATCGGACCCTGCCGATCCTCCACACCCTCATCCAGCACCCGACCGAGCTCATCGACATCCGCCACATCGCAGACCTCGAAACGGACCGTCTCACCCAGGCCCGCCTCAACCGCACCCTGCCGGGCATTCTCAATACCCACCGGCGACTGGTCCAACCCCAACACCCGACGCCCGGCACCACCGAACGCCCGCGAGTCACGACCATCACCACAACCGATGTCGATCACCGTCGCCGGCATCGCCGGATGCGCATTCACAAACTCGAAGAACGTCGAACCCGCCGCATAACCAGTCCGCGCATAGAAGTTCGCCCAGTACACCTTCGTCCGCTGCTCGACACTGAGACGTCCCTCGCCAGCGGCGTCGGTCCGGCTCAACGCCCAGTTGAAACCGGGCTTGGGCTGCCGCCAGTCGTCGCCATAGAGGTGCGCGACCATCTTTTCGGCCGCCACCGGGCGCAACACCTTGCCGCCGGCGAAGTCGACCTCCTCGGTGCCCTGCCAGTCGCTCTCGGTGAACGCCGAGGTGCCCGCGATCCCCCACGGGATCCGGAGCTGGCCCGCCTCGTTGAACCACATGTGGAAGAGGTCGATCCGCTGGTCGGTCTCCGGGTCGTGCAGGTGGATGCAGTTCAGACGCAGGTCCACCGAGAAACCGGCCTCGATCAGGTCGAGAGCGATCTCGACGAGTTCGGCCGCGGCCTCGGCGCCGGTGCGCTTCGCGGAGAGGTAGGCGCAGTCGAAGTCGTCGTCGTGGCCGATCGGACCGCCTTCACGGACCGAACCCAGCAGGCTCCCGTAGAAGATGATGGCGTCGTAGCCGTACTTCTCGGCCAGCACCTCACGGGTCTGTTCATACATGTCGATTGCCTTCTCCTGCCACGAACTGTCGAGATCCTTAGAGAGTGTCAGCCGTCCGGTCTTGGCCAGCTTGTAGCCGTCCTTCAGACGACGTCGCAGCTGTTGCGGAGTCCGCTTGCCGTCCTTGATCGGGTTCAGGTAGAGACCGTGCCAAGCGATCGGTAGCGGCACACCTCCGACCCGGATGCTGACCCGCGTGGTGCGCTTCATGAACCGCCACAACCCGCGCAACTGGAAGCTGAAGACCCGAACTTCATCGGGGGAATTGCGACGCCCGCCCTCAGGGCTGGCGATACCGCGCGGGCGGTCGACGTCGCCGGCGGCCCGGACCGCCGAGGCACGGACCGCCACCGCAGGAGTGGCGTGGGTGGTGGCCACCAGAACCTTGTCGACGTAGAGGTCGACCGGGGTGGACGGCGAACCGCTCGGCACCGAGACCCAGCCGACTGCCTGGTACCAGGTGAACTTCTCGACCACGCCGGTCACGGGAGCAGACGCCGAACCCGCTGCCTTGCGCGCCACGAAGGCACGCGAACGCCGCGCAAGTCCACTCACTTGATCACGCACTGTCACCTTCGCCACCTTCAACTCCCGCCACCCGTGCCTCCCCCTGCTGCACCGAACTCAGGCACACTATCGACTAATCGTTGCTCTCACCGGACGACGCACCAAGATTCGCCCCAGCACTGGCACCGCCGATGCGGCCACCGGCCGACTCACGAGTCGGCGCGGGCGATGACGCGGTAAAGGACCGGGTCCTCCTCGCCGTACGGCGACAAGCCCGTGTCCTCAACCTCGAACAACACCTCACCGAAACCGAACTTCGTCAACGACTCCCGGAACTCCACCGCATTCTGGAACCGGCGGTAATGGTTACCGTGCACCTTCGTCGCCGACTCATCCTTATCGGTACGGAACTCCGCCGCGAACACATCACCCGGTCGCGCATGAGTGGCGATCGCCGCCATCAACCGCTCCTGGATCTCCTCATTGATCGCGTGCAGGAAGAACCGCAGGTAGAACAGGATCGGACCCTGCCGATCCTCCACACCCTCATCCAGCACCCGACCGAGCTCATCGACATCCGCCACATCGCAGACCTCGAAACGGACCGTCTCACCCAGGCCCGCCTCAACCGCACCCTGCCGGGCATTCTCAATACCCACCGGCGACTGGTCCAACCCCAACACCCGACGCCCGGCACCACCGAACGCCCGCGAGTCACGACCATCACCACAACCGATGTCGATCACCGTCGCCGGCATCGCCGGATGCGCATTCACAAACTCGAAGAACGTCGAACCCGCCGCATAACCAGTCCGCGCATAGAAGTTCGCCCAGTACACCTTCGTCCGCTGCTCGACACTGAGACGTCCCTCGCCAGCGGCGTCGGTCCGGCTCAACGCCCAGTTGAAACCGGGCTTGGGCTGCCGCCAGTCGTCGCCATAGAGGTGCGCGACCATCTTTTCGGCCGCCACCGGGCGCAACACCTTGCCGCCGGCGAAGTCGACCTCCTCGGTGCCCTGCCAGTCGCTCTCGGTGAACGCCGTCGTGCCGGCCGTTCCCCAGGCGGTCTGCAGGACCCCGGACTCGTCGAACCAGCCGTGGAAGACGTCCACCCGCTGCCCGCTGGCCGGATCGTTGATGTGCAGGAGCCTGCTGCGCAGGTCGACGTTCAGTCCCGCCTTGATCAGATCCAGGGCGATCTCGACAAGCTCTTCGCCGGCGTCGCGACCGTTTCGATGGCGCGAGATATAGGCGCAGTCGAAGTCGTTGTCGTGCCCGATCGGACCTCCTTCGCGGACCGAGCCGAGCAGACTGCCGTAGAAGAGGAACGCCTCGTAGCCGTGGGTATCGGCCAGGAAGGCACGGGTCCGGCTGTAGAGGTCGACGACCGAGTTCCGCCAGGCGCCCCGCGACTCCTGCGGCGCCACGAAGTATCCGGACTTGGTGAGCTGATAACCCCCGGCAAGGAGTTCCTCGAGCTCTTCCAGTTCTCGGTTGCCGCCGTGCCGCGGGGTCAGGAACATGCCGTGACCAGCGATCGGCAACGGTTGCCCGCCGACGCGGACACTCAGCCGCGTGCGTCGTCCGAGGAAGTCCCACAGGCCCGCGATCTGGAAGGAGAAGGCGCGCACCTGCTGACCCGAATTGCGTCGATCGTCGCGGCGTGGACTGGCGACACCCTGACGGCGACGCGCCCCCGTCTCCTCGTCGTGCCGCTGGCGCACGACCGACCGGGAGATCGGCGCATCCGCGGTCGGGAAGGTGGAGGCGATCAGCAACCGCCCCGCGTGCAGCGTGATCGGCACATCGGGATGGTCCTTCGGCACCGAGATCCAGCCCACCAACCGGTTCCGGTTGATCGACTCGACGATACCGGCCACCGCTGCCGGGGGCGTGGACGCTTGCGGACGCATCCGCGCCACCAGACGTGCCAAGCCAACTCGGGCCTTCGCACCAGGCATGGGCCCTCCGGAGCCTTTCGGGGTCAGCAACGTTGGCGAACACTACCCACTCGGTGCTGGAGCACGCAGGATGAGAGAGTAGATCGCATGTCCGAAGGTGCTCCCTCTGCTCCCCGCAACGTCGCCGTCCTCCTCGCCGGCGGTGTCGGCTCACGGGTCGGCCTCGACATCCCCAAACAACTGATCAAGGTCGCGGGGAAGACGATCCTGGAGCACACCCTCGAGGTGATGCACTCGCACCCTCAGGTGGACGAGATCCTGATCCTGATGTCGCCGGGCCACCTGGACTCGGTGCGGGCCATTGTGCGCAAGGGCGGCTACACCAAGGTCACCGCCATCCTCGAGGGTGGCGCGACCCGCAGCGAGACGTCGATGAAGGCGCTTGAGGAGATCGGCGACCCCGAGGCTCGGGTCCTGCTCCACGACGCCGTCCGTCCGCTGGTCAGCCACCGGATCATCGGCGAGTGCTTCACCGCGCTCGAGGTGCACGAGGCAGTCGACGTGGCGATCCCCTCGGCCGACACCATCATCGAGGTCGACGAGAACGACGTGATCCGGGCGATCCCGCCGCGCTCGGCCCTGCGCCGGGGGCAGACCCCGCAGGCGTTCCGGGTCGGCACCATCGCTCGGGCCTACGAGCGGGCGGCGGCCGACCCCGACTTCGTCGCCACCGACGACTGCTCGGTGGTGCTCAAGTACCTGCCCGAGGTACCGATCACCGTGGTCGCCGGCGACGAGCGGAACATGAAGGTCACCGAGCCGATCGACGTCTACATCGCCGACAAGCTCTTCCAGCTCACCGTGCAGGACCAGCCCAAGGGACACACCGACGCCGAGTACTCCGAACGGCTGGCCGGCAAGACCGTCGTGGTCTTCGGCGGCAGTTACGGCATCGGCGGGGACGTCGCCGACCTGGCCGAGCGGAGCGGCGCCCGCGTGCACCGGTTCAGCCGGTCGGCCACCGGTACCCACGTCGAGCGCCGCGACGAGATCGTGGCAGCACGGGACAAGGTGCTCGCCGCCGACGGCCGGATCGACTACGTGGTCAACACTGCCGGCATCCTGCCGCGCGGCGACCTCGCCGAGACCAGCGAGGAGACGATCTGGTCGGCCACCGAGGTCAACTACCTGGCACCGGTCTTCATCGCCCAGGCGTTCTACGACGCGTTGCGCGAGAGCAAGGGCGGGCTGCTGCTCTACACCTCCAGCTCCTACACCCGTGGCCGTGCGGGCTACAGCCTCTACTCCTCGGCCAAGGCCGCGGTGGTGAACCTGACCCAGGCCCTCGCCGACGAGTGGGCCGAGGACGGCGTCCGGGTCAACTGCATCAACCCCGAACGGACCGGCACGCCGATGCGCACCAAGGCGTTCGGCGAGGAGCCGAGCGACTCACTGCTCGCTTCGGACACCGTCGCCCGCACGTCGCTCGACGTGCTCCTCGCCGACGTCACCGGGCAGATCATCGACGTCCGCCGCGACGACCCGCTCGCCTCGCTGCTGGACCAGGCCGAAGCCTGATCCAGACCGCCTCAGCTTCGCCGTAGCCGGCTCCGCGCCCGGCTGGCGAGGACGCCGATCAGTTCCCGGGACCCGACGTCGGTGATCGCGCGTCGATCTCCGGCCGGAGCCGGCGGTTCAGCGCTCTGGGCCTGCGCTTGGGCACGCTCATACTCGGCCAGCCGTGCCTCGATCGCGTCGTGGCTGATCGCGCTGGAGCGCCGGAAGAGCTCCTGATACCGCTCACTGAGGTCGTCCATCGCCGCCGAAGCCTCGGTGTGGTGGCCGCCTGCGTCACGCAGGGTGGTGACCGCCGCCCAGACCTCATCGGCGATCTGGCGGAGCTCGGCCGGGATCTCCAGGTCGTCCCAGGTGACCTGGACCCGGCGCAGATCAGGGCTGATGAAGTCGTCGACCGGGCTCTCGACTCCCGCCGCGATCTCACCCGGCCAGACGATCCCCAGTTCCGTGGCAAGCCGCTCGGCCTCGGCGCGCCAATCGGTCAGCAGGTCGGCGTAGGCGACGAACGACCGGGACGCCGACCGGGTCTCCCGCTCGCTCACCACCTGGTTGTTGACCCACCGGGCGATGTTGAAGATCTCGTAGCGACGTCGCTTGGCCTCGTCGGCGCTCGCGTAGTAGGCGGCGCGGCTGCCGATCGTCTCGGCGGGCGGGCGCAGCATCGAGATGTAGACCGACTCCCGCCCGTCGGCCGCTGCTGCCTCTGCCCAGAGCTGTTGGGTCCAGACGCTGCGCGGATCCTTGACCACGATCTGGTCATGTCCCGCGCCGACCTTGGCCACCCAACGGGTCAACTTGGCGCGGTCGCGTGGACCGATCACCGCTTGGACATCCTCGAACGCGCTGGGGCGCGAATCCATCACATGCATCCGGGCGCGGCTGCACAGCTCCTCGTGGAACCGCACCGACCACCGCGACTCGTAGAAGCCCTTGGGGTTCGAGTCGTTCGCACCGAGGTGCGGCCCGGGCACCTCGACACCAAGATGGTGGAAGAGGCCGGACATCGTGCTGGTACCGCTACGACCGGTACCGGTGATCAGAATGAGGCGGGCATCAGGCACACGCGAAGTCTTGCATGTTCAGCTCTCGCGATCCTCAACGACCGAGCAGTCGCCGCGCCGCCGAGGCCGCGCGGGTCCGCAACCCGCCGTCGGCCGGCTCCGGTACTGCCGTGCGGGCCCGCCGCGCTCCCCGGCGTTCTGCCTGCCGAGTAAGCCGTCGGCGCTCGATGTTCGTCATCCCGAGCGCTGCGTGCCAGCTCTCCAAGTACTCGCCACGCAACGCGTCGAAGAGCGCGGGGTCCACCTGCTCGCCGCGGCTCTCAGCCAGTAGCGCCTGGTAGCTGCGCTCCGCGAGGTCACGGAGCCAGAACGGCGCGGCCACCGCGTCCCAATCGGGGCTCATCCGGCGCAGCGCGGGGTCGAGGAGGTCGTCGACCGGGTGCGGGCTCACCTCGATCGCAGGATCGAACGCGATACCGGCGTCGCGACCGATGCGGGTGAACTGACTGCGCCAGTCGGCCAACAGGTCCGGATAGTGCACGATGCTGCGCGAGGTGCGGGTCGACCGCTCGGTCAACGTGGCCACGTTGATCCAGCCCGCGACCGCGGCGACGTCGCGGGCGTCGTAGTAGGTGCTACGGCTCGCCGTCACCTCCGCCGGATGCCGCAGCATGAAGACGCTGGTCGGCTCGACCCCCAGGTCGCGTGCCGTCTGGGTCCACAGGTCGAGGAACCAGATCAGGCGGGGATCCTTGAGCACCAGCCGGGGGCTCTCCTCGAACCTGGCGGCCAGCCACTCGCGAACCTCTGCACGCACGGCCGTGCGCGAGCTGGGAACCGAGGCCAGTTCCAGGCCTTCAGGGTCCGGGTCGAGGGCGATCATCCCGCTACGACGCAGCAGCTCCTTGTGGAGATCGACCATCCAGCGCGGCTCGAAGAACCCTTTGGGGTTCGTCCGGTTCCCTTCGCTGGCACCGGGCGCGGTGAATCCCGAGGCGCTCAGCGCGCCAGCCATCGAGCTGGTCCCGCTCCGTCCGGGACCGACCACGAGCAGCAGGGAGCGTTCCATGAGTCACCTAGCCGAGATCGTGGGCTCGCACCGGCCGGGGCTGACCGATCGGCGTCATCCTATCGAGGTGATCGGCGGTGCCGATCACCCGGCTAGCGCCCCATGAGTCGCCGCGCGACCCGACCGCGCAGACTCTGTGGCACCGGACGCGCCTCGAGCTGCTCGATCCGCGCGGCGGTGTTCTTCTTGTCGGCGTCGAGCTTCGTGAGCAGCTCGAAGAGGCCCTCGGCGATCAGCTCGATCGGCACCTGCGGCGTCCAGTCCTCGGGGATCTGGACCGGGTCGCGCATCACCCGCAGCGAGTCCGCGGAGCCGAGGACCCGAACCCCACAGTTCTCGACGTAGTCGGCTCGGGCGGCGTTCTCGGCCTGGATCCACTCCCAGGCCCAGGTCGGGTGCGGCGCACTCGACGGGCCGGGCGAGCGCTGCTTGCTGGCCTTGAAGGCCCGCACGAATCCGTGGTTGAGGTAGCGGGCTCTCAGCGGCCGCGGCACTTCCGCCTTCTCCGCCAACTGGTTGAAGGTCCGGAGGAGTTCTGCCTCGGCGTAGGTCAGGCCGCGGTTCGACTCCGCCGGGTGTCCCTTGAGCAGACCCGCCGGCAGGTCCAACATCGCCTCGAAGTGGGTCAACAGGTCGGCTGGATCGGCGTCGTCGATGACGACCAGGGTGAACCGGTCGACGCCGACCACCTCGACCCACCGCTCCACCATCTGCTGGACGTCGTGGAAGCCCAGCGCGTCCCGCTTCTCCCAGGCGGTCGGGTCGTCGCCCAGGACCACCTTGAGCCAGTCCTCATAGCCGGTGTCGATACCGGCCTTCACCCGCTCCTGCCACAGCGACGGAAGCAAGCGGTCGAAGTTGCGCACCGCAGCCACGATCTGCGGGTCGTCGCCGCCGAGACCCTCGACCAGTTGCCGCGCCTGCTCGGGCGAAGCCCGGCCGAAGTCCTCGTTGCTCACGCAGACCCGGAGGCCATCGACCGCGCCGACCTCGGCTACCAATCCGTTCCAGCGATGCATCGGCGGCCGCGGCACACCGGCCGGGATACCTTCAAGGCCGAGCGCCCAGCCGGCCTGACGGCGGCGCTGCTTGTGCTGCGGCACGTAGACGCCGCGTTCGAGGAGATCGAGCCGCTGTTGGAAGAGCGCGACCTGGACCGCCGTCGATCCGGTCTTGTGGGGACCGATGTGGATGACATGCGCCCCAGGTTCGAATGCGGTCACGGTGTGGCCGTCTGACATGGGTGTCGGAACTCCTGGGCTCGGGGGCTTCGGCATCCAGCCTACCCACGGCCGCCCACCCTGCGGCGGCCTGCCTGCGGGCCGACCCCCAAGGGCACGCGCAACCACCGGCACCCAGCTGTCGTACCTTGGTCGACATGAACGCAGTGGTCAAGGACTCCGCCCAGGTCGCACCGTCAGCAACGCTCGGCGACGGCACCACGGTCTGGGAGCTCGCGCAGATCCGGGAGAACGCCGCCCTGGGTACCGGTTGCATCGTCGGCCGCGGTGCCTACGTCGGCACCGGCTGCCGGCTCGGCAACAACGTGAAGCTGCAGAACCACGCCCTGGTCTACGAGCCGGCGACCCTCGGCAACGGCGTCTTCATCGGCCCGGCCGCTGTGCTCACCAACGACCAGTACCCCCGCTCGGTCGACCCCGACGGCAACCTCAAGCGTGCTTCGGACTGGGTCGCGGTCGGCGTCGAGATCGCGGACGGCGCTTCGATCGGCGCCCGCGCGGTCTGTGTGGCACCGTTGAAGATCGGCCGCTGGGCGATGATCGCAGCCGGCGCGGTGGTCGCCAAGGACGTGCCCGACTTCGCTCTGGTGGTCGGCGTTCCGGCACGCCGGATCGGCTGGGTCGGCAAGGCCGGCCAGCGGCTGACCGACGAGGGCGACGGCCGGTGGAGCTGCCCGGCTACCGGCGCCGTCTACGTCGAGACGGACGGCGTCCTCACCGAAGCCTGACCCCGCGTCAGCCGCCGATCACGACCCGCCGGACGCCGTCGACCTGCCATGCTGCGGCGTCGGTGACCCGACGTCCGTCGACCAGCACCCGGACACCGGGCAGATCCGCCGGGGTGAGCGAGCGGTACTCAGCGTGGTCGGCCTGGATGATCGCGGCCGCCACCGCTTCACCGCGGTGCGGCGTCAGCTTCTGCGCCTCGAGTTCGGCGTCGGTGTACATCGGGTCCGAGACGTAGGCGGTGGCGCCACGGGCGGTGAGCGCGGCCACGGTCCCGAAGACGCCTGAGAAGGCCGTCTCCTTGACGCCGCCACGGTAGGCCGCGCCGAGCACCAGCACGGAGAGTCCGGCCAGGTCTCCGTGGGCCGCCTGGAGCAGATCGACCGCATACGACGGCATCTCGGCGTTGACCTCGCGGGCTGCGCGGACGACGGTGGCCTCGGGGTCGTTCCACAGGTACATCCGCGGGTAGATCGGGATGCAGTGACCGCCGACGGCGATGCCAGGCTGGTGGATGTGGCTGTAGGGCTGCGAGTTGCACGCCTCGATCACCAACTGGACGTCGACGTCGACCTTGTCGGCATAGCGCGCGAACTGGTTCGCCAGACCGATGTTGACGTCGCGGTAGGTGGTCTCGGCCAGCTTGGCGAACTCCGAGGCCTCACTGGTGCCGAGGTTCCAGACGCCGTTCGGGCGAGGCAGGTCGCCGCGCTCGTCGAACTGGAGCACCGATTCGTAGAAGGCGACGCCGGCCTCGGTCGAGGCGGTGTTGATCCCACCGACGAGCTTCGGGTACTTCCGCAGGTCGGCGAAGACCCGCCCGGTGAGCACCCGCTCCGGGCTGAAGACGAGGTGGAAGTCGGTACCAGCGGTGAGGCCGGAACCGGCCTCCAACATCGGGGCCCACCGCTCGCGCGTGGTGCCGATCGGCAACGTGGTCTCGTAGCTGACCAGGGTGCCGGGCCGCAGACCCTTCGCGATCTCGCGGGTGGCGGCGTCCATCCAACCGAAGTCCGGCACGCCGTCGGCGTCGACGAACAACGGCACCACGACGATGACCGCGTCGGACTGGGCGACGGCGGCAGCGGTGTCGGTGGTGGCGCTCAGCAGGCCTGCCTCGACCGCCGCCTTCATCTTCACGCCGAGGTCGGCCTCACCGGGGAACGGCTCCTCGCCGCGGTTGACCAGGTCGACTGCCCGCTGATCGACGTCGGCGCCGATCACCGTGGCACCCGAACTGGCGAACTGGACGGCCAGCGGAAGGCCGATCTTGCCGAGGGCGACTACACAGATGTTCACGTTTATCCTCATCGTCGAGATAGAAAACCGAGTCGGCTCGAACGTTCTGCCGCAACTCGCGAGAGCACAACTCGCCCGAGCGGACCGGTGCGGAGCCTGATCTCCGTGCCCCGACCGACGGCCAGGTCTCCTAGGTTGGATCTGGCCGGCGCATTGAATGCCGAGTCGAAGCGTTCCCCGGCGGCCGTCACTTGCAGACGCAGCGAGAACCGCTCGTGGGCGGCCCTTCGCAGATCGAGGGAGGCGAAGCTCGCGGTCATCCTGCCGTCAGCGGTGAAATCCACGGCGCCGACGATCGTGCCAGGGACGTCATCGGTGACCGGTTTGCCCTGCGCCACCTTCTCGCCCGCAACGATGGGCGCCAACACCACGCGCAGGTAGGGGGCGCTGACCGGGTCGATCGGCGCGCGGGCCTCAACGACGACAGCCGATCGAGTCTGCATGACGTCGGTGACCTCGGGGCTGATCCGCCGGATGACGCCGCGTACGTTCATCGTCTCTGCGTACCAGGATCGCGGCGCCTTCCCGAAACCCGGATACCTCAGGTGGAGGCCTTCGGGCAGGACAACCCGGACTGGGCGCTCATCCGAGTCGGCAACTCGGCATAGTTCGACCAACGACTCAAGGTCACCCTTGCGAGCCAACTCCAGCCGTAGCCGGCCAGGCACGGTCATCATCGCTGCGATGCGGTCGGTGAAGTGGCGATCAGTAGCGTAAGCCACCCGCGCCAGCAGACGTTGCTGCTCTACCTCGTCGTGCTCGAGCAGGTTCTTCAGCCGCCCGCTGTACTCCCACCGGAAGTGCCGGTAGAGAACCTCGTCACGGAGTCCTGGATCGTCGATCAGCTCGGCGACGTAGTCCATCGTCAAGTCGATCGAGTCGAGACGACGCTCCCAGCTCGGGTCGAACATCAGGTTGCCGCCCTCAGAGCGCAACACTGCGTAGTAATAGTCGTAGTCGCCCAGCACCGAGATTCGGCCAGCGCGATACATGGCCTCGATGGTGAAGGTCTGGTCGCTGGCGATCGCGATGTTCTCCTGGTACCGGATACCGTGCTTCTCTAGGAGTTCACGCCGGAAGAGCTTGGTGTTCGCCGTGAGGAAGGGCCGCTGGTCGGGGAATCCGATCTCCGGCTGGTTCTCCGCGAACAGTTCCTGCGGGATCACCCTGCCTTGAGTGCCGATCAAGCGGACACACATTACGTCGGTGCCCCACTCGTCTGCCTTGCTGACCATCCGTTCAAGGGCTTCGATTCCGAGGTAATCGTCGGAGCCGAGGAAGAAGACATAGCGGCCCGTTGCATGTTCCAGGCCGACATTGCACGGCGCTGCCGGCCCGCCGGAGTTCGCCTGGTGGAGGACAACGACCTGGTCTGGGAACCGCGAAGCGTACTCATCAAGCAACTCGCCGGAGCCGTCGGTCGACCCGTCGTCCACGGCAACAATCTGAACGTTCGTTCGACCGATGGTCTGGCCCAGGACCGAGTCCAGGCACTCGGCTAGGTACCGCCTTGTGTTGTAGACCGGCACGATCACCGACACGTCGGGAAGCATGGCTAGAGCTTCACCGTCGCGTTGTTGGCTGCTGATTCCAGGATCGCTTCGGAGACCTCGACGATCCGCACCCCTTGGTCGAGGTCGACGATCTGGTTGGTGTCGCCGCTCAGTACTGCGTCGCGGAACTTCTCGTGCTCGACTAGGAGGGGCTCGCGGCGGGCCAGGGCGTAGCGGGTGACGTCACCCTCGGCGACGCCACGGAAGTTGCGCTGCGACTCCCACTCCAGCGGGATCGCGCCGTTCGCGTGGAAGGTGAGGTCCGCGGTCAGGGTGTCGGCGATCAGGGCGCCCCGTTCGCCGGTCACGACGGTGGTGCGCTCCTTCTGCGGGCTGAGCCAGTTGACCAGGTGCGAGGCGATGACGCCGTCGCTCAACTCAGCGGTGACCGCGACCATGTCCTCGTGCTCACGGCCACTGCGCCGCGCGGTCTGCGCCGCGACACTGACGTAGTCACGTCCGGTCACCCAGGCGGTGAGGTCGATGTCGTGGGTGGCGAGGTCCTTGACCACCCCGACGTCCGCGATCCGGGCCGGGAACGGTCCCTGGCGCCGGGTGACGACCTGGTAGACCTCGCCGAGGTCGCCGGCCGCGAGCCGCTCGCGCAGGCTCTGCAGCGCCGGGTTGTAGCGCTCGATGTGGCCGACGCCACCGACCAGGCCACGCTCCGCGAAGGCGTCGCGCACCGCGCGGGCTCCCTTGCTGGTGGCGGCCAACGGCTTCTCGATCAGGGCGTGCACGCCGGCCTCGGCCAACTGCAGCCCGACCTGCTCGTGCAGGAAGGTCGGGCAGGCGACGGTGACGTAGTCCACCCCGGCCGCGAGCAACTGCTCCAGCTCGGCGTGGACCGGCACGCCGGCATGCTCCGCAGTCCCGAGCGCCGGGTCGACGACGCCGACGAGGTCGACGTTCTCCAACGTGCCGAGCACCCGGAAGTGGTTGCGACCCATCGCGCCCATGCCGATCAGGCCGGCCCGCAGGCGCGTCATGCCAGCGCCTCGATCGACTCGTTGACGGCCTCGATGATCCGGTCGAGCTCGGCGTCGGTGAGGGTCGGGAAGACCGGGAGCGAGAGCGCCTCGGCGGCTGCTCGCTCAGTCTCCGGCAGCTCCCACCGCGGGTCCGGGTTGCCGTCGGCAGCCAGGAACGGGCGGAGCCGGTGGATCGGCGTCGGGTAGTAGGTGGCCGAGCCGATGCCGCGCTCGGTGAGCGCGGCCTGGAGGGCGTCGCGGTGCTCGGGGACGCGGATCGTGTACTGGTGGTAGACGTGGCGGTAGCCGTCGGGGACGACCGGGGTCGTCACGCCCTTGAGGCCAGCGGTGAGCCGCGCCGCGTTGGAGATCCGACGCTCGGTCCACTCGCCCAGCCGGGTGAGCTGGTTGCGGCCGACGGCGGCAGCGACGTCGGTGAGGCGGACGTTGGCGCCGACGATCTCGTTGGCGTAGCGCTGCTCCATGCCCTGGTTGCGCAGCAGCCGCAGGGTGCGGGCCAGTTCGGCGTCGTCGGTGGAGACCATGCCGCCCTCGAGCGAGTGCATGTTCTTGGTCGGGTAGAAGCTGAAGCAACCACCCTTGCCCCAGGCGCCGACCGGACGGTCGCCGATCGCGGCGGCGTGCGCCTGCGCGGCGTCCTCGACAAGGGCCAGCCCGGACTTCTCGGCGATCTCGACCAGCGCCGGCAGATTCGCCGGGAGGCCGTAGAGGTGGACCGGCATGATCGCGGCGGTACGCGGGCCGACCGCGGCTGCGACGGCGGCCGGGTCGAGGTTGTACGTGTCGGGATCGATGTCGACGAAGACCGGCTCAGCTCCGACCAGACGCACCGCGTTCGCGGTGGCGGCGAAGGAGAACGACGGCACGATGACCTCGTCGCCCGGTCCGAGGCCGAGCGCGAGCAACGTCATGTGCAGCGCCGAAGTGCCCGAGTTGACGGCGACACAGTGTGCCGAGGCGCTGACGGCGCTGAACTCGTCCTCGAACGCCTTGACCTCAGGCCCCTGGACGACCATCCCGGAGCGCATCACCCGGACGACAGCCTCGATGTCGCTCTCGTCGATGACCGGTCGGGCAGCGGGGATCGGCTGGACCGATTCCTGAGCCATGAACTCACCTCTCGTTGGTACAAACGCGCCGTCGCGCGCTGCGATCGTCTCAGATAATCGCTTCATTCCGGCAACCGCCACCCGGCCAGATCGACCGAAGCTGCGTCGGAAGTCACCTCGCTACGGCTATCCACGGAGCCGTGTGCATGATCCCTGCGCCACCGCCGGTATCGTCGACAACGACTCAGACCCTCCGGAAGGACCATCAAACCCGATGTCGACTACGCAAACCCGCGGGCGGATCATCATGCTCGTCGACAACGCGGTGATCGGTGACTCTCGTGTTCAGAAGCAGGCTCGATCCGCAGCCGCCGCGGGGTGGGAGGTTTACCTCCTGGGCCGCGCAAAGAAGAGGAAGAGCCGGTGGCGTATCGGGGATGCGCAGGTCCGACTCCTCGAATACGACAATGACCTCGGTCGACGACCCCGAGAGAACCGTCCCGGCTACCTTCGCCACCCCCTCGCCTACCGACTCCCGCGGCTTGCCGAGTTTCGTCGCACCGAGGCCCAAGCTCGGGTCGCCGATGCGCACGCCCGTCTGGCCCAGGCGTCGGTCGAAGGCACCACGACTTCCCGTGCGCTGAGGCGCGCGGACCTCAAGTGGCAGAAGGCTCGCCGGAGATGGGCGCTCCGTCGGGCCGAAGCTACCGAACAGGTCGCCATGAACCGCCGTACTCTCGAGAGCCCGATCGACCGTTTCTCGACGTCGGTCACGAAACGACTCCTAGGCGTACGGGCTTGGCGCAAGTTCGACCCTCACCTGCTGGAGTTCGAGACCACCTTCGGCCCGGTGATCGATCGCCTGAAGCCCGACATCATCCACGCCAACGACTTCCGAATGCTGGGCGTCGGCGCTCGAGCCATGTGGCGAGCGCGGGCCGCGGGCCGTCCGGTCAAGTTGGTGTGGGACGCCCATGAGTTCCTTCCGGGGCTCAAGCCGTGGAGTGCGCACCCTCACTGGCACACCGCCCAGATCCTGCATGAGCGCGAGTACGCGCCGGCCGCCGACGCTGTGGTCACCGTCACTGAACCGCTGGCCGAGCTACTCGTCGCTGAACACGGTTTGAAAGTCAGCCCGACAGTGGTGTTGAACGCGCCGCTGACGGCGACAGACGCAACCCTCACCAGCAGCGCTGACATCCGCACCAGCTGTGGCCTTGGCCCCGACGTTCCGCTTCTGGTCTATTCCGGCGCCGCTGCTCCCCAACGCGGTCTCACCACGATGATCGAGGCTCTCCCCCTCCTTCCGGGTGTCCACGCCGCGCTCGTCGTCAACCTTCCCCCGAACAACTACGTGCAGGAGGTGATCGAGCTAGCGCATAGGCTCGGCGTTGGCGATCGCCTCCACGTACTTCCGTATGTTCCGGTTGAGGAGATCGTGCCTTTCCTCAGTAGTGCAACGGTCGGGATCATTCCCGCGCACAAGTGGCTGAATCACGAGATCTCGCTGGGCACGAAGTTCTTCGAGTACTCGCATGCCCGCCTCCCGATCGTCACGAGCAACCTCAAGGCGATGGCAGACATGGTCACGGAGACCGGTCAAGGCGAAGTCTTCAAGGCAGAGGACACCGCTGATTACGTGCGAGCCGTCAACAAGGTGCTCGCGGCACCCGAGGCTTACCGTAAGGCTTACCAAGATGAGGCCCTGCTCGCGTCGTGGACCTGGGAACGCCAAGCCGAGATCCTCGACGGCGTCTACGAGGCACTGATGACGGAGATCCGCCTGGAGCGTGACACCAACAGCTGAGAAAGCTGTTCAGGCCACGCTCCGCGGAGGGAAGCCGGTCAACGCGGGTGCCGCTGCCCTCGCGGCTTGGCCGGCACCCCGGCGACGACCGTGTTCTCGTCGACGTCGCGCACAACCACGGCACCAATACCGACGAGCGCGTCATCACCGATAGCGACTTTGTTGATGATCGCTGCGGCCGGGGAGATCCAAGCGCGAGCGCCGATCCGCACACTGCCGGACACAGCCGAGCACGCAATCACGAAACTGGCTTCACCGACCTCGACATTGTGTGCGATAAAAACGCAGTCATCAATCTTCACGTGGTCGGCGATGCGGGTGGGTTCGATGGTTCCTTGTGCGATCGAGCAGTGATGGCCGATCTCCACGTCAGCGCCGATTGCCACGCCGCCACGGTGGCCGATCCGAATCGGGGTACCTGCGTCGTCGACCTCGAAACCGAATCCAGGACCACCGATACTGGTGTGGCTGCCGATCCTGGTCCGGTCGCCCACCGCCACTCCAGACTTCAGCACTACATGGTGATCGATCCGCGCGCCATCCCCCACAATGACGCCGGCCTCGACCACAGCAAAGTGCCCGATGCTCACGCCTTTGCCGATGGTTGCGTCCGGGTCCACGAAAGCGGTCGGCGCGATCTCCGCAGCCGATTCAGCGGACAGAACATCTCGCAGAACCTGTGCGTAGGCGAGGCGCGGACGCTCGACGGGGACACAGTTCGGCCCAGGGTCTACGACCGTCGATGGGACGAGGAACACCGTGGCATCATTCGCCTCGACCACCGCCGCCACCTCCGGCGTCCAGGTGTTCACGAAGGACAACGTACGTGGACGTGGGGCGCTCAGCGTCGAGACACCATCCACCTCAAGCGTGCCCCTTTCCTCGACACCCAGGGAACGCTGGATCTCGTTGATGGTCGTCGTCACAGTTCTCTCCAAACGACACTGATGCACTCGAACATCTCAGCCAGAGGAAGACGTCCCTGAACCCCGCGGAAGACGGCAGCCGCACGAACCGCCTCGGGCGCGGCATAGTTTCGACGCAACTGCGCTTGGGTGTTGTACTCGGCCACCATCTCAACCTTACGTTCGAGATCCTGCGGGCTGACCTCGACAAAGATGTCGTTGGCGCTGGTGCGCTGATTCCAGGGAAGCTCATAGCCCAGCATCGTGACACCGCGGAACGCACGCAGCGACTCCTGGTGGACAACCGCGTGATCCTGATGGGTGTCGGCACTGTTCATCGTGAGAACCAGATCCGGCTCGAAACGTCGTCGAAGCGTGATCAACTCGTCGAGGACAGCCTGACGGTGCTCCGCGAGATTCCGCACCGGGAACCCGCCGACGTGCAGATCATCAGCGCCGAGCAGCGCCATCGCACTGCGGAACTCACGTTCGAGCTCATCCACCGGGACACCGGGCGGAAGGCTAGCCTCGGCCCGCGAGAGCGCAGCCACGAAGACCCGAGCTCCCTGGCGCTTCATCCTGCTCAACGTTGCACCGCAGGACAACTCGACGTCGTCGGTGTGAGCCCCGATCGCAAGCACCCGTGAAAATCTGCTGGTCATCTGGTCTGCCACGTGGGCTCCTCGATCCTCTCGTCCGGATCACGTCCTTCGGCATCTCGGACGACGCGATCACTCCGCAGCACTTTACTAAGACGGCCGAGCCGTTAGTTCGTTGGTGCCGCCGGACGTCCGACGGCAGTGATCGCCACTGGCAGACGGTCCTCGATGAACGGGACCAGCGCCGTCGCGTACTCACGGCTAAGGTGCGAGTAGTCGCGGTAAACGATGACCGAACCGACAACTGGGTAGCACCACTGGTCATCGCAGAACTGGTCGCGGAGCAGGATCGGCGCGACGCCCTTGGTTGCCATCAGCTCGGCAGCCTTGGTGATCGCGCGGTTCTTGGGCATCGCCCTGCGCACCGGGACCGCGCAATCCATCGCGTCGTCGGTCTCGATCAGGCAGCTGGGCACAACACCACCATTGGTGCGCGGAACGTCGCCGAACGCGGCCACCCGACGATCAGCGTCCAACCAGCGCTGCCACAACGCGGCGTAGCCGTCCACAGCGGGATCCTCCATCGGTTCATTCTCGGGAGCTGCGAAGGTGTAAGCGGTCGAATAGGAGGCCGCGAACACCATAGACACCTGAGGGTCGTCGACGATGGCGTCGCTGACCTTACGGATCCACTTCGCGCAGTCCGGCTGCGCAGTCTTGTCCGTCTCCCCCTCCACCGATCGCTGCGCCAAGGTCGGCGGGCACGACGATTTCGTGTAGGTGCGGACGATCCAACCGTGCTTCTTGCCGAGCGTGTCCAGGGCCGGCATCCAGGAGGTGGCGTGGGAGTCGCCGACCAGGGCGACCGTGCGGGTCGCCTCTTCGGGCGCCGCCCCCAGATCGCAGGAGACCAACTCCGAGCCTGCGAAGGACGCCTGGCAACCCGGGTAGGCGACGTCCTTGTTCTGCTTGGCGACCTGAACCGGCCCCGGGCGGGGCTTACCGCCCAGTACCGAGTCACACCCGTTGGCCGGGTCCAGCGCGCCAGGCCCCACGCAACTCGACGTCGTCGAGGGGAGAGCGATGGCGGGACCGTCGTCGGGGATCAGCGCGACCAACGCCGAACTGGCGGCGATCACCACGGCCATCGCCACCGCCGCAAGGCCGAGCGATGCACCGGTCGGACGGAGCAACGGGCCGAGACGGAGCGGGTCCTCGATGAATCTTGTGGTCAGCCAGGCCAGCAGCAGCGAAGCCACCAGGATGCCCACACCGATCGTCGAACTCATCGGCCGGTCCAGGGCGTAGGGCGCCACCACGATCAGCGGCCAGTGCCACAGGTAAGTGGAGTAGGAGATCGTGCCGACGAAGACGCTCGGGCGCCAGGTCAACCAGCGCGGCCCCCACGGTGCCGACGAAGCACCGCCCGCAAGCACGGCAACGGTGCCGAGCACAGGGACCAAGGCGATCCAGCCGGGGAACGCGGAGGCGCCGTCGAAGACCAACGCCGACCAGCCGATCGCCACCAGTCCGAGCCACGCCAGCACCGGACCGAGCTTCTCGGGGACCAGATACCGGTGCCAGATCAGGCCGAGCAGACCGCCGAGGGCGAACTCCCAGACCCGGGTCGGGGTGACGAAGTAGGCGACTGCCTGGTCCTGGGCGGTCTGTTGGATCGACCACCACAGCGAGGCGACGACGGTGAGGGCCAGGCCGGCACCGATCAGCCGCCGCACGGGCAACGCGTTGTTGCGACCCGCCACCAGGCGGCCGATCAGCAACAGCGCCGCGATCAGCAGCGGCCAGGCCAGGTAGAACTGCTCCTCGACCGAGAGCGACCAGTAGTGCTGGGCGACGGTGGCCTCCGCGTTGAGCGCCGAGTAGTCGACGGCGTCAGCGGCCAGCTTCCAGTTCAGCACGTAGAGCGCGCTCGCACCCACCTGCTCGGCGGTCCGTTCCCAGACCGTCTGCGGCAACCAGGCCCAAGCCGCCGCCAACGAGACCACCAGCACCATCAACGACGCCGGCAGCAGGCGTCGAGCACGACGGGCCCAGAACCGCAGCAGCCGGACCCGGCCTTGGCGCTCGACGTCCTCCGCAAGATGCCGGGTGATCAGGTAACCCGAGACGACGAAGAAGACGTCGACACCGACGAAGCCGCCCGAGAGCCGATTCGGCCACAGGTGGTAGACGACGACCAGCAGTACCGCGATGGCGCGCAGCCCTTGGATATCGGGCCGGAAGTCGTTCCGCGGCCCGGCAGAGTGCTCGCTCACCTCAGAGGTCACCGCGTGGTGCGATCACTGCGTCGACGAACCGTTGGGCCGCGTGACCGTCCTCCAGGTCGAGGAAATCGGCGCGGAACTGCGCGTAGGCGTCGGCATACTCAGCCACCATCGCATCGAGGTTCCGCAGGTGGTGCACGACCTCGTCGGTCGTGGAGACCAGCGGCCCCGGCGCGGTGGGCTCGAAGTCGAAGAGCCAGCCCCGCGAGTCGACGTACCGCTGCAGGTCGGGGACCAGGAAGATCATCGGCTTGCCGGTGACACCGAAGTCGAAGCGGAGCGAGGAGTAGTCGGCGATGCAGACGTCGGCAGCCAGGTAGAGGTCGGAGACCTCCGGATAGTCGGTGACGTCGATCATCCCGGCCATGCTGCCGGTGCGCTGCCCGGTCCGTGCGTTGAACGCGTGGCCACGCAGCAACACCACGGTGTCGTCGCCCAACTCCCGACGGATCAGGTCGAAGTCGAGGAAGTCCGACATCACCGCTTCGTTGTTGTTGCGGGCGAGATAGTCCCGGAACGTCGGCGCGTAGAGCACGGCCCGCTGGCCGGGGCGCAGCCCCAGCGACTCGCGGGTCGCCTCACGGACCTGGTCCCGGTCCTGCGCGAAGAGCACGTCGTTACGCGGATAGCCGATCTCCAGCACCGGCCCGTCGTAGCCGAAGTCCCTGGTGAGCAAGGGAGTTGCGTACCGCGCCGGCGAGACGAGGTAGTCCCATTCGGCAGAGCGCCGGGCGTAGGAGTCGATCAGCGACTGGGAGAAGTGCTGGTGACGCCAGTGCGGCAGACCCATCTGCTTGAACGGGTAGCCGTGGAAGGTCTGCACCAGCACCTGGCCCTCAGGCTTGTGGTGGTAGGTCGGCTGGTACATGTTGTCGACGTAGTAGGTGACCGAGCCGAGCAGCTCGAACCACTCCGGAGTGTTGACCACGACCGGGATCGCGCCGCTGGGTACCGGCGTCGAATGGTCCTGGACCGCCCAGTAGACCGGGAGATCCGAGCCGCGGCGGGCCAACTCGGCCTGGATCGCCACCCCGTTGTCGGTCGCCTTCTCCCCGAAGTACGAACGGAACAGGATGCCGCGCGTCGTCGCCTTGCCGCGCTGGCTCTCCGCCTGGCGGACCAACGCCGCCTGGCTCTGCCGGGTACTGCCCGTGCCGGTAGGCCGATTGATCTGGACGTCGAGAGCCTCACGACCGCCGCGGCCCACCGAGCCACGCACCGTGGGGACGTCGAGCACGATCGGCAGCTCTTCGAGGAGAGCGTGGGCGTTCACCGCAGCGATCTCACGCCAGCGCCCGCCGACGTTGACCTCGACCTGGACGCGGTGGGCGCCGACCGGAAGCGGAAGGTCGCCGAACCGGAAGACCTCGTGCGTCAACGGGAGATCGAGCCGGAACGCCGAGTCCACGACGCCCGCGGCGTGGCTGCGGGTACGGGTCTGCGCATTGACCAACGTCGCCCGGACCTGCGTGACGTCTACTCCGAAGGCGTGCCCGGCGAGCGTGAGCGTGCCCTCGCCGGAGCTCGTCACCTCGTCGAACTCGACCCCGCGGAGCTGGTCCACGACGCCCAGTGCCAGCCGACGGTCGCGGTCGAGCCGGACCACACCGTGCTGCGTCACGGGGGTCTCCCCCACGACCGGTGCGCCCGTGGAGGCGCTCAACGTCCACCGCTGGCTCGGCGCGGCGTCCGACAACTGGGGCGGCACCGGCAACGTGATCTCGAAGCTCCGGTCCGCCGCGACCCGGCCGCGCACCGCGAAGGTGTCGACCGCTGCCTCGATGTAGTCGACCTGCGCCGCGCCGTCCGCCAACCGTCCGCTCAACACCCGGTCGCGAACCACAGCTCCCTCGACCCGGACCGCCGACGGAAGCCGTCGCAACATCACCGGGTGACCGGCTCGTGCCGTCAGCACAAGACGCTCACCGTCGGGCAGTGCCACCGCCGGCGGCGCACCCAGCGGGCCGCGGCGCAGCGCCTTGGTGATCAGGTCCTCGACAACGTGTCCACCCACGCGAACCCGCAGCTTGAGCTGCCAGTCGCTGCCGGCCAGCATCGCGGCCGGGACCAGGGCGGTGAAGCGGCCGGGGCGGTAGTCACACCAGTCGTCGACGTCGGGAGGCAACAGATCGTGGCGCTGGCAGAAATCCGGATCCTGGCTGGTCTCCACCGCGGTCTCGGTGCCACGGTCGTCGACCAGGACCAACTCGATCTGCTCGTCATGCCGGGCGAGATCCACCTTGAGCACATAGGCCCAGCCCGCGACCTGGATCTCGTCGCCGATCTGGCGGAACTGATCCAAACGATGTCCGAGCGTCATCTGCTCGGGTCGGATCAAGAAGAGCTCCGGGTCGAGGTCCGCGTCGTCCCGGAACGGGAGCTGGAGGTCGATGCCGGCAGCCGTCAGCTCGGAGTCGAAGAGGAAGTTCCGCACGTGGGCGCTCTGCCGGGCGAACTCCTGGACGGCGTCGCGTCGGTCTTGACGGACCAGCTCAAGCAGCACCCGGCTCGGGGCCGGAGCCCGGTCCCAGACCGCCGCCGGTGCCTTGTCGGTCAGCTCCACCACAACCGCGCGCAGGATGCTCCAGTACTCGTCGTCGGCGGTGCCGTCGCTGGTCACGTACCAGATGAAGTGCGCGTCGAAGAGGGTCTGGAACCATGCCTCCTTGACGGCGGCCGACTGATCGCGCAGCGCCACCTCGGTCTCCCGCCAGGCCGAGACCCGGTCGCGGAGATCCTTCAACGTGCTGGTCTGCTGCGAGATCGAGGAACCGTCGTCACGAGCCCGGTACCGGTAGACGACGCTGGGCAGGACGTCGACGGCGTCGGCTGCGAGTAGCAACTGGGTGACGATCGGTTGGTCCTCATACGAGACACCTTCGCGGAACCAGAGGCCCTGACTGTCGAAGAAGTCGCGGCGGTACAGCTTGTTCCAGGTGTACAGGTTGCGCAGGATCGGGAGGTTCTTCTCCACCCGGACCGCGCGCAGCGGCACCTTGTGTACGTCGCGGACCCATGACGCCCGCCAACGCCGGGCTGCGGTGAAACGCTCCACGGCGCCGACCACGATCTGCGAACCACTCGACTCGGCCGCGGTCAACAGTTCGCGCAGCGCGCCGGGCGCCAACAGGTCGTCGGAGTCGACGAAGGTGAGGTAGCGCCCCCGGGCGGCGCGGACGCCGGTGTTACGCGCCGCGCCCAGGCCGGCGTTCTCCTGGATGATCAGTCGGAAGCGATGGTCCCGGGCCACGAACCGCTCCGCGATCAGGCGAGAACCATCCGGCGATCCGTCGTCGACGAGGATCACCTCGATGTTCGCGACGCCACCGTCGCGGATGCTGTCGAGGCACTCCTCGAAGTACTGCTCCACGTTGTAGAACGGGATGATCACCGAGATCTCCGGGGTGATCAGACGACGTCCGACGCGGGTACGGAGCGTGAATCGGCGGCCACGAGCCGCGGTGGTGACCAGTGAGTGGCGGATCCTCGAGGTCACAGACATGCGCGAAATCATGCCATGCGGCCCCGCTCGCCGAAGCGCTACCCGAGGATGCGCAAGCCCAGCTCGGAGCGAGTTCACGGATTCTCGCCTCCGGGGCCGCCCCCGTCCCTAGACTCGCGCCATGCGAGGCATCATCCTGGCCGGCGGGACCGGTTCGCGGTTGCACCCGATCACTCTCGGCGTGAGCAAGCAGCTACTGCCGCTCTACGACAAGCCGATGGTCTACTACCCGCTCTCCACGTTGATGCTGGCCGGCATCCGCGACATCCTGGTGATCTCCACGCCCCACGAGTCCGACTTCTTCCGTCGGCTCTTGGGCGACGGCAGCCAGTTCGGGATCAACCTCACCTATGCCACTCAGCCGACACCGGCCGGCATCGCTCAGGCGTTCCTGATCGGCGAGGAGCACATCGGCGACGACCACTGCGCGCTGATCCTCGGCGACAACCTCTTCCACGGCGCTAGCCTCGGTACCCGCCTCAACCGGTTCGCCGACCTCGATGGAGCTGCGGTCTTCGGCTACCGGGTGGCCGACCCCACCGCCTACGGTGTCGTCGAGTTCGACGACGACGGGATCGCCATCTCGCTGGAGGAGAAGCCGGCCGAGCCCCGCAGCTTCTATGCCGTCCCGGGCCTCTACTTCTACGACAACTCGGTGGTGGCGCGCGCCCGGAAGCTGGAGCCTTCGCCGCGCGGCGAGCTGGAGATCACCGACCTCAACCGGAGCTACCTCGAGGAGGGCCGACTCCACGTCGAGGTCCTCCCCCGCGGCTCCGCCTGGCTCGACACCGGCACCTTCGACGACCTGAACGAGGCCGGTAACTACGTCAGGGCGATCGAGGCTCGCCAGGGCACCAAGATCGGTTGCCCCGAGGAGATCGGCTGGCGGCTGGGCTACATCGACGACGCGCTACTCACCGAGCGCGCCGAGGCCCAGCTCAAGAGCGGCTACGGCCGGTACCTACTGTCACTGCTGGCCGAAGGTCGCTGACGAACCGTTCCAGAGCGACCAACTGGTCCTCAGGGACGAACCCGGCGTCCGTCAGCTTCGCCAACTCCAAGGTGCTGTAGGCAGGGCGTCGTGCTGAAGCCCGCCCGCGCGCGTACTCCTCGGTGCTGATCGGTGCGACGTCTGCGGCCTCGCGGCCGAGCTGGGCGAAGATGGCGGCAGCGATCTGTGCCCAACTCATCGGAGCCCCGGCGTTGGTGACGTTGTAGGTTCCCCACGCTGCGCGGTTCTGCAGCAGGTGGAGGGTGGCCTTCGCGAGTTCGTCGGCGAAGGTGAGCCGCCCGATCTGGTCGTCGACCACCGAGGGCGAGACGCCGTCGAGAGCCAGTTTCGCCATCGTGGCCACGAAGTTCGCGCCCTCGCCGACGACCCAGGAGGTCCGGAGCAGGTAGTGGTGCGGCACCGAGCCGACGGCGAGATCGCCGGCCGCCTTCGCCGATCCGTAGACACCGAGCGGGGCGAACGTCTCCGCTTCATCGTGGCTGGAGCGCACGCCGTCGAAGACGTAGTCGCTGGAGTAGTGCACGAGGGTGAACCCATGCTCGCGGGCGAGCACCGCCAAGGCGGCCGGCAGGTGCGCATTCACCGCCCAGCAGACGGGCCCGCCCTCAGCCGTCTCGGCGGCGTCCACAGCGGTGTACGCGGCCGCATTGATGACTACGTCATGACGGCGCCAGTCGATCCCGGCCAGCACCTCAGTACTGCTCAGATCACCGTCCGCCTGGGTGAAGGTGACGGCGTCGGGCAGCAAAGCCCGTAGGGCGCGCCCGAGCTGACCGTCGGCACCGAGGATCAGGGTGGTCCGGTGCGGGATCGGTGAGATCTCTGCGAGCGCCGGGTTCTCCACCCGGTCCTTCTCCGAGAGTTCGCACTCGGCAAGGGGGATCGGCCAGGAGATGCCGAGCTGCGGGTCGGCAAGATCCAATGCCGGATAGACGCCGGCCTGCCAATGGTCGTTGACCAGGTAGACGTAGGAGGTCTCATCCTCCAGCGTCTGGTACGAGTTGCCGACACCGCGGGGCACGAAGACCGCCCGGTCGGGACCGATCTCGGCGGTGAAGACGGTGCCGAAGCTCTCCCCCTCCCGCATATCCACCCAGGCGGCGAAGACCCGGCCGGTGGCGACGGAGACCAACTTGTCCCACGGTTCGGTGTGGATGCCACGGGCGACGCCGCGACGGGTGTTGAACGAGACGTTGTTCTGCACCGGCCCGAAGTCGGGCAGGCCCAACGCCAGCATCTTCTCGCGGTTCCAGTTCTCCTTGAACCAACCACGAGGGTCCTCATGAACCGGAAGGTCGACGATCAGCAGTCCGGGGATCGGAGTCTCGGTCACGCCGAGCGGCTGAGCCATCACTGCCCCTGAGCGGCGTAGGCGGCCTCGGTGGCAGCCTTCATCGGCCCCCACCAGTCCTGATGGGCGCGGTACCACTCGATGGTGCGGGCGAGGCCCTCGGCGAAGTCACCGTGCCGCGGGCTCCAGCCCAGCTCGGTACGGAGCTTGGTGGCGTCGATCGCGTAGCGCAGGTCGTGCCCGGGCCGGTCGACAACGTGGTCGAAGTCGTCCGCGGCCCGCCCGAAGTGCGCCAGCAGTGCGCGGACAACCTGCAGGTTGTTCTGCTCGCCGTCGGCTCCGATCAGGTAGGTCTCGCCGACCTTTCCCTCGTTGAGGATCTGCCAGACGGCCGCTGAGTGGTCGTCGACATGGATCCAGTCCCGCACGTTGAGCCCGGCGCCGTAGAGGCGCGGACGGCGGCCCTCGATCAGGTTGGTGATCTGGCGCGGAATGAACTTCTCCACGTGCTGCCACGGACCGTAGTTGTTGGAGCAGTTCGACAGCGTTGCCTGGACCCCGAAGCTCCGTACCCAGGCGCGGACCAGGTGGTCGGAGGCAGCCTTCGACGCCGAGTATGGGCTACTCGGCCGGTACGGAGTCTCTTCGGTGAACCGTTCCGGGTCGTCCAGCTCGAGGTCGCCGTACACCTCATCGGTGGAGACGTGGTGGAACCTGACCCCTGCGGCACGCACGGACTCGAGCAGGGTGAAGGTGCCGATCACGTTGGTGGCGATGAACGGCTCGGGGTCTCGCAGCGAGTTGTCGTTGTGCGACTCGGCAGCGAAGTGGACGACGGCGTCATGGGTCCCGACCAGCCGGTCCACCAACGCGCGATCCGCGACGTCGCCGACGACCAGCTCGACCCGGTCGCCCAGCACCGGGGCCAGGGAGGCCTCGTTCGCCGCATAGGTCATCTTGTCGAGGACCGTCACCCGGGTATCGGTCTGTTCGACCAGGTGGTGAACGAAGTTCGAGCCGATGAATCCGGCACCACCGGTGACCAACAGTCTCTCCATGCCCGTGACCTTAGACGGTCGACGGCCGCTCAGCGCGAGAAACCGGTGGAGTACCCGTCGACAAGATCAGGGTGGACCGAGCAGCTCCTCGAGGGCGGCCACCACTCGGGCCGCGGCCTGACCGTCGTGGAAGCCGTTGAAGCGCGCGTTGAAGGCGTCGATCACCGGCTGTTGCCGCTCTCGCAACGCCGGCAGGTCGCCTAGCTCTCGGATCACCTCGGCGGTGGTCGCCAGCAGCGGCCCCGGAGCGCTCTCGGTGAAGCTGTAGAGGAAGCCGCGGGCGTCCTGGGTGTACTCGGCCAGGTCGGGCACCAGGAAGAGCATCGGTTTCCCGGTGACGGCGAAATCGAAGCGGAGCGAGGAGTAGTCGAGGACGGCGACGTCGGCGGCCAGGATCAGGTCGTTGATCTCCGGGTACTCGGTCACGTCGATCACGCCGCTGCTGCTGGTACCGGCCACGTTGAATCGGTGTCCGCGTTGCAGCACCACGTAGCGCTCCCCCAGCGCCTCGATCAGCTGCTCGTTGTCGAGGTGGTCGGCGAGCGCCGCCGACCGGAAGTCGGTGGCAGCGTTGTCGCGCCAGGTCGGCGCGTTGAGGACGGCGATCTGGTCGTCGCGCAGGCCGAGCCGACGTCGGGTCTCGGCGCGGCGCTCCTCCGCCCCGACGACGAGCGCATCGTCGCGGGGGTAGCCCTGGTTGAGGATCCTGCCGTCGAACTCGTACTGCTCGCGGTAGTGCCGGTCCATCGACGGGTGCGGGGTGAGCAGCACGTTCCAGACCCGTGAGGTCCGGTCCAACTGGTACTGGATCTTGCGCGGCGAGAAGTTCTTCGACTCCCACAGCACCTTGCCCATCGACTTCGACGGGTAGCCGTGGAAGGTCTGCACGACGGTCTGTCCGGCCCGCGGCGTGAAGTTCCGTTGCACCTCGACATTGGTGACCACCAGGTGCGCGCTCGCCCAGGCCTCGTGCCAGGCCCGGCTGTGCACGATCAACGCCTCGGCCCCCGCGGGCACCGGCACCGAGTGGTCGGTGACCGCCCAACTGAACCGCAGGTCGAGCCGGGACTGGCGGAGCTCCTCGAAGATCGCAGCCGGGCTGTCGGTGACGCCACTGCCCGCGTAGGCGGAGAAGAGCACGTGGTTGCGGTCGAGCGGCGGCTCCACCAGCTGCAACTGCTGCTGCCGGTACCGGCCGCGTTCGTCCTCGCTCAACGGCGGCAGGAGCCGGACCTTGAGCCGCCCCTTCTCGGCGACGAACTCGAGCAGCTGAACGTCGGTGGCCAGCGTCCTGGGCAACGTCGCGGCGAACTCCTCAGCCACCTCGACATCGTGCGGCAGCTCGACGGGCCCGGTCGGGCGGGGTCGGGCGGGCAGCCCGAAAGGCTCGTGCCACAACGGCAAGGTCAGCTCGGCGCCGTCGATGATCAGCTCGCGCCCCACCACCCGGGCATCGGTCGCCGCGCCGGGAACCGCCGGCTTCGGCAGCCTGGCGCGGACCCGTTCGGTGGAGAGCCGGGCGGTGCGAACCAGGCCGGCCAGCTCCACCCGAACCTCCAGGTCGGCGTCGCTGCCTAGGTCGAGGCGGAGTTGCAGCGAACCGGCGTCGTGGCTCTGGAAGCGGCGGGCACTGAACCGGGTGGCGGCAGGGTCGCCCAGGGTGCTGAACTCCACCGGGCTCCCGGCACGGGTCAGGGTGAAGACCGGCGGCGTGGTGGCGAAGTCGACCACCCGGACCACGGCGATCAGCTCGATCTCGGCCTCGTCGCCGACCCGTCGGCAGCGCCGGATCCGCAACTCCAGCGGGGACTGCTGCGCCGCGAACTCCGCCAATGCCTCGGGGAGGCCAGCGGGGTGCAGTGGCCCGTAGTCGGCAAGGATCCGTCCGCCCACGACATGGGTCACGACGTTGTCGCCGACGTAGGCCCGCTCCACGACGAAGTCGGCGAGCTCCTCGCGGCGTCCGTTCGCGGCGAGCCAGGCGCGGACCCGGTCGTCGACGGCGACCTGGGCGGCGGTCTGTGAAGTCAGCTTCGCCAGTGCCTGGGCGAGCAGTGCGCTGAGCGCGGAGAACTCCGCCTCCGCGGCATGTTCGCCGTCGATCAGGAAGGCGCGGGCCTCGGTCAGCAGCTCCACCGGCCCGAGCCGACGGGCGCGGGGCAGCCACTGCGGCAGCAGGTGGGCGACTGCGGGAGTCTCACCGAACCGGTCGACGGCGGCGAGTTGCTGGGCGTCGAAACCCGGCGCTAGCCGTGACGACCACGCCCGGAGCCGTCCCCGCAGCGACACCTCAGGCGCGCTGGCGGGTCTGCTCGGTGGCCATCGCCTGCCAGGCGTCGAGCTCGGCACGGAGGACGTCGAGGTCCTGCTCCAGCTCGGCGACCCGGACGATCGCTTCGGCGGCACGCTCGTCGGCGTCGTCGGCGCGGCGGGTCTCTTCCTGCACCGCGGCCTCGGCGCGCACCGCGCGACGGGCCTCCGCACCGAGCTTGAGGGTGGTCTCGGCGACCTTGCGCTGGGTCGAGGCGAGCTCGGTCTCCAGGTCGCTGATCAGCAGCTGGCGCTCGGCGATCCGCTCGGTCATCGCCCGGGCGAACGCCTGGTTCTCTTTGACCCGCTCGGCCTCCATGACCCGGTAGGCCTGGGCCTGCTCGGCGCGGTCACGGGCAGCTTCCTGGCGCGAGGCCAGCAGCTCCGAATGCATGATCTTGGTGGAGGCGGCCCCCAGCACCAGCGCGACCACGGCCGCACCGACCACAGCACCGGTCGAGCCGCTGACCGCGGCACCGACGACAGTGAGGGTGGCGATCGCGAGAAGGGCGACAGCAACCGTGATCCGGGTGCTCCGCTGACGGCGACGAGCGTTGGAGGTGGCCATGAGACAACCCTAGGCCAGCATCAGCCGCAGAGCTGGACCCGACGCGCGCGCCGCGCCGACGAGGCGCAGGTCACCTAGCCGCAGCAGCGTCGTCATCGTCCTCGGGAACCCGGCAGGCCCGCTCCAGGACGAGCGCCGCCGCGACCACCAGCAGTCCGGCCAGCGCCCCCAGGCCGGAGCGGAGGATGCGCTGCCCGGCCAAGGCCGCCTCGCTGTCGATCCAGGTGAGTGCATAACCGCCGTAGCCGCCGGCGACCAAGGCGCCGACCAGGACACAGGCCTTCGCCAGCACCAACCGGTTCACCGCGCGGTTGGGCTCCATGCCCAGTGGACGCGCGACGGCACGTCGTGTCTGCCACGCCGTCACCGCCAGAACCGCGGCCACGAAGTAGAGCGCACCGACCTGCACCCAGGTGACCAATGGTGGACTTCCGCCCAACCATTGGGTCACCGGACGCAGCGACCAGCCCCCGATCAGACCGACCACCCCGAGAACGACGACCGGCCCGGGGCGGGTCCCTCGGACGTGGCCGAGCTCGGCCTTGCTCACGCGGGTTCCGTCACTGGATCTGCAGGCTCAGGTCGTCTCGCAGCTTGAGGCCGGACTGGTCCAGGCCCTCCAGCAGATCGGCGATCGGGCCCGCGTCGATCAAGGTGGCGTCCGGCTCCAGGTCGTGCCACGGACGCAGGACGAACGAACGCTCCTTGGCCCGCGGGTGCGGCAACCGAAGGTTCTCGTCGTTGGCGCGGCGGTCACCCACCACGATCAGGTCGACGTCGAGGGTGCGCGGCGCGTTGGTGGTGCCGTCGCGCTCGCGGCCGAAAGCGTCCTCGATCGCGAGGGCGCGGTCCAGCAGGGTGGCTGCCGACAGGGTGCTGTCGATCAGGACCACCGCGTTGAGGAAGTTGGCGGCGTCGGGCGGGCAGCCCACCGGCTCCGTCTCGTAGATCGGCGAAACACTGGTGACCCAGACGTCGGGAGTGTCGGCGAGAGCGTCGACCGCTCCTTGCAGACTGGTCAACCGTTCGCCCAGGTTGGATCCGATGGCCAGTACGCAGCGGCGGATCGGACGCATCTCACCGGTCAGGGTGTCGGCGTCGATGATGTGCGGGTTGGGTGTCTCAGTCATGGCGAAGTCGTCCTTTTCCGAGTGATCGTCAGCGCGACATCCGAGAAAGTCGCGTCAATGGGCGCATCCGGTTTGTGCAGGGTGACCCGGGTCCATTCAACACGAGGGTCCAACAGGCAGACGTCGGCAACCCGTTGGATCAGGGTCTCGATCAGGTCCACCGGATCGTTCTCGACAGCCGCTTTGACAGCGAGCACCAAGGTGCCGTAGTCGACCGTGTCGGCCAGCGCATCGCTCGCCGCCGCAGGCCTGGTGTCGAGCCCGAGAGTGAGGTCGACGACGAAGGTCTGGCCCTCGCGTCGCTCGAAATCGAAGACGCCGTGGTGCCCGTAGCACTCGACGCCGACGATGGTCAGTTCATCCATCACGGCTCCGTTCCGTCCTGCCATTGCGTGACCACCGCGAGCGCGTCGCGGCAGGCCCGAACATCGTGTACCCGTAGGCCCCAGACCCCGTGGTGGGCCAGCAACGTGATCAACGCGTTGTGCGCGAACTCGCGTTGAGGCACGGGACGTGGTCCGGCGTCGTCGGCGAGCAGGTGACCGAGGAACGACTTCCGGCTCGCGCCGACCAGGATCGGCAGCGAGCCGACCGTGACCTGGTCCAGGTGGCGGACCAGATCCCAGTTCTGGGCGTAGGTCTTCGAGAAGCCCAGGCCGGGGTCGAGGACCAGTCGGGTCGGGTCCACGCCACGCGCCAACGCCTCGTCGACCCGGCTCGAGAGCTCGGCGCGCACGCCGGCGACCACGCCGGCGGCGTAGCTGGTGTGCTCCTGCATCTCGGTGCTGTGCGCGCGCCAGTGCATCAGCACATAGGCGACGTCCGCCGAGGCCACCACGTCCAGGATCCGCGGGTCGGCCAGGCCACCCGAGACGTCGTTGACGACCAGGGCACCGGCGTCGACGGCTGCTTGGGCCACCTCGGCTCGCATGGTGTCGACCGAGATCGCCGCACCCGCCTCGGCCAGGGCGGCGATCACCGGAACCACCCGGTCGAGCTCTTCGCTGACCACCGGTCGCGTGGCACCGGGGCGCGTCGACTCACCACCGACGTCGATCAGGTCGGCGCCCAGGTCGAGCAGCGCCAGACCGTGCGCGATCGCCGCGTCGGTGGCCATGAAGCGGCCGCCGTCGGAGAACGAGTCGGGGGTCACGTTGACCACGCCCATCACCCGTGGACGGCCGAGATCCGCGGCAACCAAGGTGGAAGCTCGCGAGCTCATGTCACCGACTGGAGTTGATCAGCGACATCGCCTCGCTGCGGGTCGCCGGATTGTGCAGGATTCCTCGCACGGCCGAGGTGATGGTGCGGGCACCGGCCTTGCGGACACCGCGCATGGTCATGCACAGGTGCTCGGCCTCGATCACCACGATCACCCCGCGGGCTTCCAGGATCTCCATCAGGGCGTCCGCCACCTGGGTGGTCAGCCGTTCCTGGACCTGCGGGCGCTTGGCGTAGACGTCGACCAACCGGGCCAGCTTCGAAAGGCCCGTGATCTTGCCGGACTCGGCCGGGATGTAGCCGACGTGGGCGACGCCGGTGAACGGCACCAGGTGGTGTTCGCACATCGACCAGAGCTCGATGTCGCGGACCAGCACCATCTCGTCGTGGCCGATGTCGAAGGTCGTGGTCAGCACGTCCTCAGGAGCCATCCGCAGCCCCGACGTCAGCTCGGCATAGGCGCGCGCGACGCGGGCCGGGGTCTCCAGCAGGCCTTCGCGGTCGGGGTCCTCACCGATCGCGTAGAGCAGTTCGCGGACTGCGGCTTCGGCGCGGGGATGGTCGAACTCGGGCACCTTGTGCGGCTCCACCTCGTGAGTGATCTGATTCGTCATGCCGGACCCGCCGTATCGGTGGACGGGTCGCCGTGCAGGTCGCCACCCGGACCGGGCGGGGTGATCACGGCGCCACCCTCGCCAGCCAGGTCGGCTTCGTCGGCGGCGTCCGCCTTGGCGGAGGCAGGGACCTTGACCGGCGGGATCGCCGACGGAACCCGGGTCGGTGAACCGGTCCAGGCCGGGCGCACCGGACGGCGGCGCAGCGGCACGAAGACCTCGGCCACCTGGGCCTTGTCGAGGGTCTCCTTCTCCATCAGGGCGACCACGAGTGCGTCGAGCACGTCGCGGTTCTCCTCGAGGATGTCGAAGGCCTCCTGGTGCGCGGTACCGAGCAGCTTCTTGACCTCGTCGTCGACCGCGGCTGCGGTCTCCTCGGAGTAGTTGCGCTGGTGGCCCATGTCGCGGCCCAGGAAGGGCTCGGAGTTGTTGTCGCCCAACTTCACGGCACCGAGACGCTCGGTCATGCCGTACTGGGTGACCATCGCGCGGGCCAGGTTGGTGGCCTTCTCGATGTCGTTGCCGGCGCCACTGGTGACGTCGTGGAAGATCAACGCCTCGGCGGCCATGCCGCCGAGCATGTAGGCGAGCTTGTCGAGCATCTCGCTACGGGTCTGGGAGTACTTGTCCTCGTCGGGCAGCACCATCGTGTAGCCCAGCGCGCGACCGCGCGGCAGGATCGTCACCTTGTGCACCGGGTCGGTTCCGGGCAGCGCCGCCGCGACGAGTGCGTGGCCGCCCTCGTGGTAGGCGGTCATCAGCTTCTCGTGCTCGCTCATCAGCCGGGTCCGGCGCTGAGGACCGGCGATCACGCGGTCGATCGCCTCGTCGAGAGCGTGGTTGTCGATCTGCTTGCCACCCTCACGGGCGGTGAGCAGGGCAGCCTCGTTCAGCACGTTGGCGAGGTCGGCACCGGTGAATCCGGGGGTCCGACGGGCCACGCTCATCAGGTCGATGTCGGGCGCGATCGGCTTGCCGCGCGAGTGCACCTTGAGGATCTGGTGGCGGCCCTTGAGGTCCGGGGCGTCGACCTGGATCTGGCGGTCGAAACGGCCCGGACGGAGCAGCGCGGGGTCGAGCACGTCGGGACGGTTGGTCGCGGCGATCAGGATGACGCCGCCGCGGACGTCGAAGCCGTCCATCTCGACCAGGAGCTGGTTGAGGGTCTGCTCGCGCTCGTCGTGGCCGCCGCCCATACCGGCACCACGGTGCCGACCGACGGCGTCGATCTCGTCGATGAAGACGATGGCGGGGGCGTTCTCCTTGGCCTGCTCGAAGAGGTCGCGGACCCGCGAGGCACCGACACCGACGAACATCTCCACGAAGTCCGAACCGGAGATCGAGTAGAACGGGACGCCTGCCTCGCCGGCGACAGCACGGGCGAGCAGGGTCTTACCGGTTCCGGGCGGGCCGTAGAGCAGAACGCCCTTGGGGATCTTGGCACCGACGGCCTGGAACTTTGCCGGCTCCTGGAGGAACTCTTTGATCTCGCCGAGTTCCTCGATCGCCTCTTCGCAACCGGCGACGTCGGCGAAGGTGTTCTTCGGCATGTCCTTGTTGATCAGCTTCGCCTTGGACTTGGCGAACTGCATCACGCCTCGGCCGCCACCGCCCTGGACGCTGTTCATCAGGAAGATGAAGAGCAGGATGATCAGCGCGAACGGCAGCAGGGTCGCGAGGAGCTGACCGAGGAAGCTGGGCTTCGGGTTCTCGGAGTTGCTCTTCTCGATGGTGCCCTTGCCGACCTGCTCACGCACCTCGCGGATCAGGTCGTTCTGCTGACCGGCGACCCAGTGCGTGGAGACCTTCCGGCCACCGCTGCGGTCGACGTCGTCGTCGAGCGTCGCCTGGATCTCCTGGTCGTTGTCGATGAAGGTGATGTCCTTGACCTGGCCGGTGGAGATGTACTTCTCCATCTGCGAGGTCTCGATCTCGTCCCACCCGCCGCCGGGCGCGAGGAACTGCAGGGCGAGCAGAACGCCCACCACGGCCATGACGATCCAGAGCCAGGGACCCTTGAATATGCGCTTCACAGACTTCTCTCGAGACAGCTCAGGGCAGGCCTGAGCAGCGACGTTCGTGTTGTATGACGGTACAGGAGGTCGGCAACGGCAGCCTGTGGGACGACCAGAACCTGGCCGGGAGCGCCGTGCGGGCCGCTCCCGTCAGCCACTGGCTCAGACGCCGAGCGTGGTGCCTGCGGAGCGCAGGTTCTGGCAGGCCTCGACGATGCGGGCAGCCATCCCGGCCTCAGCAGCCTTGCCCCAGGCACGGGGGTCGTAGGCCTTCTTGTTGCCGACCTCGCCGTCGACCTTCAGAACGCCGTCGTAGTTGGCGAACATGTGCGCCGCGGCGGGGCGGGTGAAGGCGTACTGGGTGTCGGTGTCGATGTTCATCTTCACGACGCCGAAGTCGACCGACTCCGCGATCTCCTCAGCGGTCGAACCCGAGCCACCGTGGAAGACCAGGTCGAACGGCTTGCTGCCGGCGGCCAGGCCGAGCTCGGCGACGACGGCGTCCTGGGCATCGCGCAGGATCTGCGGGCGGAGCTTCACGTTGCCCGGCTTGTAGACACCGTGCACGTTGCCGAAGGTCAGCGCGGTCATGTAGCGGCCACGCTCACCGGCACCAAGAGCGCGCACGGTGGCCAACGCGTCGGCGGGAGTCGTGTAGAGCTTCTCGTCGATCTCGGCGACGACACCGTCCTCCTCGCCACCGACCACGCCGACCTCGATCTCCAGGATCACCTTCGCCGCAGCGCAGGCAGCGAGCAGCTCCTCGGCGATCTGCAGGTTCTCGTCGAGGGCGACCGCCGAGCCGTCCCACATGTGCGACTGGAAGAGCGGAGCCTCGCCCCGAGCGACGCGCTCAGCCGAGATGGCGAGCAGCGGCCGGACGAAGGTGTCCAGCTTCTCCTTGGGGCAGTGGTCGGTGTGCAGAGCGATGTTCACCGGGTAGTTCTTGGCGACCTCGGCGGCGTAGGCGGCGAACGCCACGGAACCGCTGATCATGTCCTTGACCGACGGTCCGGAGAGGTACTCGGCGCCGCCGGTGGAGACCTGGATGATGCCGTCGGAGCCGGCGTCGGCGAAGCCCTGCAGCGCCGCGTTCAGCGTCTGCGAGGAGGAGACGTTGATGGCGGGGTAGGCGAACGCGTTCGCCTTGGCAGCGTCGAGCATCTCGGCGTAACGCTCGGGGGTTGCGATGGGCATCAAAATCTCCTCAGGACACGGCAGACAGCGGCCCCAGCCTAGTGGTCCGCCACCTCACTGTGACCTCAGCGTGCGGTTTAGGCCCCGGAACCCGCCACAAGGTCACATCGAGCGGCGTGGCAACCGAATGGCGCCGAAGCTCGTATCTACCGGTGAGAGCATCAATCCACCGAACCCGGAGGCGATCGTGTCCGACATCCAGCGCCAACTCGACGGCGAACTCGACGAGACTCCCCCGCCGGGTTTCCAGATCTCCGACACCCTCCTCGCCGGACGCGCCGCCGTCCGCCGACGTCGTCTCGCGATGGCCGGCGCTGCACTCTCCGTCGCGCTGATCGCGGGGGGAGGCGCCTGGCTGGTCGCGGACGGCGGCGCCGAACCTCAAGGGGGCAGCAACGTGGTCGCAACCCAGCCGCCCAGACCTGATGACCCCGACGGCGGGGAACCCCTGCCGCCCCCTAACGCGGATGAGCCGTTCTTCATGGACCCCGAGGGACGCGTGACCACGGGACCGGGCTGGGTGATCACCGACAGGGTCGATGATCCGATGACCGGCAAGAAGGCGCTCGACGCCAGCTCGGGAACCGAACCGATCGTCGCCTCCGTCGCGGTGGAAATCACCAAGGGCGACGACATCCTCTGGATCATGGGGACCGCGGAGTCTTGGGACTCGGTGAGCACAACTGCGCCAGAGCGCCCGGCCGATACAGGCTTCACCGAGCTCGCGATCTGGACCGACTACCAGGTCGACATGCTGACCACCGGAACCAGCGATCAGCTGGTGAAGATCGACGGCGAGGGGCGGCTGACGCCACTGAACCGCATCAGAATCCACGCCCAACAGGTACTCCCCGACCTCGGCCCTGACTTCAGTGACCAGCCGGCGGCTGCCGCTCGGCTTCAGATCGGGACACGAGTGGCCTGGGTGGCAGTACGCGGGGACGGCGCGGCCACCGACGTGATCTTTGCGGAGGAGTACCCCGCGCGTCGCGCCGAAGGGACCATGACCGGGTTCATCGACTTCCTGAAACAGACCTACGGCGAGGGCGAGCATCAGGGCACCAACGAGGGACTCCGTTGAGGCGCGCCGACCGCGAGGCCGCCTACGTCGAGTTCGCCACCGCCCGCCGCGATCAGTTGCGGCGGATCGCCTACGGGATGTGTGGCGACTGGCACCTGGCAGACGACATCACGCAGAACGCCCTGATCAAGCTCTATGTGGCCTGGCCGCGGGTTGCCCGAGACGGACGCGAGGAGGCCTACGCCCGCAAGATCCTGATCAACACCGCGATCGATGCGGCCCGCCGTCCGGGCCGGCGTGAGCAACCCACCGAGACGTTGTCCGAGGTCGTCGAGTCCACCCGGGCCGGGGTCGAGGACCGGATCTGGCTGGTCGGCGCGTTGCAACGACGCCGCCTCAATGTGAGCTGGGCGCGCGATTTCGGGCAGGAAGTGCGCGCTCAGCTCACATTGAGCGGCTGGCCGCGCCGTTGAGCGGTGGTTAGCCGCGCCATGCGGCGTCGCCGGAGAGGTCGGCGTACTGGCGCACCCAGGAGTGCATCGCGATCGCGCCGGCGGCGCTGGCGTTGATCGAGCGGGTGGAGCCGAACTGCGCGATCGAGAAGGTGCCGTCGACGACCTCGCGGGCCCGCTCCGAGAGCCCCGGCCCCTCCTGACCGAAGAGGAAGCAGACCTTGCGGGGCATCTCCATCGTCTCGATGTGCTCGGAGCCGGGCAGGTTGTCGATACCGAGCAGCCGGACGCCGCGCTCGTGCAGATAGTCCGCCAACTCCTCGGGACCGGTGTGGTGGCGCAGGTGCTGGTAGCGGTCGGTGACCATCGCGCCGCGCTTGTTCCAGCGCCGGTTGCCGACGATGTGCACCTCGGCGGCCAGGAACGCGTTGGCGGTCCGGACGATGGTGCCAATATTGAAATCGTGCTGCCAGTTCTCGATCGCCACGTGGAAGTCGTGACGGCGGGTGTCGAGGTCGGCGACGATCGCCTCCAACGTCCAGTACCGGTATCGGTCGACGACGTTGCGGCGGTCACCCTCAGCAAGCAGTTCCGGGTCGAAATGGGCCTCACTCGGCCAGGCGTCGCGCCCGCCGGGCCACGGTCCGACGCCGACCTCTTGCGGTCCGTGCGGCATCGGGTCGTACGGGGCGCGCTCCTCATTCACTCTCCGAACGCTAGTCGCCGGTCCGGGTGGAGACGGGTCGGCCCCCGTTGATCGAGCTTGTCGAGATCACCTCCGCGCGACAACCGGTCTCGGAAAAGCTCGCCCTCCGGTGCGGAGCGGTCTCGACAAGCTCGACCTCCGGTGCGGAGCGGTCTCGACAGGCTCGACCTCCGGTGCGGGGGCGGTCTCAACAGGCTCGACCTCCGGAGTACCACCTTCCCCGTAGGGTTAGCCCGTGCTTATCGACGTGCTGCACCCGCTCCTGCTCGGTCTGAACTGGATGGACCCCGAATGGCTCCTGGAGAAGTTCGGCCAGGAGATGTTCTGGATCAGCATCGCGATCGTCTTCATCGAGTGCGGCCTGCTCTTCCCGATCCTGCCCGGTGACTCCCTGCTCTTCAGCGTGGGTCTCTTCATCCACCGCGCGGGCGCCGGCGAAGCCGGGATCGACGTCAACATCGTCACCGCCTGCATCGCGCTCTCACTGGCGGCCTTCCTCGGCAACGTCGCCGGTTACGAGATCGGCCGCTTCCTCGGCCCCAAGATCTACGAGCGGCGCGGCCGGTTCCTCAAGCCCGAGTACTTCACCAAGACCGAGGCGTTCTTCGAGAAGCACGGCGCGAAGGCGCTGATCCTCGGTCGCTTCGTGCCGATCGTGCGGACCTTCATCACCCTGGTCGCCGGTGTCGGCAAGATGAACCGTCGCCACTTCTTCTTCTGGTCCGCTGTCGGCGCCGTGCTCTGGGCCACCGGCCTCACCCTGCTCGGCTACTTCCTCGGCGGCATCGAGTTCCTTCAGCAGAACATCGAAGCGGCGATCCTGGTGATCGTCTTCGTCTCGGTGCTGCCGATGGTGTTGGAGTGGTGGCGGCACCGCAAGGCGGCGCTGGCGATGGTCGACGACGTCTCGGAAGCGATCGAGGACCGGGTCGAGGACGCCGTCGAGAAGTTCACCGACCGCGACGACTGAGCTCGGCTCAGCCGCGCTTCTCCGTGTCGACCAGCTCCGCGAAGGCGATCAACCGGTTGTCGGTGTGGAACAGCTCGGCACAGGTGGTCAGGGTCAGCAGCCGCTGCCCCTTGCGCTGCTCCGGCTGAACCCCGCCCGACTCCGGATTGGTGGGCAACTCATCCACCACCCAGGTGTCACGGAAGGTGACCTCGAGGTCCTTGCCACCGCTGATCAAGCGGTAGGTGTAGGTGGCCCCGCGAGTCTCCACGATCACCTCGTCACCGACCCGAAGATCCGGCATCTGACGTAGCGGCTCGCCGTGGGTGACCCGGTGCCCGGCCAACGCGTAGTTGCCCTTCTTCCCCGGGGCCGCGCTGCCGGTGAAGTGGCCGAATCCCGATGCCAGGACGCCGTCGCTGGTGCCCTCCAACACCGGGACCAGGTAGTCGTCACCGAACCGCGGGATCCGGATCAAGGCCTGAACCTCGCCTTCCGGCACCCGGACCGCCTCCAGCGCCTGCGGGTCGGCCTCCCACTGCCGCTCCACCTCGGTGACGATCCGTTGATGGGTGCGTTGGGAGACCCAGTTCGTACCCCAGAACTGCCAGGCCGCCCAGCCCAGGACGCCGAGCCCACCGAGCACCATCGCCAACCCCAGCCACCAACTCCAGGGGCGACGACGTCGGGCTCGTTGGGGGGCGGCGGCCTGGTTGCCGCGGCGTCTGTTCAGCACCACCGCGCCATTGTTGCCTACTAGGCTCGCCACATGGCAGGTCACGCTCGCCGTCTCGACGGCATCCCGCCCACCATCTTCACCGAGATGTCCGCCCTCGCCCTGAGCACCGGGGCGATCAACCTCGGTCAAGGCTTCCCCGACGTCGACGGCCCGGCCGCTGTCGTCGAACAGGCGGTCGATGCGCTCCGCGCGGGCCGCAATCAGTACGCGCCCGGCCCCGGCATCCCCGAGTTGCGGGCCGCGATCGCGCGCCACCAGTACCGGCATTACGGCGTGACAGTCGATCCGGCTCGCGAGGTGGTGGTCACCACAGGTGCCACCGAAGGGATCGCCGCTGCGTTGCTGGGGCTGGTCGATCCGGGCGACGAGGTCGTCGTGCTGGAGCCCTACTACGACTCGTACCTGGCGATGATCGCCTTCGCTGGCGGCGTTCGGCGGCCGGTGACGCTACGCGCTCCGGAGTACCGCCTCGACGTCGATGCGCTGCGTGCCGCCGTCAACGACCGGACCCGGGTGCTGTTGATCAATACGCCCCACAACCCGACCGGCACGGTGCTGGACCGTACCGAGCTCCAGGCGATCGCCGACCTCGCCATCGAACGCGACCTCGTGGTGATCACCGACGAGGTCTACGAACATCTCGTCTTCGACGGCGCCGAACACCTCCCCCTCGCCACCCTGCCGGGCATGTTCGAACGGACCGTCACACTCTCCAGCGCCGGCAAGATGTTCTCCTTCACCGGTTGGAAGATCGGTTGGGCGACCGGCCCGGCCCACCTGATCGAGGCCGTCCTCGGCGCGAAGCAGTGGCTCACCTTCACCAGCGGCAGCGCCCTGCAGCCGGCGGTCGCCCACGCTCTCGACCACGAAGCCGGGTTCTACGACGAGCTCGCCGTCACGCTGCAGGAACGGCGCGACCTGCTCTGCACCGGCCTGGCCTCACTCGACGTCGACGTCCGGGTGCCGCAGGGCACCTACTTCGCGCTCACCGACGTCCGGCGCCTCGGCTGGGCCGACGGTCGGGAGTTCTGCCTGGCGCTCCCCGAACGCGCGGGAGTGGTGGCGATCCCGGTCCAGGGCTTCTACGACGATCAGCAGGCCGGGCAGCACCTGGTCCGGTGGGCGTTCTGCAAGGAACCCGAGGTGATCGCCGCAGGGCTTGCGCAGTTGCAGGCAGCGGATCTGCGCGCCTGAGACCGGGCGGGCCGACGTCCGCGGAGCCGAAAATCGTGCGTCGGGCGGCACCTGGCTTCTAGAATCCTGCGCATGGCGCACCCCGATCTCCCCGTGGTGCTCCGCCTACTCGGCCCGGTCACCGTCCTCGACCCGACGGGCGCCGCTGTCGAGGTCGGCTCACCGCGGCACCGCGAGGTCCTGGCCGCCTTGGCCGTCGATGTCGGCCGCGCGGTCTCCGTCGACACCCTCCTCGCCCGGGTCTGGGGGGACAGCACCCGCGGCGGCACGGTGGCCAGCCTGCAGGCCGTGATCTCCCGGCTCCGTTCCCGATTCCGCGACGCCGGGGTCGCGGCCCGGATCGTGACCGCCCCGCCGGGCTATCTGCTGGAGGTGTCATCCTCCGCTGTCGATGTGGTCCGGCTGACCACCGGTATCGAGGCGGCCCGACGTGCTGTGGCGACCAGCGACGTGCCCATGGCGCAGGTCCGCGATCAGCTCAACGACACGTTGGCGCATTGGCGCGGAGCCCCGTTCGCCGACGTTCCCCAGCAGTTCGCCCGCACCGAGGCCGCCCGCCTTGAAGGGCTGCGGCTCACCGGCGAGGAGCTGGCAGCCGACCTCGACCTCCGCCTCGGTGACGCCACCGAGGCGATCGCCCGGCTCCAAGCGCTCTCCAGCCACCACCCGATGCGCGAGTCGCTGCGCGAGCAACTGATGCGCGCGCTCTACCTCGGTGGGCGCCAAGCCGACGCGCTGGCCGAGTACGAGGCGGCCCGGCTCCTGCTCACCGAGGAGCTCGGGGTCGATCCTGGGCCAGCGCTGCGTCGGATGCAGCAGCGGATCCTGGCCCACGATCCAGAACTCCGGCCGGCCAGCCGGGCCACCGCCCCGACCGGTGACGCCGCAACCGTTCCCGCACCCCGGACTGGCGGTGGTGCTGCCGCGGTCCCGCTCCCCCGCGCCGTCTCCAACCTGCCGGCCACCGATCTTCTCGGTGCCCTCGTCGGTCGCGAGCGTGACGTCTCCTACCTCGCCGACCTCCTGCAACAGCCGACCAGCCGACTGGTCACGATCACGGGCGTCGGTGGCTGCGGCAAGACCAGGTTGGCGCTCGCCGTCGCCGAACGGGCGGCCCCTGCCTTCGCGTTCGGCAGCACCCTGGTTCCGCTGGCCCCCTTGACCACTCCCGATGCGGTGATCCCGGCGATCGCGCGTGCGGTCGGCGTCGCGGAGGGCGGCGACCCGTTCGGCGCACTTCTCGAACTGTTCCGCGATCGTCAGCAGCTGTTGCTGCTCGACAACGCCGAACACCTGCTGGACGCCTGGCCGGAGCTGGCCACCCTCGCCGCCGCCTGCCCGGGCCTCCGGCTCCTGGTGACCAGCAGAATCCCGCTCCAGGTCCGCGGCGAGGTGCTCTTCCCACTGGCACCACTCGACCTCGCGGCGTCGACCCACCTCTTCGTGGCGCGGGCCGCCAACGTGCGCCCCGGTGAACGGCTCGACGCCGGCGACCCGGTGATCCATCAGCTCTGCCAGCGGCTGGCAGGCATCCCGTTGGCGATCGAACTCGCCGCAGCGCGGGTGCGGATGCTCAACCCGGCAACGATCCTGGACCGTCTGGCCGAGGTGATGGCCGCCGAAGGGGCCCGGGACCTCCCGCCTCGCCAGCGCACCATGCGCGCCGCGATCGACTGGAGTTTCGCGCTACTCAGCGAGACCGAGCAGGCCGTCTTCCCCAGGCTCGCGGTCTTCAGCGGTGGCTTCACCATCGACGCCGCGATCGCCGTACTGGCCGACGTCGTCGCCCCGGACGAGGTGTTGGCGGTGGCCGAAGGGCTGGTCAACCAGTCCCTCCTGGTCGCCGAGGAGACGCTGTCCGAGCCGCGGTTCCGGCTCCTGGAGCCGGTCGCCCAGTACGCGCTCACCCGACTCGCCGAGGACGACGAGACCGAGGCGCGTAACGCGCATCTGGCCTACTTCACCGCGTTGGCGGCCCGCTACGAGCCCTCGCTCCGTGGGCCGGGAACCGTGCAGACATTGGCCTCCTTGGAGTCCGAGCAGGCCAACATGGTCGCCGCGATCGAGTGGTCACTACGCTCAGGCCAGCCGGATCAGGGCGGCTGGCTGGGCTGGCATCTCTGGCTCTTCTGGTGGGTCCGCGGCACGCTCCGCGACGGACGGCGATTGATGCAGCAACTGCTCGACACCACCCTCGACGACCGGGTCCGGGTCCGGGTCGGAGCCGTCACCGGCGCGCTTGCCTTCGCCCAGGGCGACCTGGCCGGCGCTCGGGTATGGGAGAGCGCGGCCGCTCTCGCCGAAGAGATCGGCGACGCCGAAGGGCTCCCCTACGCGGTCGGGGGCACCGGCCTGATCGCCTTGGCACAAGAGGATCTGCCTCAGGCCGCCGCCATCCACCAGCGCACGATCGCGCTCTGCACCACCGCCGGCCTCGACGGCGAGTGGTTGTGGACGCTCTCCCACGTCTGGCTCGGCACCATCGAGCTGTTGCGTGGAAACCCCAGCCAGGCAAGCGATCTGGTCGATCTCGCGCTGGCCGCGGGCCGGCAGCGGGACGATCCGCTCGCCGTCTACATCGCACTCTTCACCGCGGTCCAGATCTCGCTGACCCTGGGTGACACCGACCGAGCCCGCGCCCAGATCGCCGAAGGCGTCGCGTTGAGTGCCTCGACCGGCGACCACGCCAACCTCGCCTACCTGTTGGAGTCGCTCGCCGTCGTCGAGTCGATCGCCGGCGACCTGGCCCGGGTCGGCACGCTGCGCGGCGCGGCCTCCGAACTGCGGGCGAGTGTCGGCGGCAACGTCTACGGCTACTACCGGCCCGACGAGTCGCTGATCGCGGACGCCGAAGCCCGAGCCGTCGCTGCGCGGGGCGCGGCCCAGTACGCCGACGATCTCGCCGCCGGTGTTGCGTTGCCGCTGGCGCAGATGGCCGCGCTGACCGACGTACAGCCTCGCTGACCGAGGTCGGCAAGGGTTCCAAGCCAGCACCAAGCCAGCGCCAAGCGCAGGCGTCGAAGGTTCCCTCATGAACCGAAACTGGCTTCCGCCCTCCTGGGCACACCCGGCGCGGGTCACCCTCGCCGCCGGCTACCACCTGCGCACGATGGGACCCGCCGACGTCGATCTCGACCTGCCCGCCGTCCGCGGCTCGCGTGACCGTCTCTTCTCCATCTACGGCCAGGCCTGGGGCTGGCCCCCGGTCGAGCTCACCCGCGAGGCCGACATCGACGACCTCGCCCACCACGCCGCCGAGATCGAGGCGCACGAGTCGTTCCTCTACGGGCTCTTCGACACCGCCGAGACCGTCCTGCTCGGTTGTCTCTACATCGACCCGCCGGCGAAGGTCGGTGCCGACGCCGACATCTCCTGGTGGGTGGTCGACAACCTGCTCGGCTCCGACCTGGCCGCCGAGTTCGACACCTTCGTGCCACGGTGGATCGCCGAAGCCTGGCCACTGGTCGCGCCTCGCTATGTGGGCCGGGACCTGAGCTGGGACCAGTGGCTGGCACTGCCGGACCTCACTACGGAGGTGGAGCCGGTATGAGGCGACTACGGATGCTGCTGGCGACCGCGGTCGTCGCAGGCGCCGGGATCGTGGCCCTGCCCGCCCCGGCTAACGCGGGTCAAGTGCTGGTGACGATCGGGATCAAGGGCTCCGGCACGGTCCGGGTGGTCGAGGGCTCGCTCGAGGACGGCGGCTCCGCGTTCTGCGACCAGTCGCAGAACCTCGACCATCGGGTCACCCTCAGCTGTGCCCGGGTCCGTAACGAGGAGCCGCTGGAGGCCTGGGTGTGGCTCCGGCCCTCCACCTCCTCCTCACCTGCGTTCTGGAGCTTCGTCGACTGGCAGGGCTGCGACCAGACCCGCGAGCGCAGTGGGATCAAGGAGTGCGGAGTCGGCTCGTCCGCCTTCGGCACCTCGAACAAGGCGCCGGTCGCGATCTTCCGGGACAACTCCGCGCCCGCGGTCACCGAGCTCACCGCCGACCAGGTCACCACCCAGGACGGCACCTTCCGATTCACCTGGAAGGGCAATGATTCGGTGGGCGAGAAGTGCCGTTTCGGTGCCGCGGAGTTCACTGCCTGCTCCTCGGGCCACACCGCCACCCTGCCCGAGGGGCACTACACCTTCTCGGTGCGCGCCGAGGACGCCTCGGGCAACCTCAGCGTCGTCGAACAGACAGTGGTATCCAGCGTGGAGACCACCCTCTTCATCCGTCCTCCGGCAGTCAGCACCAGCCGCGCCGCCGAGTTCTTCTACTCCGGGACCAACGGCGCCGAGTTCGACTGCACCCTGGACGCCGTCGCGGTGGCCTGCTCAGCCGAGGGAGTGATCCGCTTCGCGAACCTCTCCGACGGCGGGCACACCTTCACGGTCCGCTCCCGTGAAGGTGCCTGGGTCGACGCGTCGCCGTCAACCTGGAGTTGGCGAGTCGACACCACCGCTCCGCAGACCACGCTCACCGGCGCTCCCGTCTCCGGAAGCGTGCTCCTCTCCCGCGCGGCAACGTTCGGCGTCAGCACCGACGACCCCCTGGCCGAGATCGAGTGCAGCCTCGACGGTGTGGAACGTGACTGTGCGGGCGGCACCCCGGCCTTCGCCGGCCTCGCTTCGGGCACCCACGAGTTCGCCGCGACCGCGGTCGACCAGGCCGGCAACCGGGACAGCTCGCCTGCGCTGACGCACTGGACCGTCCCGTTCGCCGCGCCGAACTTCAAGCGCAGCAAGGGCTGGCGCCTGATCCGCACCTCGAGTGCGTACGACGGCACCGCGCTCACCACCAAGAAGCGGAAGACCAGCCTGACCCTGAGTGTCCGCGGGGCTCGCTCGCTGGTTCTGGTCGCCGGACGCAGCAAGAAGAACGGAACCGTGGCGATCTATGCCGGCAGCCGCCTGATCAAGAAGGTCTCCCTCAACGGCTCGAAGTCGCTCGGCAAGCAGCTCATCAAGGTGGCCTCGTTCGCCACGCCGTACTCCGGCACCGTGCGGATCAAGGTGCTCACCAACAAGCGTCCGGTCCGCATCGAAGGCCTGGCCGCACCCACTCGTTGAGGTCCGCGCACGGACCTCCTCACAGAAAGTAGAAAGCACCATGCGCAAGCGCATCTTCACAGCAGCAGCGCTCAGCCTCGCGCTGACGCCGATGCTGACCGCGACCATCTCATCCGCCGCCGGGCCCGGCGAATGGCAGGACGGCACCTCGTCGTCCGACACCGTGATCAGCTGCCCCACCCAGACCGCCGGGATCGGTACGTCGGCCAACGTGGGTTGGAGATCCCCGACCGGCCAGGTGCCGAAGGTCGGTGAGAAGTTCTACCTCCGCGGGTACATCGGACTGATCAGCCTGCCGTGCAGCGGCAAGGTCGCCACCATCCCCGAGATCCTGGCACCACCCGGCGTCGAGTTCGTGGACGAGCCGGTCCAGTGGGCGGTCTACAAGGCCGCTGAGGGCGGCACGCTCGGCACCGGTGGTCTCGACTTCTTCAACGGCGTCAACGGTGGCTATGTGATCACCCAGACCGGCGACGAGCCATTCATCCTGCGCCAGGGTGAGATCTTCGAGTTCCAGTTCCCGGTCAAGGCGACCCGCCCGCTCAAGGGGACCGCCACCCCGGCTCCGACCTGCCTGTCGCGGCGTGACGGCAGCAAGCCGTGTCCGGTCGCCTCCTCGGGCGACCATCTGCAGATCGCGTTCGCCGTCGGCGGGCACGGCGGCGACAAGAGCTACGTGACGCCGTACGTGCCGCTCTTCGCAGCCGGCGCCGGTGACTCGGGAGGCCCGGTAAGCATCTCGGGCGGGCCTCGCGAGGACTCCGTGGTAACCGCAAGTTCGGCAACCTTCTCCCTCAGCGCCCCCGGCAACCCGTCCTGCACGCTCGACGGGCGCCCGAAGCCCTGCAGCAACGGGAGGCTGACCCTCTCCGGGCTCGCTCCGGGAACTCACGTGTTCACCGCGAAGTCCGGTCAGCACAGCGAAACGAGGACCTGGACCGTGCCGCACGCTGCGCGCTCGTTCAAGCGGGCCGGGAAGTGGTCGCTGTCCCGCTCGGCGGCTGCGTACGGCGGTCAGGTGCTGACCAGTAGGAAGAAGGGCGCGACGCTGAGCCTGAACGTGCGGGGTGCCAAGCGCCTGTCGTTGGTGGCCGGCAAGAGCCGGGGCCACGGCACGGTGAAGGTCTACGCCGGCAGCCGCCTGCTCAAGACGGTGAAGCTCAGCGCCGGCCGGACCCTCGCCAAGCAGGTGATCAGCCTCGGGTCGCTCGGCTCGTCGTGGACCGGCAAGGTCCGCGTGGTCGTCGCCTCCAACGGCAAGCCGGTCAAGCTCGAGGGCCTCGGCGTCGTCACCCGCTGACCCGAACCGTCAGCTACCCGCGCCGAACCGGCAGGCACACGCGCCGAACCGTCGGGCACACGCGTCGAACCGTCGGGCACACGCGTCGAGCCGTCGGGAATCCCAGCGAAAATGCGAGTCGGGCCGTACGCAGCAACTGCGTACGGCCCGACTGGCGTCTGTTCAGGCGGTGCGGCGGGCGAACCAGGCGTTGGCGCCACCGACGTACATCAGCACGATCACCACGACCGGGCCGATCACCAGCGGGATGAAGGCGATCGCGGTGATCACCACGGTCAGACCGGAGAGCACGGTCAACACGATCCGGGCCGCCGACGAACGCCGGACCACGAAGATCGCGGTGATCATCGCGAGCAGCGCGAGGACCGCGGTCACCAGCCCGACCCACAGGACGCCGTCCGCGACATTGTCGATGGTGATGCCGAGGTCGTCGATCGCCTTCATGAACTCGTCATCGGAGCGCAGCTCCTTGATCAGGTCATCGCGGGCGACGGCACCGAAGAGCGCGAAGAGGCCGCCCACCAGGAAGGCGAGGCCGGCACAGATCCAGGTGACGATGCCTGCAGCCAACACCGTGCCGGGGCGACGGTTCGGGTCGGTGCCGCCCTGCCAGGGCTGCTGCGGAGCTCCCCACTGCTGCTGCGGGTACGGCTCGCCCTGCGGCTGCTGCGGGTACGGCTCGCCGTAGGGCTGCTGCGGCGTGGGCTGCTGCCCGTAAGGCTGGTTCGGGTCCTGGGTCATCGCTGTCGACTCCTCTTCATAGCGGTCATCCAATGCGTGATGCTGGGACGCGTCAGCAGCACCGCCGCGTAGACGGTGAGCCCGGTGACGGCGAGTACCAGTGGAACAGAGACGGCGGCGGTCAGCGAGAAGAGCGCCGCGATCACTGCGGAGACGAAGAGCGTCCAACGCGCCCACTCGTGTCCGCGGTAGGTGAAGACGGCGAGCACCATCGCCGCCAGCGACCAGAGCGCGAAAGTCATACCCATCGCGACCGCCATCCCCTTCAACGCCGAGACGCTGATGTCGAGACGGTCGAAGGTCGGGTCGCTGTCGTACATCTCCTGCGCCAGCGTGTCGCTGGTGCCGAGCCCGATCGCCACCACACCCATCGCCACGAAGACGAAGCTGGACAACACCCAGGTGATCACACAGGCGGTGTTGAGCTGGCGCGGGCGCTCCGGGCCGGACGACGGATTCGTCAGGTGCGGAGGCGCTCCGGTCGGAGAGCCGGCAGGGGTGCCGAATCCGGCGAACTCGCGCGGCCGCTCCAGGGTGTCCTGAGCTGTCGATCCGCTCGTCTGCGACGACGGCGAGACAGCCCCGTTGTGCCGTCCCGGCTGTGGCTGGTTGCCGGACGGCGCACCCCACGGGTCACGAGGTGCCGACGACCCGCCCCCACGGTTCTCCGCGGCGGCCCGCTGCGGCTGGCGCGGAGCCTTGCCGTCGAACCAGTCGCGGGCGGGCGCCGTCCAGAGCAGGCCGGCGGCGATGGCGACCACCGAGGTGGCGAAGCCACCGGCGACCATGCCGCTCAGGAACATCGGGACCGCCAGAATGGTGACACCGAGTCGGGCACCGCGGTTGCGGCGCAGCACGTAGCCACCGAGGATCGCCATCGCGGCCGCACACGCACCCGCCACCAGCGCGGTGCCGTGCATGAAGTCCAAGACCTCCTGCAGGTTCAGCCCCATGCCGTTGAGCGGCGGCTCGTCGAGCGCCTTGACGATGCCCTCGCGGGTGTCGATGGAACGCAGCCCCGCCACGGTCTCGTAGACGGAGACCAGAGCGAAGACCGATCCCAGGAGGATCACCCATCCGCTGAAGGTGACCTGGACAGGTCGTGGGTGGGCTGCGCCGTCAGTCATGGGCACAGTCTCTCAAACGCACCACAGCGGGTGCCCGCCGCTGTGGCGGGCACCCGCTGTGGTTGGTACTGATCGCTCAGGCTGCGGTGAGTTCGAGCCCGTTCTCGCCGAGGGTGACGCTCACTTCGCCGCCGTCGGCGACCTCGCCGCCGATCAGCATCTTCGCCAACCGGTCGCCGATCGCGCTCTGGATCAGACGGCGCAGCGGGCGTGCCCCGTAGGCCGGGTCGTACCCGTTGTCGGCGAGCCAGCCGCGCGCCTCCTCCGAGACCGCGATCTTGATCCGGCGCACCGCCAACCGGTTCTCCAGCAGGCCGAGCTGCAGGTCCACGATGTGGGTCAGCGCGTCCTTGCTGAGTGCCTCGAACATCACGATCTCGTCGAGACGGTTGAGGAACTCCGGCTTGAAGTGACCACGCACCACGCCCATCACCGCGTCCTTGCGCGCCTCGGGCGAGAGCGACGGATCGGTCTGGAAGACCGAACCCAGGTTGCTGGTCAGGATCAGCAGGGTGTTGCGGAAGTCGACCGTGCGGCCCTGACCGTCGGTCAGCCGGCCGTCGTCGAGCACCTGGAGCAGGATGTCGAAGACCTCCGGGTGCGCCTTCTCGACCTCGTCGAGCAGCACCACGCTGTACGGACGGCGCCGGACCGCTTCGGTGAGCTGCCCGCCCTCGTCGTAACCGACGTAGCCGGGAGGGGCCCCGACCAGGCGAGCCACCGAGTGCTTCTCGGAGTACTCACTCATGTCGATCCGCACGATCGCGCGCTCGTCGTCGAAGAGGAAGTCGGCCAGGCTCTTGGCGAGCTCGGTCTTTCCGGTGCCGGTGGGACCGAGGAAGAGGAACGAGCCGGTCGGCCGGTTCGGGTCGGCGATTCCGGCGCGCGAGCGTCGGACCGCGTCGCTGACCGCGCTTACGGCAGCTTCCTGACCGATCAACCGTTCGCCGATCACCTGCTCCATCTCCAGCAGCTTGTCGGTCTCGCCCTGCAGCATCTTGCCGGTGGGGATCCCGGTCCACGCCTCGACGACGTCGGCGATCTCCTGAGCGCTGACCTGGTCGCCGACCAGCGGCTCCACCTCAGCCTCTTCGATCTCCGCGGACTCGGCGAGCGCCTTCTCCAGGGCAGGGATCTGGCCGTAGAGCAGCTCACTGGCCTCGTCCAGCTTGCCTTCACGCATCAGCTTGTCGGCCTGCACCTTGACGCCGTCCAGACGGCGTCGCAGCTCGCCTTCGCCTTCCAGCGTTGACTTCTCGCGCTCCCAACGAGCTTCCAGGGCACGCAGCCGCTCCTCGCGGTCGGCGAGGTCGGCGCGCAGCTTCTCCAACCGCTCGACGGAGGCCGGGTCGCTCTCCTTGGTGAGCGCGAACTCCTCCATCTTGAGCCGGTCGACGCCGCGGCGCAGCTGGTCGATCTCCTCCGGAGACGACTCCCGCTCCATCCGCAGTCGCGACGACGCCTCGTCGATCAGGTCGATCGCCTTGTCGGGCAGCTGGCGGCCGGTGATGTACCGGTCGCTCAGGGTCGCGGCTGCGACCAGGGCGGCGTCGGTGATCCGGACCCCGTGGTGGGCTTCGTACTTCTCCTGGATGCCGCGCAGGATCTGGATGGTGTCCTCGACGCTGGGCTCACCCACGAAGACCTGCTGGAAGCGGCGCTCCAGCGCCGGGTCCTTCTCGATCCGCTCGCGGTACTCGTCGAGCGTGGTGGCACCGATCATGTGCAGTTCGCCGCGGGCCAGCATCGGCTTGAGCATGTTGCCGGCGTCCATCGCGGAGTCGCCGCCCGCGCCGGCGCCGACCACCGTGTGCAGCTCGTCGATGAAGGTGACCACCTGGCCACCGGCGTCCTTGATCTCTTCGAGGACGGCCTTGAGCCGCTCCTCGAACTCGCCGCGGTACTTGGCTCCGGCCACCATCGCGGCCAGGTCGAGGCTGAGCACCCGGCGTCCCTTGAGGGAGTCCGGCACGTCGCCGGCGATCACCCGCTGGGCGAGGCCCTCGACGACGGCGGTCTTGCCGACGCCGGGCTCACCGATCAGTACGGGGTTGTTCTTGGTGCGGCGGCTCAGCACCTGGATCACCCGGCGGATCTCAGCGTCACGGCCGATCACCGGGTCGAGTCGTCCCTCCTCGGCGGCCTTGGTCAGGTCGACGGAGTACTTCTCCAGGCTCTCGTAGGTGGACTCTGCCTCCTGGCTGGTCACCCGGCGGTTGCCGCGGACGGCGGTCAGGCCTTCGCGGAGTCCGGATTCGGTGAGCCCGGCGTCGGTGAGCACCTTGCTGGCGCTGCTCTCGACCCCGGCGATCGCGATCAGCAGGTGCTCGGTGGCGACGTAGTCGTCCTTCATCGAGGCGGCCAGGTCGAGTGCGGCAGCAAGGACGCGAGTCAGCGATGACGACGCGCCGGGCTGCTGCACGGTCGCGCCGCTGGCGCTGGGCAGGGCGTCGCGGACGGCGGTCGCGGTCCGGGTAATGGCGGCCGGGTCGACGCCCGCCTTTCCGATCAGGTTGCGCGCAGTCCCCTCGGGGTCGTCGAGCAGCGCCACCAGCAGATGGATCGGCTCGGTCTGGGTGTGGCCCTTGCTGGTCGCACTCAGCTGAGCAGCCTCGATCGCTTCGCGGCTACGGGTGGTGAACTTGTCGGCTCCGAACTGACTCAAGGCGTCCCTCCTGGATGAGCTCCTCAGACAAGCCAACCGCCGTTGCCGCCAGCTTGTCGAGACCCTCCGCGGGCCTCACTGATCTCAACGCACCCAAAGTTGAGTATGTTCCGCTCAACTTTCCTTATTTCCACTGTCTTTGGGTGACGCTCCTCACTCCCGCTCGCCCCCTGCCCGATAGTCCCTGACGTTTCGCCCCTCAAATGTCCGTTTTGCCGCGCCAAACGTTCGGCAGCATGTGGGCGAGGACGCGAACTCCCGACTTTGCTCACCGAGTCGGCTGAACGCTCGCACGACGTCGAACCCGCAGGTTCCCGTCAGGTCGACCACGCTGCCGAACGTTTGGCCCGACAATCGGGACATTTTTGGGGCGGAACGTCAGGGACTATCGGGGTGAAGGCGAGGAAACGACACGATCCGGGAGGGGTGGGGTTAGTCGAGGTCCTGGGGGGCTTGATGCTCGGGGAGGGCGGAGAGGTCCTCGTCCTCGGCGACCAGGCAGGTCCGGCAGAAATCCTCACCGAAGGGGGTGAGGTGGATACTGCGGCGGACCACCTTGGCCGAGCGCACGGAATGCATCGCAGCCAGGACGTCGGGCTGCGCCTCGACCACCTGATACTCCAAGGGGTCGCGAAGCTGCTCGCGGGAGAACCAGATCAGGCCGAGCCGGAACAGATTGTTCAGGTACGACGGCACCTGATCCAGATAGCGGACGCCGGCACGCGGGCCGATCATGTTCAGGCCCGGCGCGACCAGGGTCGAGGAGACCATCCCGATCGCGCCGCCGGTCCGGACGTCCACCGTCGGTTGCGGACCACCCTTGAGCAACAGCACCAGAATCCGACCTTCGTCGGGCGCCATCTCGCCCAGGATCCTGGAGTACGCGGGATGGCCCTGCTCGGTGTTCCAGACGTCCCGGGACCGAGCCAACAACGCCTGGCCCTCCTGACGCAGCGTGCGCTGGGTGCGCTCCTCGCGCGTCTCCCGTGGCTTCTCCTCATGGTGCGGTCGCAGCGACGAGCTGACCTGGATCACCGCTTCCGGCACCGGGGTCCCGCTACTGACCGCCTTCGCCAACTCCGCGATCACACCGGAGGCGGCCGCCACCCCCTGAGCCACCTCGACGGCGGTCTGCGGGTTGGTCGCCGCCTTCAGCATCCGGCGTCCGGTCTTCACGCCAGCGACCACGCCCCACTCGGCGGTCCGCAACCAGGAGGTCGCCGCCAACCGCATCAACCCGGGCAGCGCCTCGACCGCCTGCTGGGTGTCGATCCGGTGTCCGGGCGTGCGCGCACCAGGAGCCTCCGAACCCGACACGCCCTGCGGATCCGCGCCGCTCGACTCGGTCGTCATCAACCGCCACCCACCCTAAAGATCAGTTCGTGCAGTAACCCGCCCGCGGCCCCCATGATCGCGCCGTGCGCGTAGAGCATCCACTCATCCTCACGGATCGCGGCACGCATCATCTCCACGAAGTCCTTGGGCGGCAATTCCTTGGTACGCATGGCGATCAGCGCCCGGATCTTCTCCGACTGCTGTCTGCTGAACGCCACGTCTTGGAACGGCGTCAGCGTGCGACCGACCGCTTCCAGAGCGAACTCGCCCTTGATCTTGTCGTAGGTCCGGCCACCGAGCGCGATCCGCGCGGCGGCCCGGACCGGACCCGCCGCCCGGTCGATCGCCGGCGCGAGCGCGTCGGCCAGCATCTGCCGGGTCCGGTCACCTCGAGGACCGTCCATCAGGAAGTCACCGATCCGCTGCAGGGTGATGACGTCGTCGGCGATGATCCGCGCGTAGACCTCGGCCGCCTCGTCCTGACGGCGCAGGAAGAGGCCGTGGAACCTGATCCCGAAGTACCGCTTGGGTTCGGTGGGTTCGAAGATCAGCCACATGCCGAGCGCATTGGTGATCCAACCGACGCCGATGCCGAGCAACGGCAGCACCCACCACAGGTGCACCCAGTGGTAGACGAACGCCACCGGGATACCGAGCAGGAACCCGAAGATGAACCCGAAGTTCACCATCAGGTTGAGCTCTTTCTGCCCCATGTCTTTGAAGACCCGGACCACCAGGTCGGGGTTCTTCTGGAAGTGGTCGATGACCATGATCTTCGGGTCGAGCAGCTGGTCGATGTGGACGCCGATCTCGTCGGTGACCGTGCCGACCACACTCGGCAGCTGCGCCTGGACCCGGGCGATGATCGCGCGGCGTCCCGCCAACGGCAGGTCCCGCCAGAACGCGGGGTGGCTGCGCATCATCACTTCGTCGACCAGCTCGGGAATCTCCGGCTCGAAGAGCTTGACGATGTGCTCGCCGATCTTCTCCGGCTCCAGCTGCTGGTAGAACTCCGCGGGGGTGCCGAGCTTCGCGATCGCCTTGTCGACGGCGATGGAGCCCATCTTCGCGGCACGTGCCGGCACGATGCCCTGCCAGCCGACGCCGCCCTGCAGGAAGCCGGGGACCTCTTGCAGCTTGCGCGGCATCAACCGGCTCAGTTCGGCCATGCCGGGCACCCGGAAGCCGTGGAACCGGATCGGGTAGAAGAGCATGATCAGGCCGGTCCAGTTGATCAGCCAGCCGATGACCGCCGTGAAGAGCGGAATGCTGAGGAAGGCGAACCACTCCCAGGAACCGTGCAGATCCTGGAGGAACCAGTCGACATCACCCAGCCAGTCGAGAACTCCGTCGAGCGACGGACCCACCTCCTAACGCTGAGGCCCGGATGGGCCGACTCCCCAGCTGGAGGTTACCGAAGTGAACACATGTCCGAACAGCTTTCCGCCAGCTGGTCGTCCGTGTCACACCTTCGCGTGGCGACGTGCGAGTCCGGCTTCGGCGTACCGCCAAGAGACGGCAGCGGGCCCGGAGGAGAACCTCCGGGCCCGCTTCGTTGCAGATGGTCAGCGGCCTCGACGCCAGACCACGACCGACTGGCCGGGGTCTGGCTGCCGCAGCACCGGCAGCTTGTTGCCGATCGGCGGTACCGGACGACGTCCCAGACCGGCTTGCAGCAGGGCGTTACGGCTGGCCTCCAACTCTGCGACCAGGTCGGCGTTGCGGGCCATCAGCGCCTCGACCTGGTTCTCCAGTTCGAGAATCCGGCGGACCCCCTCGATGCCGATACCGATCGAGGTGAGGTCGGCGATCGAGCGGAGCCGCTCGATGTCGCGGTGCGAGTAGCGGCGTCCGCCGCCGCCGGTGCGGGCCGGGTCGATCAGGCCCATCCGCTCATAGGTACGCAGGGTCTGCGGGTGCAGGCCGGCGAGCTGGGCGGCAACGCTGATCACGTAGACACCCACCTCGGGATCTGGCCTGTTCATGGTCAGCTTCCTTCGTCGAAGAGCTTGCTCCGCAGCGGCTTGCCCGCCATCGCTTCACGGTAAGCCTCAACGGCCTCCCGCGCAGCCTGATCCAGAACCGCGGGCACCTGGACCTCGATGGTGACCAGCAGGTCGCCCTTGGTGCCGTCCGCCTTCGCCGCGCCCTTGCCGCGGACCCGGAACGTACGCCCGTTCGGCGTCCCGGCGGGGACCTTCAGCGTGACCGGAGCCCCGCCGAGGGTGGGCACCTTGATCTCGGCACCCAGTGCCGCCTCGTCGAACGAGACCGGGACGTCGAGGGTCAGGTTGTCGCCCTTGCGTGCGAAGAGTCGGTGCGGCGTCACCTTCACGGTGACGTAGAGATCGCCGGCCGGGCCGCCGTTCTCGCCGGCTCCGCCCTTGCCGCGCAGGCGGATCCGCTGTCCGTCCTTGACGCCGGCCGGGATCCGGGCCTGAATGGTGCGCGCCGAGGAGCCCCGGCCGCTGCCGAAGCAGGACGGGCACGGCTCGTCGTAGACCAGCTGCCGACCGCCACACGACGGGCAGGTCTGGTTCATGGTGAAGGCGCCGCCCATCGAGTTGGCGACCATCCCCGAACCCTCGCACTGCGGGCAGATGTGCGGCTTGGTGCCCGGCTTGCCGCCGGTGCCACCACAGGTGGAACAGGGGGCGTCTGAGGTCAACCGCAGGCTGATCGTGACGCCGTCGATGGCGTCGGTGAAGCTGATCGTGGCAGTGGTCTCGATGTCCTGACCGACGCGCGGGCGCTTGGCCCGACCACGAGGACCACCGCCACCGAAGAGGTCGCCGAACATGTCGCCGAAGCCACCACCGCTGCCGCCTGCGGCGCGGTCACGCAGCAGGTCGGAGAGGTCGAAGCCACCGGCGCCGCCCCCGAAGCCGCCCATCGGCATGCTCCGGATCTCGTCGTACTGCTTGCGCTTCTCGGCATCGCCGACGACGTCGTAGGCCTCGGCGACGGTCTTGAACTTCTCGTGTTTGGCGGTATCGCCGGGGTTCGAGTCCGGATGGTTGGCACGCGCCAACTTCCGGTAGGCCTTCTTGATCTCCTCAGCTGTGGCGTCCTTGGAGACACCCAGTTCGGCGTAGTAGTCCTTGCTTGCCCACTCAGCCTTCGCGGTCGACATCCGCGCACCTCCCTTCCTTCGTCAGGCACCACGCGCCCGCCCGTGCGGCGGGCGCGTGGTCCGTGTACTTCGTGTTCGAGTTGCTCACGCCTGCTGGTCGACGGCCGGGGCACCCGGCTCGACCACCAGAACCTGGGCGGCCCGGACGACGCGTTCGCCGATCCGGTAGCCGGCCTTGGCGATCACCTTCACCGTGGTGACAGTGACCTCCGGGTCCTCACCCAGATTCGACAGCGCGTCGTGCAGAGCAGGGTCGAAGGCGTCGCCCGGCTCGCCGAAACGGACCAGGCCTTGGCGTGCGACGACCTGCTCCAGCTGCTCGGCGACGGTCCGCAGACCGTCTTCCAACTCGCCGTGCTGGCGCGCTCGGTCGATGCTGTCGAGGACCTCGGTGATCGGCGAGAGCGCCGCGAAGGTGGCGTTCTCCTTGATCAGCTCACGGTCCCGCTCGACGCGGCGCTTGTAGTTGAGGAACTCGGCCTGCAAGCGCTGCAGGTCCGCGGTCCGTTCGGCGAGCTGCGCCTCGGCGACTGCCAACGGGTCGGCTGCGGGCTCCTCGACCAGGTCGACGTCGCCCGGCTCCAGCGGAGCACCTTCCTCGACCATGTTGGCGGCGCCGCTGATGTCGGCGGCCTCGCCGATCACCTCGGCGTCGATGTGGCCGTCGGCCGGGGCACCCGCAGGTGCCCCGACCGGCTGCTCGTGGTGACTGGACGTCACTTGTTGTCACCCTCGGCGTCGTCGACGATCTCGGCGTCCACGACGTCGTCGTCGGCCTCGCCGGTGCTGCCGGTGTTACCGCCGGCTGCGGCCTCGTCGGCCTCAGCGGCCGCGTACATGGCGGCACCCATCTTCTGGCTGGACTCGCCGAGCTTGCTGACGCCGGCCTCGATCTCCTCGGCACTGGCCTCGGTGTTCTCGAGGATCGCCTTGAGCGCGTCGACGTCGGCCTGAACCTCGGTCTTCACCTCGTCCGGGATCTTGTCCCCGTTGTCGGTGAGGAACTTCTCGGTCGTGTAGACGAGGCTGTCGGCCTGGTTGCGAGCGTCCACGGCGCGACGACGGTTGGCGTCCTCCTCCGCGTACTGCTCGGCCTCCTTGACCATCCGGTCGATGTCGTCCTTGCTCAGCGCCGAGCCACCGGAGATGGTCATCGACTGCTCGCGACCCGAGGCGTGGTCCTTGGCGGACACGTGCACGATGCCGTTGGCGTCGATGTCGAAGGTGACCTCGATCTTCGGCACGCCACGCGGGGCCGGCGGCAGACCGGTGAGCTCGAAGTTGCCGAGCGCCTGGTTCTGCGACCACATCTGGCGCTCACCCTGGGCGACCTTGATCTCGACCGACGGCTGGTTGTCGTCAGCGGTGGTGAAGATCTCCGAACGCTTGGTCGGGATGGTGGTGTTGCGCTCGATCAGGGTGGTCATCACGCCGCCCTTGGTCTCGATGCCGAGGCTGAGCGGGGTGACGTCGAGGAGCAACACGTCCTTGACCTCGCCCTTGAGCACGCCGGCCTGCAGGGCAGCACCGAGCGCGACGACCTCGTCGGGGTTGACGCCCTTGTTGGGCTCCTTGCCACCGAGCAGGTCCTTGACGACCTCGGTGACGGCGGGCATCCGGGTGGAGCCACCAACGAGAACCACGTGGTCGATCGCGGAGACGGGCACGCCGCCGTCCTTGAGCACGGCCTGGAACGGAGCCTTGGTCCGCTCGAGCAGGTCCGCGGTGAGCTTCTGGAACTCGGCGCGGGTCAGCCGCTCCTCGAAGTGCAGCGGGCCGGACTCACCGTGGGTGATGTACGGGAGGTGGATCTGGGTCTCGCTGGAGGAGGAGAGCTCGATCTTCGCCTTCTCCGCGGCCTCCTGGAGGCGCTGCTTGGCGATCTTGTCGGCAGCGAGGTCGACGCCGTTGGCGTTCTTGAACTTCTCGACCATCCATTCGACGACGCGGTTGTCCCAGTCGTCACCACCGAGGAGGTTGTCACCGGAGGTCGCCTTGACCTCGACGACGCCCTCACCGATCTCGAGCAGGGAGACGTCGAACGTACCGCCACCGAGGTCGAAGACCAGGATGGTCTGGTCGTCGCCCTTGTCGAGGCCGTAGGCCAACGCCGCAGCGGTGGGCTCGTTGACGATCCGGCTCACGTTGAGGCCGGCGATCTCGCCGGCTTCCTTGGTGGCCTGACGCTGAGCGTCGGAGAAGTAGGCGGGCACGGTGATCACCGCGTCGGTGACCGGCTCGCCCAGGTACGCCTCGGCGTCGCGCTTCAGCTTCTGCAGCACGAAGGCGCTGATCTGCTGGGGCGTGAAGTCCTTGTCGTCGATCTTGGTCTTCCAGTCGGTGCCCATGTGACGCTTGACCGAGCGGATGGTGCGATCAACGTTGGTGACAGCCTGCCGCTTTGCCACCTCGCCGACGAGGACCTCGCCGGACTTTGCGAAGGCGACCACCGACGGGGTGGTGCGGGCGCCCTCTGCGTTTGCGATGACGGTGGGTTCTCCACCCTCAAGAACGGCGACCACTGAGTTGGTGGTACCGAGGTCAATGCCGACTGCGCGAGCCATGGTTCTCCTTGGGATCTGGTGCCTGGTGATGGTTCGAGGGCCCTTTCGGGCCCGTAATGCGACCAGTCTGCCACGACGGTGGTGAACCAGTCACGTTACTTGAGTGCCTTCCACTCAACTTTCCTGATGGTTACAACGGACCATCTCGACGGATGATTCCCAGCTCGGTCAGATTTTTTTGCGGCCCCTCCCCCGATAGTCCCTGACGTTCGGCCCCTCAAATCGGCGCGTCGAGGGGCGAAACGTTCGGCAGCGTCGCCCCGACGGCAGCAACGCGCGACTTCGCCGCCCGCCGAAATAGCCGCGGGCGACGCCAGGAACTTCCTGACGTCGCCCGCGCGCTCGACCCGCTCAGCCCAGCGTCAGCGCCCCGTCAACCGCACCGAACTGATCCGCTGCTTACGGATCTGGGCGTCCGTCCACGGGAAGACCACCCATTGCTTGCGACCGAACATCCTCGTCTGGTCGCTCGACCAAGGCGACGCCGGGTTCTCCGACTGGCCGTAGGTCAGAAGAGTGCGGGCATCGACCCGCCCCTTGTCGCCGAAGGCGATCGCCTGGATGTGCGAGGAACCGAAGGTGATCGGGCGCAGGAAGCCGGTGTTGGTCGTGGCATACGCCGAGGCCAGCGCGTTCGCATTCCCGGCAAGGTCGCCGTCGCCGCCGCCGAGCGGGATCGCTGGAGCCCCACGGTCGGCGGCCACCTGCAGCGAACCCCAGGTCGCGTCGGGAGCGATCTTGCGCTTCTCCAGGTAGGCGATCGCGCTCTTCATCGCTCCGATCACGTTCGCGTTGGTCTCGTCCAGATCACGCGGTGTGTTGAGGGGATCCTCGGGGCTGAACGGCACCTTCCAGATGCTCGCCGCTAGCAGCGAGTCCGGGATCCGGGTGACGAACTCCTGGAACACGTGGTAGCCCCGGCTGGTGGTGTTCGACCGGCCGTCCCACTTCGCCAACGCGACGCAAGCCTTGCCGCCGCCCGCAGCCTGGCAGACCTTGTCGAGATCGCCGTTCTGACGCATCACCTCACCGGCGCGGACCCGGTTCTGGTGCTGGGTTCCGCGCAGCGACGCCGGCGTCACCTTGCCCTTCTTCAACCTGTCCAGCACGTACTGGCTGACCATCCGAGTGCGCATGGTCCGCTCACACTTCTCGCAGCCGATGATCCGCGCGAACCCGTTCAACTGCTGGACCGGATTCGGCAGCCAGTAGGAGTCGTTGGCGTTCATCACCCAGTCGGTGCGGTAGGCGACGGGCATGTTCTTCGGCCCGAGAACGCCGGGGCGAGCCGAGTCGCTATCGGTCCCCCACTGACAGGAACTGTCGGCGAAGGTGCCGTCCAGGCCGGGGAGCCCGGCCAGCGCGTTGGTGATCCGCCCGATCGGCGTCATGCACCGTTCAGCCAGTGCGTTCGAGATGTTCGGCACCACCGAGTGGTCGGCGTAGGCGACGTTGCCGGCCCGGTCGGCCGCGATCGTGTTGACCCAGGGCATGCCTCCGCCCTTGTCCTGGCGGGCGATCAGGTCGCGCACCGACGTCGCCCGGCCCATGTTGAAGAAGGTGTCCAGCGTGCGGAGTTGCTCGCCGTTGGCGTCGCGGATCGCGAAGAAGCTCAGCGGCGTCCACCCCATCAGCGTGCTGGGGTCGTCGATCACGTAGCCCTGCGGCGTCCGGTAGAGATCCTCGGTGACCTTGGCCAGCGATCCGTCAGCCTTCTTCACCGTTACGGTCACGACCCGACGCTCCACCTGCCGGATAAGGCCGTTGCCGGAAAGGTACGTCGTCGGCGAGACCAGGGTGCGGTACTCGTACGGCGCGAAGCGGTAGCCGGTCGAGACCGTGTGGCTCCACGCGACATCCTTGTTCCACCCGATGTTGATCACCGGGGAGCCGATCAGACTCGCCCCGGCGACGTCGTACTTACCGGGGATGGTCAGGTGCTGTTGGGAGAACCGGTAGCGCCCGTTCCACGGGAAGTGCGGGTTACCGAGCAACATGCCACGACCCGTCGACGATGCGCTCTTGCCTATCGCCGTCGCATTCGAGCCGAACCCTGTCGACGGGTCCTTGCCCAGCGCTTTCTGCAACTCCTCCGCCGACGGCACTTCGGAAGGCAACGGCGCGAACGACCCCAGATCAGGGAGCCCCAGATCGGTCAGCGTGGGCGGGGTAGCACCGACGATCTGCTGCAGGAAGTGGCCGGTGGAGCCGAGGATGTTGGCCAGGTAGATCCCGTACCAGACGTCGAGCACGGTCGCGTTCGGACGCAGGTAGTCAGCGCCGCGGCAGGCACGGTCGGGGAACTTCTTCGCCCCACCGATGCTGCGCAGGTACTTGTTGACGCCGGCGACGTAGCCGGTGACCATCGCCCGGGTCTCCTTGCCCGGCCCCGCGACCGGGTCGGCGAGCAGCTTCTCGACCACCTTGCGGTTGCGCAGGTCGGTGACGAGAGCGTCCATCTGCAGGTTGGTACCGCTGACCGAGACGCCGTCGCGGTAAGCCCCTTCAGCACCGAGATAGCGCGACCGGGTGCCACGCGCGGTGATCAACACGTCGGCCAACGTGCACCCGCTGGTCTCCATCGCGGCATAGCCGGAGCCGAAGCCCAGCGACCCGTAGTTCTTCGCGGTGATGTGCGGAATCCCGTGCTTGGTGCGGACGATCTTCGCCACGTACCTCGGCTTCTTCTTCCGCTCAGCGGCGCCCCCTGGGCTACCGGTGGCCGAGCTGGCCGAGCTCTGCGCCTGGGCGGACGCCGGCTCCGAGGGCCCTGAGCCAGCACCCGCGGCCACGACGGTCATCGCCAGGGCCATGCCCAGGACGCTCGAAAGACGGCGGGAAGAGACGGTCACCATGCGACGCCAACGAGCAAAGTTACCCGGGAGTTACGTAGGTCACAGTCCAGATTTCGCGACGCTGCCGAACGCTCGGCACGACATATCGGACAGAAAAGGGGCGAAACGTCAGGGACTATCCGCCGGAGGCGTCGCGCAGGCTCCCGGTGACCAGGCCGGCGTCCTTCTCGGAGATGAAGCAGTAGAAGCCGCGGTCACCGTTGATGAAGGCGACCTCCGGGGGCGGTAGGACGTCGATCTCGAAGTTGCCCTCGCGGCCCGCAAGGAACTTCTTGGCCGCCTTCTCGGTGCAGGTCTTCTTGACCACCGGGTCGTCGTAGAGCTCGTCGAGGTACGGCGTCTTGGTGGAGGGGTCGAGCAACCCCGTCGCATACGCCTCGTAATGGTGCGGCTCCGAGCAGTCGATCTTGCTCGACTCGGAAGTGTTCGTCACCTTGGTGAGCCCGACGAAGCACTGGTCGACCGACGGCGCCTTTGCGGGCTTCGACGAGTCCGTACTCGGCCCGTCGCTCGGCTCCTCCTCGTCGACGGCGGGCGCCTGATTCCCCACGTCCGCCGGCGCCGATCCGCCCTGCTGCGGAGCCTCCGCTGCCGCGGGGGCGTCGTCCCCTAGCAACTCCCCCACACCCCAGGTGGCGACGCCGCCGAAGAGCAGCCCGAGCGCGGCGGCCAACACCAGGCTCCGCTTACGGCGACCCCCCGACGGCGCCGAGGGCTCCGCCTGAGCCAGTCCGGGCAGCGCGCGCTGCGAGACGAACGCCGCTTCCGGCCCGCCCAGCACCGAACGCCGCGGCGACGGCGGCAGGCTCAACGCCGCCAACGCGTCGTGCATCTCCCGTGCTGACCCGAACCGTTGCGCCGGGTCCGGGTGGGTGGCGCGGGCGATCACGCCCATCAGCACCGCACTGCCCTGCGACCCCGGGTCGGGCAGAGGCGTATTCAGGTGCGCGATCACCTGGTCGATCGGTGCCGGCGATCCGTCCCCGCTCCAGCGCGGCGACCGGTACGGCGAGATCAGGGCATGCAGGGTGGCGCCCAGGGACCAGATGTCCGACTGCTCGGACGGCGGCAGACCGGAGAACGCCTCCGGTGCCGCATAGGCCGGCGTCAACGCCTCCAGGGTGACCGAGAGCTCCTGGCCGGCGACGGGCAACGCAGCGAGGCCGAAGTCGGCGAGCCGAGGCGTGCCGTAGGCGTCGATCAGCACGTTCGACGGCTTGATGTCTCGGTGCAGGACGCCGGCCTCGTGGGCGGCAGCGACCGCGCCGACGATCGCCAACCCGACGTCGCGTGCCTCGGCGACCGGCATCGGTCCGGTACGGCGCAGGTGGTCCGAGAGGGTGCCACCCGGGCACAGCTCCATCACCAGATAGGCCCGGTTGTCCGGAGTGGTGCCGGCGTCGATCAGCGAGACCACGTGCGGGTGCGAACTGATCCGGCCCGCTGCGGTCACCTCCCGCAGGAAGCGACGCCGTCCGCGTTCGTCATCGAGGACCCGGTCGTCGATCTTGACCGCGACCATCCGGTCGACGTTGCGTTGACGGCCCTGATAGACCCGCGCGAAGCCGCCACGCCCGATCTCAGCGCCCAACTCCACGTTGGGGATCAGCCCGCCTGTCGCTGTGTGCTCGCCCACGCGCACGAGCCTAGACGGCGGCTATTGCGGAACGTCCGCCGCCTGATCGCATACTGAACAGCACCGCGGCCCGCCGATCCGCGACATGCGAAGCTGCGCCTATGACCGCTCCCCTGCTGCAGATGAACGACGGCCGTGCCATCCCTCAGCTGGGGCTCGGCACCTTCGGGATCTCGAACGAAGCCGCCCCCGAGGCGATCGGTTCCGCGATCGAGGCCGGCTATCGACACCTCGACACCGCTCAGATGTACGGCAACGAGGCCGGGGTCGGCGCTGCGGTGGTGGCCAGCGACGTGCCGCGCGCCGAATTCTTCGTGACCACGAAGCTGCACAACCCGAACCACCTGCGTGACGACGTCATCCGGTCCTTCGAGGGCTCACTGAAGGAGCTCGGTCTCGACTACGTCGACCTCTTCCTGATCCACTGGCCGCTGCCGACGCTCTACGACGGCGACTTCGTCTCCACCTGGCGAGCGCTGATCGAGCTCGCCGACGACGGCCGCGCCCGTTCCATCGGCGTCTCCAACTTCGCACCCGAACACCTCGACCGGATCGTCGCCGAGACCGGCGTGGCGCCGGTGGTGAACCAGGTCGAGCTCAACCCGTGGTTCGCGAATCGCCAGGTACAGCAGGCGAACGCCCGCCATCGGGTGCTCACCGAGGCATGGGCTCCGATCGCCCGTGGCAAGGTCGCCGACTCGGCCGAGGTCACCGCGATCGCCGAGCGGATCGGCGCCACGCCCGCGCAGGTCGTCCTGCGCTGGCACCTGGACCAAGGCCGGATCGTCTTCCCCAAGTCGGCCGATCCCCAACGCCAGAAGCAGAATCTCGCCGCCACCGAGATCGTGCTCACCGACGCCGACCGCGCCACGATCGACACCCTCGACCTCGGCCCCGAAGGCCGCCAGGGCCCCGATCCGCTGACCTTCGACTGGCTCGGCTAACGCGCACGCCCGCCAACCCCCGCAAGGTCATACGTAGTGAGGAAGCGGGTCCACGCAACATATGACGTCCGCTCAAGCAGGGAGGATTCCCGCCGCCCGCGCGGGCTCCGCGTAGGCCTCGGCCAGCGACTCGACGGTCGCGTGCGCGTTCAACCCGCTGGGGTTCGGCACCACCCAGAGCCGAGCACCCGCGAACGGCTCGGGTTGGAGGCCCACCTTGGCTTTGGACTGCTTGAACGCGGTGCGGTAGGCGGTGATCCCGGCGATCGCCACCACGGCCGGACGGCGCTCGGCGACCAGCGCAAGCAGCTGTTCGCCACCCGCGGCGAGCTCCTCCTTGCTGAGCTCGTCAGCGCGTACGGTGGCGCGACGTACCAGGTTCGTGATCCCGATCCCCCGCGCCCGCAAGTGGTCACGGTCCTCATCCGTCATCCCGTCCGAGGGTGAGATCTCGCGGGTCACGATCCCGGCCCGGTACAGCGCCGGGTAGAACCGATTCACCGGATGCGCGAAGTGGGTCTGCGTCGCCGCGGTCCAGAGCCCCGGGTTGATCCCCACGAAGAGCAGCCGCAGGTCGTCACCGAGCAGGTCCGGCACGACGGCATCGCGATAGGACTCCAACTCGGCACGGGTGAAGGAAGCCATGTCGCGATGCTCCCAAACGCAGTTTCCACTCGTTCAAGCACCCCTCACAACTCGCGAGTTCGCGCCTACCCACCACTGCTGCCGAACGAAAAGCCCCTGAAAACGGAGTTTTCAGGGGCTTTTCGTCAGGGACTATCTGCCGGGGGGCTAGGAGGAGGACGCCCCGCCGCGACGCCGTGCGATCAACAGCACCGCACCGCCGAGCAGCAACAACAGTCCGGTGGCGAGCAGCCACATGGTGACCGGGCTACCGACACCCGGCAGGTTGTTCTCCCCATCGTTGAGAGCACCGTTGTCGTTCTCGTCGCCACCGTCGGAGACGTCGGCGGCGAACTCGTTGGTGACCGTCGCCGACGCCTCGCCGGGACCAGCGGTCTTCGACAGGTCGAGGGCGATGGTCGCCTTCTTGCTCTTCAGGGTCTTGCCGGCGACCTCGGCCTCGATGGTGGTCCGCTTGGCGCCACCGTCCTCGGTCTCAGTCAACACACACTGCGCGCTGGACGGCAGGTTGTTGTAGGACGCGCGGTAGCTGTTCCGCTTGGCCAACGTCCGCTCCGCACCGCCCGGGATGTCGAAGCCGACCCGCTTGCCGTCGACCAGCCAGGTGCACGCGAGCGACACCTTGAACGGGCCATTGGCACCCTTGACGTCGAGCGCACCCACCCGCTCCTTGACCACGTCGAGCGAGGTCAGCGCGAAGGTGTTGGTCGCGGTCACAGTGGCCTGGCTGATCGTCTCCGGAGCAACCGGGGAAGCGACCGTCACGATGCCGTCGGCAGGGTCCAGAACGCTGGTGGTGGCACCACCGGTGGCCACCTCCTTCACGGCGCACTCCGTGCCGGCCGGGTAGGGGCCGAGCGTCTTGCTGTCACCAGCGCGAAGCGTGAACGAGCCGTCGAACGGGGTCTGCTCCTGGTAGGTGCAGGTGACGTCGAAGCCGAAGGATGCGGTGCCCCAGCGAGCTGCACCGGCGCCGTCGACGACCTTGTTGATGGTCACCGTTCCCGCGTCGAAGCCGTTGGTCACGACGACCTCGGCCGGGTCCAGACCGGGCGTCACCTTGGCCACACCAGCGCCCTCGTCGACGACGTTGTCTCCCACGATCACGATCTGGTCGGCCAGGTAGTTGTCGGTCTCGGTCAAGGTGCACTCGGCACCCACCGGGATCCGGTCGGTCGGCGAGGTCCAGGTGGCCCCCGCGGCCAGGTCGAACTCGAGCTCGTCCGCGTCATCAGCGAACTTGACCCGGTCACCCAGGATCGACAGGCAGCTCAGCTCGAAGGAGAACGGGCCGAAGGTGGTGTCGACCGCAGCGGTGTCGACCAGCTTCTGCACGCTCAGCGAGGTGAACTGGTAGTCGTTGCCGAGGCTGACGATCGAGGCGGCGTCGAGGTCGTCACTGGGGGCGATCTCCTCGTCGACCTGCAGCGTCGTCGGCGAACCGGTCCGCGAGGACTCACCGAACTCGCCGGTGCTGCCCTTCTCGGAGACCGTGCACTCGGTACCCGCAACGCTCAGCGGGATCCCGTCGATCCGGGCCTCGTAGTTGCCGGCCGCGTTCAACTCGACGACGGCGTCGGTACCCAGGTCGAGCTCGGCGTCGTCGATCCGGCAGGTGACGTTGGCGAGGAACTCCGTCGGCGCGTAGGCCTTTGCCGGGCCGGTCACCGTCTTCTCGATGCCGATCGCACCGGTCCGCAGGTGCACACCGACCTTGCTCGGAGCAAGCTCACGCCACTGTGCCTGACCGGTGAACCGGTACTTGATGCCGTGCTGGTTGTAGGCCAACTGGTCGTCGGCCGGAACCACACGCGAGGCACCCGAGGCGTCCTCGTCGTCAACCAGTTCGTTGATCGTCGAGTAGTTGATGTCGACCTTCTGGCCCGGAGCCAGGTTGCCGCTCGCGGTGTCGGCGAAGCTCAACTTCACCCGGAAGCCGCTGACCGAGGCCCAATCGGTGGTCGGGGAGACAGCCTCCCAGACCTCGCCGTTCTGCTCACAGGGCTGCTGGTTGCGGATGTTCGTCCAGGTGTCACGGCAGACGTTGGCGCTGCTGGTCACCTCGACGATCTGCGCGGTACCGGGCGGACCGGTCACCTTCAGCGAGTCGGCGACGAGACGCGGGCGGAACTCCGAACCACGACTCGCCCCGGAGACCAGCAGCTGGTCACCCGCCACCGGCAGCTGATCGAAGATGATCATGTCGGCGATCGGGGTGGTGCCGGAGTTGACGTTGTTCAGCACCCAGTCGTCGGTTCCGCCGACCTGGCTGTTGGCCACGCACTGCGGGCGGTAGAACTTGCCGTCGGTGGCGACAGCGTCACCGGGGGTCGCCGTCATCCGCGGCGAGCAGACGAAGCTCGGCTTGCCCGGAAGGTAGGCGCCGTCGAGCGAGCCCCGAACACCCTTGGCGGTGTACAGGTTCGGACCGTTGACGACGCCGACATAGTCGGTCGTGCCACAGGTGGTCTTGTCCGCATCCCACGCGCCGGTGAGGTTGCCACCGGTCTGCACGTTGCGGCACCCGGTCAGCTCCTCTTCGGTACGGACCGTCATGGTGTTGACCGCGGTCTGGCCCATGCTCAAGCCCGGCTGGAGCTCCAGGAAGACCCGGATCTTGAAGGTCTCGTTCGGCAGCATCCGCTGGCCACCCTCGGGCCAGGTGAAGGTGACACTGGTCCCGTCGGCGCTCGGCGTCGCGGTCACGTCCTCCGAAAGGGTGCCGCTCGGCGCTGCGGTGTAGATCGGCGCCGGGTCCTCGAGGTACAGGAGTTCGGCGGGCAGGTCGTCGACCAGTTCGGTCACCGTCAGGTACCCGGTGCCGACGTTCTTGATGGTCAGGTCGAACGGCACCGCGCTGCCGACGTTGTTGAGCCGGTTGCCCTCATTGGTCAGCTTGTTGACCGCGATCTCCTGCGTGCCCTTGGAGAGCACGATGTCGTCGCTCGCGTCGACCTCGCCTGAGTTGTTGCCGTCGGTACGCGTCGACGACGAGGTCTGGGTGTTGTCGATCCGCTGACCCGCGAAGACCAACGGGTCCCCGGAGTCACGAAGCGTGTCACGAGCCACCACCGTGAAGGCTGCGCTGGCAGCCCAGTTCGGAGCCGGCACGGTGCTGGAGAAGTACGCACCGTTGGCGCGGGTGAACGTCAACCGGATGCCCTGGACGTCGCCCAACGCGACGCCGGTCGGCAATGCAGCAGTCGCGGCGGCGGTGCCGTTCACCCAACTGGTGCCGTCGTACAGATCGACGCGGACCCGGTCCGCACCCGAAGGCAGGGTGACCGTGCCGAGGCCGGTGAAGTCGAAGTTGTTCCAGAAGTCGACGGAGTCGGCCTGGTCCTCGATCACCACGCTCTGCGGCGACAGCGTGCTGCGCGGGTTGCTGCCCTGGTTGGCACCGATGACGACGTTGACGGTGTTCCCACGCTGCGGCTCGTTGAGCTGGGCCGGCGTGATCGTCTTGGTCGGCGCGATGTTGACCTGGCCGCCGGTCAGCTGCGTGACGGCGTCGTCGGCGTCGCCGGTGACCACGTTCGGGCTGGTGACCGGGTCGTAGGACTGGGCGAAGGCCCGGTTCGTCACATCGAGCGTCTGGCCAGCTCGGAGCACCTGGTTGGTGCCTTCGACGCGCAGGGTCGCACGCATCCGGGAGGCGACGGTCACCGTGAGGTCGTTGCTCTGGGTGATCGTGCCGCCCTGCGACGGGTCGCCGCCCTGGAAGGCGACGCTGAACCCGACCACATCGGCGAGCTGGGCTGCGGTCATCGCGTTGACGGCGGTGGCCGTGCTCTGCTCAGTTGTGTAGGTACCGCCGGCGTAGCGGAGCAACCAGACCGTGGTCTTGGTCAGGTCGACCTGGTTGGCGATGCTGGCCGCGATCGTGATGCCGGTGGCGTCGAACCGGTTGAACGGGCTACCCACGGCAGGGTCGGTCAGGTAGTTCACCGAGGTGTCGAACGGGTCACCGACGGCACCGTCGACGACACCTGTGTAGGCGCCGCTCTCCGGAGCCGCGCTGGTCTGGCAGTCCGCCAGAGCCGTGTCGGTGCAGGTGGCAGGATCGGTCACCCGGACGTAGGTCGCCTTTGCGGTGGAGGCGTTCTTCGCCGTCATCGACCAGGTGGCGGTCGGGTAGCTCCCCGCGGCGGTACCGACCGGCGGAGTGAACAGCCCCGTCGTCGGGGTGACCGACTTGTCGATGCTGACCAACGGGTCCGGGTCAAGGATCAGGATGGTGTCGGAGTCGGTGTCGGTCACCGTTGCGCCGCCGACGATCCGGGTACCGGTGACACCGACCGTGTTGACCACGGTGCCTTCGTCGGCGTGGTTGTAGGTCGCGTCCTCGGTGACGAACCGGTCGTCCGAGCGGGCCTTGTCACGCACCTGCCAGCCGAGGGTGAAGCGACGGTCCGCGCTGCCGTAGCCGACGCCGGAGTTAGGGGCCGGGGCGTATGGGTCCAGGTTCGCACCGGGCTGCCGGGCAGCCTGACGCGCCGCGGTGTCGGCCGCGGTCTCGCCCAGGGTGATCCGGACGGCGATGGTCGAGGCCTGCTCGGGAGCGGTCAGCGTGTAGCCCTTGAAGCCACGGACGCCGGTCATCCAAGTACCGCCGGGAGCGGTCACTTCCTGCCAGCTGGTTCCGTTGTGCAGTTCGACCTTGGTCACGCTGTCGTAGAGCAGGTACCAGCCGGTCGAGTACGGGACGCTGTTGGTCGCGACCGCTTCGATCGCCGTCAGGTTGAAGGCGTCGAAGACGGTGCTACCGACACCGGCCACCGATGGCGCGCCGGGCTGGTCGGCGATGACGACCGGGTTCAATCCCTTGGTGACGTTGAAGTCCAGGTGGGTGCGCGCACTCTGCGACGACTGGGCGTCGACGGCTGCCTCGACCCAGGTCTTCTCGATCGAGACGCCGGGGCCGGGGCCACCGGGCGGGGTGACGACGGTACCGGTGCCGATGTCGCCGTCGGAGTCGTGCAGCGGCTTGCCGCCGGCGGACTCACCGTCGGCCTCCACCGAAGCCGTGTTGACGTACCCGACTTCCTGATCCGCGGCCGGCGTGATCGGGCCCGAGCCGTCACGCTTGGTGCTGCGGGCCTCGAACTCGAGGTTCGGGGTGACGTTGGTGTCGGTGGGGAAGCCGTCGACGTTGTTGAAGGAGAAGCGGACACCGGAGACGGTGTTGGCATTGAGCCCGAGACCGGTGAGCTCGGCGGTGAGCGCGTCGGCGTCCATCGTGAAGACGGTCGCCGCGGGGGTCGCCGCCTGCAGGGCGAGCTGGTGCCAGGCGGTGCCGTCGAAGACCTCGACCGTCAGGGTCGTGTTCGGCGGGACCTGGGTCGGCACGATCGAGGTGAGGTTGAACGCGTTCCAGAACCCGGTCGCGTCGTTTCCCCAGACGTCCTCGACGACGATGTCGGTGAGCTCGGTCCCGGCACCCAGCACAGTGGCGTGGGCCTTCAGCGAAGCGATCACCGACTCGCCCGGGTTGACGGCGGTCGAGGGGCGGACCGACTTGGTCAGCGTGACCGCGATCTCCGGGTTGATGATCCGCAACTGTGCGGAGGCGTCGTCGGCGTCGGTGAGGCCGTTGGGCGCAGTCACTTCGACGTCGACGGTGTTGGTGAGCGTGATCGTCGACGACGGGCCGGTCGCGTCCTCGGTGGTGTCGATGCCGAACTCGACCGAGCCGGTCTCGTCGGAGTCGATGGTGTCGCCGGTCCAGACGATCTCGAAGCCGGAGATCTTCCCCGACGGCGCCGCCGGGACGACGCCCACAGCGAGCGGGACGACTTGGGTACCGCCAGCGAGCAGGTGGTAGGTCAACACACCGGCAGTAGCACCGGCAGGCCACACCGGCGCACTGTCGAAGCCGCCGAAGGTGACGTCGGCGGTGAAGAAGCCGAGGTCGGCGAGCCGCAGCTCGGAGACCGGGATCGCTCCGTTGGTCGCACCGAGGGTGGCGGTGGCGCTCTGACCGGCGGTGACAGTGTCGGGCGTGATGTCCTTCGCGGCCTCGACCGTCGGGATCGCCGGAGCGATCGCGAACGAAGCGTTGCCGTCGTCGGTAGCCGGGTCCTGACCGGCCAAGGTGGCCTCACCAGTGGTGACGTTGTCGACGGAGTGCGGGTCGGTGGAAAGGTCGGCGCTCGTGTTGCGGTGCGTGGCGCGCTGCTCGACGTCGAGGTCGAAGGTCAGGCTCTGGCCGGGCGGAATGGTGCCCAGGCAGGTGATCCGAACGCCGCCGACATCGCCGTTGGCGACGCCAGCGGGGAGTGCCACGGCGGGCGCCGGGACGGGCGCGCCCTGGACCCAGCTCCAGGTGCCGCCGGAGCGGACGTAGGCGTCGACCCGGACCGTGGTGCAGGCGGCAGGCAGGTTGACGGCGTCGAAGCCGGTGAAGTCGGTGATGGTGAACGGGTTGCTGGCGTCCAGGTCGGCCGCACCGTCGGGTGCTGCCTTGGGCTCCTGGATCGACAGGCTGTCGATGTCGACGTTCGAGCTGTTCCGCGCGCTGAGCCCGATCGTGGAGTCCGCGCCCGGATTGAAGCTCTGGTTGGCCGGAGCCCAGGTCTTGTCGACGGCGACGCCCATGACCACCGCGGAGTCGATGACGACGGTGGCGTCGTCCTCGACGCGGTTGGCGTTGTCCGCGGTCGCGGCGGCGACGTTGACGATGTCGCCGCTGTTGCCGGGCGGGTAGTCGGCTGGCACCTGCAGCGAGACGGTGATCCGGTAGTCCTGGCCGTACTGAAGGCCGATGTTGCCGCCGTCGGTGGCCTGCTTGAGGTCGACGACGAGGACGGTGTCAGTACCGACCTTGGCCGGCGGGGTCGAGGTGCCGCCGGGGAGCCAGGTGACGTCCTTCGGGATGGGGCCCGGGTTGAAGGTCACGTTCTGGATCGCGAAGCCTGCCAGCTCACTCGGCAGCGGGTCGCGGACCTGGGCGTTGATGCAGTCCTCTTCGGAGCATCGCACCGTGATCGTGTAGGTGAACGACTGACCCGGAACGAGCTCCGAGACGTCGACATCCTTGTCGATCGACAGGTAGTTGCCCGGCGCTGCGTTGGCCGGACTGAGCCCGACCAGCGGCGTGATCGCCATGACTACCAAGCCGATGACCAACATCAACGCGGACCAGAACCGACTGTTCCCGCGCTGCAACGGCGCGGTCTGCCTGTCGAGAGACACCCTCAAACTCCCCTGTGGATACAACAAATGGTCCCGAGAGGTACTCAAGGCTAAACAGTTGTATCCACGCACAGATGCGAGGGGCATTTGCAGACGCCAAATAACAGTATGTTACGAGGGGCCAAAGTTGGACAGTCTCCACAACTGTCCGAATTGTGTCAAATTTCGGGTTTAGCAGGTGCGCTGGAGCCAAGCCACTTGATCTCTCAGGGAGACCTGAGGACACACCGCCAAGCCCCTGCCCCGAAGGTGTCCGGCTTGGTTTGAACGTCCAAGCTCAACCCCACTGGCAGGAGCCAGGAAGAACGGGCTACACCTAGGTAGCCGACGCCTGCCTCAGTGCTGCGACTCGCGCTCGATCGGCACCTTCGACGTGGTCGTCGTCGGGTGACTGGAGAGGCCGTGTCTGTCGAACTTCTGCCCGGAGGCGATACCGCCGAGATAGAAGGAGATGAGGGCGATCGCGATACCGGCGACGTCGTCAGCCACGTAGTGCCAGCCGAAGTACAGGGTGGCCACCACCGTGCAGCCGAAGTTGGCCCACATCACCCAGTGCACCCAGCGGATCTTCACCGTGTACTGGACCATCAGCGCCCAGAGCAGGGTGACGCCGGTGTGCAGGCTGGCGAAGGCAGCGACCGTCTGCGCACCGCCGTAGCCGTCCCACCACAGGAACGCCTCACGGGCGTTGTAGAGGGAGTTCATCAGGTCGGTGGTGCCGGTGTGCGCCAGATCCTGGTAGCGCCACGGATACTCAAGGCCCGGGCCGAGCGAAGGCAGCATGTAGTAGGTCGCCGTACCCAACGTCCAGATCAGGCACTGGCTGGTGACGAACCAGTAGCCGTAGCTGATGTTGCGCGACCAGACACACCAGATCGCCACCAGCACCGCGACCATCGGGATGAAGAGCACGTAGATCGAGGAGAGCACGTGCGCCGAGATCGTGGTGCCGAAGATCGCGTGGATCACGCTCGCCGGTTCGTGGCCGAGGAAGATCGCGTGGTCGAGCAGGTCCAGTTCCCGGTCGTAGTTCGCGTCACCCATCACCGAGGGGAGGAACGACTTCAGGTTCCGGTAGCAGACGTAGACCACGTAGAAGCAGCCGATGCCGAGCGCGACCAGGGTGAACCGCTCACGGTCCCAGTGCTCGTTCCACCGCGCCTTGATCAGCGGACCCCACTCCTTCGGGCGCCCTCGGGAGATCCAGAGCGCACGCGGGATCAGGTCGACGAAGAGCGCCGCCCCGACCAGCAGCGGGAGCCGGGTCCAGGCCGGCCCGAGGAACCCTTCGGGGTCGACCAGGCTCTTATCGAGGCTGATTGCCGCGATGATGGCAAGCGCCCCCATGAGTAGGGCATTTCCAACAAGGAGGGCATAGGCGCGGCGGTACACGACCGGTAGTTTAGGGGACCAGACCAGCTGTGGCGTTCTTACCGATGACTGCGAGCCGGTCACCGACCACCCGCAGCCTGACCTTGAGGCCCGGTCCTGGGGCCACCTCGGACGTCGTTGCCACCGCGGCGATCTCCCCCACGCTCGGGATCTCGACCACCAACCGGACCACCTCGGGTGCCGCGCGCGAGGAACGCACCACCGCCTCGAGCGGACCGTCCGCGGCCACCTCCAACGCCGAACGCCGCAGCGCGACGGGCCCCTCACCGGCCAGGCCGGCAGCCCCGAGCACGGTTCGCGCCGCCACCCCTTCCAACACCCGGTCGTAGCCCAGGAAGAGCGCCGTCTCGGCGTCGACGGGGTTGGCCCAGACCTGCGCCGGTTCACCTTCCTGGACCACCCGACCGTCGCGCATCAACGCCATCCGATCCGCGATCGCGAACGCCTCCTCGTGGTCGTGGGTGACCATCAAGGTGGTGGTGCCGGACGCGGTGATGATTCGGCGCAGGTCGAGGGCGAGCCGCTCCCGCAGCGCCGCGTCCAACGCACTCAACGGCTCGTCGAGCAGAAGCAGGCGCGGCTCGACCGCGAGCGCCCGGGCCAGCGCCACCCGCTGGCGTTCGCCGCCCGACAACGTCTCCGGACGCCTGGCGCCGTACCCGCCGAGGCCGACCAGGTCCAGCAGTTCCTCGACCCGGGCCGTGGTGGCCGCCTTCGCGCGGCGGCGTAGCCGCAGCGGATAGCCGATGTTCTGGGCCACCGACTTGCTCGCGAAGAGCTGTCCGTCCTGGAACATCAGCGCGAAGCCCCGCCGGTGCGTCGGCACCCGGCGCAGGTCGGCGCCGTCGAAGCTGAGCGAACCGGTGGTCAACGGCTCCAGCCCGGCGACGGCCCGCAACAATGTCGACTTGCCGCAGCCGGATGGTCCGAGCACCGCGAGCACCTGACCGTCCGGAAGGTGCAGGCCGACCCGGTCCAGGGCGACCTCGGTCCCGTAACGGACGCTGACGTCGTCGAGCTGCAACATCTCAGAACCCTCCCACCCCGGGCACCCGGAGGCGCTCGGTGATCAACATGACGGCGGCCGTCGTGCCGGCCAGCAGCACCGACGCCGCCACCGCCATCGCGTAGTGATGCTCCCCCGGCGTGCCCAGCAACCGGTAGATCAGCACCGGTAGCGTCGGGTGGTCGGCACGGCTCAGGAACGAGGTCGCCCCGAACTCCCCGAGCGAGACTGCGAAGACCATCCCCGCCGCAGCCAGTAGCGGCTTCCAGACGACGGCGAGGTCGACGGCGAGCAAGGTCTGGAACGGCGAGGCGCCGAGCGAGGCCGCGGCCTGGCGCTGCCGATCGTCGATCCCGGCCAGGACTGGGATCAGGATCCGGACCACCAACGGCAACGCCACCAGCGCCTGGGCGATCGGCACCAGGAGCGGCGAGTCACGCAGATCCAGCGGAGGCTCGTCGAGGGTGACCAGGAAACCGAAGCCGAGAGTGACCGCTGAGATCCCCAGTGGAAGCATGAAGAACCCGTCCAGCAGCCCGCGGATCCGGCGTTCGGCCGGCGAGTACGAGCGGCGGGTGACGATGATCGCCACCAGCAGGCCGACCCCGAGCGCCATCCAGGTGGCGTCGAGCGCGATCCGCAACGAGTTGACCAGGGCCTCGAGCACCGAGACCACCAGATCCGGGTCGTCGCTCGCGCCCAGCCGGCGGTAGTTGGCGAGACTCCAGGCGCCGTCGTCACGCAGCGAGGTGAGGACCAGGCCGAGCACCGGAACGACCACGAGCACGACGCCGGTCACCGTGGCCAGCAACGCGGGGACGTCCCCGGCACGGACCCGGCGCGGACGGGCCGCCACCCGGTGCGCGACGACGGTCCCGCGGCGGGCCCGCTGGGCCAGCGCCAGGAGACCGATCACCACGACGAACTGGAGGAGACAGAGGGCCGCCGCCGCGCGCAGGTCGAAGAGGTTGACCGTCAACAGGTAGATCTCGGTCTCCAAGGTGGCGTACCGCATCCCACCGAGGATCAGGACGACACCGAACGCGGTGGCACAGAAGAGGAAGACCACGCTGGCGGCCGAGACGATCGAGCCACGCAGAGCAGGGAAGGTCGCCGTCCAGAAGACCTGCCAGGGCCGCGCCCCCAGCGCTGCCGCGGCCTCGCCGGGTCTGGGGTCGAGCGACTCCCAGGTGGTGCCGACCGTCCGGACGACCACCGCGAGGTTGAAGAAGACCATCGCGGTGATGATCGCGATCGGGCCGTCGCGCCAGTCGAGGAAGCCGAGCGGACCGCCGGCGGCGAGCAGCGAATCGAAGGCCACACCGACCACGACTGTCGGCAGCACGAACGGCACCAGCAGCACCGCCCGCAACAGCCGCCGACCGGGAATCGCCAAGCGGTACAGGGCGAACGCCGCCGGGACGCCCAACAGCAGCGTGATCGCGGTCGCCGTCGCCGCGGCCCAGAGTGTGAACCAGGCGACCCGGGCAGTCCGCTCGCGGGTGACCGCCTCCCAGGCCGGCCCGAGGTCGAGGTGACCGTTCGGCCACAGTCCGAGCCCGAGCATGCCGCTGACCGGCAGCACGAAGAAGACCCCGAGCAGCAGCGCCGGCCCGGCCGCAAGAAGGGCGAGGCCGGCGAGGCGGCGAAGACGAGACATGGCGGTCGGCTCCGACTAGTGGCCTGTGTCGGAAGTTGCTGGGCGGTTGGCACGCTCGGGGCAAGCACCCCGCGGCGTTGTCGAACACTCGACGGGCCTCCGGCCCGCCTTCGGTCCTCCGCCTTGCGATGCACGCATCCCGAGCACGCCAACCATCCCAGAACCTCCGACCCACGCCACTAGCGGGTGACGACGTCCGTCCACTCGGTGAGCCAGGCCTGACGGTGCTCGTCGATGTCGTCCGCGGAGACCACCAGCGGGTCGGCGGCGGGCTTCGCGAACTTCGCCCACTCGGTCGGCAACCGGACCTCGCTGTCCGCCGGGAAGACGTACATGTTCTCCGGGATCACGGCCTGGACCTCGGGGCTGAGCAGGAAGTCGACGACCTTCTCCGCCGCGCCCGGGTTCTTCGCATTGGTCAGCACACCCGCGTACTCGACCTGACGGAAGCAAGTGTTGAGCAGAGCACTGGTGGTGGAGTCACCGGACTTCTCGTCCAGGGTGAACGCCGGGGAGGTGTCGTAGGAGACGACGATCGGGCGATCACCCTTGCCGGCACCGGTGAAGCCGGCGCTGTAGGCCTCGGTCCAGCCATCGGCCAACTTGGCTCCGTTGTCCATCAGCCTGGTCCAGTAGTCGACCCACCCGTCCTCGCCGTACTCGGCGATGGTGGCCAGCAGGAAGGCCAGTCCGGGACTGGAGGTGGTGGCGCCCGGCAGGATCAGCAGGTCCTTGAACGCCGGGTCGGCGAGGTCGTCGAGGTTCTGCGGCGCCAGCCGGTCGTTCTTGGCGAACCAAGCGTCGTCCACGTTGACGCAGACCGAGGCGTGGTCGATCGGGGTCAGCACGTCGGCGGCGTCGCCGTCGAGCTCGAGCGACTCGGCACCTGCGGGCAGCTTCGGCTCGTAGGCGGCGAAGACTCCCTCGCTGACGGCGCGGGTGGCGAACGTGTTGTCGATCCCGAACGCGACGTCGGCGAACGGCTTGCTCTTGCTGAGCACCAGCTTGGTGCTCAGCTCTCCGGCGTCACCCGAGGGACGCACCTTCAAGGTGATCCCGGTCTTCTCCTTGAAGGAGGCGATCAACTCCTCGGGAAGCGCGAACGACTCGTGCGTGGCGAGCACCACCGTGGTGCCCTCCAGGGACTCCCCCCGCTTGACCTCGTCGGACTTCGTTTCGTCGTCCGAGCCGAGCAGCGAACAGCCGGCCAAGGCAACGGTGGCAGTGGTAGCGAGCGCAATCGTGCGCAGGCGGAAATGCGTAGTCAAGGTTTCTCCCGACTCCCTTCGCCGGTGCTAACCGGATCAGGTCCAAAGGGTCTGCGGCGGTTCCGCACTCTCAGCGCTCCGTAGTGGAGGGCTCCCCTGTCTCTTGCCACCGAGCCTATGCCATCGCGACGCCACGTCCACACTGCGTCCGTGCGCAGCCCGCGCAGCGCGGAGAGCGGTCGATCACGGACCCTCGAGGACCGTGATCGACCGCTCTGGCGCGAGGTCGTTCAGGAGCTCCAGACCGGCGGCAGCGCCAGGTCCAGGTTGGGCTGTTGCAGACCGCCGTCCACCTCCAGGATCTTGCCGGTGATGAACGAGCCCGCCGACGACGCCAGGTAGAGCACGGCGGCGGCGATCTCGTCCGGTTCGCCGAGCCGACCGAGCTCGGCTCCCTGCTCCATCTGGGTCCGCATGCCCTCGTCCCCGGCGATGAACTCCAAGGCGCTGGTCAGCACCGACCCGACCGCGATCCCGTTGACCCGGATCCGCGGCGAGAGGTCGGCGGCAGCGAGCCGGGTCCAGTGCGCGAGCGCCGCCTTGGCGGTGCCGTAGGCCAGGTAACCGCGGGCCGCCGTACGACCCATCATCGAGGTGATCGTGACGATCGACTTCTGCCGCGCCAGGTCGTCGGCGTCGCGCAGCATCAACGGGACCGCGGCAGCGCTCAACGCGTGCGCCGTGCTGACGTTGAACCGGAACGCGTCCTCCAGGTAGTCGACGTCGGTGTCGAGGAACGCGTTCGGGATGGTGCCGCCCACGTTGTTGACCACCACGTCGAGCCGGCCGAACTCGCTGTGGGCGCGGTGCGCGAGCTCGGCCACCGCAGCGAGGTCGGAGAGGTCGGCGGGCACCACCAGCGCCCGACGTCCGGCCGCCTCGATCCGCCCGGCGACCTCCTCGAGTTGTGCCGCGGTCCGCGCCGAGATCACGACGTCGGCACCGGCTTCGGCGAGCGCCACCGCGGTGGCAGCGCCCAGACCACGCCCGGCCCCGGTAACGATCGCGACGTGGTCGGTGAGCAGGAACCGGTCCAGGATGCTCATGAGACCAGCCCTCGCCCGGTGACCGACATCAGGTCGAGCGCGGTCACGATGCCAGCCTCGGCGGCGACCACCTGCGGTACCGAGTTCACCAGCCGTTGCGCGGTGGTGATCATCCCGGAGTCGTTGTGGTCTCCGTTCTCGCCGTGGTGGGTGAAGTCGAGCAGCATGTGGGGCTCCCCGGTGATCTCGACGCGGTAGCAACCACCGCCCGTCGGCGGCTGGGGCCACTCCGGCACCTGGTCGGCGGCGGTCCGGGTGACGTGGTCCAGCACGATCTTGTCAACGCCGTCGACCCGTCCGATCACCTGGAACCGCACGGCACCCATGGTTCCGGCCGGGATCTCGACCGAGACGGTCGAGGTGTCCGCCTCCGCCGGGCGCCGGTCGACCACCTCGGTCAGCGGCTCGTCGAGGGTGACCCCGAGCCCAGCCGCGATCTGCCGGACCACCGAGCCCCAGGCCAGTGACAGCACGCCCGGCTGCCAGAGCATCGGCGTCTCCTCCAGCGGCTTGCCGAAACCGAAGAGCTCGCCCATCACCACCGGCTGGAAGTAGGTGGAGTAGTCCGCGATCTCGCTGACCCGGATCTCGTCGATCCGCTGCGAGAGCGACGTCATCACCAGCGGTAGGACGTCGTTGGCGAAACCGGGGTCGATCCCGTTGACGTGCAACGAGGCACCGCCGTCCGCGCAGGCCTGCTCGACCTGACGCAGCGCGTCCTCCCAGAGCACGCCGTAGGGGTACTGCAGCAGCACCGGACCGCTGGAGACGACGTTGATCCCGGCGGCGACGAACGCCTTGAGGTCCTCGATCGCCTCGAACATCCGGTCGTCGGTCATCGCGGTGTGCACGATGGCGTCGGGGCGCAACGCGATCAACGCGTCACGGTCGTTGGTGGCGGTGACGCCGAGGTCACGCCCGAGCCCGGCCAACGCGCCGGCGTCCTGGCCCACCTTCTCCGGGTTGGAGACCCAGAGGCCCACCAACTCCAGTTCCTGATGCCTGTCGATCCCGGCGATCACGTGTCGACCGACGGTGCCGGTGGACCAGCCGACGACACGCAGCGGAGTGGAGTCAGGGCGCGAGGAGAGGAGGTTCATGGCCTGACGGTAGAACAGGTTCTACCTTCGGGGAAGGCCTTTCCGACCGATCGCACCACCGGCTCACGTCGCCGACTTCAGGGCGCAGCGAGCGGAGCGGTGCCCTCCAACTGGGGCGGGCAGTAGACACCGCCCACCGCATAGATGGTCGGCATACAGCGGTTGCAGTGCAGGCAGGCGCCGCCGGGAACCTCGCGCGCGGCCAGGCGGTTGACGATCCCCGGCTCGTGGACCAGCGCGCGGGCCATCGCGACGTAGTCGAAGCCGTCAGCCATCGCCTGCTCCATCGTCTCGCGACGGTTGATCCCACCGAGCAGCATCAGCGGCATCGAGAGACCTGCGCGGAAGCGCATCGCCTTCTCCCGGAAGTAGGCCTCCTCGAACGGGTAGGACTTGAGGAAGCCCTTGCCGACCACGCGCATCCCCCACTTCACGGCGAACGGCATGTTGGCTGCGAACTCCTTCACCGGCGCACCACCCCGGAAGAGGTACATCGGGTTCATCAGCGAACTGCCGCCGGAGAGTTGGAGGGCGTCGAGGTTGCCGTCGGCTTCGAGCATCTGCGCGAAGACCAGTGCCTCTTCGGTGTCGAAGCCTCCCCGGTAGCCGTCCGAGAGGCTGGTCTTGGCAGTCACCGCGACGGCGTCACCCACCTCGTCACGGACGGCTCGCGCCACCTGGCGCCCCAGCCGGGCACGGTTCTCCAGGCTGCCGCCCCAGCCGTCCTTGCGGCGGTTGAGCTGGGGCGCGAGGAAGGAGGAGATCAGGTAGTTGTGCGCCATGTGCAGTTCCAGCACATCGAATCCGCACTCCACCAGGGTTCGCGCCGCCATCACATAGGCCTTGGTCACCCGGGTCAGGTCCGCCTCGGTGGCGCTACGGATCATCTGCATCGAGAGCGGGCTCGGCATCGAGCTGGCGGCGATCGCCGGAGCGCCGTTGGAGCGCCCGTTCGCGACCGGGCCGGCGTGGCCCACCTGGGCCGCCACCTTCGCTCCGGTCGCATGGACCGTCTCGGTGAGACGGGTCAGGCCGTCCCGCGTGCCGGGGCCGACCACCAACTGCTCGGCGTGAGTGCGCCCCTCCGGCGAGACCGCGCAGTAGGCGACCGTGGTCAGGCCGACGCCGCCCTCACCGAGGGTCCGGTGCAGGTCGATCAGTTCGGGCGAGACGACGCCGTGCGGGGTCCGCCCCTCGAAGGTGGCGGCCTTGACGATCCGGTTGCGGAGCTGGACCGGGCCGAGGGCGGCAGGCGCGAAGACATCGGGAGTCACCGCAGAACTGTAACGTGTTCCACTTCTTCGGGGTAGCCGGTTCGCGCCTCCCGAGCCTTGTTTCGCGCCCGGCCGCGGAGCACTCTGGAAGTGGTGATTCCGCCACATCCTCGGAGGCGATCTCAATGACCCACAACACGCTCGAACGCAGCACCCAGCAGACCCACGACGTACTCGCGGACCGGTTGGATCAGGCCGCTCACGCGCAGCCCAGCCGCGAACGGCCGCGCGATCGCTTCCCGGCGATCGACACCTTCTTGGCGAGCACCTCACGGCATGTCGCCGCCGCCACGCACCTGCTCCCCCAGGCTGCCCATCGCCACCAGGGCGACGAGGAGCAGATCCGGGCACTACGCGTCGCGGGGCACAACCTCGAGATCGCGCTGGCCCGCACCAAGGCGAAGCTCTACGGCGAGGCCCACGCGGTCCGGCTCACCTGGCCGGCCGTCTGGAGCGAGGTGGACGAACGGTTCGCCGACTATTGGCGTTGCGAAGACAGTGTGGTCACGCAACTCGCGACGACGCTCAGCGACGATCAGGCCGACGAACTGGCGATGGCGCTCTACCGTGCCGAACTCCGGGCACCGACGCGCCCGCACCCGTACGTACCCCATCGCGGTGTGCCAGGACGGGTCGCGCGGCGGATCTGCGTCCAGGTCGACAAGTTCTGGGACACCACCGAAGGCAGGATGGTGCCCGAGCCGGTCCGCCCACACAACCGCGAGGCCGACGGCCCGATCACGCAGTACCTGTTGGCCGATCCGCACTTCGTCGAAGAGGCCGACGGCTGACGTCGAGCCTCAGGCAGCGGCTGCGGCGGAGATCTTCCGGCCCAGGAGCCAGACCTGCTCGGAACCGCACCAGCAAGTGAACGCGAGGCCGGGTTCGCCGGCCAGTTCAGCGGTGCCCTTGATCTGGCTCGGGAAGATCAGCTGCCGACGGTCACAGGCAGAACAGTGGTGGACGAACATCGGGGACCTCCCTCTGGACAGGACTTTGTTTACGTTTCTATGATCCCCTCGGATTACCGATAGGGGTAGGCTTTCTTTCCTAGGTGAGCCAAAGGAAAACCCTATGCATTCGCTGCATCAGCTCCGTTGCTTCCTGGCTACGGTCGAGCACGGCTCGCTGACCGCGGCCGCCGATGCCCTCGGCTACTCCCAGCCCAGCATCTCCGAGCAGATCCGTGGCCTGGAACGCTCCCTCGGCGTCACCCTCTTCGTCCGGGTCGGTCGCGGCGTCGTGCTCACCGAGGCCGGCGTCGCCCTGCAGCCTTTCGCCGAGAAGACCATCGCCGCCGCCCGCGAGACCCAGGAAGCGATGCAACGGGTCCGCTCCCTGGAGACCGGCACGATCAGGTTCGGCATCTTCGGCGCGGTGCGGTGGTACGCCGGCGCCGCGCTGATCGCCGACGTCCTGGAACGTCACCCCGGCGTCCGGGTCGAGCTGATCGGCACGAACTCCACCGAGGTACTCGACCAACTCCGCCGTGGGCACCTCGAAGCCGCACTGATCGCCGTCCCGCAGGTGACCAGCGAGGGGCTCGTGGTCACCCCGGTCGCCCGTTCCGAGCTCGTGTACATCAGCGCCGACCCCGAACGTCTCCGTCGCCCGGTGACCGCCAAGGCGATCGCCGGCGCCGCCCTGGTGATGCCCGACTCGACCTTCCGCAACGAAGACTCGACCCGGCTCCTGGTCCGGCGGATGCTCCACGAGTCCGGACTCAACCCGTCGACCCGGATCGAGGTCGAGGACGTCGAGACCGCCGTCGAGCTCGTCGGCATGGGGCTCGCCGACTCGATCACCCATCGCGCCATCGCCGAACAACTCCTCCCTCGGCTCGCCCCCGAGGCCGGGTTCGTTTCGATCCGGCCCCGGCTCTACGACCCGTTGGCGATCGTCCATCGGGCTGGCGCGGTCCTCTCCCCTGCCGCTTCGCTGATGATCGAACTCGCCACCCGCCGGATCCGTTCCATGACCGACCCCGTCGAGTGACCCAGCTCCTGGAGTGAAGGCACGCCGTCCAGGTCGACGGCACCACCCACTGCTGCCGTAATGTCGGGCGCGAACGTTCCCACCCCAAAACTTGGAGCAGCCATGTCGCACGACCACGATCACGACCACGACCACGACGGCACCGAGGACCTCACCATCAGCGTGGCTGCCCAGGCCCTCGCCGACGAGAACGGGACGCACCAGGCGGAGGTCTCCTTCGACCAGCCCGGTCTGCACATCGCCCTGGTCGAGATGCCCGACACCGCGTCCGACGCCGGCGAGTGGGAGCTCGACCCGGAGGCCGACCTCGGCCTCAAGATCATGCTCGGTGGCCTCGACCCGGAGATGGCTGTTCAGCTGCTCCAGGTCGCCATCGACTTCCTCTCCGACGAGGACCTCGAGCAGGCCTGAGCCCGCTCAACTGAGCCTCCGACCCCTGGTCCACCGGGTCGAAGCCGACGGAGGCCAGAAATGTGAATGCCCCGCAGGCGTCTCGGGTCACCTGCGGGGCATTCACCACAGTACCCGCGGTGCCAACCCGCGAAAAGCAGTCTGAGAATTTTGGATCGCCGGTCTGGACCGGCGCAATGAATCCCGAAATCTTTGTCCGATTCGCTAAGGTATCCGACGGAGTCGGCCGCGCCCCTGAGTGCCGACTCCAGGTCCTCGCTCGCAACCCACATGGCGAGCGAGGGCCGTCTCAGGGCGCGAACAAGCACCTGAGTGGCTGACAGATCAGCCAGACGGTGTGCAGAAGAGTGGAAACGAGGACAGTGCCCATGGTCGACGCGGTCGCCGCCACCCGCTATCCCACCCCTCAGGTTCTGCGCGCTGTGAACGTCACGGCGAAGGCCTCGCTGCTGCTGATGCTGGCGACCGCCGTGATCTATCCCGAGATCGGGAACATGGAGGACAAGGCAGCCGGGCTGCGCGCCGTCGGGTATCCGATGCTCGCCTTCACGGTGCCCGCGATCTGGTACGCCTTCTGGCGCGAGCGGGCGTCGTTCCCGTGGCTGGCCGACACCCTGATCACCCTCACCTGCTTCACCGACATCCTCGGTAACCGGATGGATCTCTACGACTCGATCTACTGGTTCGACGACTGGATGCACTTCATCAACCTCGGCATCCTGGCTGCGGCGTTCATCCTGCTCACGATGGCGCCGACCACCCAGTTCTGGCCGATCCTCGAGCGCGGGCTCGCCGTCGGCGGTACCGCGGCGATCCTGTGGGAGATCGCCGAGTACTACGCCTTCATCGCCACCTCCTCGGAGCGTCGCGGCGCCTACCGCGACACCCTCGGCGACCTCGGTCTCGGGATGATCGGCGTCGTCCTGGCCGTGGTGATCATCCACAGCTGCTGGCGGCAGGGTTATCTGCGCACCGTCTCCCCGCAGCTCACCAACTCAATGTGAGCTCAGCGTCGCCTTCGGCCGCAAAACCCAGCGCTGAGGTCGCATTGAGCGGGCGCCCTCAGGTGAGATGCTCGGCCAGGAAGGCCAGCATGTCAGCGTTGATCACCCGATCCTCGGGGGTCCGGCCACCGAACCCGCCGTGCAGGCCGGCCTCCATCACCCGCAGCTCGACGGGCACCCCGGCGTCGAGCAGTTTGCGGTGCATCCGCACGGTGTTGGAGAGGTAGAGATCGCGGGTTCCGCTCTGCAGGAAGGTCGGCGGAAAGTCGGTCACATCACCGAAGAGCGGGGAGAGGTAGGGCTGGGTCAGGTCCTGGCCGTCGGCGTAGAGCTCGTTGACGACGGCGAGCAGACCGAGTTGGTCGATGCCGAGCAGCGTGGCGAAGGTGTCCCCGGACTCGGTGAGGTCGAGCTCGGGTGTCATCAGGATCAGCGCGGCGGGCAGTGGCAGCCCATCGTCCTTGGCGCGCAGCATCAAGGCGGCGGCCAGGTTGCCGCCGGCCGAGGCCCCGCTGACCGCGAGTCGACTCGGATCACGCTCGGCGAGCGCTCGGCGGTAGACGGCCAGGCAGTCCTCGAGCGCCACCGGGAACCGGTGCTTGGGCGGCATCCGGTAGTCCGGCACCCAGGTGATCGCGGGGCGCTCGGCCGCACGCGCCGCGGTCATCTTCCAGGACAGCTCGCCGCCGCACAGGATCAGACCGCCGCCGTGCAGTTCGAGAACGATCGGGGCGTCGTCGGGGACGCCGACAGGGTGCAGCACGTGGGTGGTGACTCCGTCGATCTCGAACTCGGAACGGCGCATGACGTCGTCGGAGAGCTGGAAGCCACCGAGCATCTCGCGCAACGGCCCGTCGGCGGCCTCGACCCACCGCTCCCAGCCCGCGACGTCGTCGAGAGCCGGGTGCGGCTGAAGGGTGTAGCCACCCGTGGCGGCCAGCACGGCCTGCGCCTCAGGACTGATGCTGGACGGCGGCGGGAACGTCGGGCGAGGCTCGGGCAACGTGACTCCTTGGACACAGGCCAACAATGACTCGCCCAAAGTAGCGATCGGATGTGCACCAGGACACACCCGATCCCGCTGAGTCGGCCGGCTCAGCTCAGGATTGGTACGCCTTGCCCAGCGCTGCCTGCTTGATCTGGTCGAACTCGGCCTGGGTGATCGTGCCCTGGTCGAGCAACTCCTTGGCGGAGGCGATCTCGGCGGCCGGGCCACCCGCCACCGACTTCACGTAGTCGTCGAACGCGTGCTGTGCAGCACGCTGCTGCCGGACCGAACGCTCGGCCATCCCCGCCCCGCGGAAGATCAGGTAGGCGAGCGCCGTCAGGAACGGCAGGAAGACCAGGAAGATCAGCCAGACCGCCTTGGCGATCCCCTTCAGCTCACGATCGCGCAGCAGGTCGCCGATGATCGAGAAGAGCGCGATCAGGTAGGCGATGAAGACGAAGATGGTGAGGGCCCACCAGATGGTGTCCCAGATCGATGACCAATAGTCCGGCATAGTGCGTCCTTTCCCCGATGGATCGGGCATCACACCGCGACTCGGACAACTTGCATCCGCACCGACGTGTGCGTACCCATTTCTTCTCTTACGTTAGGCACCGCGCCGGGGCACGGGAAGGGACTTAGGGCCTAGAACCGGTCGAGAATCCCGACGCCGCCCGACGCCCGGCCGCCTCCACTGCGAACCAGGCGAAGGCGAGTGCTCCGGCCGCGACGACGGCGAGCAGGGCGAGTCCGAGGCCGTAGCCGTCGAACGCCACCTGGTAGGTCGCGCCCATCACCAGCGGCGGGAAGAAGCCCCCCAAACCACCGGCGGCACCGACCAGACCGGTCACCGCGCCGACCCGCTCCGGCGGCGCCAGCGCCGCGACCCAGGCGAAGACGCCGCCGGTACCGAGGCCGAGGAAGAAGGCGAGAGCGATGAAGGCGGCACCGGCCGGCACCTCGATCGGCGGCTCGAAGGCGACCACCACCGCGAGCACCATCGTCCCGGCCAAGGAGATGGCGACGACGTTGCGCGGGCCGATCCGGTCCGCGAAGACGCCGCCCAACGGCCGCGCCAGCACCGCAGCCAGTGCGAAGCCGGCGGTGCGGGTACCCGCCCCGGTCAGGTCGAACTCGTAGATGTCCTTGAGATAGGTCGGTAGGTAGGTCGAGAAGGCGACGAACCCGCCGAAGGCGACCGCGTAGAGGAAGGACATCTTCCAGGTCACCGGTAACCGGAGCGCAGCCATCAGCTTCGGCGCCACCGGATCGTGGTTCGCGCTCCAGCGCGGCGAGTCACGCATCGCCACCCAACAGATCGCCGCCGTGACCAGCAGGCCCACCGCGACGATGATGTGGGTGGCCAGGTAACCGAACCAGTCCACGAAGCGTGGAGTGAAGAAGGCCGACAACGCCGTCCCGCCCATGCCGGCTCCGAAGACACCGGTCGCGAAGCCGCGACGGTTCGCCTCGTACCAGGCGTTCACGAACGGGATACCGACCGCGAAGGTGGTTCCGGCGATGCCGAGGAAGAAGCCGAAGATCAGCAGCAGAGGATAAGAGTCGTTGCGGCCCGCGATCGCGACCAGCAACACGAACGGCGCCGAGAGCACCAGCAGGATCGGGAACATCAACCGGCCGCCGAGTCGGTCGGTAAGGGCACCGGCGAGGATCCTGCCGAGCGAGCCGACGAGGACCGGTATCGCGACGAGCAGGGACTTCTCGTTGCTGGTGAGGTCGAGGTCGGCGGCGTACCGGACGCCGAGCGGGCCGATCACGTTCCATGCCCAGAAGCTGACCGTGAAGGCGAGTGTGGCCAGCGCCAGGTTCTTGCCTCCGCCGTGGAGCGACGCCGGGGCGAGCCCTTCGGTCTCTGTCGGTGTTCGGGTCATGGCCTGCGCTCCCTGTCACTCGTGCCGACCGGGCTCCACCCGGACGGGGTGGGGCGACTGCCCTGGCGGCGATCGCGGCTTCGATAGACGATGTAGGGACGGAAGAGGTAGTGGACCGGTGCGGTGAAGGCGTGCACCAGCCGGGTGAACGGCCAGACGGCGAAGAGCGTCAACGCGATCAACACGTGCAGATGGAACTGCACCGGAGCGGCTGCCATCGCCTCGACGTCGGGGCGCAGTGTGAAGAGCGACCGGAACCAGGGCGAGACCGTCTCCCGGTAGTTGTGGGCCTCGTGGCCCGCACCGACGGCGACCAGAGTGGTCCATAGCCCCAAGGCGATCGCGGAGACCAGGAGGACGTACATCAACTTGTCGTTGCGGGTGGTCGCCATGAAGACCGGTCCGGTGGTGCGGCGCCGGTAGATCAGGATCAGCAGGCCGCCCAGGGTGAGGACGCCGGCGATCCCCCCGAAGAACAAGGCGTTGAAGTGGTAGATCCCCTCGCTGATCCCGACCGCTTCGGTCCACGACTCGGGGATCACCAGACCACCGACGTGCCCGATGAAGACCACTAGGATGCCGATGTGGAACATCGGCGATCCGATCCGCAGCAACCGCGACTCGTACAGCTGTGAGGAGCGGGTGGTCCAGCCGAACTTGTCGTAGCGATAGCGCCAGATCGTGCCGCCGACGAGGATCGCCAACGACAGATAGGGCAGGACACCCCAGAGCACGGTGTTCACGAGCGCACCTCCGTATCCAGCATCGGGAGCAACCGCGGGTCGAAGGGCTCCAGGCCGACCGTCTCGGTAGGCGGCGGACCGTGCAGCGCCATCGCCGCCGCCCGGTCTGTCGGCGACGCGCCCGGCAACGTCGAGCAGACGGCGGAGAGTGCTGCCGCGTAAGGAGATCCGGCCTCGATCAGGCCCAACCGCAGCAGCTCCAGGCTGGCCCGGTACTGCTGGAGCAGAGCACTACCGGCCTCAGGATCGACCACGGCTGCGAACTCCAGGACCAGGCACAGGTGGTCGGGCAGCTCGCCGCCGGTGCGGACCAGGAACCCGGAGTCGCGGTAGACGCTCTTGAAGCCGGCCAGCGCCTCGCCGCGCCTCCGGGTGTCGCCGTCGGTCCAGTAGGAGAGGTGCAGCGCGTGCTTGCGGTCCAGGTCGAACAGTTCGACGTAGGCACGTTGGGAATCCTCGAGCGGGCGCCGTCCCAGCAGTTCGAGAAGGTCACTCAGACCGCGGTCGTCGACCGCGATCTCCCCGAGAGCGGCTTGCAGTAACGGGAGCTGGTCGAGGAGTTGCTCGTCGGGGTAACTCAGGCACCACGCCGCGACCTGATGCAGCACCCGGTTCTGCTGACGACGCTCGGCACGGAGACGTTGAGAACGGGCGCGCATCGCCTTCACCCCTCCTGGGCCGGACGGGAGTCGTCGGTGCGTTGCGGGAAGAGACCCGGTGGGCTGCCGTTGCCGTCCCAGTTCAGGAGGTTGACGCGAGCCCGCAGTTCCTCGGTCGACGCGGCGTCGTCCCCCGTCTGCCGTTGCCGCAGCGCGGTGAAGGTCTCCACTGCGACCGGCACCGGGCCCCCACTCGCCTCACCGAACGGCCCGGACTCGTACATCCCAGGGCCTTCGTCGAAATCGAGGGAACAGCCGATCTCCTCCAGGCGGTGCGCGTCCTCGACGTGGGCGGTGGGGATCACGTAGCGGTCCTCGTACTTGGCGATCGCCATCAACCGATACATCTCGTAGAGCGCCTCCTCGCTCATCCCCACGCTGGCTGGGATGGAGGCATCAGGTTCACGCCCGAGGTTGATGCCTCGCAGGTAGGAGCGCATCGCGGCGAGCTTGCGGAGTACGTCGGTGACGATCGCGGTGTCGCCGGCGGTGAAGAGCTCGGCGAGATACTCGACCGGGATCCGCAGCGCTTCGATCGCACCGAAGAGGTTCCCGGCCGCCTCAGCGTCATGTCCCTGCTCGGTAAGGAGATCCACCACCGGCGAGAGCGGCGGGACGTACCAGACCATGGGCATCGTCCGGTACTCCGGATGCAACGGGAGCGCCACGCCGTAGGTCTTCGCCAACGCGTAGACCGGCGAACGACGGGCCGCTGTCATCCAGTCGTCGGGGATACCGGCAGCTCGGGCCGCCGCGATCACGCCGGGGTCGTTCGGGTCGAGCATCAGGTCGAGCTGCGCCTGGTAGAGCTGCTTCTCGTCGGCGGTCGCCGCCGCTGCGGTGACGGCGTCAGCGTCGTAGAGGACCACTCCGATGTAGCGGAGCCGACCGACACAGGTCTCCGCGCAGACGGTCGGCAGGCCCACCTCGACCCGCGGATAGCAGAAGGTGCATTTCTCTGCCTTGCCTGACTTGTGGTTGAAGTAGATCTTCTTGTACGGACAACCCGTGATGCACTGGCGCCATCCCCGGCACCGGTCCTGGTCGACGAGGACGATGCCGTCCTCCGAGCGCTTGTAGATCGCCCCCGAAGGGCACGAAGCCATGCAGGACGGATTGAGGCAGTGCTCGCAGATCCGAGGCAGGTAGAACATGAAGGTCTTCTCGAGCTCGAACTTGATCTTCTCCTCCGAGTCACGGCGCACCTTCTCCACGATCGGATCGAGGTGTCCGTACTCGGGGGCGCCGGCCAGGTTGTCGTCCCAGTTGGCCGACCAGGTCACCTTGGTGTCCTTGCCGGTGATCAACGACTTGGGCCGGGCCACCGGGAAGTCGTCGCCGAGCGGGGCGTCGACCAGCGTCCGGTAGTCGTAGGTCCAGGGCTCGTAGTAGTCGGAGAGCTCGGGCTGCACCGGGCTCGCGAAGATGCCGAACAGTTTGCGGAGCCGTCCGCCCGCCTTGAGCTTGAGACGTCCGCTGTTGTTGAGTTCCCACCCTCCCCGCCAACGGTCCTGGTCCTCGTAGCGCCGGGGATAGCCCTGGCCGGGCCGGGTCTCCACGTTGTTGAACCAGATGTACTCAGTACCGGCCCGGTTGGTCCAGGCCTGCTTGCAGGTCACCGAGCAGGTCTGGCAACCGATGCACTTGTCGAGGTTCATCACCATCGCGACCTGCGCCATGATCCGGGTAGGAGTCGCCATCAGTACTGCACCTCCTGGGAACGCCGCCGCACCGTGGCCACCATGTCGCGTTGGTTTCCGGTCGGCCCGAGATAGTTGAAGGCGTAGCTGAGCTGTCCGTAGCCACCGATCAAGTGGCTCGGCTTGACCAGTAGCCGGGTCACCGAGTTGTGGATCCCACCGCGCCGCCCGGTCGCCTCCGACTTCGGGACGTCGATCGTGCGTTCCTGCGCATGGTGTACGTAGACGACGCCGGCAGGCATCCGGTGGGTGACGATCGCGCGGGCGACCAGCACACCGTTGGCGTTCACGCACTCCACCCAGTCGTTGTCCTTGACCTCGATCGCGTCCGCGTCGATCGGGCTCATCCAGACCGTCGGCCCACCGCGGGAGAGCGACAGCATCAGGAGGTTGTCCTGGTACTCGGAGTGGATCGACCACTTGGAGTGCGGGGTCAGATAGCGCACCGTCACCTGGGCGGCGCCGTCCGGGCCGAACCGGGGCTCCCCGAAGAGCCGATGCATGTCGAGCGGTGGCCGGTAAGTCGGGAGTCCTTCTCCCAGATCCGACATCCAGTCGTGGTCGAGGAAGAAGTGCATCCGCCCGGTGAGGGTGTGGAACGGTTTGAGGCGTTCGATGTTGACCGTGAACGGGGCGTACCGGCGTCCGCCGGTCTCCGAGCCCGACCACTCCGGCGAGGTGATCACCGGGACCGGTGCCTGCTGGGTGTCGGCGAAGGTGATCCGCTTCTCCTCCGAACCTTCGGCCAGGTCGGCCAACCGGCGGCCGACCCGTTTCTCCAAGGTCCGGAACCCTTGCACGGCGAGCTCTCCGTTGGTGGTGCCGGAGAACATCAGGATCGCTTCGGCGAGCTTGGCGTCGGTGTCGAGCGCAGGGCGGCCGTCGCCGGCGCCGCCGAGCATCACGCCGTTCTTCGCAGCAAGGCGATCCACCTGTTCTTCCAGGCGGTAGGTCACGTTCTTGATCGTGAAACCGGCCGAGTCCGCGAGCGGACCGACGGTGGCCAGCTTGTCGGCGATCGCGGTGTAGTCGCGCTCGACGACGGAGAAGACAGGAGAGTTCCGGCCTGGGACGCCAGGCTTCTCGGTGACCTTCCAATCCATCACCCGGCCAGCAGGCTGGGCGGTCTGGCCGGGGGTGTCGTGCTGCATCGGGACACTGACCAGATCGCGGCGCACCCCGAGGTGTTCGACAGCCATCGCCGAGAGCCGTTTCGCCAACTGGTGAAAGAGTTCGAAGTCCGTCTTCGCCTGCCAGGGCGGGTCGATCGCCGGGGTGAAGGCGTGCACGAACGGATGCATGTCGGTGGAGGAGAGATCGTGCTTCTCGTACCAGGTGGCAGCGGGCAGGACGACGTCGGAGAGCAGGGTCGTGGAGGTCATCCGGAAGTCGGCGGAGACCAGCAGATCCAGCTTCCCCTCGGGTGCCTCCTCGTGCCAGCGGACCTCACCCGGCCTGGGGGCGTTGGGGTTCTCGCTCCCCATCACGTTCGAGTGGGTGCCGAGCAGATGTTTGAGGAAGTACTCGTTACCCTTCGCGGAGGAGCCCATCAGGTTGGAGCGCCACAGCATCAACGTGCGCGGCCAGTTCTGCGGAGCGTCGACGTCGGCGATGGCGGGTTCGAGGGAGCCGTCGTGGAGCCGCTGGGCGACGTACGACCCCACGTCGGCGGCCGCACCTGACGAGACGGCCTCGTCGGCCTGCTCAGCGACGTCGAGCGGGTTGGCGGAGAACTGCGGGTAAAACGGCATCCACCCCATCCGCGCCGACTCGGCGATCGTGTCGGCGGTGTGCTTGCCCGTCAGGTGCCCCTGGGCCAGCGGCGAGGCGAGCGAGTCGGCCGAGTAGCCGTCGTTGCGCCACTGGCCGGTGTGCATGTACCAGTACGAGGTGCCCGGCATCGTCCGCGGCGGGCGCGACCAGTCCAGGGCGTTTGCCAGCGAGAGCCAACCGGTGATCGGGCGGCACTTCTCCTGCCCCACGTAGTGCGCCCAGCCACCACCGTTGCGCCCCAGACAGCCGGTGAGCATCAGCAGGGCGAGGATCGAGCGGTAGGTCGCGTCGCCGTGGAACCACTGGCAGATACCGGCGCCCATTATGATCATCGAGCGTCCGCCGGACTCCTCCGCGTTGGTCGCGAACTCCCGCGCCACTCGCAGGCACTGCTCGGCGGGGACGCTGGTGATCTCCTCCTGCCAGGCCGGCGTGTACGGCGTCGTCGCGTCGTCGTAGCCCGCCGCCCACTCCCCCGGCAACGGGACGCCGTCGAGGTCGCGGCCGACGCCGTACTGGGCGAGCATCAGGTCGAGCACCGTGGTCACCAACCGACCGCCGACCCGGCGTGCGGGAACGCCACGGCGCAGCACCGACCCGGAGCCGTCCGCCTCGACGAAGGCGGGAAGCAGAAGTTCGACGGCTTCGGCGCCGTCGCCCAGCATCGTCAGCGCCGGCACCACGCCTTCCAGGTCGAGGTTCCACCGGCCCACCCCGGACTCGGCGTAGCGGAATCCGAGAGATCCGTTGGGCACCACTGGTTCGCCGGTGGCGTCGTCGAGGATGACGGTCTTCCAGGCGTCCTCGTCGGCGGTGCTGCCGAGGTCGGCGGCGGTGAGGAACTTGCCGGGGACGAAGGTCGCGGGTCCGTCCCCACTCTGGTGCTCCTCGAGTTGGATCAGGAACGGGAGGTCGGTGTAGCTGCGTACGTAGTCGTGGAAGAACGGCGTCTGCCGGTCAACGAAGTGTTCCTTCAGCACGACATGGCCCATCGCCATCCCCAGCGCGGCGTCGGTCCCTGCCTGGGCAGGCATCCACTCGTCGGCGAATTTGGTGTTGTCGGCGTAGTCGGGGCTGACCGTGACGACCTTCGTGCCGCGGTAGCGCACCTCGGCCATCCAGTGCGCGTCCGGCGTCCGGGTGACGGGGACGTTGGAGCCCCACATCATCAGGTAGGTGGCGTCCCACCAGTCTCCGGACTCAGGGACGTCGGTCTGATCGCCGAAGACCTGGGGACTGGCGACCGGGAGATCGGCGTACCAGTCGTAGAACGAGGTCATCACCCCGCCGATCAGTTGGATGAAGCGGGTCCCGACGCAGTGCGACACCATCGACATAGCGGGGATCGGCGAGAAGCCGGCGACCCGGTCCGGACCGTAGGTCTTGATGGTGTGGACGTGGGCGGCGGCGGTGATCTCCAACGCTTCGTCCCAGGTGGAACGGACCAGGCCGCCTTTGCCGCGGGCCTGTTGATAGCGACGCCGTTTCGCCGGGTCGCCGGTGATCTCCGCCCAGGCCAGCACCGGGTCGCCGAGCCGGGACCGTGCCTCGCGGTACATCTCCAGCAGAACCCCACGTACGTAGGGATAACGGACCCGCGTCGGGGAGTAGGTGTACCAAGAAAAAGCAGCGCCCCGTGGACATCCACGGGGCTCGTACTCGGGGCGGTCGGGGCCGACTGAGGGATAGTCGGTCTGCTGCGCCTCCCAGGTGATGATTCCGTCTTTGACGTAGACCTTCCACGAACAGGACCCGGTGCAGTTCACCCCGTGGGTGGATCGCACCACCTTGTCGTGGCTCCACCGATCTCGGTAGAAGACATCTCCAGCACGCCCACCTTCGCGGAAGACCGCACGGTTGTCAGCAGTCTCATCCCAGCGGCTGAAGAAGCGGCCGAGGCCGAGCAGCGCATCAGATGCAGGCCCGTCCAGGCCTGCTGAATTAGGCGACGGATCCGGCACGTGCACACCTCGCTCCGAGCGTGGGGTGGATGGCTAGTCACCTCAACATAGCGGTCGTGAACCGGTTGTCGATAGGCCGAAGGTCCTGATCATGTGCGGAAAATCCGGTCGCGACCGCTCTCGGCATTCGGTCGTCGGCGTGCCATGCTCGTGGCAGATAGTCGCCTGCAGGCCTGCCGAACAAGGGAGTCAGCGATGGAGTCCGTGAACCTCGAACAGCTCGCGAACGAGCTGTTGGAAACCGCCCGCAGCGCAAGCGCGGGGAGAGCAGCGCGTTCCATCCACGCCGACCACCACTTCGCGCTGCGCCAGACGGTGATCGCCTTGGCCGACGGCCAGGAGTTGGGCGAACATGAGAGCCCCGGTGAAGCCACCCTCCAGGTGCTGACCGGACGCGTACGGCTGGCGACCGCGAACGAGGCTTGGGAAGGCGCAAGCGGCGACTACCTGATCATCCCGGCCGAGCGGCACAACCTGGCAGCGTCGAGCGACGCAGTGGTGCTGCTCAGCGTGGCAGCGCACCCCGCATGAGCGAGGTCGCTACGGCGCGCCGCCCTGAGCAACGGCGCGCGCTCTCGTACCGCGCGTTCGCGCTCATCGTCCTTATCTACTTGGCGATCATCCAAGGTGTCGGGCTGCTGCTGCCGCACCTGGTCGACGTCGGGGACGATCCGCTGACCACCACCCGCGGCGTCCTGTTGACCCTGTGGATCCCGCTCGGTCTGGCGCTGATCTTCACCTACGGCGCGATCGCCGCGCTCGGCTGGTGGCGCGAGGTCTTCCATGACGCGAGGCCCGTCCAACGGTGGGTGTGGGCGATCCCGGTGATCTTCTTGATCTGTATCGCCCTGGCGATCAACTACTCCGCGCTCGGCGACAAGAACCTCGGCTTCATCCTGGTGTTGGTGATCGCCACCCAGATGGTCGGTTGGGGCGAGGAAGGCATGTTCCGCGGGATCGGCGTGGTGACGCTCCGCGACCACGGCCTGACCGAGGGCAAGGTCGCGCTCTGGTCGAGCATCGTCTTCGGCGCAGTGCACCTGACCAACGCCGTCGGTTCGCGCGGTGCAGAAGCGGTGCAGCAGGCGATCGCCGTCAGCTTCGCCGGCTACTTCTTCTACCTGATCCGCCGCGCCGCCCAGAGCAACTGGCTCAACTCGGTGATCCACGGCCTCTTCGACTTCTCCATCCTCACCAGCACCGCGATCCTCGTCGACCAGAAGGCCTACGTCGGCGCCGGCGCCGCGATCCTGGCCTACCTGATCTGCGGAATTCTGATTCTGGTGCGACGACGTCGGATCGAGCCTGCCGTCAGCGTTTAGGCCGCGACGACATCAGGCGGGCAGCAAGCCCGGTTTCACGAGCCGATCAACTCGACCCGTCCGGGGAGAGCTTGAGCCAGCCCCTGGTCGAACGTCGCCAGCCGGGCGCCGTTCCGGTGTGCAAGCGAGGCCAGGTAGGCGTCGGTGACTTGGCGGTGTCCCGTCACATGATCGAGAGCGACGTCCGCATAGGAGAGCGAGTCCTCCCAGAACACGCATCTCGGCGAGTCATACAACCCATCGAGGATCACTCGCGCGGTTGCTTTGCTTTCGCCGACCCGGATGAGGAAACGGAACAACGCCCCCTCGACGATCGGGCAGAGCGCTACCTGGTCGACCAGCTCGAGCCAGTCGGTTGCCCTCCCATGGTGCTCGTGATCGGTGATGACCAACGCGATCAGAACGTTCGCGTCGAGCAGGTACGGCGTCACTCGTCATCCAGGAGATCAGCGACCTCGGCCGAGGTGACCACACGCCCGAGGGTGATCGTCGGGAATCCGCTCCTCGGGTCGATCGTCACCTCAACCGGCTCGTCAAGCGCAGCGAGGCCGCGGATCGTCAGCTCAGCGACAACGGCAGACAAGGACTGGTGCCGCGCCTTGGCGAGCTCACTCGCTCGGCGATGCACCGAGGGTGGCAGGTCGACTGTGGTCCGCATACCTGCATCATGACTGCATCAAATCGATGCGACAAGCCCACGACAGAGATCCGCCGCCAACCCTCAGGCAATCTGTGCGACACGAACGACACGACAACCACCTGACCTTGCCTGGCTAGAGGAGCCCATTCCCGACGAAGTACTCGAGTGCTCCGTAAAGCAGCAGAGCCAGGACCATGGTTGCGAGTCCCCACGGGCGATGGCCAGTTCCTTCGTTGGCCGAGGGCTGTCGGTAACTCTCCGGAAGAACCAGCCACGGCCTACCCGCGGTGTGAATCAGAGTGGCTGCCACCACCGCCGCGTAAGCAAGGTCCAGCGAGATCTGTTCGCGATAGCCCGCGCCTGCGGCGAGAAGGTATGACGCGAGCGGACCAGCGAACGCCAGCGCCAGTCCGGGTATCGCCCGTCGCGTGACCTTCTTCCGCGACACGAAGATCGTGTAGATCAAGGCGACCAGGGCTAACCCGTCAACAAGGAAGCGCGCAACCACCCCTCATCTGGCCGCCCCACGCGGCAACCTGTACCGACCACGGTGGCGATGCCCTCTACTTTCGCGACCTCCGCCGTCTCTCACGGGGCCTCGTCGCCACCATCAACACCAGCCCCGCAATCACGAACAGAGCCAACACGCCAGACAGCAGAAGCTGGCCTCTCTCCCGCGGCCCAACCTCAAAAGCAAGTGTGTACGAGGCAGACGCCGCGGCCACCAGAACCCAGTAGCAGGCACCGCGAGAGAAACTCGTCAGTTGCGTTCCGCGGCCCGCGGCCGACCCTGGTTCAGCACCCACTGCGAACCGCTCTCCTCACCACGTCCGACCTGCACACGGAACCGTGCGGGTGACCCAGGTGCCGAAGCTGGAGCCTACCCAGCACCCCCGGAGATCGGTCGCCACAGCGCCCAGAACGCAGCAGGCCCGGCCCCTCAAAGGAGGGCAACCGGGCCTGACTTACTGGAGCCGCCTGTCGGAATTGAACCGACGACCTAATCATTACGAGTGATTCGCTCTACCGACTGAGCTAAGGCGGCATGCTGGCGTTGAGCGTGTCAAAGTCAGCGCGTCGAAGCATACCGACTCACGGGGCGTGCCGCGAAACCGGGCTCCTGCTGGCTCGGCTCAGGCGGGGCAGGTGACGTCGGCACTCGGGACGGTGCCACCGATCAGGTAGTTCTCGACGACGTCGTCGACGCAGTCGTTGCCCATGTTGTAGCCGGTGTGGCCGTCGCCGTCGCGGGTCACCAGGATCGCCGGGTCCAGTTGCTTGGCGAGCGCCTGGGCCCAGGCGTAGGGGGTCGCCGGGTCGCGGGTGGTGCCGATCACCAGCAGGGGCTGGGCACCGGCCGCCGTCAGCGGAGGACGCTTCGCGGCCTCCGGCACCGCCAGCCCGTGGCAGCTGACCAGGTCCCAGGCGAAGATGTCACCGAAGGTCGGCGACGCCTTCTCGAACTCGGGCAGCGCCTTCTTCACCTTGCGCGCCGGGATCGACGAGGAGTCGTCGAGGCAGTTGATCGCCCAGATCGCCTCCGAGCTGTTATCGGCGTACCCGTCGCCCTCGCGCGCCGCGTAGTAGTCGAAGAGCGTCAGCAACGCCGCGCCATCGCCGTCCAGGACGTCGCGCAGCGCCTCGTCGAGCAGCACCCAGTAGTCACGGTTGTAGAGCGGCAGCGCGATGCCGTAGAAGGCGTTGCCCGCCGTCAGCTCACGGTCGCCGACCTTGATCGGCTCCGCCTCCAGCTCCGCCAGCAACGCGGTGATCCGATCCAGCGCCGCCTCGCGGTCCGCGCCCAGGAAACAGGAGCCAGCCTTCACGCAATTGTCGACATATGCCCGTAGCGCGATCTCGAAACCACCGGCCTGACCGAGACTCGCCTCGCGCGCGGTCAACGAGACGTCGACCGCGCCGTCGAGCACCAGCCGACCCGACCGCTTGGGGAAGAGGTCCGCATAGGTAGCGCCCAACTTCGTGCCGTACGAGGCACCGAAGTAGGTCAACGTGGACTCGTCCAGCACTGCCCGGATCACGTCGAGGTCGCGTGCCGCCTCGACCGTGGAGACGTGCGCAGCCAGAGCACCGGAATGCTCCACGCACCCGGCACCGAACCGGTCACTCCACCGCTGGGCCTCGGCCACCTCGGCCGGGGTGTCGGGCGTCGGGTCCTTCGCGTACCACGCGTCCAACTCCGCATCGGTGAGGCAGTCGATCGGCGCACTCGCACCCACCCCGCGCGGATCGAAACCGACGATGTCGTAACGGTCGCGGACCACCTTTCCGAAGGCGTAGTCAGCCTGCTTGGCATACTCCACGCCCGACCCGCCGGGGCCGCCCGGGTTGATCACCATCGACCCGATCCGTCGACTCGGCTCCCCGGCAGCGATCTTGATCATCCGCAGCTTGATCCGCTCACCCTGCGGCTTCGCGTAGTCCAACGGAACCTCCACCCAGGCGCACTGGTTACGACCGCACGCCTCCCAGGAGATCGTCTGGTCGTAGTAGGTCTGGAGCCCGGCGACCGGTGCCTTACGGGCCTCCGCTTTGCGTTCCGGAACATCACTCGACGGCGCGGGCTGCGGGTCGGGCTCGGAGCCGTCGGTCGCGCCGCCCCGGCGCATCGTGCCGGACGGCTCGTCGGTGCCGGCGCTCAGCAGGACCGCGATCGTGGTGCCGGCCGCGGCAAGGACCAGAGCAGCCACCATCACCAGCACGACCACTCGCTTCACGGACGACTCCCTTCAGGCAAACGCAACGACACCATCATGGATTCCAGCGCCAAAGCGGCCGGCACGTTGAACTCCAGCATCTGCTCGCGCGCCGTGAAGATCGCCTCGATCCGGTTCAGGTTCGACTCGGGCGACGTGACCCGGACCAGCCGTTGCAGATCGCCCCGCAACTCCTCGTTGACCAGCTCGCTCGTCGCACCACTGCTCAACACGATCGCGTCGCGGTAGACCGAGGCGAGATCCATCAGCCCACGGTCGACGACGTCGAGGATGCGCCGCTTCGCCCGCGTCTTCTGGCCCTTCTCCAGCGCACTCAGCGCCGGGCCGTACTCCCGCGGACGCCGTCCGCGCTCGACCACGCCGTAGGCGGCGTCGAGATCCCGCTTCTCGCGCTCGTCCAGCTCGCTGGTGATCGATTCGGCCTCCTCCTTGGCCGCCGCCAGCACCCGAGCCGCGGCGTCCATGCAGTGGCGGAGCCCGGTCAGCTTCACCGGCCAACCGACGATCTCGCGGCGCCGGTTGCGGGTCTCCTCGTCACGCGCCAGCGCCTTGGCCCGCCCGATGTGGCCCTGGCTCGCTCGCGCCGCATAGGAGGCGAGGTCGCCCGGAACCCCGAGGCTCCGCTCCAGGTACGCCGCAACGTCGGCCGGTCCGGGCGTCGAGAGGGTGACCAGGCGGCATCGCGAACGGATCGTCTGCAGCACGTCCTCGACGGTCGGCGCACAGAGGATCCAGACGGTCCGCTCGCTCGGCTCCTCGATCGATTTCAGCAACGCGTTGCAGGCCTGGTCGGTCAGCCGGTCGGCGTCCTCGATGATCAGGATCTGCCAACGGGCACCAGCAGGCGCGAGCGCGGCGGTACGCACCAACGCCCGCACCTCGTCGACGCCGATCGACAGTTTCTCGGTGCGGACCAGCGAGATGTCGGCATGCGATCCGGCCAGCGCCGTCGTGCAGGAGTGGCAGACGCCGCAGCCCTGGTCGGGGCACTGCAGCGCGGCTGCGAACGCCTGGGCGGCGTTGGAACGTCCCGAGCCGGGCGGCCCGACGAAGAGGAACGCGTGGCTCATCCCGTGGCCGGCCGCGGCCTGTTGCAGGTTGGCGATCATCGGCCGCTGGCCGACAAGCGTGTCCCAGACTGTCATCGCCGGGCCGCCTGGACCAGCAACGGCGTCAGCCGGGCCTGGATCGCGGCGGCGATCTCGGGGATCGTGGCGCGGGCGTCGAGGACCAGATAGTGGTCGGGGTCAGCAGCGGCGAGCGCCTGGAACGCCTCCCGGACCCGCTGGTGGAACTCCACACCCTCGGCCTCGATCCGGTCCCGTTCGGCGAAGCGGCCCAGACCCTGCTGCGGTTCGAGGTCGAGGAGGACCGTCAGGTGCGGACGCAGGTCACCGGTGGCCCACCGGTTCACCCAGGTGACCTCAGCGGCGTCGAGATCGCGTCCGGAGCCCTGATAGGCGATCGCGGAGTCGACATAGCGGTCGGTGACCACGACCTGCCCGGCCCGGAGCGCGGGCAGCAACACCGTGTCGACGTGCTCCGCCTTGTCGGCGGCGTAGAGCAGTGCCTCGGTGCGGTGGCTGAGCTCGCCGGTCTCGGGCGACAGCACGATCTGGCGCACCTGCTTGCCGACTTCGGTACCTCCCGGCTGCCGGGTGAGCACCACGGAGTAGCCCTCGGCGGTCAACCAGTCGTGGAGGAGCTGCGACTGGGTGGACTTGCCACCGCCCTCGCCGCCCTCGAAGCAGACGAAGACGCCGGTGTCGGTATAGAGGCCCGTCGAACTCACGACCCGACCCTAGAGCACGGGTCCTACTGCGGCCGGACGGCGGTCCCCGGGTCTCGACAAGCTCGACCAACGGCGTTCCTGTGATCGAGCCTGTCCCTGGTGATCGAGCCTGTCCCCGGCGATCGAGTCCGTCCCCGGTGATCGAGCCTGTCCCGGTGATCGAGCTTGTCGAGATCACCTGGTCTCGACAAGCTCGACCAACGGGACGACGTCCGACCAACGGGACGACGTCCGACCAACGGGACGACGCTCGACCAACGGGACGACGCTCGACCAACGAGACGACGCTCGACCAACGAGGGCGGCGGATCACGCCTTCTTGGCGGCCTTCTTGGCCGTCGTCTTCTTCGCCGCTGTCTTGGTCGCGGTCTTCTTCGCGGCCGTCTTCTTAGCGGCGGTCTTGGTGGCCGCAGCCTTCGCCGGAGCCTTCTTGGCGGCGGCCTTCTTGGCGCCCTTCTTCGCGGCCTTCTTGGCCGGCCCCTTGGCCCGACGCTCAGCGAGCAGTTCGGCCGCGCGCTCGGCGGTCAACTCCTCGATCGAGTCGTCCTTGCGCAGCGTGGCGTTGTACTCGCCATCGGTGACGTACTCACCGAAGCGGCCCGCCTTGACCACCATCGGCTGGCCCGAGACCGGGTCCGGGCCGAGCTCCTTGAGCGGCGGTGCCGCAGCCGCGCGACCCCGCTGCTTGGGCTGGGCGTAGATCGCCAGCGCCTCGTCGAGCGTGATCGTGAAGAGCTGGTCCTCAGTGGTCAACGAGCGCGAATCGGTCCCCCGCTTCAGGTACGGCCCGTAGCGACCGTTCTGTGCGGTGATCTCCTCACCGTCCGCGTCCTTACCGACGACGCGCGGCAGCGAGAGCAGCTTGAGCGCATCCTCCAGCGTGATCGAGTCCAGGGACATCGACTTGAAGAGCGAACCGGTCCGCGGCTTCGCGGACTTCGGGGCGTCCTCCGGCAGGACCTCGGTGACGTACGGACCGAAGCGACCGTTCTTGGCCACGATCTGTAGACCGCTCTCCGGGTCCGCCCCGAGCACGATCTCTTCGCCGGCCGGGTTGGCCAGCAGCTCGCGTGCCTTCTCCAGGGTCAGCTCGTCGGGCGGCAGGTCGTCCGGGACGTTGGCACGCTTGGGCGCCTCGCTGCCGTCGCCGTCCTCGCCGTCACCGGCGACCTCGATATAAGGGCCGTAGCGGCCGACCCGGAGGTTGATGCCGTCCTCGGGTGCACCGATCGGGAAGGTCGCCAGCTCCTTGGCGTCGATGTCGCCGAGGCCGTTGACCAACGGCTGCAGGCCCTGCACCCGGTCCGAGCCGTAGTAGAACTCGGCGAGCTCGGTGACCCGGTCGCGGCGCCCGGCGGCGATGTCGTCGAGGACATCCTCCATACCGGCGGTGAACTCATACGAGATCAGCCGCGGGAAGTGCTCCACCAGCAGCCGCACCACCGAGAAGGCGATCCAGGCCGGCACCAGAGCGGTGCCCTTCTTGTAGACGTAGCCACGGTTCAGGATGGTGCCAATGATCGAGGCGTAGGTCGACGGGCGGCCGATCTCGCGCTCTTCCAACTCCTTGATCAGCGTCGCTTCGGTGTAGCGCGCAGGGGGCTTCGTCTCGTGGCCGCTGGCCTGTAGCGAGGCCGCGGAGAGGCGGTCGCCCTCGGCCAGGTTCGGCAGCCGGGTCTCAGCGTCGTCGCTGGCGGCGTTGTCGTCGGTGCCTTCGACGTAGGCCTTGAGGAAGCCGTGGAAGGTGATCACGCGGCCGCTGGAGGAGAAGACGGCGTCCTCACCGGTGGCGGCCTGTGCACCGAAGCGGATGGTGACCGAGCGGCCCTCGGCGTCACGCATCTGGGATGCGACGGTCCGCATCCAGATCAGCTCGTAGAGCCGGAACTGGTCACCGGTCAGGCCGGTCTGCGCCGGGGTGCGGAAAGTGTCGCCGGCGGGACGGATCGCCTCGTGCGCCTCCTGCGCGTTCTTCACCTTGGAGGCGTAGACGCGTGGCTTCTCGGGCAGGTACTCGGCACCGTAGAGCTCGCGCACCTGCTCGCGGGCGGCACCGATCGCCGACTCCGACAGCGTGGTCGAGTCGGTACGCATGTAGGTGATATAGCCGTTCTCGTAGAGCCGCTGCGCCACCGACATCGTCACCGATGAGCTCATCCCGAGCTTGCGGCTTGCCTCCTGCTGGAGGGTGGTGGTGCGGAACGGCGCGTACGGGGAACGCTTGTACGGCTTGGCCTCGACGGAACGGACGTCGTAGCTGGCGGCGTCCAGTGCCTCGACGAGCGCCTCGGCACGGCTCCGGTCCAGGTGGACGACCTTGCCCTGCGAGCCCGCCTTCAGCTGACCGTCCTGGCCGAAGTCGCTACCGCGGGCCACCCGGACGTCGTCGACGCTGTGCAGCTTGGCCGGGAAGATCCGGTGGTCCTTACCGCTGCCGGCGTCGAAGGAGCCCTCGAGGTCCCAGTAGGAGGCCATCTTGAAGGCCATCCGCTCGCGCTCGCGGTCGACCACCAGGCGGGTCGCCACCGACTGCACGCGGCCGGCGGAGAGGCCGCTCATCACCTTGCGCCAGAGCACCGGCGAGACCTCGTAGCCGTAGAGACGGTCGAGGATGCGGCGGGTCTCCTGGGCCTCGACGAGATCCATCGCGAGTTCACGCGGGTTCTCGACGGCGGCCTGAATCGCGGGCTTGGTGATCTCGTGGAAGACCATCCGGTGCACCGGGATGTTCTTGGGCTTGAGCTCGTCCAGGAGGTGCCAGGCGATCGCCTCTCCCTCGCGGTCCTCATCGGTGGCGAGGTAGAGCTCGTCGGCGTCCTTCAACAGACCCTTGAGCTTGGTGATGTGACTCTTCTTGTCGCGCGGCACCACGTAGTAGGGGGTGAAGCCGTTCTCGACGTCGACTCCGAACCGGCCCCAGGACTTGTCCTTGATCTTGGCCGGGATATCCGCAGCGCTCTGCGGCAGGTCACGGATGTGGCCGATCGAAGACTCGACGACGTACCCCTTGCCCAGGTACCCCGCGATGGTGCGGGCCTTGGCCGGGGACTCCACGATGACCAGCTTGTGCGCCACGGACTCTTCTTCCCTCTCAGTGACCCCGATCCGACATCGGAAGGGTCTCACGGCCGATTACGGTAGCGCGTGTCGCCATCTTCCGCCTGCGGTGCACCCGTTCGTGGTCCTGGCGGCCCTGCCCCGTACACCTCGACGGCGGCGCTCGCCGCTCGCTCCAAGCCGGCGAGCCTCAGCCCTCCGGGAACTCCGCGCGGTCGCGGCGCACCGCCCGCTGTGCGATCTTGGTCAGCGCCTCGGCGTGCTCGTTGAACCGGCGTTGGGGATCGGTGACCGCGGAGATCGGCCGCCACAGATAGAGCTCGTGCGGGATCTCCACCAGGCGCCCGGTCTCCACGTAGTGGGCCACCGCCCGACTGGAGACGACGGCCGGGCCCAGGCCGGCGAGGGCGGCGCCGACCAGGGCGCTGGTCGAGCCGGCTTCGAGAGCGAGCCGGGGTTCGACGCGGAGCGCGCTCTCGAAGGTGCTCCGGGTTCCGCTGCCGCGTTCGCGCAACACGTACTCGGCCTCGATCAGCGCCTCCCGTGGGACCGGCGTCGTCCGCAACGCCCAGGGGTGGTTCGGCAACGTGACGATGGAGAGTGCGTCGACGCCGAGGCGGACCACGGAGAGATCGCGCGGCAGCACGGCGGTCTCGATGAAGCCGATGTCGGCCTCGCCGGAGCGGACCAACTCGGCCACGTGTTCGCTGTTGACGACCCGCAGCAGCGGTTGCAGCGACGCCTCCTGCATCCGCAGTTCGCCGATCCAGCGCGGCAGCATGAACTCGGCGACGGTCAGGCTGGCTGCGACCGACAAACCGGAGCGCCGTTCCGCGCTGAGTGCCTCGATTCCGGTCTGCATGACCTCCATCTCGTGCAGCACCTGGCGGGCCCAGGAGACGACGGCGGCACCGTCGTCGGTCAGCACCGAGCCGCGCTTCGACCGCTCCAGCAGGCGGAGCCGCCATCGGGCCTCCAGGGCACGGATCCGTTTGCTGGCCGCAGGTTGGGTGATCCCCTCGTCGCGGGCGGCCGCCCCGATGCTGCCGAGGTCCGCGATGGCGACCAGCAGCCGGAGGCTCTCCAGGTCGGGCCAGGTGCTCATAACTGAAGGTTATGAGTTGCCGTCAAACCGGCGTCTACCGGGTGCGCTCCAGCCCGGAGAGGGTCGGATCATGTCCTCCAGCACGCTGCCGCAGACCGCAGTCCGCCGCTGGCAGGCGCCGCTCGCCGTCGCCCTCGGCGCCTGGTGCGTCAGCCAGTTCTTCCCCTTGGTCAGCCCGCTGATCCTGGCGCTCGCCCTCGGCGCAGCGGTGGCCAACTCCCGCCTCGCAAAGGCCCGCCTGTTCGATGGCTGCGCCAGCGCCGCCAAGTTCATGCTCCGGCTCGGCGTCGCCCTGCTCGGCCTGCGGCTCGCCCTCTCCGACATCGCCCAACTCGGGCTCTTCGGACTGCTGCTGATCGTCGCCACCGTGGCCAGCACCTTCTACCTGACCCGGTGGGTCGGACGCCGGATGCAGCTCGAGCAGGAACTGGTCAGCCTGCTCGCCTCCGGCTTCGCGGTCTGCGGCGCGGCGGCGATCGCCGCGGTCCAGGACTCGGCGAAGGCGAAGGAGAAGAACGTCGGCCTGGCACTTGCCCTGGTCACGATCCACGGCACCGTCATGCTGGCCGCGATCCCCCTGCTCGGCGACCTGCTCGGCTTCGACGAGCGAACCACCGCGCTGTGGGCAGGCGCCAGCATCCATGAGGTCGCCCAGGTCGCGGCGGCCGCGGCGCTGATCGGTCCTGGGGCGCTCGCGATCGCGATGAGCATCAAGCTCGGCCGAGTCCTGATGCTGGCTCCGGTCCACCATGCCGTGGCCCGCTCCCACCACGCCGGCGGCGGCTTCTCGCTCCGCGAGGTGCCGTGGTTCCTGACCGCCTTCATCGGCGCCGTCGCGCTCCGGGCGACCGGAATCCTACCCCCGGTCGCGCTCGATCTGGCGAGCGACGCGAGCAGCATCCTGCTCGCCGCCGGCATGTTCGGCCTCGGCCTCGGGATCGCGGTACGCGATCTGTGGCCGGTCCCGGCCCGCGCGGTGACCCTCTCCCTGGTAGCGACCGCGACGGTGACCCTGGTCCCGCTGGCTCTACTGGTCGTTAACAAAGCGCTCTGAAACCGCAATTACCGAACACTGTTCAGTTCCGGTAAGAATGGTCCTTCCGTGATGCCCCCGTCACCTCAGGAAGTGATCATGAACCGTCAGAACTCCACGCCCAGCCGCGATCTCGCGATGATCGCCATCTTCGCTGGCATGATCGCCGCCCTCGGCCTCATCCCCGCCTTCTCCGGCTTCGGCAGCTCGGTCCCGATCACCGCCCAGTCCCTGGGCATCATGCTGGCCGGCGCCATCCTCGGCCCCAAGCGCGGCGGGCTCGCCGTCGTCGTCTTCCTCGCCCTGGTCGCCCTCGGCCTCCCCCTCCTGGCCGGCGGCCGCGGCGGACTCGGCGTCTTCAGCGGCCCCTCGGTCGGCTACCTGATCGGCTTCCCGATCGCGGCCTTCCTGATCGGCGCCCTGGTCTACGCGGTCGGCGCCCCGTACCGCCTCACCTGGGGCATCGCGATCAACCTGATCATCGGCGTCGCCCTGCTCAACCTGATCGGCATCGTCGGCATGATGGAGCGGCTCGACATCAGCTTCAGCGCCGCCACCAAGGTCGCCTGGGCGTTCGTCCCCGGCGACACCGCCAAGGCGGTCCTGTGCGCGATCGTCGCGCGCGGCGTCCACGCTGCCTACCCGGGCCTGCTCCCGAACCGCCGCAGCAAGCAGCCGCTCGCCGAGTCCACCTCGGTCTGAGCACCCCGATGACCGGACCCGGGCCCCAGTCGGCCGACGCCCCACTCGACCTCCTGGCCAGCCCGGACCCGGTCGCCGCCTTCTTCACCGCCCACCACGAAGGGCGCCTGCTCGCGCTCAGCACCTCGGGCACCTCCTCCGCGCCGCGGAGCATCGTGCGGACGACGGACTCGTGGCTCGACTCCTTCGGTCACCTCAGCGAACTGGCCAGGATCGACACCGCCAGCAAGGTCTGGATCCCGGGCCCGGTCACCGCCACGATGAACCTGTTCGGCGCCGTCCACGCACGCTGGGCCGGGGCCGAACGCAGCACCGAGCTGAACGGCGCCACCCACGCCCACCTGACGCCGTCCACGCTGGCCCGGCTGCTCGCCCAGGAGCCCGCCGCGCTCCGCGGCGTCCACGTGATCACCGCCGGTGACCGGCTCACCCGCCGTGTCCACGCCGACGCCGTCGCCGCCGGGGTCACGCTCTACCACTACTACGGCGCAGCCGAACTCTCCTTCGTAGCCTGGGGTGAGCACGCCGACGCACTCCGACCCTTCCCCGGCGTCGACGTCGTCGACCGGGACGGCGAGATCTGGGTCCGCTCGCCGTATCTCTGTCAGGGCTACCTCGCGCCCGAGCACACGTTGCGCCGCGACGACGCCGGCTGGGTCACCGTCGGCGACCGTGGTCAGGTGCGCGACGGCCAGGTCCGGATCGACGGTCGCGACGGCGCGATCACCACCGCTGGAGCGACGGTACGGATCAGCGAGATCGAGTCCGTCCTGCAGCCCGAGGCCCGCGGCGACGTCGTCGTGCTCGGGCTCGACCACACCCAAGTGGGGCAGATCGTCGCCGCAGCGGTGACGCACCCCGACGACGTCGCCCACCTGCACGAGGTGTCGCGGCGATCCCTGCCCCCCGCCCAACAGCCACGCCGCTGGGTGCACCTGGCGACCCTTCCACTGACGCCAGGTGGGAAGATCGATCGAGCCGCTGTTGCCGTGGAAGTGGCGAGGAGCCTGTCTTGACTGCGAATGCGTCGCCGGTGATCGTCGCCGCGGCCCGTACCCCGATCGGAACCACCGGACACTCCCTCGCCCGGCGACCCATCGATGAGCTTGCCGCGCCGGTACTCCGTTCGTTGCGCGAACGGCTCGCGACCAACGCCGTCCCCGACGACGTCGTCCTGGGCAACTGCATGGGGCCCGGCGGAAACCCGGCCCGGGTCAGTGCCTTGGTCGCGGGCCTCGGTGAGAGCGTCCCAGGTCTGAGCGTCGACCGACAGTGCGCCAGCGGGCTCGCCGCGATCGACCTGGCCGCCCAGGCAGTGCGCGGTGGAGCCGAGTTGATCTTCGCCGGCGGCGTCGAGTCGCCGAGCACCGCGCCGTGGCGGTTCTGGCCGCCGACTGCGGAGAGCGACGAACCGGTGCGTTACGAGCGCGCGCCCTTCACCCCCGCTTCCCTCGAGGATCTGGAGATGGGGTTGGCCAACGACCTCTTCGCCACCGAGGCCGGCGTCACCCGCGAACGCCAGGACGCCTACGCCGCGCGCTCGCACGCGTTGGCGATCAGCGCCCGGGAGGCGGGGCACTACGACGCCGAACTGGTCGCCATCGGCGAGGTGGTCCGCGACGACCGACCACGCCCCCGGCTCAGCCCCGAACGGCTCGCCCGGCTCCCGGCAGCCTTCCGTCCCGGCGGCAGCGTCACCGCGGGCAACTCCTGCGGCATCAGCGACGGCGCGGCCGCGGTCGCCGTCGTCAGCCCGGAACTCCAGGCCCGACTCGGCCTGCCCGGGCTGCGGATCCTGAGCACCGCGACCTCCGGCGTCGAACCGTCCCGGCCCGGTCGCGGCCTGGTTCCTGCCTCGCAGACGGCGTTGAAGCGAGCGGGAATCACCCTGGACGAGGTCGACGTGATCGAGTTCAACGAGGCGTTCGCCGGCCAGGTGCTCGCCTGCTGCGACGAACTCGGGCTCGACTCGGACCGGGTCTGCCGGCAGGGCGGCGCGCTCGCCCTCGGCCATCCGTGGGGCGCCTCAGGTGCCGTGTTGGCGGTCCGCCTCTTCAGCCAACTCATCACCCAGCCGGGCGGCCGCTACGGCCTCGCCGCGATCGCCGCCGGTGGCGGCATGGGCGTGGCGATGGTGGTCGAGGCATGCTGATCCGGTTCACCGGTGTCTCCCACCACTACGCCGGGAGCACGACGCCCGTGGTGCGCGACCTCGACCTCAGCCTGACCGAGGACCGGATCGGCGTGATCGGTGCCAACGGTTCCGGCAAGTCGACCTTCGCCCGGATGCTCAACGGCTTGATCGTGCCTTCCCAGGGGACCGTCACCATCAACGGCCTGGAGACCGCCGGCGACGGTCGAGAGGTGCGGCGTCAGGTCGGCTTCTGTTTCACCGACCCCGACTCGCAGATCGTGATGCCGACCGTCGCCGAGGATGTGGCGTTCGGGTTGCGCCGCCGCGGCCTGTCGAAGGCAGAGATCGCCAGCCGGGTGACCGCGATCCTCACCGCGCACGGGCTCCAGGGGTACGAGGAGCACCCCGCCCACCTGTTGTCGGCCGGCCAGAAGCAGATGCTGGCCTTGAGCTCCATCCTGGTCACGGACCCTGAGATCCTGGTGATGGACGAGCCCACCACCCTGCTCGACCTGCGCAACACCCGTCGGGTGGTGGCGGCGATCAACGCGATGCGGCAAAACGTCATCCTGGTGACGCACCACCTCGACCTGCTCGCCGACTTCGAACGGGTGCTGGTCTTCGATGAGTCGCGCCTGGTTTTCGACGGCCTTCCGGACAAGGCGATCGAGCACTATCTCGGGCTGATGGAGTGAGCACCACGATCGGCCTCTACCGGCCCGGGAGCTCTCCGTTCCATCGGAGCCCGGCAGGGTTGAAGCTGCTCCTCCTGCTCGGCGCCGGCATCGGTTCGATCTTCGTCGACACCCCGATCCAAACGGTCGTCGTCCTGGTTGTCGTACTGCTCGGCTATGCGGTGGCCCGGATCCCGGCGTCGGTGCTCCTCGCCTCGATCCGGCCCCTGCTGTGGGTGGTCGTTCCGCTCAGCGTCTTCCAGACGATCGTGGTCGGCTGGCAACGCGCTGTGGTGATCACCGGCGTCATCGTCGCCCTTGTGCTGTTGGCGAATCTGGTCACGCTGACCACGAAGACCACCGACCTGATCGACGTCGTGGTTCGGGTCTGCGGCCCGCTCCGGATGATCGGAGTCAACCCCGAGCGGGTCGGGCTGCTGCTGAACCTCGCGATCCGCGCCGTCCCGCTGATGGCCGAGTTGGCTGGCCAGATCACCGAGGCGCAGCAGGCCCGCGGCCTGAGGATCAGCGTTCGGGCGATGGCGGTGCCGTTCGTGGTCGGCGCCCTCCGACGGGCCGACGAACTCGGTGACGCCCTGGCTGCCCGCGGCTTCGACGACTAGCTCAATGTGACCTCAGCGCTGCGAATTCCTGCTGACGACGACCGTCAGGTCACATTGAGAGGAAGGCGCGGGTGGCCTCGTTCGCCGGATAGAACGCCTCGATCGCCAGCTCCGACAAAGTGACCTCCAACGGCGTCCCGAAGACTGTGGTCGTCGAGATCAGCGATAGCTCGACGCCGTCGAAGGTGAGCTCGAGCGGAACCACCAGGGCCGGCGTCTCGTCCGCGATCGGCTCGCCAGGAGCACCGAACTCCTCCATCAACTCGGCAAGCTTCGGATCGGCGGTCAGGTCGAACTGCCGGTGCAGCCGACGCAGCAGATGTTCCTTCCAGGCCTCGAAGTTGCGGATCATCGGCGCCAGCCCGGACGGGTGCAGGCTGAGTCGCATCACGTTGACCGGTGGCTCCAGGAGAGCCTGGTCCACCTCGGCCAGCCACGCCCACGCCGCCGCGTTCGCGTCGACGATGTCCCACCCACTGTCGATCACCAGCGCAGGATGCGGGAGGTGGCCGGTGAGGATCGCCTGGATCGCCTGCTGGGCCTGGCTCATCGACGGCTCCCGGAGGTCGTGCTGGGCGTGGGCGGGAGCGAACCCTGCCGCGAGCAGCAATCGATTCTGCTCGCGCAAGGGCACCGCCAACTGGTCACAGAGCCGCAGGATCATCGCGCTGGTCGGCTTGGAGCGCCCGTTCTCCACGAAGCTGACATGCCGCGCCGAGACGCCCGCCCGGCTGGCCAACTCGAGTTGCGAGAGCCGACGACGACGCCGCCAGTCACGCAGTAGGTTCCCCGCTTCGCTGCGCTGCATGCCGAAACCCTAGGGCCGCGACCGGCACCCTCGCCATGACCTGACGGGTAATCGACGCGACGACGGGCAACGGGTTGGCTGGTGTGACCCGGTGCCGCTGGGCACCACCCACGAAGGAGGAACCCATGACCAAGGCTTATGCGATCGCCTACCTGCGCGACGTCGACGTCAATGACCAGATCATCGAGTACATCGAGCGGATCGACGAGACCCTTGCCCCGTTCGGCGGCCATTTCCTGGTGCACGGCGGCAAGCTGACACCGGCCGAGGGCACCTGGGACGGCGACGTCATCATCGTTGAGTTCCCCAGCCAGGACGCGGCCCGGGAGTGGTACTTCTCCCCCGGCTACCAGGCGATCCTGCCGTTCCGTACCGACAACTCCGAGAGCATCGCGGCCCTGGTCACGGGAGTGCCGGAGGGATACCGCGCTGTCGACAAGCTGAAGACACTGCTGCCCACCGGTCGGTGACTCGGCGGGCAGCAGCGGAAAGGGTGATACAGCTCAGTCGACGCTGAGGTTCTTCAGCGTCTCCTCCAGACGAGCGGTCGAGACCTTGTCGCCGATGGTGGAGCCGCCGTTGTAGAAGGCGTAGCTCTCCGGATCTCCGGTGTCGACGAGAACGACGACCAGCTCGTCGCCCTCGGCCTCGATGGCCGGGTCGTCGATCAGGATCTGCTGGCGCACCAGCCAGCCGCTCTTGCCGCCGACCTCGAACGCCTTGCTCTCCAACTCCTTGGTGTCGGTGACGTTGGTGTAGAAGGCGTCCGACTCGGCGATGCAGGCCATCACCGCGCGGGTCGCCGACTCGAGGTCGTCACCGGCAGCGGCACGGGAGACCGAGCCGAGTGCGTGCACGGCGACCCACTTCGCCTCGATCTCGCGGTAGACGGTGACCACGTCACTGGCGAAGGTGAAGGCCGACTCGAAGGCACCCAGCTGGTAGCCCTTGGGCTTGTCGACGCTGAGGCCGCCGCCGTGCAGGCGACCGTCCTCGGGGTGCGCCTCGCGCATGGTCGGCTGACCGCTCATGCAGAGCTCGCTCGGCGCACCGGTGGTCGGCTCGTCCGTCGGCGACTCGGTCGACTCCGTCGGCGATTCGGTGCTCTCGGTGGGTTCGTCGGTCGGTTCGTCCGTAGGCTCGTTGGTCGCCGAGGTCTCGTCACCGCCCTTGGCTTCGTCGCTGTCGTCGCCGGTCATGGTGATCGCCGCGACCACGATGCCGACCACGAGGACCAGCGCCAGCACGATCCCACCGATCAGCAGGCCGAGCTTGCGTCCGCCGCCGTTGCCGCCGTCGCCGCCACCGGGCATCGGCGCCCACTGGTTGGGCGGCGGGGTGCCGAAGCCGGAACCGCCGGGCTGGTCGCCCCACTGCTCGTAGCTCGACTGCTGGGCAGCGAACTGGCTGGTGGGCTGCTCGCCGTAGCCGGGCTGCTGGCCATAGCCGCCTTGTTGGGCATAGCCCGGCTGCTGGCCGTACTCCTGCTGGGGGTAGCCGGGCTGCTGGCCCCACTGGTCAGCGGCGGGCTGCTGGCCCCACTGGTCCGCCGGCGGCTGCTGGCCGTACTCGGGCTGCCCATAGCTCTGCTGACCGGTGCTGTAGGGCGCGCCCTCGCCGTAGCCCGGCTGCTGCCCCCACTGCTCGGCGGGAGGCTGCTCAACGGGCGGCTGCTCGGCAGGCTGCTGTCCCCAGGAGTCCGCAGTCGACTGAGCGGGCTGCTCCGCAGCCGGCGGCTGCACCCAGGTCTCAGCGGTCGGAACCTCGCCGGTCGATGCCGGGTCGGCGACCGGCTCACCCTGGCCGAACTGCACCTGCGGAGCAGGATCGCTCGGCGCGGGCTCGCTCGCCCCGGCACCGCCCGGCGCCGGGGAGTAAGGGTTACTGGTGGTCTGCTCGCTCCACGTCTGACCGTCCCAGTAACGGAACGACTGGGGCTGACCGGACGGATCTGGGTACCAACCTGGGCTCGACACGCCCACAGCCTAACCAGTACCGGGTATGGCTGTGGGCGGTCGCCACGTCAGATCTCGAGGAAGCCCTCCACCAACAGCTCCCGCACCGCGGCCAGCCGTTCTCCCGCCAACGTCGCGGCGTCGAGGTCGAGCAAGGAGGCCAGCGCGCTGAGGATCTGGCCGACGGTCAGCTCGCCGTCGCAGGCACCGACCAGTGCCGCCTCGACCGTGTCGGCCTGTCGCGCGCGGCGCAGGCCACGCTGCTGACGCAACACCACAGTGGCCGGGTCCTCCGCGCCCGGGGCGCCGAAGGTCTCCTGCTGGACGTCGGAGCGGACCACCGGTCGTGCGGCGAGCAGCGCGTCGTCGTCCAACTCCGCCAGGGAGTCGATCGCCCGCGACCAGGCCGTGAAGGTGGGCGCGATCGGCTGCTCTACGTCGTAGGGCCACTCCTCCAGACGGAGGGTGGGCGTGGCGTCGGTGCGGCGCAGGTTGATCCAGCCGAAGCCGACACCCTCGATGCCCTGTTGCTCGAACCAGGCCAGCCAGGTGTCGTAGCGACGCACGTAGTCCGGGCTGCCCTGGAGGCCGGCGTCCTTGAGCCAGAGTTCGACGTAGCCGGCCGGGTCGATCACCTCGCGCTGAACCACCCAGGCGTCGCACTCGTCGATCCACTCGCCGAGGCGCTCGGTCCAGTCGCGGTCCGCCGGAATCACCCAGTTGGCCAGGATCTGGCACCAGCCACCGGGGTTGAGCAACCGCGGGGCGGCCCGGACGATGTCCTCGACGACGCGGTCGCCCGGCAGGCCGGAGTCGCGGTAGACCAGGCGCTCATCGGTGGCCGGCGAGATCACGAACGGCGGGTTGGTGGCGATCAGGTCGAAGGTCTCGCCGCGCACCGGCTCGAAGAACGAGCCCTCGCGGACGTCGATCCGCCCGGTCGGCACGCCGTTCAGGCGGGCGTTGAGCTCGGTCATCCAGAGCGCGCGCTTGTTGATGTCGGTTGCGACGACCTGCTGCGAGTGCTGGGCCAGGTGCAGCGCCTGCACGCCGCAGCCGGTGCCGAGGTCCAGGGAGCGGGTGACCTCGTCGCGGATCGTCATCTGGGCCAGCGAAGTGGCGGCACTGGAGATGCCAAGCACGTGGTCGGCGCCGACCTTGTTCGGCGTGCCGTCCAGGCCGGGGGTGAGGTCGCTGACCACCCAGAGGTCGTCGTCCTCGGTGGCGTAGGGCCGGATGTCCATCCGGGCCGCGACCTCACCGATGCTCTGCTCCAGCATGCCCTCGTTGCAGAGTCGGTCGACCAGGCCGGGCAGGGCGGCGTCCGCCTCGTCGCCGGTGACCGGCGTCTGCAGCAGGAAGAGTCGGGTGAGCGTCTCGATCGGCGAACCACCGCGAGTGCGGCGCAGGCCGGGCACCGTCTCGTTGCGTGACAGCGCGGAGTGAGCGGTCTCGCCCAGCAGGTCGGCCACCCCGTCGTAGGTGTAACCGGCGTTGTCCAGTGCCTCCCGCAGCGCGGGCACGAAGTCGTTGCTCACGGGTCAAGGCTACGTGGCCTCGCCCGGAGGCGAGGCCACGCCTCAGCTTGGTTGGCAGCGTTCCATGACGGCGCTGCTTCCTACCCACAACCGGACCCGGCCTCCCCACAGCGGGGCGCAGTTCGCTGTGGTGATTTCTCGGACCGTCGTCCCGTCGTCCAGACCGTTGTAGCGGCAGTTGCCCGCACGGCCCCAGATCTCCCGGAGCCCCTCGGCGGTCTCGAGGCGGAGCACGAAATCCGGTCCACGTTGTTCGGTCTCGATGCAGGTCTTCGGACGATCCGGACCTCCGCCGGGCCTCGCGGACTGGATCGCTGCAAGCAGCGCCTCGGGGTCAGGGATCTCCCGCGAAGCCTGCAAGGGCCATGACGTCGTCCGCACCTGCGGCCCCACCAAGCCGTCGGCGTAGTACTGGCAGATCACCACCCGACTCACCTTCACCGTCTCCACGTCGAAGGCAGCGGGCGGCCGCACCGACGTCGGCGCGGTAGCCGGGCAGCCGAGCGGGTCGGCCTCAGCGACCCTGACCGATGCAAGGACCTTCCGGATCAGCTCCAGGTGCTCAGCATCGGCATAGCCGGTCAGCTGCACCTCACCCGCGCGTTGCACGATTCTGGTCCAGCCGTCGGCCGCGGTCTCCCCCTCGGGCAACGCTTCGGGAGTCACGAATCCGAGCTCGATGTGGGTGCTCCAGAAGCGTGCCGGCAGGTCCCCGAAGATCGGACTGGGGGCTTCCTCGTTGGTGCACAGAACGAGCGTGCTGAATCCACTGCTCAGCCCGACATACGGTTCGGCGGTCGTTGCCTTGGCCGCCTTCTCATTGACACACCACTGGTCACCTGGCGGCGAGAGGTACGGCCAAGCCTCAGGGACCTTGATCGACACGTCACCGATCGACTCGTAGCGCCAATCCCCGCCCGAGGTGGTGCGGTCGGCGACAGAGGCGTCCGGGTTCGACGTCGACTCGTCGGATCCGATCACCGCCGCTACCCCGACGCCGATCATCCCGACCGCAACCGCCGCCGCCAGTGGGGCTGCCCAGCGACGCAGCGGACGGCGGCGCACCGTCGGCAAGGAAGCCAGGAGGTCGTCAGCAGACGTCGGTTGAAACGTGTGCGCCTCTCTGGCGAACGCAGCACGGAACGCCTCACCCGCCAGGTCGTCGCGGCCAGGCCCGTCGCCTGCCGGGTCGTCGCCGCGGCCGGGGCCTGCGTCGCCGAGGTCGGGTCCGGTCGGCTCCATCGCGTCGTCAGTCATCGCTCATCTCTCCCAATCGGGTGCGCAGCGAACGCAGCGCACGATGGACGTGGGAACGCGCCGTGGCTTCGGTGCAGTCGAGGATCCGACCGATCTCGCTGAAGGCCAGGTCCTCGTAGAAGCGGAGTACGACGGCGGCCCGTTGTGCTGGAGGCAGCGTGGCGCAGAGCCGCCAGGCGGCGTCGGCGTCACCGATTCCCGTGTCGGCGCCCGGCGTCGTGACCTCGGCGAGTGCGGCCGGGTCCTCATGGACGACCCGGCGCCCCTCTTTGCGCCACCGCGAGATGCTGGCGTTCACGATGCTGCGCCGCAGGTAGGCCTCGACGGTGCCGCGTGCGACCAGCTCCGACCACCGCGGCCAGGCGCTCGCCAGCGCCTCCTGAACCAGGTCAGGAGCCTCTGCCGCGTCGCCGGTGATCAGATAGGCGAAGCGTTGGAGCGCGGCAGAGCGGACTCGGACCCAGTCGTCGAAGGCGACGGGCGTTCTCTGCTCCATGAGCACCGATTCTGTTCCCACGCCCCCTGTTACGCAGGGAGTCCGGAAAACGTTGCACCAGACGGACGACCGTCTGGCGTCGACTCAGGAGGCGACGGCCTCGTCGGCGGAGCTGTGGATCGCGAAGACCTTGGCGAGGCCGGTGATCCGGAAGATCTTGAGCAGACGCTCCTGGGTGCAGACCAGCTCCAAGGAGCCGTCGTGGGCGCGTACCTTCTTCAGGCCGCCCACCAGGACGCCGAGACCTGTGGAGTCAAGAAACTCGACCGCTTCCATGTCGATGATCAGCCGGTACTGACCGCCGCCCACAAGATCCGTGATCTGGTCGCGCAATTTGGGCGCGGTGTAGACGTCGATCTCACCCGCGACAGCAACGATGGTGGCCCCACCCTGTTCGCGGATCTTGAGACTCAGGTCCACGTCACTCCCTCTGGCTTTACGCCTCAGGTCAGTACAGAGCCCCCGATCTGCTCTGTTTCCGTCCGCTTATCAAACCATGCCTGCCCTTACCTGCGCATTGTCACCACCCGATCCGCTGTTAATCAGCTGTGCGCACCCGAGCTGAATCCGGGTACCACCGAAGACACCTTCGGCGCGGAGGCGGTGCCCGCTGTGGATTGTCGGGGGTGGTTGCCACACTGGAGTGGTGACACCCCCGCTCGCCTCTCCTGCTCGCCCCGGCCGTGATCTCGTCGACCACCTGGTCACCCCGGACCGTGCGGACCGCTTGACCCACCTCGACGTGCTGCCGCCCCGCCGGGCCGAGCACGCCGACTGGCCCACCTGGGTGCGGAACGACGTTGTCGCCGCCTTCACGGCGCGGGGCGTCGAGCGGCCCTGGGCCCACCAGGTCGAGGCGGCCGAGGCGGCCCACGCCGGGCGCCACGTCGTGATCGCGACCGGGACCGGTTCGGGGAAGTCTCACGCCTACCAGGTGCCTGCCCTCTCCGATGCCCTCGCCGAACGCGGCCCACGCGGCGAGCGCGGCGCCAGCACCCTCTACATCGCACCGACCAAGGCCCTGGCCAACGACCAGCTGGCAGCGGTCCTGGCACTGGGCCTCGGCGTCCGGGCCACCACCCACGACGGTGATAGCAGCCGCGAGCAACGGGATTGGGCCCGCACCCACGGCGAGTACATCCTGACCAATCCGGACATGCTGCACCGTTCCTTGCTCCCCGGGCACGCCCGCTGGGCGAAGTTCTTCGGCTCGTTGCGCTACGTGGTGATCGACGAGGTTCACCACTACCGCGGCGTCTTCGGGGCGCATGTCTCGCACGTGATGCGCCGACTGCGCCGGGTCTGCGCGATGTACGGCGCCTCCCCCACCTTCGTGCTCGCCTCCGCCACCGTGGCCGATCCGGACGCCCTCGGCCACCGGCTGACGGGCCTCGAGTTCGACGCCGTCACCGACGACCGGTCGCCCCGCGGGCGGCTCACTCTGGCGTTGTGGGAGCCGCCGTTCACCTCGCATCTCGGAGAGAACGGCGCCCCGGTGCGGCGCTCGGCCGGCGCCGAGGTGGCCGACCTGTTGACCGACCTGGTGGTGCAGGGAGTCCGGTCGCTGGCTTTCGTCCGGTCTCGCCGAGGCGTCGAGACGGTCGCGGCGACCGTCGCCGACCACCTGGCCGAGGTGGACGCCTCCCTCCCGGCGCGAGTCGCTCCCTATCGAGGCGGGTACCTGCCCGAGGAGCGACGGGCGTTGGAGCAGCGCCTGCGCTCCGGCGACCTGCTCGGGATCGCGGCCACCAACGCCTTGGAGCTCGGCATCGACATCAGCGGCCTGGACGCCGTCCTGCTGGCCGGCTTCCCCGGCACCCGGGCCGCGATGTGGCAACAACTCGGCCGGGCCGGGCGTGACGGCCAGGATGCGCTCGGGATCATGGTGGCGCGCGACGATCCGCTCGACACCTATCTGGTCAGCCATCCCGAGGCGCTGCTCGGCAAGCCGGTGGAGGCGTCGGTCTTCGACCCGGCCAACCCTCATGTCCTGGGCCCACACCTGTGCGCAGCTGCCGAGGAGGCACCGCTGACTCCGGCGGCCCTGGAGTTGTTCGGTCCGGGTGCCCGGGTAGCTGCGGACGCGTTGGCCGACGCCGGGTTGTTGCGACGGCGTGGCGAACGTTGGTTCTGGACGGACCGCCGCCGCGCCAGCGACCTGGCCGACATCCGCTCCACCGGCGGCTCGCCGGTCTCCTTGATCGAGGGCTCCAGCGGTCGCGTGGTCGGCACCGTCGACGGCGGTTCGGCGCATGGCACCGCTCATGCCGGGGCGGTCTACCTGCATCTCGGCGAGACGTGGCTGGTCCACGATCTCGACCTGGACGCCGACGTCGCCGTGATGGAGCGCGCCGACCCCGGCTACTCGACGTCCGCGCGCGAGATCGTCGACATCACCATCCGCGCCGAGCGCGAACATACCGCCTGGGGCGACTGCCGGTTGAGCTTCGGCGAGGTCGAGGTCTCCCATCAGGTGGTCGCCTTCCTCAAGCGGCGGGTGCCCAGCGGCGAGGTGATCGGTGAAGAGCCGCTCGACCTACCGGCACGGACCCTGCACACCGCATCCGTGTGGTGGACGGTCCCGGCCGGACTGTTGGCCGATGCGGGGCTGGCCGAGGCGGACCTGCCGGGTGCCGCGCACGCGGCGGAGCATGCCGCGATCGGTCTGCTGCCGCTCTTCGCCACCTGCGATCGCTGGGACATCGGCGGAGTCTCCACCGCGCTCCATCCGGACACCGGTCAGTTGACGGTCTTCGTCTACGACGGCCACCCGGGCGGTGCCGGGTTCTCGGAGCGCGGCTTCCGAGTGGCGGCCGAGTGGTTGCGCGCCACCCGGGAGGCGATCGCCTCGTGCCGGTGCAGCGAGGGGTGCCCGTCGTGCGTGCAGTCGCCGAAATGCGGCAACGGCAACAATCCGCTCGACAAGGCCGAGGCGGTCCGCCTGCTTGATCTGTTGCTCCGTTCGGCACCGACCGGCGAGACGCCGACTGGCGGGCGCTGACTACCGGGCGGATCACCGTCGGTGCCCTACGGTGGATCTATGTTGGCACTCGGATTCCTGCTCCTGGCAGCCGTTGCCGTTGCCACCGTCGGCGGCATCCTGGTCAGCGACGGCGACAACGTCGCCCTCTACGGCATCGATATGTCCGCGATGGCCCTCTTCAGCGTCGGTCTGGCCTGTGGCGTGCTGGCGTTGGTCTCGCTACGGCTGATCCTCGCCGGTACGAAACGGGAGGTCCGGGTCCGTCGCGAACACCGCAAGCTGGCTCAGCAGGAGCGCCACGAACCAACGGCACCGCCGACTACTCCCCCGGCCGATCCGCCCGCCCGGCCCTGATTCAGTCGCCTTGATGGGACAGGCGTAAGCGCAGCGACGCTCCGCCGTCAGCGGGTGCTGCGCAGACTCTGTCGGATGACCTCCTCGGCCTCCCTCAAGCTCAACCCGGCCAACGCGTCGGCGACGACCTCGCTCTCGGCGCTGCGCTGCTCGGGTGCGGCCACCTTGCGGGCCTCCAGCTCCCCGACCCCGATCTGCGCGTCGGCAGGCAGAGCGCCGCCGGAGCCGAGCACCGTCCACCGGACGACGTCGCCTGCGCGAGTCGCCCTCTCGATGTCATGCACCGCGAGCAGGTAGCGATGCCCGACCTCGAGTCGCGATGCGTCGGGAGCCACCATCGGCACCTCCTCGTCGTTCTCCAACGTCATCCAGCCGAACGCCTCCATCTCGAACTCAGCGGGAGGGTTCGCCCCGGGACGCTCCCAATAGACGTCGCTCACCTTGATGGCGATCTTCCGCGAGACCGGGAACCGCTTCGGTGCAGTCGCGTCCTCCAACGGTTCAACCCTTCGCTCGGAGACCACCTCGGCCAGCACCACCGCGTCGGCGTGAGCACGCCAGTCCTCGAAGGTCCGCGAAGGATAGGCCTCCATCGCATCGAGAAGAACGACGCTGGGCTCCGCGGTCGGTTTCGACTTGGCCTTTGGATCGTTGGCCACCGCCGAACACCCTTGCCCCAGCAACGCCAGCACTGAGCCAACAACCGATGCCGCCACAACTCCCCGCATCACATTCACCTTCCTAGTAGACCCAGTTTGCGTTGTTCTTCACGGCGTCTCCGAGCGCTGCGCCGCCTCCACATGACGCCGACGACCGCATGATCCCTGTGATTGCATCGCATGCCGTCCTGCTAGGCGCCCAATTCCACGGATGAACAAACCCGAGCGTGTGCCCAATTTCGTGCCCAGAAACAGTTTCGGTAATCGTCCCAGCGCCACGCATACGGATGTAGTGCTGGTCGCACAGGTACGTCGCATCGTCCTGCGGGTCTTCACACCACGTAACCCCACTAATGTCGTCAGGCGCCCCGAAACTTCCCTCTTGTACGATGACATCGGTCTCTCCGGCCCCCGAAAATACGGGCGAAGAGTCGTAGACCACATCCACGTCGGTGTTGTCATCCCATCGACTCATGGCTGCATTCACCTCTGCCCGATCGGGCGTTTCAAGCTCCATCGCCGCGTTGCTGTCCATGTAGTAGCTGTGCGTGGCGTTGTCGGCCCTGCAGTTCTGCTGATAGGTGTACGTCCACGCCATGCACTGGGGGCTGTAGTTCGCCGTCGGCACGATTCCATCATTGACCGGCTCCGCGGCCACTGGAAACTCGGCCATCCATGAAGCCACCATCACTGATGCACCGATCAACGCCCACAGACTTCGCCAGGAGACTTGACGCCACGTTCGTTGGTTCATAACCGCCCCTATCGATTGACCTCGCACGCTCACACAAAATTCGAACAAACTCAAGAAGGAACTTTCTGAGAGTGAGCAATTTTGGAAGAATCGTCGCCTTTTTGTCACCCCCGTGACAAAGAAACTATTGCTAGAACCAAGCTTTCCCTGCCCCGAAATCAGCTATTGCTGCTGCAGCAATCACTTTCTTCCGAGGTGACGGACGCGGCTCAGCCGGGCCGGCACGAGCGCGACCGATTGCGGTGCCACCACCCCGACCCCATGCCGGGATGGTGACACCGACCTCTACCCACACCTCCTCTCCTTTCCGTCGGCACGCCGTCAGGTGGGCTCTGTTGCGGACCGCGATCGCGGCGGCCTCGGCGCACGGATCTGCTCCTTCGCTGAGCGCGACAGCAGCGGCCAAGGCGCTGAGATCAGCAGCCGATTGGGCGGCACGGTGTGCGCTAGTCACGGCGGCGACGTAGGCGCCGGCCACGCCGCAGAGGGTGAGCACCGCACTCATCATCACGACCAGGAGGGTCACAGCACCACGTTCAGCCTCGGCGTTCAACGATCTACTCACCGGGCCTCCCCCTGATCGGTCTCTTCCAGCGCGGCAACGGCTTCGCCCCGAGTCCGCCCACCCAGGCCGCTGAAGGCACCGGCCGGCCCCGCCACGGTCTGCGCTACTACCACCGTGACCCGGCCGCCCGAGCGACTGATCCGCACCTGCGCGCCAGGGTCGACCTGCTGCACCAACTCGCGCGCAACCGCCTCCGACTCGCCACGGGCCAGAGCCCGCGCCGCCTCGCGGGCAGCGTCGACCGACCGGACCTGCCCGACTCCGAAGGCGATCAGCCAGACCATCGCCGTGGTCAGCACCACCAGGACGGGGAGCGCCATGACCAGCTCGGCCGTGATCGCGCCGCGCTCACACTTCGGTCGCGCTCCCGAGCACGCGTGTCGAGAACGTCGGCAGGTCGCGTCCACCGCCGTCAGCCGATCCCGAGCATGCCCAGCACGTGGTCGAACATGCCACGCAGCATCCGGTCGCCGAAGCCACCGGTGAGCAGCTTGTAAAGCACCCCGGCAAGCCCCGCGCCCGCCGCGGTACCGACCGCGTACTCGGCTGTGGTGATGCCGCGTTCGTCAGTGAGCCGTCGTTGGTCCATCGTCAAACTCCTTGTGGGTGGTGTGTGCGAACTGTCGCTAGGCCGTGGCCCGACCTCCACCGTCCGTCCTCGGCAGGCTCGGCGCAGCCACCTCCTGGCCGGCTGTGGTTCCTGTTCGAGTGACGACCGCTGTGGAGAAAGAGCGGGTCTGCCGCGTGCGCCCTTCAGCACAGCAACCTCATCCACCGCAGCCTCACCACGGCAGCGTGGCCAACGAGGCCGCCACCAGCGGCACGATGCCGAGCAACAGGAAGGCGGGGAGGAGGCAGATCCCCAGCGGGAGCGCAGCCTTGACCCCGACGGTCCGAGCTCGGTCCGCAACCGCCATCCGGCGTTCGGCCGCGAGCTCGGCGCTGATCCGCGCAACCGCATCTGCGGCCGGCGCGCCGGACTCCGCGGCCCTGAGCAGGCCGCGAGCCAACCGGGCCAGCGCCGGATCGGCCAACACCACCGACCAGGCCTGTCGCGGTCCGACTCCCCGAGCCAGGGCCTGAGCCACCTGGGCGAGTGCATCCGCTACCGGGCCCGGGCGGACCTCGCGGACCTGCGCCATGGCACTGGCCACCGGGGCTCCGCTCCGTAACGCCATCCCCAGCAGCGCCACGACGTCGGGCAGCTGGCGCTCCCGTTGTTCACGCAGACGGCGTTCCTCCGGCGTCTCCATCCGTCCGGCCAGGGTCCACACCATCGTCGCGACCGCCGCTCCTACAGCCGTACCGAATACGCCACCGAGCATGACGACAGTGCCGCTACCCGCCAGCACGGCAAGGACCAGCCGACGACCGCTGGAGCTCGGAGCAACACCCGACGCCCGACGTCCGGGATCGGGGCCACCGCGCACCGACATCAACAGTGGACCCCGAGCCGGCGCAGCGAGTAGCACCGCCACGACCACCAGCGCCGTCGCCAGCACGATCACGCCGCCTCCCCCTCCACGTGGGCCGCGATCTGCTCCAGCCAGGCGAGCCCGGCCACGATGAGCGCCACGCCGCCGAACAGGCAGACCCAACCGAGCGGGGTCGTCACCAGGAAGCCGACCGGGTCCCCCATCCCTGAGCCCATCGCCAAGGTCGCGATCGGCAGCCCTGCCACCAGCCGCGCCGTCGCCCGCGCCGAGGCCAACTCCGAGCGGACCACCCGTCGGGTCTGCTCCGCATCGGCCAACCCTCGGGCGACCTCGGCCAAGGCAGCGGTCAGCGCGGCACCCGAGCGTTGCGAGAGCTGCCAGGCGGCAGCGACCTGGATCAGATCTCCAGCCCCGTCCTGGTGAGCGAGTTCGCGCATCGCCTCAGCCGCCGAACCGCCGAGCCGATCGCTCTGCGCGACCGCCTCCCACGCCGGCCACACCTCGACCGCGGCTGCCAGTGCCGAACCGGTGGGGAGTCCGGCGGCCAGATCGGCTGCCAACAGGTCGCACACCTCGCGAACCCGAGCGGCTCGCTCACGAGCGAGCGCCCGCGCTCGTTGGCGCCGCCGCAGCCCGATCACCGCGAGCCCGAGCACCGCCAGCAACACCGCGACGACCCCCGCCCGCCACCCGATCCGAGCACCGTCGGCGACTCCACCGCCGACCGCTCCGGGCCAGACGAGCCAGGGCAGCGCCGAGCAGAGGGGCACCAGCAACCACCACGCCAAGGGGCCACGGACCGGCGAACAGAACAGGTAGGCGAGAGCGACGAGGCTTCCGGCCGCGATCATCGCCGCACTCATCACACACTCGGGCCAAGGAGCTCGATCAAGGCGGCGACCCCGCGCTCCTCGACGAGCTCGCCCGCGTCGGTGAAGCTGACCGCGGGCACCGTGGCGACCAACCCTTCGGTGTCCCGGCGTAGCACCGCGATCTCCTGCAGTCGTCGCTCACCGGTCCGGGTGCGCCCGAGATGGATCACCACATCGAGGGCTGACGACACCTGACTGTGCAGGGCGGCACGGGAGATACCGGCCGGCATCGCCAATGCTTCGAGGCGGGTCGGGACGGCAGCCGCTGAGTTCGCGTGGACCGTCCCGCACCCACCCTGGTGGCCGGTGTTCAACGCCGCCAACAGGTCGACCACCTCCACCCCTCGGACCTCGCCGATCACCAACCGATCGGGCCGCATCCGCAGCGCCTGACGGACCAACTGCCGCAGCGAGATCTCCCCACCGCCCTCGACGTTGGTGGTCCGCGCCTCCAGCGCCACCACGTGCGGATGTCTGGGCGCCAGCTCACCGGAGTCCTCGACCACCACGATCCGCTCCTGCGCGGCCACCCGAGCGAGCAGCGCAGAGAGCAACGCGGTCTTCCCGACGCCGGTTCCGCCCGAGACCAGGAACGCCGCTCTGGCCGCCACGATCCGGGCCAGGAGCGCGGCACCCTCAGCGGAGAAGGTGCCGCCCTGTGACAACTCAGCCAACGACCAGCCCGCGGCCCGCGGCACGCGCAAGGAGATGGCGGTCCCCGGGCGCGCCACCGGAAAGAGCACGGCGTGGCAGCGCGTGCCGTCGGGAAGTCTGACGTCGACATGGGGCGCGGCGTCGTCGAGGCGTCGTCCGCCCAGTGCAGCAAGGCGTTGCGCCAACCGACGGACCGCGGCTTCGTCGGCGAAGCGCAAACCTTCACGCTCCAGGCCACGGCCCCGGTCCACCCAGACGGCGTCAGCGCCGTTGACCAGGACATCGGTCACCCCCGCCTCGCGGAGCAGCGGATCGAGGACACCGGCCCCGAGCGCCTCGGCCCTGAGGATCCGCAACACCTCAAGCACCGCGGCGTCGCCGACGACGGTGCCACTCTCGCGCAGTGCCTCCGCGACCATCTGCGGCGTGATCCGACCGCCTGCATGCGCGAGGCGATCACGGACCCGTGCTGCCAGCTCGATCGCCGAACCCGACTCGACCGTCGGTTCACGCCGCACGACCACGAGCCGGCTCCAACCCGAAGTGTCGCAAGGTCACCTTGGCGGCCCGAGCCAGCACGGAACGACGTGAGTGGATCGGCCCGAGCCCGAGGTCGATCGCTTCGTTGAGGCCACGTTGATCGGGCATCGCCGCAATCACCGGGACGTCCAGGACCCGCTCGATCGCAGTGAGGTCGGCGGCACCGCCACGGACCAGCACCGAGGCCGGTCCCGCGGGCAGGATCCGCTCCAGGAGCCGACCGGCCGCGGAGATCCCCGCGACATCGGTCCGGACCACGACCACCAGGTGGGTGCACCGAGCGGCCACCTCGTCCACCACCGGGTCCGGGGTCCGTGGCAGGTCGAGGACGGTGATGTCGTGACCGCGCACCGAGGCCGACATCGCCTCCCGGACGGCGAACGGGACCAGGCCGCGCCGTGGATCGGCCCAACTCAGCACGCCGAGCCGGCCCTTGCGCGGCAGGGACTCACGTAACACGCGCGCGCTGAGCCGACCGGTCGTCTGCCCCAGCCCCTCCCAGCGCAGGCCGTCGAGCTGGTCGAAGCCGGAGATCATGTCGATGCCCGGACCGTACGGATCGATGTCGAGCAGGGCGGCATCGGTCCGGGTCGCGGCCTGCACGGCGAGGGCACAGGCGAAGGTGCTGGCGCCCGCCCCGCCGGAGCCGGCCACCACCCCGATCGAGACCCCTTTGCTGCGGAACTCGCCGACGTCGGCAAGCAGCTCCATCAGCCAGCTGTCACTGCGGGGAAGCTCCGCGACACCGTCGATCCCGACGCCGACGGCCTCGCGGAAGGCCCGGTCGGGCAGATGCTCCATCGAGACCAGATAGACGCCCGGTCGTCGGTTCGGGGCCAATGCTTGGAGCTCGCCGAGCAGGTCCACGCCCACCAGCACCAGGTGCGACGTCGCCCACGCGGCGAGCGCGCCACGTGGGTCTGTGTGCACGTTCGGCGTCGCTCCGGCTGCCGCACTCAGTTGGTGCAGGTGGTCGAGGAGCTGAGGATCACGGGTGAGGATGAGCGGCTTGTCCATGCCGTCACCCTGGTCCGCCGCGAGCGGGCGCCCCAGGGCGCGGAGGCGACCTGGGGAGAAAGTCCCGGTGCGGCCGGCTGTGGAAGAAACCCGGGCTCAGCCCTGCCCCAGCGAGGCACCGCCGTCCGCGCCGCACCCGACACTAGGATGGCCGACATGCGACGCACTGCAGCGTTCTTCGACCTCGACAAGACGATCATCGCCAAGTCGAGCGCGCTCGCGTTCAGCAAGCCGTTCCAGGCCGGCGGCCTGATCTCGCGGCGCGCGGTGCTCCGCTCGGCCTACGCCCAGTTCGTCTACCTCGTCGGCGGTGCCGACCACGACCAGATGGAGAAGCTGCGCCAGTTCATGTCGCAGCTCTGCGCCGGTTGGGACGTGGCGACCGTGCGCGAGATCGTTGCCGACACCCTGCACAACATCGTCGACCCGATCGTCTACGCCGAAGCAGTACGGCTGATCGAGGAGCATCACGCCGCCGGTCGCGACGTCATCATCGTCTCCACCTCCGGCTCCGAGGTGGTGGAACCGATCGGCGCGATGCTCGGTGCCGACCACGTCGTCGCCACCCGGTTGGAGATCGTCGACGGCAAGTACACCGGCGAGTTCGACTTCTACGCCTACGCCGAGAACAAGGCGGTCGCGATCCGCGAACTCGCCGAGCAGCGCGGCTACGACCTGAGCCGTTGCTACGCCTACTCCGACTCGGTCACCGACGTCCCGATGCTGGAGGCGGTCGGCAACCCGTACGCCGTCAACCCCGACAAGGAGCTCCGCAAGGTCGCCGCGAGCTCGGGCTGGCCGGTCCTGGTCTTCAGTCGTCCGGTGGCGTTGGGGTCGCCCGTGAAGCTCCCGCCGGCGAAGCCGACCTTGGCCGCGTTGGCCGTCGGCGGCCTCGCCGTGGTCGGCGGCGCGATCGTGCTGAACCGGCGTCGCGGTTCCTCCGCCTGACCCTGCACCCGTGCTCCAGCAGGCACTTCGGGCAGCACGCACCCGCTTGGAAGTCAACCCTTGAACTGCCTCGCCAAGAGGCGTAAGCATGGAGTCAGAACTTCACAGCGTGCACGAGGGCCAGGTACCCACGCGGCGATCTACCCTTCTGACAGGGCGCTGATTCCCCGGGTTACGACCCGTGGCAGCAATTAAGAGTTGCACGCCTGGTAGCCAGGCTCTTGTGTAAAGCGGCGGCACCCGTTCTTGATGTTCGGGTGCCGTTCGCGCGTCCTGAGCACGTTCGGGCGCAGCGATGCCGCGACACTCAGCCGCGAAGCGGAGAGAGCTCACCCGCAACCGCGTAGGCCTCGGCGGCGTAGAGCAGCCAGGAGTGCACGCCGCTGGTGCCACTCGCCTGCGCATAGGCGCGCAGGTTCGACTCGTACTGAGCCTGCAGTCGGGCGTGGGCACCCTCCGGCACCAGCAACGACTTCTCGTCGACGCCACGGGCCACCAGCACCAACCGCTCGGCGGCCCGCGCCACGATGCCGTTGTGCGAGGCGAACGGCGCGGCGCTGATCAGCTCCGCATGCACGATCGCCGCCACCAACATCGCCGGGGCCGTCGTCGGCGCCGTCAGCCGGGAGGCCAATACCCGCAGGCGTTCCGCGGACTCGGCGTCGCGCGGGCGGCCCAACTCCTCAGGCTCCAACACCCCGGTTGCCGCGACGGCGTGGAGCCGGGCGAACGCCTGCAACGGCGTCGCGCGGACCGTCGGCACCAAGCTCAGCACCTCGGTGGAGACCCGGAGCGCCGACTGAACGATCCCGTCGCCGGTGCCCTCGCGCATCTCCTCCGCGGTCGAGGTCGAACCCTCCAGGCGCGCACTCGCGATCGCCCCACGCAGCAAGGACTCGGTGGTGAACGCAGGCTCCGTGCGCCGCAACCCACGGTCGCGCAGCAACGCGTCGATGCCGTCACGGGTGGCCGCGAAAGCCGACGGCACGCCTTCCATCGAGGCCAGGGAGGCCAACGGGTCCGCACTCATAGCCCCCGAGCCTACGTGGCGGTGCCGGGGCTGCTCAGTGCCGGTGACGCCAGAAAATGCCCGGCGTCGGTGCGGCGGCCGCGAACGGGTGGTCCGACCGAAGTAACCTCGACCCTGATGGACCAGCACTTCGACTCTCCCGGGCCCGTTCTGCCGAGTGCAGCGGTGGGTTGGTTGTGCGGCGACGAGGCACGAACGGTCGCAGTCGCGCCCGGCCCCTTCGCCGCCGCTGTCTCCGCCTCCTTCGCGGCCTGTGACCACGAGATCGTCGAGGCCACCCTCGGCGCGGACGGCGCCATCGAACTCGATGCGCGCTCCGTCGACGTCCTGGTGCTGCACCAGCTTCCGCAGAGTCTGGAGAGCTACGCGCGCGCACTGCGACCAGGAGGGCAGCTGGCGGTGCTCTCGCACCAGCGCGACCGACGCATCCCCTGGGCCCGCAAGCTCGATGTGGCCCTGGGCGCCGACTACCTCTCCGACCCGGCCGAGGCCCTCGCCTGCTCGGGGCTCTTCGGGTTCGTCAGCGACGACCTCTTCCGGCACTGGCAGCAGGTCAACCACGAGTCACTGGCCGAGCTGATCCGCCACGAGTTCGGCCACCACGACGACGTCGAGCAGCGATTGGCCGCCGCGCTCGAGCTGTACGCCGACTACGGACGCGGCAACGACGGCATGCAGTTGCCGTGGGTAAGCGCCTGTTGGAAGGCGACCGTTCTGGAGTCGGCATGGAGCAGCCCACGCGGCATCGACGAACCGACGGTGCCGATCGCGTTGGCCCGGTCCGAGGAAGAGTCGGCGAGTGAACCCGCCGCCGCGCCCGCGCCGGTGATCTCCGAGGCCGCCCGGCCGATCTTCAGCGCCCCCAGCAGCGACGGCTCAGACCTGCTCCTGATCGACTTTCGCTGACGGCGTCGGCTCACCGAGCTTGACCACCACGACACCGGCGAGGATCGCGAACCCGCCGAGGAACTGCCCCGTCCCGGGCACCTGACCCAACACCAGCCAGGACGCGATCACCGCGGCGAGCACCTCGCTGAGCGCCACGAATGAAGCCATCCGGGCACCGAGCCGACGTCCGGCCGCGATCCCGCTGGCGTAGGCCAAGGCTCCGCTGACCACGCCGAGGGTCAACAACGGCAGCCAGGCCGCCACCTCGTGGCCCCGGTAGATCCCCTCGGCCTCGCCGCGCTGCCAATCGATCAGGCCGACCAGGCAGGCCGCCGTCAGGAAGACCGCGGCAACCGCCAGACCGCAACCAGCCAGGGCGATCGGCGGCAGACCGTTGCCTTCCTGTGCCGAGAGGATGAAGTATCCGGCGACCCCGACCATCGCGATCAGCGCCCAGACCAGACCCACCCCGCTGATCTCGGCGCGGGTGCCGACCTGGAGGACGAGGGCCAGCCCGACGGCGGCGATCAGCGCACCCAGACCTACCCAGCCGTTCGGCCGATGCCCGTAGCGCAGCCAGATCCAGCCCACCACGGCGACCGGTGCGGTGTACTCGATCAACAGGGCGACCGCCACATCCATATGCGCGATCGCGCTGAAGTAGGCGAACTGCACACCGGCCACCGCGATCACGCCGTAGGCCACGATCAGCGCGACGTTGCGCTTGACCAGATACCAACGCCCGCGCAGTGCGAGCATCGTCGGCACCGCCAACGCCAGCGCCGCCACCACGACGCGGACCGTGACCACCGCGGCGGGCGACCATCCGTTCGAGATCAGTCCACTGGCCAAGACCCCCGAGAGCCCGAAGCAGAGCGCCGAGAAGAGGGCGAACGCCAACCCACTGCCGAAGCGTTGCGGCGTGGCGAGCGAAGTGGACATGTGCGAACCCTAGGCCCGTTCCCGGTCTCGTCGCGATCACCGTTGCGTCGCCGATCCTCGCGCCGTGGCGGCACTACGCTGAGGCCATGGCTCTCCGCTGGCGGCGCACCCACCTCGGCACCCAGGCCGACCGCGCCACCTTCCGCACCCTGCACACCGCTTCCCTGGCTTCACCCGCCCTCCGTGAAGGGTTGACCGAACGCAGTGCCGCACGCAGCGTGAAGCATCTGCGGGCCCTGCTGGGTACGCCCGCAGTCGCGGTTACCGACAGTGTGGGGCTGCTGGCCTGGGACGGGATCGGCGACCACCACGGCGTCCATGCCGCGCCGCTCGCGGCGACCACCATCGAGCAGGGCAACACCCGGGTCGCCGCGGCCGAGGAGATCCGCTGTCTGACGGCGAACTGCCCGCTGCGCCAGGTGGTGATCAGCCCGCTGGTGGTGGAGGGCAACGTGGTCGGCACGTTGCAGGCGTTCACCGACGTCGCCACTGCCAGCCTGGTCCGTGCCTGCGACGAGGTCGCCAGTTGGGTATCCACGCAACTGGAGTTGGCGGAACTCGATGCGTCGCGGACCCGGTTGATGGAGGCCGAGGTCCGTGCCCTGCGCGCCCAGATCAGCCCGCACTTCATCTACAACTCTCTCGGCGCGATCGCCTCCTTCGTACGGACCGACCCGGACCGGGCCCGCGAACTGCTGCTCGAGTTCGCCGACTTCACCCGTTACTCGTTCCGGCGCCACGGCGACTTCACCACGCTCGCCGAGGAGCTCCGCTCGATCGAGCGGTACCTGCTGCTGGAGCAGGCCCGGTTCGGCGACCGTCTCGGCGTCACGCTGCGGATCGCGCCCGAGGTGCTGCCGGTCGCGGTCCCGTTCCTCTGCATCCAGCCGCTGGTGGAGAACGCGGTCCGGCACGGCGTCGCCAACCAGGGCCGCGGCCAGATCACCATCGTCGCCCGCGACGCCGGCCAGGAGTGCCTGATCGAGGTCGAGGACGACGGCGTCGGCGAAGACCCAGAACGGGTCCGACGTGCCCTCGCCGGGGACACCGAACTCGACTCCACCGGTCTCGGCAACGTCGACGTCAGGCTGCGTCGTACCTTCGGCGACCAGTACGGTCTGGTCGTCGAGACCGCACCGGGCGCCGGGACCAAGGTGATCGTCCGGGTGCCGAAGTTCTCGCCGGGTGTGCACGCATGAGGAGGGTCGGATGAGCGGTCTACGGGTCCTGGTGGTCGACGACGAACGGCCCGCCCTCGACGAGCTGGCGTGGCTGTTGGGCCGGGACCCGCGGATCGGCGAGGTGTTGAGCTGCGACTCCGCCACCGAAGCCCTGCGCATGCTGCAGGAGATCGACGTCGACGCGCTCTTCCTGGACGTGCAGATGCCCGGGTTGACCGGTGTCGAACTGGCCCAGGTACTGGCCCGTTTCAAGGAGCCTCCGCCGATCGTCTTCGTCACCGCCTACGAACAGCACGCCGTCGAGGCGTTCGATCTCCGCGCCGCCGACTACGTGCTGAAGCCGGTCCGGGCCGAACGGTTGGCCGAAGCGGTGCGCCGCGTCGTCGACGGCAGTGGCCGTCCGGCGGAGTCCAGCGACGAACAGATCGCGGTCGAACGCGGGGGCGTGACCCGCTTCATCAACCGCTCCGACATCCGCTACGTCGAGGCGCAGGGCGACTACGCCCGGCTGCACACCGCCCAGGACTCACACCTGGTCCGGATCCCGCTGACCCAACTCGAGGAGCAGTGGGCAGCGGCGGGATTCGTGCGGATCCACCGGTCGCTGCTGATCGCGCTGCACCACATCACCGAGGTCCGGATGGAGGCCGGCCGGTACACCGTCCGGGTGGCCGGCACCGACCTCCAGGTCAGCCGGCGGCACACCCGGGCCCTGCGGGAGTTGCTCAACCGGGGTCGACCATGACCGACGTCCCGGAGCGGGTCCGGGTCACCGGACCGCCGCGACGCCCGACCAAGGTCCGCGCCCGGACCCGCGAGATCGACGATCAGACCGCTCTCGGCTCGGTGCTGATGAGCTCCTTGATGAGCAGTCAACTGCGGTTGGCGGCGTGGACCCTGGCCCCCGTGGTGGCGTTCATGGTCGGCGTTCCGCTCGCCTTCCAGCTGTGGCCCGACTGGGCGACCCAGGAGGTGCTGCGCGTTCCTGTCGCCTGGCTGCTGCTCGGCTTCGCGATCTATCCGGTCCTGATCGTGCTGGGTTGGCTCTACGTGCGGCGCGCCGAGGCCAATGAGCGCGACTTCACCGAACTCCTCGACGTCGCGGAGGGGCCATGACCTCGGCGCCCGGCCTGATCGCCGTGGTCGCGGTCACCGTGGCCACGTTGGCGATCGGCATGTGGGGCTTGCGGTTCTCCCGCACCACCAGTGACTTCTTCGTTGCCTCGCGCTCGGTGCGGCCCGGACTCAACGCCTCCGCGATCGGCGGCGAATACCTCTCCGCCGCCTCCTTCCTGGGCGTGGCCGGGCTGGTTCTGATCTTCGGCGCGGACATGATGTGGTACCCGGTCGGATGGACCGCGGGCTATCTGATGTTGCTGGTGCTGATCGCCGCACCCCTGCGCCGCTCCGGCGCCTACACCCTTCCCGACTTCGCCGAAGCCCGCTTGGGATCTCCGCTCGCCCGGGCCACCTGTTCGGTGTTGGTGGTCGCGATCGGTTGGCTCTATCTGCTGCCGCAGTTCCAAGGTGCCGGACTCACCCTGGAGGCAGCGATCGGCGCACCGCGCTGGGCGGGTGCGCTGGTGGTCGGGGCGATCGTGCTGGTCAACGTCCTCACCGGCGGGATGCGCAGCGTCACCTTCGTCCAGGCGTTCCAGTACTGGCTCAAACTCAGTGCCATGCTGATCCCGGCCGCGATCCTCCTCGTGGTCTGGCTCGACGACGGTGCTCCCCGACCCGCTGCCGGCGGCGACACCAACTGGTCCTTCCCGGTGGCCGACGGCGGTGCCCCCGGGCTGTACCTGACCTACTCGCTGATCCTGGCCACCTTCCTCGGCACCATGGGCCTGCCCCACGTCGTCGTCCGCTTCTACACCAACCCCGACGGCAGCGCCGCCCGCCGGACCACCGTCGTCGTCCTCGCCCTGCTCGGGCTCTTCTACGTCCTGCCACCCATCTACGCGGCGCTCGGTCGGGTCTACGCCGGATCGGCCGACTCCGAGGTGATGGTGCTGGAGCTGCCCGGGCTGATGGTCGATGGGTTCGCGGGCAACGTGCTCACCGGGATCGTCACCGCCGGCGCCTTCGCCGCCTTCTTGTCGACGTCGTCCGGGCTCACCATCGCGGTTGCCGGGGTGCTCGCCCAGGACGCGGTGGGCCGGGCCCGGCCGAACGGCGTCACCGCCTTCCGGATCTCCGCCGTTCTCGCCGTCCTGGTGCCCTGCGCGATGGCCCTGGCGGCACCGGACCTGGGCATCGCTCGCGCGGTCGGTCTCGCCTTCGCGGTGGCGGCCTCGACCTTCTGCCCCCTGCTGGTGCTGGGGATCTGGTGGCGCGGCCTGACCGACATCGGCGCCGTCGCCGGTCTGCTCACCGGTTTCGCCGGATCGGCCGTCGGCGTCTGGTACGCGATGTTCCCGCCCGAGATCGACGGCTGGCCGCACGCTCTCCTCAGCCAACCGGCGGCCTGGTCGGTACCGCTGGCCTTCGCGACGATGATCCTCCTCAGCCGCGCCACCCCTGGCCGCCGACCGGCCACCGTCAACCAGTTCATGGTCAGGCTGCACACCCCGGAGACGGTCGTCCTGGACCGCGGCTGAGCCGTAGGCGCGCGTACCGATCGACCCGGCTGATCAAGGACGGTGGCCCCTGCTGCCCGGGCCGCCGTGCACTCGATGCTGCTTGTACCTATCGAAGGTCCGAGCCTAGGAGAGTTCCTTGTCGTCACGTCAACGCGCCGCTGCCCTTCTGGCCGGTGCGCTCTGCGCCGGCACGCTGCAGAGCGCACCGGCAGCAGCCGATCCGAGTCCCTCAGCGCGCGCAGATGGCCCCCGGGCATCTGCTGCGATCGCCGCCCCAGGCTCCATCGTCTTCATCCGCGACCACAACGTCTGGCTGGCCCGCGGTGACGGCACCGGGGCCTATCGGGTAACCCGGGACGGTACCGCCACGGCGCCCTACCGGTCTCCGTCACAGTCCGACACAGGCGTGATCGCCGTCAGCCGTCGACACCTGATCATCCGCATGACCCAGAACGGCACCATGCTCAATACGATCGACCCGCCACCGTTGGTCGGTGGACCGAACACCCCGGCCGGTGACGTCGCCATCTCCCCTGACGGTCGCCACATCGCCTACAGCCTGATCGCCCACCAGTGCGACCTCGGCACACCAGGTTGCCGGCCCAGTGTGGCGTCGTCGGTGACCCGGGCCGAGACGCCGACGCCGGCGACCACCTATGGGATCACGCCGCACTGGTCACCTTCCTGGGCGAGCAATACCCGACTTCTGGCCTCCGGCGGCTACCTGTACCAGATCATGGTGAAGGACCTCGGAAGCGCGCCCGTGCACTGGTTCGACGATCACGAACTCAGCAATGTCCCGCCGGGCGCCTCCACCGACCTCTCCGATGCTGAGCTCTCTCCGGACGGAACCCGCCTTGCTGCGGTCCGCGGTTGGGGAGATGACACCCGGATCACCTGGTACGAGGTGATCGGCGACCCTCGTGTGGGTGCCCCACCAGGGCCGCCCGTGTGGACCTGCATGACGAGTGCGCTGGATGGGCTCTCCTCGCCGAGTTGGGCACCGGACAGCCTCCACTTCGCCTGGCAGGAACCGGACGGAATCTGGGCCACCACCGCCGCGCAGCCATGCACCGATCCCACCCGGATCATCCCCAACGCCAGCGAACCGGACTGGTCGGCGGCACCGCTGGCGCCGGCACCCCGGCGGCTGGAGGCCAGCGGCCGGCCTACGGTCAAGGGCACCGCGCGGGTCGGGCGCCGGCTCACCTCGAGATCGCCGTTATTCACGCCGTCGGCCCAACGGATCGGCTACCGGTGGCTCTGCAACAGCAACCCCATCCGCTCCGCCACCACCCGAAACTACCGGCTGACGCGCAAGGACCGCGGCTGCCGGATCCAGCTACGAATCACCGCCAGCCGGAACGGACATCTATCGGTCACCGTCACCAGCCCAGCCACTCGGAAGGTACGTCGATGAGTAACGCCCGCTCCAGTTCCACCCTGCTTGCCCTGGTCGCCACCTTCACGCTGGTGGCGGGGTGCTCCGGGTCGGACTCCGACGCGCCCCGCACGAAGGACAACCTGGAGCAGGTCCAGGACGACGTCGCCGACGAGCAGGTCAGCTCGGGGCTGCCCCCAGAATGCACCGATGTCTTCCCCTATGCCTGGGGCACACCCGACCTGGCCGATGCCGACCTGCTGCCCAGCGGCTGGCCGCAGCCACCGGCCGACGCCGTGCTCTGCAACGCTGGATACACCTCAGGCAGCATCCAGAGTGTCGAGTACGCCCTGGCCACGCCGAGCACCACGGTCCTGGACCACTACGCAACGGCTCTGACTGGCGTCGAAGCAACCGAGTTCAGCCGGGAGGAGCGCGCTGAGCTGGGGCGCGAGGTGATCACCGGCACCGCAGGCGACGTCGGCTTCGAGATCGAGCCTCGCGACGGCGGCTACCGGATCCTCCTTGCTGCCCCCTGACCGGACGCGTAGTTGGGCGAACCTCGACCATCTCCGCCAAGGTTCGCCCACAATGGCGGCCATGGAGCAGGAGCCCAGCGGCACCCGGAGCCGACCGATCACCGCCTGGGTGATCGGCGGCTCCACCTGGGCGTTGGCGCTGAGTTCATTGATCCTCGTCGTCGCCGCACCGACGCAGTTCAGCGCGGTGCCCTGGTACGCCGAACGCGACTTCTACCTGATCTACCTGGTGATCGCGGTGACCGCGGGCGCCGGTTCCGCGGTCATTCTCAACCGGCGCAGCCACCCCGCCGGCTGGATCACCGCGGCGATCGCGCTCTGCTTCGCCTGGTCGGAGTTCGCGCTCGGCTGGTCCCTCTTCGGTTGGCGCCACGATCTCCCCGGCATCGGCACTGGCATCGCCCTGGCCGCGGGCCTCTCCAGCGCCGGCGCCTTCCTCGCAATGTCGGTCCTACCCTGGCTGCTTCGCGCCGAGTCGCCACGTGGGTTCGCGCGTGGGGCTGCCATCATCGGCACGCTGGGCAGTGTGGTGATCGGCCTGATCAGCCTCACCTACCAACAGCCCGACAGCCCCACCAATCCGTTCGCCCCGGCCGCCAGCGTGCTGGAGGTGCTCGCGGCTGTTGCCTCGCCCATGCTCCTGCTCAACAGCCTGGTCGGGCTGCTCGGCGTCGGCTCGGTGATCCGGCACTGGCGTCGGGAGCCCCCGGACCGGGCACGTGCATATGGCGTGATGGCGACCGCCGTCACCCTGCTTTTCGGCGTGGCCGCTGCTCTCCAGTTCTGGCCCTCCGCCTGGCATCGCGCCACGCTCGAACAGGCGCTGCTCGCGCTCCTGGTCGCCGCACAACTCCTGCTCACCCTGAGCGTGGTGGTGGTCATTCTCGGGCCCCGCCGGATTGCAGGTGCGGTACCTCGCGCCGTCGTCTTCGGCCTGCTCTCATCGATCGTGGTCGGCATCTACGTAGCTTGCGTGACGGCGCTCGGCGTGCTCCTGCCGATCAGCGACCAGAGCGCCCGCACGGTGATGGTCGCGGTAGTGGCGCTGCTCGCCCATCCGCTGCGGCGCTGGTTGCAGGACCGGGTCGATCGCGTGGTCTACGGCGACGCCGCCGACCCGGTCAGGATCCTGGCCGAGCTCGGCCAAGGTATGCAGAACCAGGCGGCCGGGCTCGAAGCAGTGTTGGCGAAGGTGCGCCACGGCCTCCGCCTCGGATGGCTCGAGGTCCGCTCCACGGAACCCCCGCAGGTCATCGCCGCGGCCGGGCGTCCACTCACCGAGCCACGGACGGCGCAGCGCGCGGAGGTCGTCCTGAAGACCGACAGCCGCCTCCTGGGGACGATGCGCGCCCAAGCCACTGTAGGGCAGCGGCTCGACGAGCGCACCCTGCGCGCGTTGGCGCAGCTCAGCGACGTGATAGCCCTCAGCCTCGACCTGGAACAGACCCGGCTACGGCTCCGCGACGCCTCGTGCAGGCTCGGCGAGGTACGCCACGAGGAGCGCCGCATGCTGCGCCGGGATCTACACGACGGCATGGGCCCGGCACTCGCCGGAATCTCCTTGGGCCTGGCGGCCGCCGGACGCCGACTTCGACACGATCCTGAGGGCGCAGAACAGCTGCTTGACGACCTGCGCCACGAGGTCAACCGGCGTACTGAGGACGTCCGGCTGCTCGCTCGTTCCCTCCTACCCGCTCAGCTCGACGACGCCGACCTTCACGGCGCACTGGTGGTCCTCGCCGAGCGCTTCACCAATGCCGGCCTCTGCGTCGACGTCGCCATCACCACCAATCGTCAGCTGACCACGCGGGAACAGATCGCGATCTACCACGTCGCCTCGGAAGCGCTGATGAACGCCCACCGGCACGCCCGCGCCACCCGGGTCGAGATCGCGGTCAGTCAGAGCCAGGACCGAACGGTGCTGGAGATCCACGACGATGGGATCGGCATCGCACCCGCGCCTCGACGCGGCGTCGGGCTCACCTCGATGCGCGAGCGGGCCGACGCACTCGGCGCCCAACTCAGCGTGCAGGCACCGACCGATCGCGCGGGAACCCGAGTTCGGATGGAGCTGAGATGACAAGTCAGGACCCCATGATCCGGATCGTGATCGTCGATGACCATCCCGTCTTCCGGATCGGTATGGCCGCGCTCCTCGATGAGATCGGTGACTTCCAGGTCGTCGGGCTGGCCGCCGACCAGGCCGAGGCCCGCGAACTGGTCACCCTGAGCCGACCGGACGTCGTCCTGATGGACCTCGATCTCGGCGGCGAGTCCGGCACCGAGACCACCCGGTCGATCCTCGCCGAGAGCCCCGGCACCGGCGTCCTGGTGATCACCATGTTCGGCGACGACGAAGCGCTTTTCGGCGCGCTCAGAGCCGGGGCCCGAGGCTATCTGGTGAAGGGCGCTGAACCCGAGGAGATCGAGAGCGCGATCCGCGCGATCGCTTCCGGCGCGGTGATGCTCGGCCCCCAGGTCGCACCCCGCGCAATGGAGTTTCTGACCAACTCGCGTAACGCCCGTTCGGGAGCGTTCGCCGAACTGACCGACCGCGAGCGCGACGTCTTGGAGCTGGTCGCTCGTGGACACGACAACGCGACCATCGCGCGGATGCTCGTACTGACCAGCAAGACGGTCCGCAACTACGTCTACGCGATCTTCACCAAGCTCGACGTCAACGATCGTGCGGCTCTCGTCGCCAAGGCACGCGACGCCGGGGTGGGCAGCGACAGCCCGGCCAACTGAGGTCACCGGTCCCTACCTCCCGGGCCATCGACGCCGCGACGGTGGAACGGTCGCGAGCGCTTCGCCGCGACCGACGTCCTACGTCGCAAGTTGAAAGTGAACCGCCAATGTCTCTCCCGAACCTTGCCCCTCCCCCCGAGGAGGTCAACACCCAGCGCCCGGCCCCCTGGCCCCTGTGGCTGACCGCCGCCGGTCTTCTGGGTGCCGTCGCCACCCTGGCCACCGATCGACGTCCCGAAGGCGAGCGGAACCGCGACGACTACACGGTTTCGGCCGCTGACATGTCTGCGCTCGACCACCTGCCATTCCCGATCGGCGGATTCGCCGGATTCCTCTGTGTGGCGGCCCTTCTGATCGCTGCGGCCGTTTGGCACCGCCGGGTGGATCAACGCTTCAAGTGGTCGATCGGGGCCCCCGTGGTGACCTTCGGCCTGGTCGCCGCGGCCGGTGCGCTAACCCTCGCCTATGGCTGGAAGGGCGCCCTTGGCAACTACCTACACGGCGCAATGGAGGAGGGAACCTACGACGATGCCGGCCTCTACTCCTACTACGTGATGAACGACTTCAGCCCTTACCTAGGCTGGCTTCCGGTCGCGGTCGCGCTGGGCGGCATCGCCTGGATGGGGTTCCGCGAGCGATTGGTCGCCCGAGGCGTCTCCGGTTGCGCCGCCCTCTTCGCTATCGCCGCATTCGGCGCGGTCGGGGTGACCGGCGTCCCCGGGCTCCCCTTCGTTTCGATGATCGGCCTCAGCATCGCCGGCATCTGGCTCTCGTTCGGTCGCAGTGTCGCGATCCAGGGAGGCGAGCGATGAAGTTCCGTCACCTCCTCACCGGTCTCACCAGCGCCGCGTTGCTGCTTCCCGGTCCCGGCTACGCCGTCGGCGCAGAACCGGAGCCCGACCCGACGAAGTACGACCGCACCCCGCCGGTCATCACCCTCGTCTACCCCGAGGGCGGGTTCGAGGGCTGGTTCCCCGACACCCGCACCGTCTCCTTCGTGGTCACCGACGACGGTACCAACGGCGGCGTCTCGTCGCGGGTCTCCCACATCGAATACCAGCTCAGTGGGGCGACCACCGATCAGGGTGTGCTCGAAGGAACCACGCGCGGCTCGTTCACAATCACCACGGAAGGGTCGACCCAGATCGACCTCACCGCCTACGACGGCAACGGAAACCACACGCCGATGCGGCTCTGGGTAGGAGTCGACCGGACCAGGCCGACGGTGAACTTCACCGGCGCGTTGGCGACCAACGGAGCCGAGTTCGCCCTCGACTCCCAGGTCGTGGTCGGCTTTACCTGCGGTGACGCCCACTCCGGCGTCGCCTCCTGCATTGGCGACCAGGCGCTAGGGAGCCTGATCGACACCAGCACGCCGGGCGTCTACGCCCTGCAGGTTCAGGCCCGCGACAACGTCGGCAACCTACGTAATCAGCTCGTCACCTATCGAGTGCGGCCCGGCGCGATGGGTGTGAGCACTCCGCCCCGTCTCATCGGCGAACCCCGGGTGGGTGCGGTGCTCCGCGCTGAGGGGACAGCGTTCACACCCACCCCCAGCACGATCGAGCACCGCTGGTACCGCGACGGCTTCCGCCTCGACGACGCCAACGGACCGACTTACCGGCTGCAGCCGGCCGACTCCGGCGCCGAGATCCATTACGTCGCTGTCGGACGGCTGGATCGCCACGCGGACGCGGAGGCGACCTCCAGCCCGGTAAGGGTCTCGCGCCCCTATGCGGCTCAAGGGCCGCTGCGGGTGCGCGGCAAGGCCCAGGTCGGCGGTCGCCTCACCGCGGTACTCCCAACCCTGGCCGAACCGGTCCCGCCGGAGAATCTCGTCGCGGTGCGCGGCGCGGATCCGGTCGACTATGGCTGGTACCGCAACGGGCGACCGATCCCGGGGGCGACGGCGTCCGGCTACCAGTTGCAGGCCTCGGACGTCGGTGCCCGGATCACCGTGCAGGCGACGGTGCGCCGTCCCGGCTTCGACCCTGTGACGCTGCGGGCCACCACAGGGCGAGTGGCCAAGGCCAGCCCCGTCCTCACTGCGCGGATCACCAGAGGCACCGCACGGAGTGCTCAGCTCAGGGTCCGGGTCACCGGTCCGGCGAAGGTCAGCGGCCGGGTAGTCGTCCGGGCGGGCGGGCGGATCGTGGGCCGGGCGATCCTGCGCGGCGGTACCGGCACCGTGAAGGTGACCCGGCCAGGGCGCGGACGCCTAGTGCTCCAGATCCGCTATCTCGGGAACCGGCACCTGAGCGCGAAGCAGCGCCGGACCACCCTACGTTGAGCGCAGCTGCGCGCCGACCGTTCGCCGCGCCTCGGCGACCGCTCGGCGCGCAGTCGTCACCACTGAGCGCTCTTCCGGCACCGACCCCTGCCGAAGTGACGGGCGTCACTTCTAGCGTGCAAGAACCACTCCACGCGAAGGGAAGACTGCGGTGTCATCTCCAACCCACGACCAGGCCGACCGGCACAATCCGGTCTACGACCACCTGCACGCCAGCCCCGAGTTCGCCGAGCTCCGCTCGCGGTACCGCGGCTTCGTCCTCCCAGCCACCGCAGCCTTCCTGGCTTGGTACCTGCTCTACGTGGTCCTGTCGATGTGGGCCGGCGACTTCATGGCGCACAAGGTGATCGGCAACATCAACGTGGCGCTCGTCTTCGGCCTGCTGCAGTTCGTCACCACCTTCGCCATCGCGTGGCTCTACAGCAACTACTCGACCAAGCGGCTCGACCCACTGGCCCAGGTCCTCAACGACCGCTACGAGCAGGAGAAGTGACATGGACTCCGACCAGCTCCTCACCGGCGGGCTCTTCCTCGCCGTCGTCCTGCTGACCATCTTCATCACCTTCCGGGCCAGCCGAAGCAGCAGCGGAACCAACGACTTCTACGCCGGAGGCCGATCGTTCTCCGGCTTCCAGAACGGCCTCGCCATCGGCGGCGACTACATGTCGGCCGCCTCCTTCCTGGGCATCTCCGGCACGATCGCCATGTACGGGTATGACGGCTTCCTGTACTCGATCGGGTTCCTGGTCGCCTGGCTGATCGCGCTGCTGCTGGTCGCCGAGATGTTGCGCAACTCCGGCCGGTACACGATGGCCGACCAACTCGCCTATCGAATGAAGCAGCGACCGGTCCGGACGGCGGCGGCCACCTCGACGGTCGTCGTCTCGATCTTCTACCTGCTCGCCCAGATGGTCGGCGCCGGTCTGCTGGTCAACCTGCTGCTGGGTGTCGAGAGCGAGTTCATCAAGAACGTCACCATCTTCGTGGTCGGCGCCCTGATGATCTTCTACGTCACCGTCGGCGGGATGAAGGGCACCACCTGGGTGCAGATCATCAAGGCCGTGCTCCTGATGTTCGGCTCACTGCTGATCATCCTGCTGGTGCTCGCCCACTTCAGCTTCAACATCTCCGACCTGCTCGGCACCGCGGCCTCGAACTCCGGCAACCCCGAGTTCCTCAACCCCGGCGGCAAGTACGGCATCGACACCACCTCCAAGATCGACTTCGTCTCCCTCGGCCTGGCGCTGGTGCTGGGAACCGCGGGCCTGCCGCACATCCTGATCCGCTTCTACACCGTGCCGACCTCGCGCGATGCCCGGAAGTCGGTGCTCTGGGCGATCGGCCTGATCGGCGCCTTCTACCTGATGACCCTGGTGCTGGGCTTCGGCGCGACCGCCATGCTGAGCACCGACAAGATGCAGGACGTCGTCGCCTCCGGCGGCAACCTCGCCTCGGTGCTCCTGGCCGAAGAGGTCGGCGGCGGCGAAGGCAGCGCGGGCGGCGCGATCCTGCTGGCCCTGATCGCAGCGGTCGCCTTCGCCACCATCCTGGCGGTGGTCGCCGGTCTCACCCTGACCTCGAGCGCCTCGGTCGCCCACGACCTCTACAACTCGGTCTTCCGCAAGGGCCAGGCCTCCGACGCCGAGCAGCTGAAGGTCGCTCGGATCTCCGCCGGCGTGATCGGCCTGATCGCGATCGCCCTGGCCATCCCGGCCCGCAACCTCAACATCGCCTTCCTGGTGGCGCTGGCGTTCGCGGTGGCGGCCTCCGCCAACCTGCCCTCGATCGTCTACAACATGTTCTGGAAGCGGTTCAACACCCGCGGCGCGGTCTGGAGCATCTACGGCGGCCTGATCTCGTCGGTCGGCCTGGTCTTCTTCTCGCCGGTCGTCTCCGGCAAGGTCGCCGCCGACGGCACGAACCTGGCCCTGCTCCCCAAGGGGATCGACTTCTCCTGGTTCCCCCTGGAGAACCCGGCGATCGTCTCGGTGCCCTTGGCCTTCTTCCTCGGCTGGCTCGGCACGGTCACCTCGCGTGAGCCGGCCAGCGAGGAGCGGTACACCGAACTGGAGGTCCGGGCCCTGACCGGTGCCGGCGCCGAGGGAGCCCTCTCCCACTAGCCCTCCCCGGGGCGTCATACGGACCGAGTAGACCCCTGCTCGCAACGTATGACGTCCCGGCCTTGCTACCTCTTCGCAACGTATGACCTCTCAAGGTTGCGACCAGCGCAACGCAGAACGTCCCGGCCAGCTGACCCTGGTCAGATGGGTCTAGGCTGGCCGCGGGCGCAACCGTGTGACGACGACCACAGGAGAATCGCGTGAACGACGCACTGTCCAACCTGATGCACGAAGAGCGGCGCTTCCCGCCGCCGGCAGCACTCGCCGCATCGGCCAACGTGAAAGCTGAGACCTACGAACGCGCCGCTTCGGATCGCGCGGCGTTCTGGGCCGAGCAGGCCGAACGGCTGGAGTGGGGCCAGAAGTGGGACCGGGTCCTCGACTGGGACAACCCGCCCTTCGCCAAGTGGTTCACCGGCGGCACCATCAACGCAGCCGTCAACTGCGTCGATCGGCACGTCACCGCCGGGCGTGGAGACAAGGTCGCGATCCACTGGGTCGGCGAACCGGCCGACGACACCCGCGACATCACCTACGCGCAGTTGCAGGACGAGGTCAACCAGGCCGCCAACGCGCTCACCGAACTGGGCGTCGTCAAGGGCGACCGGGTCGCGATCTACCTGCCGATGATCCCCGAAGCCGCGATCACGATGCTGGCCTGCGCCCGCCTGGGCGCGCCGCACACGGTGGTCTTCGGCGGCTTCTCGGCCGACGCCCTGGCCAGCCGGGTTCTCGACTGCGGCGCCAAGGTCATCGTCACCGCAGACGGCGGCTACCGCCGCAACGCGCCGTCCGCACTCAAGCCCGCTGTCGACGAGGCCGTGGCCAAGGTCGACGGTCTCGTCGAGCACGTCCTGGTTGTCCGCCGGACCGGCCAAGAGGTCGCCTTCGACGACGCCGTCGACGTCTGGTGGCACGACATCGTCGAGCGTCAGTCGGTCGAGCACACCGCGCAGATGCACGACGCCGAGCACCCGCTCTACGTCATGTACACCTCGGGCACCACCGGCAAGCCGAAGGGCATCCTGCACACCACCGGCGGCTACCTGGTCGGCACCTCGTACACCCACTGGGCGGTCTTCGACCTCAAGGCCGACACCGACGTCTACTGGTGTACCGCCGACATCGGCTGGGTGACCGGCCACTCCTACCTGGTCTATGGGCCACTCGCCAACGGCGCCACCCAGGTCCTCTACGAAGGCACCCCCGACAGCCCGCACAAGGGTCGTTGGTGGGAGATCATCGAGAAGTACGGCGTCACCATCTTCTACACCGCGCCCACCGCGATCCGGACCTTCATGAAGTGGGGCGACGACGTCCCCGCCAAGTACGACCTCTCCTCGCTGCGGGTGCTCGGTTCGGTCGGCGAACCGATCAACCCGGAGGCCTACGTCTGGTACCGCTCGGTGATCGGCGGCGAGCGCTGCCCCGTGGTCGACACCTGGTGGCAGACCGAGACCGGTCAGATCCTGATCTCGCCGCTACCCGGCGTCACCGACGCCAAGCCCGGCTCAGCGCAGGTGCCGCTACCCGGGATCGCGGCCGACGTCGTCGACGACGACGGCAACTCGGTACCCGACGGCCACGGCGGCTACCTGATCATCCGCGAGCCCTGGCCGGCGATGCTGCGCACCGTCTGGGGCGACGACCAGCGCTACCAGGACACCTACTGGTCGCGGTGGCCCGGCGTCTACTTCGCCGGCGACGGCGCGAAGCGGGACGAGGACGGAGACATCTGGGTGCTGGGCCGTGTCGACGACGTGATGAACGTGTCCGGCCACCGGCTCTCCACCACCGAGATCGAGTCCGCCCTGGTCTCCCACCCCAAGGTGGCCGAGGCCGCCGTGGTCGGCGCAGCCGACGACACCACCGGGCAGGCGGTCTGCGCCTTCGTGATCCTGCGGGACAGCGCGGCCAGCGAGCCCGGTGCCGACATCGTCAACGAGCTCCGCAACCACGTGGCCAAGGAGATCGGCGCGATCGCCAAGCCGCGCCAGGTGATGGTGGTCCCGGAGCTGCCGAAGACCCGTTCCGGCAAGATCATGCGACGCCTGCTGCGCGACGTCGCGGAGAACCGGGAGATCGGCGACGTCACCACACTGGCCGACTCCTCGGTGATGAGCCTGATCCAGAGCGGCCTGAGCTCCAACGACGACTGACGCTGTGGCGACGGGGCGGGTTGTGCGCCTGCCCCGTCGCTGCGTCTGCCGGCGACCGGCTAGCGTCATCGCTGATGGCTACCTTCCTTCTTGTCCACGGAGCCTGGCATCAGGGCTCCGCCTGGGACCTCGTCCGCCCCCTGCTCACCGACGCAGGGCATCAGGTGCTCACACCGTCGCTGGACCTCAGCCCGGGGATCGGCCTCGCCGACCACATCACGGCGCTGCGAGAAGCGATCGCCGCGACGCCGGAACCCGCGACCGTGGTGGCGCACAGCTACACCGGCATCCCGGCCTCGCTCGCCGTTGCGCACGCGCCGGCGCGGCAGTTGGTCCTGCTCGACGCATGGCTCACCCCGGCCGGCAGCTCGATGCTCGACGTCGCCCCGGACTGGTTCGCCGACTGGTGCCGCGCCGCCGCCACGGGAGATCCCGCAATGTTGCCGGTGCCGTCACTGCGCACGGTAGGAGTCGCCGAGGAGAGCCCCGAGGCCACCTGGCTCGCCCCACAGCTGGTGCCCCACCCGTTCGCCACCTTCACCGACTCCGCGCCGACGGCGTTCACCCCCGGCTCGGTCGAGCTGCACGCGATCCTGTGCAAGCCCTCGAAGATGCCCTTCACCGCCTTCGCCGAGGCCGCCGGCGCCACCTGTCACGAGCTGGCCAGTGGCCACGACGCCATGGTGACCGCCCCGAAGGCCCTCGCCGAACTCCTGCTCACGATCGCCTCTTAGCGCCATTTCGGAGATAGTCCCTGACGTTTGGCCCCTTTTCTGGGCGATTTGTCGCACTTTTTGTCAGGGACTATCGGGAGAGTGACACGACATGCCAAGGCCGACCGAAGGTCGGGAAATGCACGAACGCCCCGACCGGAGGTCGGGGCGTTCGATGAAGCTGAGGGTGAGTCAGCGGGCGCGACGCGAGAGGCGCTCGATGTCCATGATCACCACGGAGCGGGGCTCCAGACGCAGCCAGCCGCGCGAGGCGAAGTCGGCGAGCGCCTTGTTGACCGTCTCCCGCGAGGCGCCGACCAACTGGGCGAGCTCCTCCTGGGTGAGGTCGTGGTGCACGTGGACGCCGTCGTCCGCGGTCCGACCGAAACGGTCGGCGAGGTCGAGCAGCGCCTTGGCCACGCGGCCGGGCACGTCCGAGAAGACCAGGTCGGCGACCACATCGTTGGCCTTGCGCAGCCGGCTGGCGAGCTGGGTCAACAGACCGTGCGACACCATCGGGCGGCCTTCGAGCCACTTGAGCAGGTCGTCGTGCGAGAGCGACGCGAACGAGGCGTCGGTGACGCAGGTGACGGTCGCCGAACGCGGTCCCGGGTCGAAGAGCGAGAGCTCACCGAACATCTGACCAGGGCCGAGAATCGCGAGCAGGTTCTCGCGACCGTCGCCCGAGGTGCGCCCGAGCTTCACTTTGCCGTCGAGCACCACATAGAGCTTGTCGCCGGAGTCACCCTCGTGGAAGAGCACTTCACCGCGACGCAGGCGACTCTCAGACATCGACGAACGCAGCGCGGTTGCCGCCTCGTCGTCGAGAGCACTGAAGAGCGGCGCTTGACGCAGTACGTCGTTGTCCACAGGTTCCTCCATCCGAATTTGGCCGTACGCCTCACGATCCTAGCCGTGTCACCTCTCACATCTTCAACTCTGACCCACTGAGTGCCTCAACAAAGTCGGTAGGCGGGGCCACGTAGGGTGTCACTCGTGCCCGCGAACGACTCCCGCACGGCCCTCGTCCGCCGTGCCCGCAAGATCAATCGTGTGCTTGGTGAGACCTATCCCGAAGCGCATTGCGAACTCGATTTCGACAACCCGTTCGAACTCCTCGTCGTCACGGTCCTGAGCGCGCAGACCACCGACCGTCGGGTCAACAAGGCCCGCCCCGCTCTCTTCGCCGCCTACCCCGACGCCGCCGCGATGGCCGCCGCAGACCGCGCCCACCTGGAGGAACTGGTCGGGCCGCTCGGTTTCTTCCGGGCCAAGACGGAGTCGCTGCTCAAGCTCTCCCAGGCGTTGGTGACCGACCACGACGGCGAGGTTCCGGGCCGCCTCGACGACCTGGTCAAGCTCCCCGGCGTCGGCCGCAAGACCGCCAATGTCGTGCTGGGCAACGCGTTCGGCATTCCCGGGATCACCGTCGACACCCACTTCGGTCGACTGGTCCGCCGCTTCGGCTGGACCACCGAGACCGACCCGGTCAAGGTCGAGTTCGCGGTCGGCGATCTCTTCCCGAAACGCGACTGGACGATGCTCAGCCACTACGTGATCTGGCACGGCCGCCGGATCTGCCACGCCAAGAAGCCTGCCTGCGGCGCCTGCCCGGTGGCCCACTGGTGCCCTTCCTTCGGCGAGGGCCCGGTCGACCCCGAGGCTGCCGCCGCGTTGGTCAAGACCCAGGGGCCGGCATGATCCGCCGCCGCGGCGCCGTCGCCCTCGCGGTGGGTGCGCTGCTGCTGGCCGGATGCTCGTCGATCTCCCCGCCCGACATCAAGGGCCCGGGCCGGTCCAACGTGAAGGTCGACACGCCGGAGCTACGTGACCTCAAGGCAAGCACCAAGATCGAGGAGTGCACCCCGGGCACGGCTGCCCCCGTCGAGGACGGTCTCCCGTCGCTCTCCCTGCCCTGCCTGGGCGGCGGCGAGTCGGTCGACATCGGCGCCCTACGCGGGCCGATGGTGATCAACCTGTGGGCCTCGTGGTGCGGGCCCTGCGAGCGGGAGCTGCCGATCTACCAGAAGTTCTACGCCAAGCACGGCGAGAAGGTGGCGGTGCTCGGCGTCGACCTCCAGGACAACCGCCCGGCCGCGGCGTTGGAGCTGGCAAAGAACTCCGGCGTCACCTATCCCCAGCTGGCCGACCCGAACTCCGATCTGGCGGGCAAGAAGCCGATCCCGGCCATCCCCGCGCTGCCCGCCATCATCTTCGTCGACGCCGACGGACGTTTCGTCGTCGACGGCGTCCCGCAGCTGATCTTCCGGGAGATCAAAAGCGTGGCGGAGTTGGAAGATCTGGTCGAAGAACGGTTGGGTATCGAGTTATGACCCGTCGCCCCTTCCCCAGCTGGCTGGAGCCAGTACGCGAAGGCGCAGCCACGATCAGCGCCGACGACCTGAGTCGGTTCGTGCCGCCGCACGACCACTCCGGACGCCGCGGCGCGGTGCTGATGCTCTTCGGGGAAGGCCCCGACGGCCCCGACCTGCTGCTCACCGAGCGGTCGCGCACGATGCGTAGCCACCCCGGCCAGGTCTCCTTCCCCGGCGGTGGGATCGACCCCGGCGAGGACCCGCGCGCCGCAGCGCTGCGCGAAGGTTGGGAGGAGACCGGGCTCAACCCCGACGGCGTCGAGATCTTCGGCGACCTCCCCGAACTCTGGCTGCCGCCCAGCAATTACGCGGTCGTCCCGGTGATGGGGTGGTGGGCCGAGGAGTCTCCGGTGACCACGCACTCGGTCGAAGAGGTGCACGCGATCCACCGGGTCACCATCAAGGATCTGGTCGAGCCCACCCACCGCATCTCGGTGCGCGCTCCCAGCGGCTGGATGGGCCCCGGGTTCCTGATCGGCGAGAACCGCGACGTGATCCTGTGGGGCTTCACGGCGGGCGTGATCACCCGACTCTTCGACCACATCGGCTGGACCCAGGAGTGGGACACCACGGTGGTGCGCGAACTTCCCGACTACATGCTGGTCGGCTCCCCTCCGGGCCCGCGCCCGCAGCCGAACACCAACTTCAAGGAGCGGCCCGGTCGATGAACGTGCTCGACGTGATCCTGATCCTGCTGGTCCTGGCCTATGCACTCTCCGGCTACTGGCAGGGCTTCATCACGGGCGCATTCGCGACCGCAGGCCTGCTGCTCGGCGGCCTCTTCGGGATCTGGTTGGCACCGATCGCACTCGGTGACGCCGCCCCTTCCACCTGGGTCTCCCTGGGCGCGTTGTTCATCGTGATCCTCTCCGCCACCCTGGGCCAGGCGACGCTGCAACTGGCCGGCTCCAAGGCACGTTCGTTGATCACCTGGCAGCCGGCCCGCGCCCTGGACGCCGTCGGCGGCGCCCTGCTCAGCGCCTTCGCGGTGCTCCTGGTGGCGTGGGCCCTGGGGGTGGCCGTCTCCGGCTCCAAGATCGGCAGCGTGACGCCGGTCGTGCGGGAGTCCACCGTCCTCGCCAAGGTCGACTCGGTCCTGCCGCACCAGGCCTACACCGCCCTCAACAGCTTCAACTCCGTGGTCGGCACCGGATTCTTCCCGCGCTACCTGGAGCCGTTCGCTCCGGAGCGAATCGTCGAGGTCAAGCCGCCTGACGTGCGCCGGATCATGCGCGACCCGGACGTCCGCGGCGCGGCACAGGCAGTGATCAAGGTTCGCGGCGACAACAACTGTGGCCGCGGCGTCGAGGGCACCGGTTTCTTCTACGCTCCCGGCCGCGTGATGACCAACGCGCACGTGGTGGCTGGCGTGAAGGACCCCACGGTCTACCTCGGCGAGGACACGTTCGACGCCGACGTCGTCTACTACGACGCGGATCTCGACATCGCGGTACTGGCCGTCTCGGGTGCCGAGGTCGACCCGTTGGAGTTCTCGACGGCGTCCGCGAAGGGCGAGAACGTGGCGATCCTCGGCTACCCCGAGGACGGGCCTTACGACGTCCAGCCGGGTCGGGTGCGGACCGAGCAGAAGCTCCGTTCGCCGAACATCTACAACGAGGGCTCGGTGATCCGCGAGGTGCTCTCGCTGCGGGCGCTGATCCGGCCCGGCAACTCGGGTGGGCCGGTGCTCAGCACGGACGGCGACGTCGTCGGCGTGGTCTTCGCAGCGTCGGTCACCGACTCCGAGACCGGTTATGCGGTGACCGCGAAGGCCGTCCAGTCAGCCGCCGCCAAGGGCCGCTCGGCCAGCAGTCAGGTCTCGACGGGCGCCTGCACCGGCTGACCCCGAGCCGTCAGGCATACGCGCCGAGCCGTCAGCTAGACGCGCCGAACCGTCAGTGCTTGTGGAAGAAAGCGTCGGCGTCGCTACCGGACTCCATCCAGACGGCGAAGTTCCGGAGCCGCTCCTCGCAGTGATTGCGCGACCCGTGGAGTCGGTACCGCCACGGTACGTCTGGGGTTCCGACGGGCCGGATCAACAGTTCCCAGGCGCCTCGATAGACGGTCCAATGCAGGACGAGACCCACGATGCCCAGGACTCCGGGGATCGCTGTAAACCACTGGACCCAGCGAACGGAGTCAGGGTCCGTCAGGTCGCGTAGGACCGCGCCTCGCGGACGGCAGACGGCGTGAAAGGCACCGGTATCGCCCGTACCGACGATCAGAGTCTCCTGACGAGACTGCGGAACGATCAACGGACGCTCACCTCTGACGGTTCGGCGCGTATGCCGGACGGTTCGGCGCATATGCCGGACGGTTCGGCGCGTATGCCTGACGGTTCGGCGCGCCTAGGTGACGGTTCGGCGCGTATGCCTGACGGTTCGGGTCAGCGGGCGGTGAGGGCGCTCTTGGTCGCCTCGGCCTGGGCGATCGCGCGCTCGGGGGCGCGGACCTTCTTGACCGAGCGGACACCGAGGAAGCCGAAGAGACCGGCGAGCAGGACGTAGAAGGCGAAGACGATCAGGTAGGCCCAGTGCAGGTCGAGGCCATCGCCGTTCCAGTGGATCAGGTAGGCGAGGAAGATCGAGAAGATGATCACTGCGAGCACCAGCAGGAAGCCGGCTGCCGCGAAGAGACCGATCCCGGTGCCGCCGGCCTTGACGCTGAGCTTGAGCTCGGACTTGGCGAGCTTGATCTCACTGGAGATCAGCTTCGAGATGTCACGGTGAGCATCGCCGATGAGGCGGCCGATGGTCGGCTCGTCGTCGTTGAACTGCTGCGCCATGCGTCTCACTCCTGTGCTGGTCCTGATGGTCCGCAGCGGACTCTACACGGCAGAGTCCGCCGTTCGACGCCCCTCGTGAGGTTCAGTCGGCGTACGGCCCGGTGAGCGGCGTCCGCCGCTGATGCACGCGGTTACGGACCGTCAACAAGGCCGCTGCCGCCAGCGCCGCGACCGCAGAGCCGACCAGCACCGCGGTCTTGGCCGCCTCCCGCTCGGCTCCGGTGAAGGAGAGGTCGGAGACCAGCAGCGACACGGTGAAGCCGACACCGGCCAGCATCGCGATGCCCAGCACGTCGATCCAGCTGATGTCCGGGTCGAACTCGGCGCGGGTCAGTTTGGTCAGCAGCCACGAACCACCGAAGACCCCCACCGGCTTGCCGATCACCAGACCCAGCACCACGCCGATCACCACCGGATCGGTGACCAGGTCGGCGCCGCCGGCGATCACCACGCCGGCCGACATCAGCGCGAAGACCGGCACCGCGAGCCCTGCCGACCACGGGTTCAGGGTGTGCGCCACCCGCTCGGCCGGGCTGGTCTCCTCGCCCTCGTCGAGCCGGACCCGGGTCAGCAGACCGAGCACGACACCGGCGATGGTGGCGTGGACGCCGCTCTCGTGGGTGAACCACCAGGTACCGACGAAGAACGGCAGGTAGAGCGCCCACGTGCTGACCCGCATCCGCTGCAGCACCCAGTACCCGGCGGCGCAGGCGAGTGCGATCAGCAGCGACGTGAGGTCGAAGCCGGTCGAGTAGAACGCTGCGATGATCACGATCACGATCAGGTCGTCGACCACGGCCAGGGTGAGCAGGAAGGTGCGCAACTGCCCAGGCAGGGAGGAGCCGACGACGGCCAGCACCGCGACCGCGAAGGCGATATCGGTGGCCGACGGGATCGCCCAACCACCCGGACGCCCGTCGTCGGAGAGCACGTTGATGGTGACGAAGATCAGCGCCGGGACCGCGACCCCACAGATCGCCGCGACGATCGGCACGATCGCATCGGAGATCCGGGAGAGCGACCCGACCACGAACTCCCGCTTCAACTCGAGACCGGTGACGAAGAAGAAGAGGGTCAACGCGCCGTCGGCGGCCCACTTCTCCACCGTCAGCGGACCGATCTCGAACTCGCGCAGGTGGTGGTAGGCGTCGCCGAGGCTGGAGTTGGCCCAGACCACGGCGATCAGGGCCGCGGTCAGCGCCAGGATGCCGCCGACGGTCTCGCGCCGCAGCAGGTCGCTGAGGTAGACAGCGTCACGGCGCTTCGGATCGGGCAGGAAGCGGAGTCGGGTGAGCCTGGGCATAGAGGTCCCTTCGGGAGTTGATCGACAGAACCGCCGCCACCGCGACGAGCCGACCAGACTTCCCGGCACACCGGGAACAACTTTACGCAGTGCCCACCAGGTAGGCCAACTGAGCACGCACGCTGAGCTCGGCCGCTCCCCACAACACCTCGTCGACGTCGGCGTAGACCGTCTCGACGACCCGGCGCGGCAGGTCGTCGGCCCGCAGCGCCGCAGGGTCGGCGTCGGGGACGAGCGTGGCTACCGCTGCCTCGACCTGCGCCAACCGGTCGCGCCGGTGGCTGATGTAGTGGTCGAGGACCGCCAACGCGTTGTCGATCACCGGACCGTGGCCGGGCCAGATCGCGGTCAACTCGTGGGCGTCTGCCAACCGGTGCAGGCGATCGAGCGAATCCAGGTAGGCACCGAGTTGGCCGTCCGGGTGCGCCACCACCGTGGTGCCGCGGCCCAGGACCGTGTCACCGGTCAGCACGGCACCGTCGGCCGGAACCCAGAAGCAGAGCGAGTCGGCAGTGTGGCCGGGGGTCCCGATCACCTGGACCTCGAGACCGTCGACCGCGATCACGTCGCCGTCATGCAGCCCCTCGGTACCGAGCCGGTAGGCCGGGTCGAGCGCCCGCACGCCGCAGCCCATCCGCTCCGCGAACTCCACCGCGGCCTCGGAGTGGTCGTGATGGTGGTGCGTCAGCAGCACCGCGGCCACCGGACCGGAGAACTCCTCGACGGCGTCCAGGTGGCTGACGATCGACGGGCCCGGGTCGATCACGATCGAGCGCGAACCGCCCGGCTCCCGCAGCACCCAGGTGTTGGTGCCGTCGAGCGTCATGATGTTCGGGTTCGGGGCGAGCACGCACTGCGCGCGCTCGCCGAACGCCCCACCGGCCCAGGTCACGCGCGCTGCTCGTTCCCCACGCCGTGTACCAGCTTGCCGACGCGGATCCCCAACTCGACGATCCGCGGCCGCGACTCCAACCGGCCCGAAGCGACGTCGAAGGTCGGCTCGATCATCTCGAACGGCAAAGCAGCCGAGTGCTCGAGCGCTTCTTGGGAGGAGGTGGCGTCGTAGATCTCGCACAACGTCGCGTAGGTCGGCGGGAGGAGCAGCATCTTGCCGGCGTCGGCCAGCTTCAGCGCCTCACGCACCGCGAGCCACTCCACCTTGTCGGACTCGGTGGAGACGTCCCGGGTGATCTGCCCCTCGGGGAGCGTCGCCACGAAGAACCAGGTCAGGTACCGCTTCGGCTCGAAGTTCGGGGTCAACCAACCGCCGAGCACCGAGAGCAGGTCGGTCCGCAGCACCAGGCCGCGGCGGGTGAGGAAGTCGGTCAACGAGAGCTCGCGGCCCTCCAGCGCCACCCGGTCGGCCTCCCAGTCGTCGCCGGTGGTGTCGGCCACCACGGCGTCCGCGGTGCCGGCCAGCAGCACGCCGGACTCCTCGAAGGTCTCCCGCACCGCGGCACAGACCAGGGCCTTCGCCTCGTCGGGCGTGCAGTCCATCCGCTGCGCCCACTCCTCGGGCGACGGTCCGGCCCACAGGGACGGCTCCAGCTCCGAGTCACGGGCGTCCACGCCGCCACCGGGGAAGACGCTCATTCCCGCGGCGAACTCCATCCCCACATGACGACGCAGCAGGTAGACCTCCAGCCCACCCGGCGAGCCGTCGCCGTCGCGCAGGAGCACGACGGTCGAGGCGGAGCGCGGAGCTGCGGGCTCGCGCAGGCCCTGGGCGAACTCAGCCGCCTGCTCGATCAGATGGGCAGGCAGGACGAGAGTCGGGTCCATCAGACCTCGACCATGAGCTCGACCTCGACCGGCGAGTCGAGCGGCAGGACCGGCACGCCGACGGCGGACCGGGCGTGGATGCCGGCCTCGCCGAACGCCTCGCCGAGCAGCTCCGAGACGCCGTTGGCGACCTTGGGCTGTCCGGTGAAGTCGGGTGTCGAGGAGACGAAGACGACGACCTTGACGATCCGCTTCACCAGATCCAGGTCGCCGATCTCGGCCTTCACCGCAGCGATGGCGTTGAGGCCACACTGCCGGGCACAGGCGTAGGCCTCCTCCTCGGTCACCTCGCCGCCGACCTTGCCGGTCAGCATGAGTTCGCCGGACTTCATCGGCAGCTGGCCGGAGGTGAAGACGTGGTTGCCGCTACGCACCGCAGGCACGTAGACGGCGACGGGCTTGGCAACCTCGGGGACCTGGAGACCGAGCGCGGCCAGGCGCTCCTCGACGACGCTCATCAGCCCTCGATCGGCCGCTTGAAGTAACCGACGAGGTTCTCCGGGTTCATCCCGGGCGCGATCTGCACGAGCTCCCAGCCGTCGGACCCGAAGTTGTCCAGGATCTGCTTCGCGGCGTGCGTCAGGATCGGTGCAGTCAGGTATTCCCACTTGGTCATATCGGCACCTTACTCGGCTGCTCGCCGGGCCGATCTCCTCCCGTGGGCTGACGTGCTCGACACGCCGGCGCTCTACCCTCGCTGGCATGGCACGCGCACCCCGACGTCTCAGCCCCCGCGGCCAACAGCTCTTCGACGTCGCCCTGGCGAGTGCGCTCACCCTGCCTGCACTGCTGACGCTGCCGTTCGAGGCGATGTCGTGGCCGGTCGCCCTGCTCTCCTTGGCGATGACGGTGCCGCTCTACTGGCGGCGCAGCCATCCGGTCGCAGTGATGGCGGCGGTCAGCCTGGCCCACTTCTTTCAGCTCCAGGTCGTCGACTATCCGATCTACGGCCAGGTCGCCTTCCCGTTCGCGGTCTACGCGATCGCCCGCCACAGCACCGCGTTCTGGAGCGGGGTCGGCCTGGGCATCGCCCAACTCGGCGCGGTGCTGGCAGCATTGGACTGGCTGCTCGGCTTCGACAGCCTCACGTTGCAGACCTTCATCGCCTACTTCGTCCCGCTGAGCCTGATCGGCTGGGTCTCCTGGCTCTTCGGCAACCTGGCCCGCACCCGGCACGAGTACGTCGCAGCGCTGTTGGACCGCGGCCAACGGCTCGAACGCGAGGCCCACCAGCAGGCCGCCCTGGCTGCGGCCGACGAACGCGCCCGGATCGCCCGGGAGATGCACGACGTCGTGGCCCACGGTCTCTCGGTGATCGTCGTCCAGGCTGACGGCGCCCGCTACGCCGTCAGCGATCCTGTCGCCACCCGGACCCTGACCACGATCGCGGCGACCGGACGTGAGTCGTTGACCGAGATGCGCCGGATGCTCGGGCTGTTGCGCTCCGAGGAGTCCGGGATGCGTCCGCAGCCGGTACTCGCCGACGTCCCCCACCTGATCGCCGAGGCCCGCGCCGGCGGGACCCTGATCGAGGCCGAGCTACCCGATCCCATACCTGCGGTGGCGGACGGCGTCGGACTCAGCGTGTACCGGATCGTCCAGGAGGCGTTGACCAACGTCCGCAAGCACGCCGGCGCCGCGGCCCGGGTCGCCGTCCACCTGGAGGTGCAGGACCGGACGATCAGCCTGGCGGTGCTCGACGACGGCAACGGCGCCAGTGCCGCCGACGACGGTCGCGGCCTCGGCCTGCTCGGGATGCGCGAGCGCGCGACCGCCCACGGCGGCACGCTCGAGGCGGGCCCACGACCCGGCGGCGGTTTCGCCGTCTCTGCGAGGATCCCCCTGTGAGCGCACGCGATTCGACTCCCGACGCCGCACCGATCCGCGTCCTGCTGGTCGACGACCAGCAGATGGTCCGGGCCGGGTTCCGGATGTTGCTGGGCAGCCAGCCCGACCTGGAGGTCGTCGGCGAGGCGGGCAACGGCGAGGAGGCGCTTCGGGTTCTCGCGGCGACCGGCGCCGACGTCGTCCTGATGGACGTCCGGATGCCGGTGATGGACGGCGTCGAGGCCACCGGGCGGATCGCCGCCGACGAGGAGGCGCCCCGGGTGATCGTGCTGACCACCTTCGACCTCGACGAATACGCCTTCGCCGCCCTCCGTGCCGGAGCCTCGGCCTTCCTGCTCAAGGATGCGCCGCCCGAGGACCTGCTGCGCGCGATCCGCTCGGTCCATGCCGGGGACGCCGTCGTCGCACCGAGCACCACCCGGCGCCTGCTCGACCACTTCACCGCGGCGCTGCCGGCCGAACCACGGCCGCCCGCCGCGGAGGACGAACGCCTGCGCTGGTTGACCGAACGCGAACTCGAGGTACTGGTGCTGATCGGCCGTGGTCGGTCCAATTCCGAGATCGCCGAGGAGTTGGTGGTCGCCGAGGCGACGGTGAAGACCCACGTGGGACGGCTGCTGGCCAAGACCCAGTGCCGCGACCGGGTGCAGTTGGTCATCCTCGCCTACGAGACCGCGCTGGTCACCGCGAGCTAGCGGCACCACCGAGGTTGCGGCCAGGCGAGCACGTACGACCACGGTCTGACGTCGGAGCCGGATCTGCGACTCGGGGATGAACCGAGGTCGATCCTCCAGACCGACGCTCAGACCCGCGCCCACTGGAAATCTCGGGGGTATGAGTCAGACCCTCTCCCCCGCCCTTCCCGGTGACCCGGTCGTGGTCCCACCCGCCGCCCGCGCCCGGGACCTGACCCGGATCCACGGCCGCGGTGAGGCAGCTGTGCACGCGCTGCGCGGCGTCGACCTGGAGCTGCCCCGCGGCCGGTTCACCGCGATCATGGGACCGTCGGGTTCCGGGAAGTCGACCTTGATGCACTGTCTGGCCGGGCTGGACCAGGCCACGTCGGGCACGGTCGAGATCGCCGGCACCGACCTCTCCGGGCTGAACGACGATGCCCTCACCCGGTTCCGGCGCGAACAGATCGGCTTCGTCTTCCAGTCGTTCAACCTGCTGCCGATGCTCACCGCCGAACAGAACATCCTGCTCCCCTTCGACCTAGCCGGCCAACGGCTCAGCGCCGCCGACCGCACCCGCCTCGCCGAGATCGTGGAGGTGCTCGGCATCGCCGGCCGGCTCCGCCACCTACCGAGCGAGCTCTCCGGAGGCCAGCAGCAACGGGTCGCGATCGCCCGCGCCCTGGTCACCTCCCCGGCGCTGCTCTTCGCCGACGAGCCCACCGGCAACCTCGACAGCGAAGCCTCCGCGGAGGTACTCGACTTCCTGCGCCGCTCGGTCCGCGAGTTCTCCCAGACCGTGGTGATGGTGACCCACGAACTCGACGCCGCTGCCTACGCCGACGACGTGGTGGTGCTGCACGACGGCCAGGTCAGCACCCACCTGCGCCAGCCGAGCGCCGAGGCGCTCGCCACAGCGGTGCGCGGGGGTGCTCGCTGATGCGGGCCGTTCTGCTCGGTTCGCTGCGCCGCTACGGACGGCGATACCTGACGGCCGGCATCGCGGTGATGGTCGCGGTCGGCTTCCTGGTCGCCGTGGACGCGCTGACCTCGTCGGCGAAGGAGGGGCTGACCGCCGACGTCGCCGTCCCCTTCCAGGACGCCGAGGTGGTGGCCGCGCAGCTCAGCGGTGCCGACGCCACGACGGCGATGGCGCGCGCCGAACGCGCAGGCGCAGAGGCCAGCGTGCTCGGCTGGACCCCGCAGCCGGTGCGGGCCGGAGACCGCCTACTCGGCTCCGACGTCGACCTCGGCGTGGTCTCGGCCAGCGACCGTTTCCGCTGGCAGGAACTGCGCACCGGCCGCTTCCCGCAACGCACGGGCGAGGCGGTGATCGACGTCAACCAGGCGAAGACCCACCGGCTCGAACTCGGCGACGAACTGAGCATCGGCACCGGCGCCACCACCCGTGAGGTGCGGGTCGTCGGGATCGTGGACACCCCCTCGATCTTCGTCGCGGCCGCCGTCTACCTGTTGTGGGACGACCTCCGACCGTGGGCGGACCAGCTCTACGTCGACAGCCTGCTCTGGGCGCAGGGCACCTCCACGTCCGCCCAGATCGACCAGTTGGCGCGGTGGTTCCCCGACGCCGAGGTACAGCCGCGGGACCAGCATGTCGAAGCGCTGAAGGTGGAGATCGACCAAGGCGTCGACGTGCTCGCGCTGATCGGTCTGCTCTTCGTCGCGATCGCGGTCTGCGTCGCGGTGCTGGTGATCGCCAACACCTTCGCCATCATCTTCGCTCAGCGGGCCCGTGATCTGGCCCTACTACGCTGCGTCGGCGCCACCCGCGGCCAGCTGCTCCGCTCGGTGCGGATCGAGGCGCTGGCGATCGGGCTCACCGCCTCCGCGCTCGGGGTGGCGCTCGGCGTCGCCGGTGGCTACGGGCTGGTCGCCGCGATCAACGGCGTCAGCGACTCCTTCACGATGGGCGCGGTCAGCTGGAACCCGGTCTGGATCGGTTCTGCCGCACTGCTCGGCACGCTGACCACCGTGGTCGCCGCCTGGCTACCGACACGACGCGTGGTCCGGGTCCGGCCGCTCCAGGCGCTCCGCCCCGAGGCGGCCCAACCGGTGGCAGACCGCGCCGGACTCATCCGGGTGGGCTGCGGCCTGCTGCTGGCGGGAACCGGATCGGTGGCGCTGGGATGGGCGGTCCGCGACCAACAGTTCGAGCTGATGCTCGCCGGCGGGATCGCCGTCTTCGCCGGCGTCATCGCGCTCGGCCCGGTCCTGGCGCCCGCCCTGATCCGGGTGCTCGGCGGCGCCCTGGCCCGGCTCGGCGGCGCCCCGGTCAGGCTGGCCACCAGCAACGCCGTCCGCAACCCCCGGCGCAGTGCCTCCACCACCGCGGCCCTGCTGATCGGGTTGACCCTCACCTCGGCCGTACTCACCGGCCTGGCCACCGCCCGGGGCGCCGTCGGCGAGGAGATGGACCGTAGCGACCCGGTCGACGTCGCGATCACCGCCTCGACGGCCGAGCCGCTGAGCACGGAACTGGTCGCGGCGATCGGGCGCCAGTCCGACGTACTCGCCGTCGACGCGCTCCGTGGCGTCCAGGTGCGCTCGCCGCAGCTCGGCCGGATCGACGTCGCCGTGGCTGGGCCACGGACCCCGCGTGCAGCGGACGTCGTCACTCCCGACGACACGACCCTCCTGGTTCCGGTCGATCTGGTCCCTGACGACGGGCTACCCGCGAAGGTCACCCTCCGGACCACGGAAGGATCGGTCCGGCTGCGCACCGAGATCGGCGATGGATGGGGTCCGACCGCACTGATCTCCGCCGCGGCGCTGGCCCGGTTGAGCAGCGAACCCTCGACCCGAGCAGTCTGGGTCCGCGCCCAGGACGGGGCCGACGCCGAGGACCTCACCGGCGACCTCACCGCAGTCGCCGCGAGTGAGGACGCCGCGGTGACCAGCGCCCTCTCCAAGCGCGGCTACGTCGACCTGCAGCTCGACGTGGTCACCGGAGCGATAGTCGGCCTGTTGGGGATCTCAGTGGTGATCGCGTTGGTCGGGATCGCCGGGACTCTGGGCCTGTCGGTGCTGGAACGGACCCGCGAGCACGCGATGCTGCGGGCGATCGGCCTGACCCGCAAGGGGCTCCGGTTGCTGCTCGCCGTCGAGGCCGCGCTGCTCTCGGTGACCGCCACGGTGATCGGGGTCGCGCTCGGGCTGGCCTTCGCCTGGGTCGCGGTGCGGGCCGTCGTCGAACCCGCGGTGCCGGGCGTGACGATGACCTGGCCGGTCGGCCAACTCCTCACCGTGGTCGCGATCTCAGCACTCGCCGGACTCGCCTCCTGCGTCCTACCGGCCAGACGGGCCACCCGAATCACCCCGATCGCCGGGTTGGCTCAGGAATAACCGCCCCGCCTCCCCAGCACGGCGCTAGGCTTCCGGATCGTGAGCACCAACAAGGCGGTGGCGGCCTGGAGTCAGGCTCAGCTCCACATCGTCACCGGCAAGGGCGGCACCGGAAAATCGACGGTGGCGGCGGCACTCGCGCTGAGCCTCGCCAGCCAGGGACGCAACGTCCTGCTGTGCGAGGTGGAGGGGCGCCAGGGCATCGCCCAGATGTTCGACGTCGCACCGTTGCCGTACGAGGAGCGGAAGATCGCGACCGGGCTGCCGACCTCGGGGCAGGCGACGCCGGGCAGCGTCTTCGCGCTGCACATCGACGCCGAGTCGGCGCTGCTGGAGTACCTGGCGATGTACTACAAGTTGGGCCGCGCGGGTCGCGCCCTCGATAGGTTCGGGGTGATCGACTTCGCCACCACGATCGCTCCCGGCGTGCGCGATGTGCTGCTCACCGGCAAGGTCTTCGAGGCAGCCAAGGAGGGCCGTAAGAAGGGCACCTCCTCCAAGCAGGGGGCGCACTACGACGCGATCGTCCTGGACGCCCCGCCGACCGGCCGGATCACCCAGTTCCTCGGGGTGAACTCCGAACTCGCCGGGCTGGCCAAGGTCGGCCCGATCAAGGGCCAGGCCGACACCGTGATGACGCTCTTCCGCTCGGAACGGACCCGGGTACATCTGGTCACGGTGCTGGAGGAGATGCCGGTCCAGGAGACCGCGGACGGAATCGCCGAACTGCAGGCCGCGAAGCTCCCGGTCGGTGCGGTGATCGTCAACCTGGTCCGCCCGCAAGAGCTCACCGACGACCAGCTGACCGCGATCCGTGAGGGCCGCCTGGACCGCGACGAGATCAGCACCGAGCTCCGCACCGCCGGGGTCGCCGTCGACGACGCGTTGGTGGACGGTCTCCTCGCCGAGGCGGCCGACCACGCCGAGCGCCGTGCGCTGGAGGACTCCCAACGGCGGGTGGTGGAGCAGCTCGACGTGCCCACGCTCGAGCTGCCTCGGCTCGCGACCGGGGTCGACCTCGGCGGGCTCTACGAACTGGCCGGCATGCTGCGGGAGCAGGGGGTCCGATGAACAAGCCGTACAGCCGGGTCGGTCCGTTGGCGGCCATCCGGACCGCCGACCTCCCGCTCGACGTCGACGCCCTCCTCGACAACCCCGCGACCGAGATCATCGTCTGCTGCGGCTCGGGCGGCGTCGGCAAGACCACGACGTCGGCAGCATTGGCGCTGCGGGCGGCCGAGCGGGGCCGCAAGGTCGTCGTACTGACCATCGACCCGGCCCGCCGACTCGCTCAGTCGATGGGGATCGAAGCCCTCGACAACACGCCCCGACCGGTTCCCGGCGCGGGCAGCGACGGCGGCAGCCTCGACGCGATGATGCTGGACATGAAGAGCACCTTCGACGAAGTGGTGCTCAGTCAGGCCAACCCGGAGAAGGCCAAACAGATCCTGGAGAACCCCTTCTACGTCGCGTTGTCGACGTCGTTCGCGGGCACCCAGGAGTACATGGCGATGGAGAAGCTCGGTCAGCTGCACGGCTCCGCGCAGGAGTCGGGCGAGTGGGACCTGATCGTGGTCGACACCCCGCCGTCCCGCTCCGCACTCGACTTCCTGGACGCACCCGAGCGGCTGAGCAGCTTCCTCGACGGCCGGTTCATCAAGCTTCTGCTCACTCCGGCCCGAGGCCCGGCCCGGTTGATGAGCGCCGGGTTCGGGATGATGACGAACGCGTTGTCGAAGATCGTCGGCGCCTCGGTGCTCCAGGACCTGCAGACCTTCGTCGCCGCCTTCGACACGCTCTTCGGCGGCTTCCGCCAGCGGGCCCAGAAGACGTTCCAGCTGTTGCAGGCCGACGGCACCGCCTTCCTGGTGGTCGCGGCCCCGGAGCCGGACGCACTGCGGGAGGCCGCCTACTTCGTGGAGCGGCTCAGCGGTGAGGGCATGCCGTTGGCCGGCCTGGTGGTGAACCGGGCCAGCAGCGCACCGGTCAGCGCGCTGAGCGCGGATGCTGCGGTGGCCGCCGCGGAGCGGCTTGCCACCGACGGCGAACCCGGGGTCACCGCGGGGCTCCTGCGCTTGCACGCCGACCGGGTACGGATCGTGGAGCGGGAGGCGCGACTGCGCCGCAGCTTCGCCACCAGCCACCCGAACGTCGCCACGGCGGTGGTCCCGGCCCTGGCCAGTGACGTCCACGACCTCGACGGCCTGCGCACCATCGGCGAACTGATCGCCGACCAGGGCTGAGATGTCCTCGGGGGCGGGGTCGTGAGGGCACAACCAGGGGCCATCTGCCCCCTGGCAGATGGCCCCTGGTTGTCGTACGAGTGTCAGATGGCGACGCGCTGGCTGGCCTTGGCGGCTTCCAGCACGGTGCGCCACGACTCCACGTTGCGGCGACGCAGCAATGCCCGCCGTTCACGCTCGGTCATGCCGCCCCACACGCCCCACTCAATTTGGTTGTCTAGTGCTTCCGCCAAGCATTCAGTACGTACGGGGCATCCCCCGCACACCTGCTTGGCCTTGTTCTGCTCCGCTCCGCGCACGAATAGGTCGTCGGGTTGCCCCTGCCTACACGCCGCGGACGGTGCCCAATCTTCAACCCACATGCGATGTCCCCACATCCAGGATTGGTGAGTCCCCCCTGCGGAACTCCCCACCGGCCAATCCCGTCAACAAGCTATGTGTCTTCCGATGTGATCTGGAAGACACAAAGCAACTACATTCAATAGTCAATTTGGACTAGGTCCAAGCGGTCGGTCCACAACGTGGGATGGCAGCGTCCCGTACGCTTGAGGTCATGTCGTCGCAAGAACCACGCGAGAGTTTCGCCTCGATCGCGGGCTCCATGCTCGCGGTCTCCGCAATCCTCGGAGTCCTGGTCGCAGGGCTCGCCATCCCGTTCGCCGCGGTCGCGGGCATCACCGCCCGCAACGCCGCTGACTCCATGCAGGACCTTCCTGCCGATATGGAGGAGCAGGCGCTGCCGCAGCGCACCCGGATCCTGGCCGCCGACGGCAGCCCGATCGCCACCATCTACGACGAGAACCGGGTCAACGTCAGCCTGGACCAGGTCTCGAAGGTGATGCGTCAGGCGATCCTCTCGATCGAGGACTACCGCTTCTACCAGCACGGCGCCCTCGACCTGAAGGGCACGCTGCGCGCCCTGATCACCAACCAGGCCGCCGGCCAGACCGTCCAGGGTGGCTCCTCGATCACCCAGCAGATGGTCAAGCTGACACTGGTGCAGCAGGCGAAGACCGACGAGGAGCGCAAGGCCGCGATCGACGACACCGTGGCCCGCAAGATCCGCGAACTCCGCTACGCCATCGCCTACGAGCAGAACCACTCCAAGGACTGGATCCTGGAGCGGTATCTCAACATCGCCTACTTCGGCGACGGCGTCTACGGCGTCCAGGCCGCGGCCCGGCACTACTTCAGCGTCGACGCGCGCAAGCTGAACCTGCAGCAGGCGGCGACGCTGGCGGGCCTGGTGAAGAACCCGGTCGGCTACGACCCGACCCGGCATGGCGACCGCGCCGTCTCGCGCCGCAACACCGTGCTCGACCGGATGGCCGAGCTGAACGTGATCACCCAGGACAAGGCGGACAAGGTCAAGGCTCGCAGCCTCGGTCTCAAGATCACGCCGAACCGGAACGGCTGCCTGGTCTCGGCGGCACCGTTCTTCTGTGACTACGTGATGAACTACCTCAAGCAGGACCCGGCGCTCGGCGCCACCCCCGACGAGCGCGAGCAGCTGCTGAAGTCCGGCGGCCTGACCATCCGCACCACGATCGACCTGCGCTTCCAGAAGGCCGCGACGACGGCCGTCGAAGGCCACGTCTTCCCCCGGGAGAACGCGATCGGTGCGCTGGCTCTGGTCGAGCCGGGCAGCGGTGACGTGAAGGCGCTGGCCCAATCGCGCCCGATGGGCAGCCGGAAGACATCCGGCGAGACCTTCATCAACTACACCGTCCCCAAGGAGGTCGGCGGTGCGCGCGGCTTCCAGGCAGGCTCTACGTTCAAGGCGTTCGTGCTCGCCCAGGCGATCAAGCAGGGCGAGTCGATGAGCGAGATGCTGCCGGCCACCGACCCGATGACGTTCCGCGAGTCCGACTACCTCACCTGCGGCGATCAGCCGTACGGCTACGGCAGCTTCTCGGTGCCCAACTCGACCGGTGACGGCAGGCCGAAGAACATGTACACCGGCACCCAGCAATCGGTGAACACCTACTTCCTCGGGCTCACGCAGAAGACCGGCCTCTGCAAGCCGTTCAAGCTCGCCCAAGATCTCGGCGTGCACCTGACCAACCCGAACGGCGGCCCCGAGGGCAGCGCCGAGCGCACCCCGAACTTCAGCCTCGGTGTTGCCGACGCGACCCCTTTGGAGATGGCCGAGGCCTACGCCACCTTCGCCGCCCGCGGCATGCACTGCGACTCGCGTCCGGTCACCCGGATCGACGACGCCAACGGCACGCTGGTCAAGAAGTACGCCAAGGGCTGCAAGCAGGTCCTGCCCAGCGCCGTCGCGGACGCCGTCAACGCCGTTCTCAAGGGCGTCACCGGGCCGGGCGGCTTCGCCTCGCGGATCGCGCCGTCGCAGCCTTCGGCCGGTAAGACCGGTACCACGAACAGCGCCAACTCGGTGTGGTTCGTGGGCTATACCCCGAACCTGGCGGGCGCCTCGATGATCGCCGGCGCCGACGCGAACGGCAGCCCGTCGTCGCTGATCGGCAAGACCGTCGGTGGCCGCACCCTCTACGACGCCTCCGGTTCCGGTACCGCGGGGCCGATGTGGGGCGAAACCTTCCGTGCCGTCGAGCAGTGGCTCGACGACGAGAGCTTCGTGGCACCGTCCGCCGACGAGGTGTCCGGCGTGATGGTGACCGTGCCGAGCGTCAACGGGATGAGCGTCGACGCCGCCACCCGGACGTTGGAGGGCGCGAACTTCAACGTCGCCGTCTCGCCGGGCATGGTCGACTCCAACGCCGCTCGCGGCACCGTGGCCTACAGCTTCCCGGGCGGCGGTTCGCAGAGCTCCAGCGGCGACACGATCACGCTCTACGTCTCCGACGGTTCGCCGAAGCCCCCGCCCGGCAAGAAGAACAAGGGCAAGAAGAACCGTGACCGCGGCGACCGGGGCGACCGGGGCCGCGACGACTGAGCACGCCAGGCGCGGTGCGCCGTCGAGCTACCAGTTCAGCAGCTCGTCGGCGCGCAGCACCTCGCTCGGCACCGCGAACGCCGCCACCAGGTCGCCGGCCAACGGGCGCACCTTGCGACAGAGATCGTTGATCTCGGCGGTGATCGCCTTCGAACGCTGGGCGGTCAGCCGCCCGTGCTCCATGAACCAGGCTCGATCCGCCTCGATCACCGAGAGCGCGTGCAGGTCGACCAGCAGCCCGAGCGCCACCTTGTTGTCGCCGTCCGGCATCGCGGCTACCTTCTCGATGAAGGCGTCGAGGACGAGCCGTTCGACGTGGGCGCGGCCAGTGGCGATCACGTGGTCCTGGACCCGGGAGAAGACCTCGCCGGCGTCCATCCCGTCGTCGACGCCACTCTTCAGCCGCCGCGCGACGCCACTGACCAGATGCTCCTCGCGGAACCGCAGCATCGCCTGCTGGTAGTTCGGGTCCAGCAGGCCAGCCTCCTGCGACCATTCGTCGCCCCCGGGCAGCAGGTCCTTGACCCGTTCCAGCAGCTTGTGGACGTTGGTCCGCTCGATCACGGTGTCGACCGCCATCGAGGTGACGAACTTGACCATGCCGAGCTGGTCAAGGTCGGAGAACTCCGAGGAGTAGCCGGTCAGCAGCCCCTTGGCGACGAGCTGGATCAGCACCGTGTTGTCGCCCTCGAAGGTGGTGAAGACGTCGGTGTCGGCCTTGAGCGCGGCGAACCGGTTCTTGGCGATGTAGCCGGCCCCGCCGCAGGCCTCGCGGCACTCCTGGATGGTGGCCGTGGCGTGCCAGGTGCCCAGCGCCTTGGTGCCGGCCGCCCGTGACTCCAGGGCCCGGCGGGCGCCTTCGTCGGCGTCGACACCGGAGAAGACGTCGCTGAGCCGGTCGACCAGGACCTCCTGGGCGGCGTGCAGCGCGTAGGTGCGGGCCAACAGCGGGAGCAACCGGCGCTGGTGCTGGCCGTAGTCCAGGAGCAGCTCCTCGTCGCGCTCGTCGCCGGTCGCGAACTGGCGCCGCCGGTTCGCGTAGTTCACAGCGATGGTGAGCGCGACCTTGGCGGCGTTGACGCCCGCACCACCGACCGAGACCCGACCGAGGACCAAGGTGCCCAGCATCGTGAAGAAGCGCTTGTTGACGCTCTCGATCGGCGAGGAGTAGGTGCCGTCGGCCGCGACGTCGGCGAACCGGTTCAGCAGCGCGGTGCGCGGCACCCGGACGTCGTCGAACCAGAGCCGCCCGTTGTCGACCCCGTTGAGCCCCATCTTGAGACCGCAGTCCGCGACCCGGACGCCGGGCAGCACGGTCTCGCCGTCACGGATCGGCACCACGAAGGCGTGCACGCCGTGCGACTCCTCGCCGACCACCAGCTGCGCGAAGACCACCGCCAGCTGGGCGTGCCGAGCGGCGTTTCCGATGTAGTCCTTGCGGGAGGCCTCGTCAGGGGTCCGGATCACGAACTCTTCGCTGGCCGGGTCGTAGGTGGCCGTCGTCCCGAGCGCCTGCACGTTCGAGCCGTGCCCCGACTCGGTCATCGCGAAGCAGCCCATCAGACTGCCGTCGGCGGCACCCGGCAGGTACGCCTGGTGGTGCGACTCGGTGCCGAGCTGCTGGATGGCGCCGCCGAAGAGCCCGAACTGGACCCCGATCTTGACCAAGGCGGAGAGATCCCCGAACGCCATCGTCTCGAAGGCGGCGACCGAAGCGCCGACGTCACCGGCCCCGCCGAACTCCTTGGGCAGACCGAGCGCGGTCTGACCGGTGGCCGCGATCTCCACCACCACGTCTCGGACCCGGTCGCGGAACTCGTCGCGGCCCATCGTCTCGGCGTCGAGCAGCAGGCTGCTGTGCCGCGCCAGATTCTCCCGGACCAGGCGCCGGACGTCGGCGTATCTCCCGTCCAGCAAGGCGGTCACACCCGCTACGTCGATGGTCGGCTGTCGGTACGCGCTCTCGTCGCTCGCCATGACGCGAGGCTACCGGGCGCGCTCCAACCGGGGACGTCAGCCGTGCCGCACCTTGACCGAGTTGGAGACCTTCTTGGTCGCCTTGTCGACGACGCGCCACTCGATCGAGCCGGTCTTGTAGGTCTCGACGTAGGTCGAGAAGGTCTCGTTCGAGACGCTGACGTCGACCGGGAAGCCGGTCCAGGCGCCGCCGTCGATCCGGTACTCGACGTCGAGCACGCTGCCCTCGCCACCGGGGTAGATCCCGGAGAGGTAGAGCTTCTCGCCGGGGGCGACCTCGAAGGCACCCTGGGAGAGGGTGATCTCCTTCTTGTTCTTGGCCGGCTTCTCGTTCTGGCTCGGCTCGTCGCTGGCGTCGTCGCTGGCGTCCGGGGAGGTCGTGAAGGTCTCGTTCTGCGACGGCGCGAGGGTGACCAACGGCCCGGACTCGGCCTCGGTCGGGACCGGGTCCGGCATGATCAGCGATGCGCCGCCCTGGCCGGTCGAGTCGGCGGCAGCCTCACTGGCATCCCCGAGGCCGACCACCTTGGTGGCGACGACGGCGCCGAGCCCGCCCAGGATGCCGACGACGATGGCCACGGTGGCCAGGGCTACCAGGCCGTTGGTGACCGGGTTCTCCTCGTGGTCGGACACTTCGAGACGCTCCCTGAGGGCGGGTGGACATGACTGCGGACCATTCTTGCAAAGGAGTCCGCATCCGGCCGCTTCCTCACCAACTTCGACGGCTCGGCCCGCCCTCGGCGTCAGGGCTCAGAAGCCGCGGGTCCAGACCATGTCGTCGACCAACCGGGCCGAGCGCCAGCCTTGCTCGGTACGGACCATCGTGTGGTGGTAGTAGCCGCCGACCTCCCACAGCTTCTCCGTGCCGTCGGGAGCCCGCGAGACCATCGGGTTGGTGAAGTAGGCGGTGACCTCGGCCCGGTCCGCGCCTTCGAAGGTGATCGAAACCTGTCCGATCAGGTGCTGGTACCGGTCGAAGCCGGCCATCCCCTTCTCGATCCAGCCGACCACCTCACTGGGCGGCCCGACCGGTCCACCGACCACCGAGTAGTCGAGGACGGCGTCGGCGGTGAAGACGTCGCGGTGCAACGCCTCCCAGTTCCGGGTGTCGACGGCGCGGGTGTAGCGGGTGATCACGTCGGTGATCTCGATCCGGTCTGCAACCTCGGTCAGTTCCATCGGGCTCTCCAGATTTGGGTGTGTCAACGGTCGGGATTCACCCTTTCAGAGATTTGGAACACGTTCTACTGTGACCGTCATGCGATTCACCTACGCCGAAGCGATGACCCGTGCCGAGCTCTACGCTCCGCTTGCCCAGGCAGCCGAGGCCGCCGGGTACACCTCGATGACCGTTGCCGACTCCCTGATCTACCCCAAGGAGTCGGATTCGCGGTACCCCTACACCGACACCGGCGACCGGGAGTTCCTCGAGGACAAGGAGTTCATCGAGACGATGATCTTCTGCGCCCACGTCTTCGCCGTCACCAAGACGCTGCGCCTGACGCCGTTCGTGCTCAAGCTGCCGGTCCGTCCGCCGGTGCTGATCGCCAAGCAGGCCGCCTCGGTCTCCTTCCTCTCCAACAACCGTCTGACCATGGGCGTCGGCCTCTCGCCGTGGCCCGAGGACTTCGTGGCGATGGGCGTGCCGTGGGAGAAGCGCGGCAAGCGGATGGATGAGTGCATCGACATCTTCCGGGGCCTCACCACCGGTGAGTTCTTCGAGTACCACGGCGACTTCTACGACATCGCCGAGATGAAGCAGACCCCCGCCCCGACCGAGCCGATCCCGCTGCTCGTCGGCGGCCACAGCGACGCAGCGCTGCGCCGCGCCGTCCGCAAGGGCGACGGCTGGATGCACGCCGGTGGCGACGGCGAGGAACTGGACCGCCTGCTCACCCGTCTGGCCGAGATCCGGGCCGAGGAGGGCGACACCCGCGACGACTTCCAGATCCACGTGATCTCGACCGACGCCTACAGCGTCGACGGCATCAAGCGCCTCGAGGACAAGGGCGTCACCGACTGCATCGTCGGCTTCCGGGTGCCCTACATCAAGGGTCAGGACACCGAGCCGCTCGAGGTCAAGGTGGCCGCCCTGGAGCGGTTCGCCAACGGCGTCATCGCGAAGGTCAACTGAGACGATGGCCGAGCAGGTGCAGCAGTCTCCCGAGACCCTGGCCGCAGCCGAGCTCCTCTCGAACGGCGCCCAGGCGTTCGCGGACGCCGTCCGCGAAGCTGATCGTCTGATCAACAACCCGCCGTTCGAGGTCACCCCTGCGGAACTGGCGGAGGGTCACGAGTACCTCGCCGGAAGCATCCGCTCGGCCATCCAGATGGCGTTCGACTACGACGTCGAGCACCCGGTCCTGATCAACCCGACGCACCAGTACGCGCGTCAGGGCTTGGACAACCCGGATGCCATCTACTTCAACGCCTACCTGACCGAAGGCGCCAGCTACGAGGTGAGCGGGGTCCGCGGCACCACCGCGGACCTCTCCTTCCAGATCATGGACGGCGGCTACTCGGCCGAGGGTGCGCCGACCAGCGTGGCCGCCTTCGACGACCGGAGCCTCGACGTCGCCGAGGACGGTTCGTTCAGCTGGACCTTCGGTCCGGAGCTGGGGCTCAAGAAGGGCGCCACCCTGATCATCCGGGAGGTGTACAGCGACTGGATGACCGAGGAGCGCGGCACCATCCGGATCCAGCGCCTGGACACCGCCGGCGTCCCGCGGGCGCCGTTCGCCCCGGCACCGATCGCCAAGCGGTACGGCGTCGCTGCGAAGCTGCTGACCGGGCGGATCCCGACCTGGTACGCCTTCCCGCAGTGGTTCACCTACAAGGAGCCGGTCAACACGCTCACCGTGCCGGCCTCGACCCCCGGCGGACTGGCCAGCCAGTTCTCCTCGATCGGGCACTACGACCTGCGCCCGGTCGACGGCGTCGAGCAGGCGATGATCGTGACCGTGCCGGCCTGCGACGCGGCGCCGTACCAGGCGATCCAGATCGGGTCGCGGTGGTACGTGTCGACCGACTACGAGCACCGGCAGAGCTCGATGACCCGCGCCCAGTCGCAGGTCGACGAGGACGGCATGATCCGTTACGTGATCGCCGCGAAGAACCCCGGCATCGCGAACTGGCTCGACACCACCGAGCACCCGCTCGGCGTCACCATGCTGCGCTGGCAGCGGGTCGCGCGCGATCTCACCGCCGACGACGGCCCCCGGGTCCAGGTGGTCCCCTTCAACGAGGTCGTCCAGCACCTGCCGTACTTCGAGCAGAACAAGATCAGCGACTCCGACTGGACCGCGCGCATCGAGCAGCGCCAGGTCGGCATCGCCCGCCGGATGATCTCCTAGCCCGAGGGCTCATAAATAGCCCCCCAGGGCACACAAATGGCGCGCGAGAGTGTTTTCTCGCGCGCCATTTGTGCACCCTCGGGAGAAAAGTGTCAGAGTTTTGACACGAATGAGACAACCCCTCGACGGGGAACTGCAACAGGTTCTACTGTGACCGGCATGACTCTTCTTACCGACAAAGTTGTCGTCCTCTCTGGTGTTGGTCCCGGCCTCGGGCGGTCGCTCGGCGAGGAGGCCGCGAAGATGGGCGCGGATCTGGTGCTGGTCTCGCGTACCGAGAAGCGCCTCAAGAAGATGGCGGAGGTCGTCGAGTCGTACGGCCGTCGGGCGCTGATCGTGCCCACCGACATCACCGACGAGGAACAGCGCGCTGCGCTCGTCGAGAAGGCCGTCGCCGAGTTCGGCAAGGTCGACTGCCTGATCAACAACGCCTTCGGCATCCCCCCGATGGAGCCGATCAGCACCCTCGAGCTCGACACCCTGCGTGCCGCCCAGGAGACCAACGTCTTCGCGCCGCTGCGCCTCTCCGCCCTCTTCGCCGACGAGCTCGCGAAGACCAAGGGGTCGATCGTGATGCTGAACTCCTGCGTCGTCCACCACTCCGACCCGATCTACTCGGGCTACAAGCTCTCCAAGGGCACCCTCAAGCACCTCGCCTCGTCGCTGGCCACCGAGCTCGGGCCGCGCGGTATCCGGGTCAACTCGATCGCGCCGTCCTACATCTACGAGGACGTCAACAAGGCCTACTTCGACTGGCTCGCGAGCGAGTCCGGCCGCACCCACGAGGAGGTCTACGCCGAGAAGGCCGCCCCGACCGACCTCAAGCGCCTTGCCACCGCCGACGAAGTGGCCCGCGCCGCGCTCTTCTTCGCCAGCGACCTGTCCTCGGCCGTCACCGGAACGATGCTGAACGTCGACTGCGGCGAGTTCCACGACAACTGATCTCGACAAGCTCGATCACCGGTGAGCGGTGGTCGAGCCGAGCCCCGCAAGTTGTCGTGCACCAATAGAGACAACTGAGAGAGGAACACCCATGCCCCGCGAACGCGCCGACGTCGGCAGCTTCGACGACATTGCCGCAGCGGCGGTCCGAACCACCGGACTGACCGACTTCGGCGGGACCGAGCACGAGGAGGGCCTGCGCCTGCTCGTGGACGACCTGAATGCAGAGACCGCCGGGCTGACCGGCGTCGGCAACTACATGCAGCGCTCCCAGGTGAAGAGCGCGTTGGTGGGTCGCCTGCTGAGCCAGCAGGGGTTCACCGACAACCCCGGGTACGCCGACGTCGGGATCGAGCGCCCGATCTTCGTGGTCGGGCTCCCCCGTACCGGAACCACCGCGTTGCACCGACTGCTGACCGCCGACCAGCGGCACCAGGGTCTGGAGGTCTGGCTGACCGAGTTCCCGCAGCCGCGACCGCCTCGGGAGACCTGGGAGGCGAACCCGATCTTCGCCGGGATCAACGCCGCCTACTCCGCACACCACGTGGAGAGCCCCGAGTTCATGGGCATCCACTACATGGATGCGACCAGCGTCGAGGAGTGCTGGCGGATCCTGCGCCAGGCAGGCATGTCGATCGGCTTCGAGAGCCTGGCTCACGTGCCGCGCTACGCGGCATGGCTGGCCGAGCAGGACTGGACGCCGGCCTACCAGCGACACAAGGCGAACCTGCAGCTGATCGGACTGCACGACACGGACCGCCGCTGGGTACTCAAGAACCCCTCGCACCTGGCCGCACTGGACGCGCTGATGGCGGTCTATCCGGACGCGTTGATCGTGCAGACCCACCGCGACCCGGTGGTCTCGATCGCGTCGGCCTGTTCGCTCTCCGCCGAGGCGACCGAGGGCTGGTCGACGACGTTCGTCGGCGAGACGATCGGCCGCACCCAACTGGACATGTTGTCGCGCTCGCATGCGGCGTTCGCGAAGGCTCGGACGAACTACCCGGCCGCGCAGTTCATCGACGTCGACTACCAGGAGTTCGTCGCCGACCCCGTGTCGACCACGCGCCGGATCTACGACACGTTCGATCTGGACTGGAACAGCCAGGTCGCTGCGGCGGTCGAGGAGATGGACGCCGAGTCGCGACAGGGCGGCAAGCGGCCCGCGCACCGCTACTCGCTAGCCGACTACGGGCTGAGCGACGCCGAGGTCCGCGCCGCCTTCTGATCACACGATGGCCGCGTGAGCGGGTCGTGGCGTGAAGCCACGACTTGTTCACGCGGCCATCCACAGTCGCTTCGCGGCACACCGTCGTTCGCGGCGAACCGCTCCTAGCTTCGCCGCATGAGCGACATCGATTTCGACCATGACGCAGTAGCCAACTACCCCCGGCCGCTGCACTCCGTTGCCACGAGGCTTGCTGCGGCAAGCACTCTGCCGTCACCTGACGTCGGCGTCTCCACCACGCTGACCCGCACCGCGGTCACCGAGATCTCGACCCAGTGCGCGGCTCTGGGAGCCGGCTTCGACGACCTCTGTGGCGCGGTCCTCTTCTGTCTCCGGCTCTACCCCGAGACGGACGGCGGGATCGCGCTGTTCCTGGACCTTCAGGCGAAAGAGGCGCTCTCATGAGCATCTCCCTGGTTCTGGACGGCGACCCGGAGGGTTGCGATCAGGCGGCCGCGGCGCTGCGGAGTTTGGCCGATGCACTCGACGATGGCGCCCAGGTCGCGGCCACGGTCCGGACCCGCTCCACCGAGGACTGGGCCAGTCCCGCCGGAGATCGGCTTCGCACCGTCTGCACCCGCCACCTGTCGACCAGCGACCGGCTCCGCGGCACCTGCCGCGATCTCGCGCTACGGCTCGGCGCGCTCGCGACGGCGCTGCGCGAGGCGGGAGCGGAGCTGCTCCATGCCCGGGCGATAGCTCGCAAGGCCGGGATCAGCGCCGACACCGCGTTGCCGACGTTCGAGGAGGCGCAGCCCCTGAACGAGGCTCGGGCCACCGCACTGGACCATGCCGTCGCCGTCGCGGCGCGGGCTCGGGAGATCGAAGCCGAGGCCCATGCGGACTACGCGGAGGCCGTCACCGCGCTGCTCCACGCGTTGGCCCCTCCCCCGGCGGTTGAAGAGCCTCACGAACGTGGCTCCGTGCTCGGCACTCTGGGCGACCTCCTCCCGGATCTTCCCGCGCCGAACCTGCCGTCGCTTCCCGACCTCCCGGATCTGCCCGACCTCCCGGGTCTGCCCGACCTACCGGATCTGCCCGACCTACCACGGATCGACCTCTCCCGGCTCGCTGCGCTGGCCGAGGAGACGGCAGGCCCAGGCCTCCTCGATCTCCCCGGCGACTCGATCCTCGACCGTCTCGTCCGCGCCGCCACGCTCCCCGGCCTGGAGGCCGGCGGCGCACTCGCCGGGCTGGCCCTCTGTACCCGGGCCCGACTCCCCAAGTCCTTGCTCGCCGCCTGCGCCGAGACCGGCGGCAGCGCCGGCTCCTGGATCGGGCGCAAACTGTCGGAGCGCAACGATGAGCAGTGAACCCACCTTGCAGATCCCGCCCCGCTGGGTCTCCACTCCCTCCACCACCCCACGCGTCGACCTGCTGCTTGCGGCGGACTGGCTTCCCGCCAGTGGCTTCCGGCCACGGGCGATGGTGGCCCACGATCCGACCGCGGCGTCGTTGGCCGAGTTTCAGAGCCAGTTGATCTCCACCTACCTGGCCGCGCTCGGCGAGGCCGATCTGGAGGAGGCGGAGATCTACCCCTGCCCGGCCCGGGAGATGTCCTATCTGAGGCTCTGGCATCGCAACGACGGCTACGACCTGATGACCGAGGCCCGGACCTGGCTGGTCGACGGCGTCGCCTGGACCATCGCCGCCACCGTCGAGCACACCGACTATCCGGACTTCGCCGACCTCTTCGATGAACTCCTGCTGAGGTTCCCCGACGACGAGTAGCAGGCCAGGTGCGCGACCTGCGCAGGCACCCCACCCCTGGGTGTCGGACCGCCATGACAACCTGAGCGTCCGTCCACCACGTCACCTCGGAGGTCCCGTTGTCCCGCGCCGATCGACCACGCCAACCAGCCGTCTCTCCGTTGGCGCTCGGCGACCTCACCGCAGGGGATCGGGACGATCTGCGAGCGCGCGCCGACCTCGAGGGCGAGCTCTTCACCGAGTTCTCCTCCCCCAGCCTCTCCCTGACCGGGGCCAGGATCGACATGTGCCGCCTCGAGTCGATCCAGGCGGACGCGCTGGACCTCGGCGGGTCGCGGCTGACGGAGGTCAGCTGGGTCGACCTCGACGCACCGGCGACCAAGGCCGCTCGGTCGCAGTGGCGCGAGGTCGAGGTCAGCGGTCGGATCGGCTCCTTGGAGGCGTACGACGTCGACTGGCGTGGCGTCCACTTCGTCGGCTGCAAGATCGGCTACCTGAACCTCCGCAACGCCGCACTGCTCGACATCAGGTTCACCGACTGCCAGATCACCGACCTCGACCTGGTGGAAGCAACCGCACGTCGGGTGGCGCTCAGCGGGTGCCGGATCGGCCAGCTGACCGTGCACGGTGGCGACCTCTCGGACGTGGACCTGCGCGGCAGCGCACTGGAGTCGATCTCCGGGATCCGCAGCCTCGCCGGGATCACCATCGACTCCGAGCAACTCCAACTCTGGGCGCCGCTCCTGGCAGCCGAGCTGGGCATCGACGTCGTCGACTGACCCGCTCAGTCAGCAATCAGCGCAACAGTCCCTCACGCCGTGCGATCGCAGCCGCTTCGGTACGGCCCGCGGCACCGAGCTTGGCCAGGATGTTCGACACATGCACGCTGACCGTCTTGGTACTGATGAAGAGCTGCTTGCCGATCTCACCGTTGCTCCGGCCCTGCGCGACGAGGTCGAGGATCTCGCGTTCGCGCGGCGTCAACGGCTCCACACCACGCTTCAGCACGTTGCGCGAAGCGCTGGGCCGTTGGCTCTGCCCACCGAAGGCGCGAAGTTGATCCAACAGCACGGTGGCACCCAGCTTCTCTGCGGTCGTCCGCGCCTGCTGAGCGAGCTCCCGGGCCACGGCGGATTCGCCGGCGGCGCGGAGCACCTCGGCGGCGCGCAGCTGCGAGGTCGCCGTCTCGTAGGGGTGGCGCAAGATGGCGAACGCGTCGATGCTGTCCTCCCACGCGCTCACCAACGCGGGTAGATCAGGCGCCGAGATCCCGGCCAGCCAGTGCACGCGCAGCGTCTCGGCTCGGACCCGCTTCGCCCAGGCCTGGCCCTCGGGGCCCCAGAAGCCGCCGGCCTCGCGCTGGTGCTGCACCACCTTGGCACCGACCTCGGACAACCGATCCGCCTCGGCCACCAGCCGTTCCCGCTGCTCGGCGCTCTGCTCGCCCATCGTGTGTGCCACTGCGCCGATGGTGACCGCACAGAGCCGCACCCGGGCCTGGAACAGTTCGCCCCAGTTGGGCGCGAGCACCTCGAGCACCTTCCGCTCCAGCGCCAGCGCCTCGTCGGGCTTCCCGGCCAGTCCGGCCTCGGTGATCTCGACCGGCGCTGCCGCGATCGCGATCATCCCCTCCTGCTGCCACAGCCAGTGCAGCCCCTTGAGCCGGGCGCGCTGTGGGACGCCGCGCGCCGAGAGGACCGCCGCCTGCCAGCTCACCAGCAGAGCCTCAGGCACCAGTGGCGGGGCCTGCCCGCCCATGTCGGTCAGTTCGAGGACGCGGTCCCACCGCCCGGCGAGGTAGGCCACCTGGGCGTGCTGCAGCCGGGCGTCGAAGGCGTAGGGCGCCCACGGGATGCCGTGGACGCCGGCGCGTTGGCTGGCGCGACCGAACGTCTCTTCGGCCTCCTCGAAGAGGCCCCGATCCTGGTAACCGCGACCGAGCAGGAAGAGCGCCCGCAGCTCGGCCCCCAACGCTCCGGAGGCGAATGCCCTCGACGCGCTCGCCTCCAGCGCTGCGGCCAACTGGTCCATCGGCACCTCGCGGTCCAACCCGACCAGAGTCGTGGTCGCGTCGGAGACCGTCTTCGGCAGGTTGTTCGTCTCGGCCAGGGCGAGCGCCTCGGTGGCCACTTCACGCGCCTCGGTCGGCATCCGGAAGGAGAGGATCCGCGCCGTCAGAGCGAGTAGCTTCGCGCGTTCGCGCGAACCGTCGTTGGGGATCAGCGCCTGTCCGGTGCGCAGGTGCGCCTGCCAGTCGGTGTCGTTGTCGTTGAGCAACGCGGAGTAGGCGAGCTGGAGGTGAAGCTGGGCGGCGACCACCGGGTCGACGTCGCCGTCGAGCTGTTTGATGTGCCGGTCCAGCAGTTGTTGCGCGCGGGTCGCGTTCCCACTGTCGACCAGGGCATCGGCAGTCTTGAGAACCAGTCCCGAGACGTCGACGTCACCGCGGTGGTTCGGGTCGGCGGCGATCTCCAACGCATGTTCGAAGTGGTGCGCCGCCTCGTCCGGGCCGCCCACCGCCATCGCCTCGTCACCGGCCCGGATGCTCGCCTTCAACGCGGTGCCCAGGTCGAGTGCGGCCCGAGCGTGACGGGCCAGCTCGGCTGCGGTACCTGGCGCCGCGCCGCTGCTCAGCGCCTCGGCGTAGGCGGCATGCAGCCGCACCCGTTCGCCGGGCAGCAGGTCGTCGTAGACAGCTTCGGCCAAGAGCGCATGACGGAACGCGTACCCGTGCCGCCCGGCAGCAACCACGACATGGGACTCGACGGCTGCGCGCAGACCCTGCTCCAGCGCCACGTCGTCGAGCCCACTCGCTGCGGCCAGCAACTCGTGCGAGACCCGGCGTCCGGCCGCCGACATCACCCGAACCACCTGGCGGGCCTGGTCGTCGAGGCGGTCCAAGCGGACCAACAGCAGGTCGGCCAGGTCGTCGGGGACACCGGCCCCGGCCCCGGCCTTGGCGGCGCCGACCAACTCCTCCACGAAGAAGGCGTTGCCCTCGGCGCGGTCCACGATGCCGGCCAGATCGAGTTCGGTGATCGGTTCGGGGTGGAGCTCCAACGCCATCTGCCGCACGGCAGCGTCGTCGAGCGGGTTGAGCTGCATCCGGCCGACCCCCGCGATCCGGGTCCAGGCCGCGACCTTGGCCCGCAGCGGGTGCCGGCGGTGCAGATCCTCGCCGCGATAGCTGACCACCATCGCGACCGGCTCGTCGAAGGGGCGCGAGCAGAAGAAGCTGATCAGGTCCAGGGTGGAGGAGTCGGCCCAGTGCGCGTCCTCGATCACCACCAGCAGCGGACGCTCGGCGGCGGCTGCCGCGAAGAGCGCGTGCAACGCCTCGAAGAGTTCGGCCCGGTCGACGGCGGTCCGCTCGTCGGCGTCGTCGCTGAGCACCCGGCGTCCGGGCTGCAGGCGGGCCAGTCCGGGGTGCAGTGCGCCGATCCGCTCAACCACCTCGGGCGAGGAGCTGGCCAGCCGACCGAGGATCTCGGAGAAAGGAAGGTACGGGAGGGCACTGTCGCCGAAGTCGAGGCAGTGGCCGGCCGCCACCTGCCACCCTTGGGCGAAGGCCCGGTCACGCAGCTCGGTCAACAGCCGGGTCTTGCCCACCCCGGCGTCACCGGCCAGCAGCGTGATGTGGAAGTCCCGACGCGCAGCAGACCCCGGCGAAGTGATCGCTAACATCGAGCTCAGTTCATCGAGCTCGCGATCACGTCCGACCAGGGTCTGTTGAGAGCCAGCAGCTGCCACGGTCTCCATGATGCCGGTAGTCGCACCAGGAGGCCCAGAAGGCCGCGCAGCGGCGAGGCTCAGTTCTCGCCTTCGAGCGGCAGCGGGCGGCTGACGGGCCGCGCGTAGTTCTCTTCGTTCCGCTTGCGACGCGAGATGCCCCACGTGTTGCGGACACGCTCGGCGCGGTAGGCAACCTCTGCGCGGGCCAGGTAATCGTTGTGACTCATGGTGTCTCTCCCATCTGAACTCGTCTGAACTAGTCGATGAGACGACTGTGCCTCCCTGAGGTAGGGCCACACATGAGGAGAGTGCCTTAGGTAGGCCGTTCAGGTGCCTCAGATGAGGGTGACCGCGCTCATACCGGCCGGCCGCGGCGCCAGGTCTGGGCCACCAACGGCACCCCGGGCCGGTAGGCCAGGTGGATCGCGGACGGCGCCGCGAGGACCGCGAAATCGGCTCGCGCGCCGACTCTGAGGTGGCCCACGTCGTCGCGACGTAGGGCCTGCGCGCCGGTCTCCGTGGCGGCCCGCAGTGCCTCGATCGGAGTCATCCGCATCTCGCGGACCGCGAGCGCCACGCAGAACGGCATCGAGGAGGTGAAGCTGGACCCAGGGTTGCAGTCGGTCGCCAGCGCGACCCGGACGCCGGCGTCGAGGAGGCCGCGGGCCTCAGGCCACGGCGACCGGGTGGAGAACTCTACGCCGGGCAGCAGGGTGGCGATCGTGCCCGAACCGGCGAGCGCGTCGATGTCGGGCGGCGTCAGGTAGGTGCAGTGGTCGACGGCGGCCAGGCCCAATTCACAGGCCAACCGGACGCCGGGGCCGGGGCCGAGCTGGTTGGCGTGCAGCCGACCCGCGAGCCCGGCCCGGTGGCCCGCCGCCAGCACCGTGCGCGCCTGGTCGACGTCGAACGCGCCGTGCTCGCAGAAGACGTCGATCCACCGGGCATGCGGAGCCGCGGCGGTCAGCATCGGGCCGGTGACCAGGTCCACGTAGTCGTCGGCGCTGATCCCGTCCGGCACCACGTGCGCACCGAGGAAGGTGGTCTCGTCGGTGATCTGACGGGCGATCGCCAGCGAACGGGCCTCGTCCACGACGCTCAACCCGTAGCCACTCTTCACCTCCAGCGTGGTGGTGCCCTGGCTCTGCATCTCGCCGACCAGCCGCGCCAGGTTCGCCGCCAGCTGCTCGTCACTCGCGGCCCGGGTCGCCGCGACCGTGGACCGGATCCCCCCTGCCTGGTAAGGCTCTCCGCTCATCCGGGCCGCGAACTCGGCGGATCGGTCACCGGCGAAGACGAGGTGGGAGTGGGAGTCGCAGAAACCAGGGATCACCGCGGCTCCGCCGAGGTCGACGGCGGCATCGGCGGCAGGGGCCTCGCGGGCCGGTCCGTGCCAGGCGACCCGGCCGTCGACGACCAACAGGGCGGCGGCGTTGCGCTGTGGGAGGTCCTGGTCCCAGGTGGTGAGTTCACCGATCCCCTGGAAAATAACGGAGTTCACGCCCACGCCCTCTCGATCGCGCCGTCCAGGCGAGCGCCCAGGCCGTCGCGTACAGCAGGGATGTCGTGCCATCGACCGTCGACCATCACGGCAGCCACATCAGCACCGGTGGCGGCGAAGACCCCACCGGCGAGATCCTTCCCGGAGCCAGCGGTTCGCGGAGAGGCCGGGTCGATGATGACCAGGTCCGCCCTCGCCCCGACGGCGATCTCTCCGGCGTCGTCGAACCCCAGACTGGCTTGGGAGTGGGCGGTCGCGGCGGCCAGCAGTTCGGCGGGCCGCCAGAGGCCGCGCCGCTGGGTGGCGAGCCGTTCGTTCATCTCCAGTCCACGCATCTCCTCGAACATATCGATCACCGCGTGGCTGTCGGTACCGAGCGCCATCCGCACGCCAGCGGCCGCCAACTCCCGGCCCGGGCCGATCCCGTCGCCGAGGTCCCGCTCGGTGGTGGGACAGAAACAGACGAACGTGTCCGCGCGCCCCAGCATGCCGACGTCATCGCTGGTCAGGTGGGTGCCGTGCACCAAGGTGCTCTGCGGGCCGAGGGCACCGGCCGACGCCAGGACCTCGGTAGGCGTCAATCCCCAAGCCACCAACGCCTCGTCGTTCTCGGCGACCTGTTCGCTCAGGTGCACATGGAGCGGCATCCCGCGCGCGGCCCGGACCACGGTGCCCATCTGGTCGCGCGGCACGGCGCGCACCGAGTGCAGGGCGGCCCCGATCCGCGCGGTGTCGGTGCTGCGCAGTCGGCCCAGCCGCTGCGCCCAGCTCTCCGCGTCGCCGTCGCTGAAGCGGAGCTGTACTCCTTCGGCGGGCCGACCGATGCCCGCGGTGAGATAGCAGGTGTCGAGCAGGGTGATCCTGATCCCGACCACGGCAGCGGCCTCGATCAAGGCTTGTCCCATCGCGTTCGGGTCGTCGTAGCGGACGCCGCCGGGGCCGTGGTGGAGGTAGTGGAACTCGCCGACCGTGGTGATCCCGGCGCAGAGCATCTCGGTGTAGGTCGCCACCGCGAGTTCGTGGAGCCGGTCCGGGTCGAGCCGCTCCGCAAGGCGGTACATCTCGTTGCGCCAACTCCAGAAGGTGCCGGTGCGTTGGGTCCGTCCGCGCAGTGCACGATGGAAGGCGTGGCTGTGCGCGTTCGCGAAGCCGGGCAACGCCAGCCCCGGCACGGTCTCGACGTTCGGATCTTCAGCTCCCGCGGTCACCGCGGTGAACCGGCCGTCGGTGATCTCCACCAGGACGCCGTCGAGGGTCTCGCCAGCCACCACCGCGTGTTGCAGCAGCAGTCTCATCGGTGGGTCCCCGCCATCGCCAGCAACGTCTGCGCCAAGGTCTCGACGCCGACCAGCGCGTCGGCGGTCTCAGCGAATTCCTCGGGGGCGTGCGAGATCCCGGTCGGGTTCCGCACGAAGAGCATCGCGGTCGCGATCCCCACGCTCGCCAGCACCCCCGCGTCGTGCCCGGCCTGGGTGGCCAGCACGGGGAGCCGTCCGGTGGGACGTGCGGCGACCCGCTGGACCAGGTCGGGGTCGAACTGCACCAGCCCGCTGTGCGACTCGGTGGTCAGCTCCAGCACGGTGCCGTCGCGGGCGGCGCGCTCACGGCCCTGACGAAGCACCGCGTCGACCAGGTCGGCGAGAGCCTCCTCGGTCGCGGCCCGGGCATCGAGCCAGGCCCGCACCTGGCGCGGCACGGCGTTGGTGCTGCCCGGTTCGAGCTCGACCCGGCCGAAGGTCGCCCGTTGGCCACCGAGCCGGGCCTGCTTGTTGGCGGCGAGGGCGGTCATCGCGAAGGTGAGCATCGGATCGTGGCGTTCGTCCATCGCCGTGGTTCCGGCGTGGTTGGCCTGCCCGGTGAAGTCGAAGCGGTAGCGGCCATGCGGCCAGATCCCGCTGGCGACGCCGACCGGCGCGTCGAGGAGCGCCAGCTCCCGCCCCTGCTCGACATGGAGCTCGACGAAGACGGCGACGTCGTCGAGCAGGGTGGAGGGCGCCAAACCCAGTCCGTGCTGGTCGAGGACGTCGACGAGTCCGGTCCCGGCTCGGTCCCGCAGCACGGTGGCGGCACCCTCGTCCAGCGCACCGACCGCCCATCTCGAGCCGAGGCACGGGAGCCCGAAGCGGGACCCCTCCTCCTCGACGAAGACCGCGATCCCCAGTGGGCGCGCCGGGAGGGTCCCGTTCTCCCGGATCAGGTCGAGGGCGGCAAAGGCGGAGACGACGCCGAGTGGTCCGTCGAAGGCACCGCCGTCGGGGACCGAGTCGAGGTGTGAGCCGGTCAGTACGCCGCGGCCGGTGGCGCCGTCGGGACGCCACCACGCCACGGTGTTACCGATCGCGTCCTGCTCGATCTCCAGGCCGCGGTTGCGCGCCTCCTCCAGGAACCAGGCCTGCAACTCACGTTCGGCGGTACCGAACCCCTCGCGGCGGTAGCCACCGCCGACGGCGGCCAGGCCGACCGGTGCGAGGTCTCGCCACATCTGTTCCCACCCCATGCAGCACAGTCCACTCTGGGGCCGGGCTCGCGGTCAACGGGGAGCCCCGTCGTTCAAGTCTCAGATACGAGACTTAACGCGATCTATACGCGATGCCTCTGGTCAGCCGCCGAAGTTTCCACGATGGACGACCTGGTCCACGCCGCGCCGCGACCGCCGCACCGACGACCCCACCACGCCGTCGCGCTCCGGGAGATAGCCCACCGTGATCGCACCGACCGGGGTGTAGCCGGCCGGCACCCCGAACTCCTCGCGGAACGCGTCGTGGCGGGTCGGGGGAACCCCGAAGAAGCAGGCGCCGACGCCCTCGTCGACCGCCGTCAGCAGGATCAGCAACGACGCCATCGCGGTGTCACAGTGCCAGTACGGGACCGGCCAGCGCGCCTCATCACGGTCCGTCCAACCCTTGTCCGGCTCTGCGTAGCGGTCGAGGTAGGCGTCCTTGTGCGAGAGCGGCACGATCACCACCGGCGCGGTCCGCATGCCGTCGAGCCACGGGTTGCTGGCCTCTGGGTTCGGGGAGGTGGAGCGCCAGAACCGGGCGACGTCCTCGGGAGTGTCGAGACGCAGGAAGGCCCACCCCTGGCTGAACCCGGCGCTGGGTGAACGCACCGCGTGCTCCAGCATCCGATCGACCACGGGGGGCTCCACCGGCCGCGGGTCATAGGCCCGGACCATCCGACGACGGCGCACAACGTCACGAAACTCCATGCCCTGATCATGCCGTGCCTGGCCGGTGACGCCCGAGATGCCACCGGCCAACAAGGCATGCCCCGTCCTCATCCCCGGGCCTTGGCCCGGCTAAACCCCGTCGCCTAGGTTTTCCTTGTGATTCCTCGTCCCGCGACCTGGCTGCTCTCCGTGCTCACCTGCCTCCTCCTGCCGGTGGCGTTGACCAGCGCCTGGTTCAGCGCGGTGGTCACCGACACCGACCGTTACGTCGAGACCGTCGCGCCGTTGGCCGACGATCCGACGGTGACGACGGCCGCCGCGACCCGGTTGACCGCAGCCACCCTGCTGGCGATCGGATCACCCGCGGCGCAGCGTCCCGAGGTCCGTACCGGCGTCCGCCGTGCCGTGGCCGAGGTCGTCGGCAGCAGCCAGTTCCCGCCGGTCTGGAAGAGCGCCAACAAGATCGCCCATCAGGAACTGGTGCGGATCATGGACGGCGACCGGATCGTGGCCGGCGACCGGATGCGGATCGACCTCGCGCCGCTGGCCGACTCGGTCACGGCAGCACTGCTGCGCGAAGGGGTCAACCAGCGACTCGACCTCAGTAATCGCGACCTGACCGTCGAGGTCGCCGGAACCGAGGAGCTGGAACAGGCCCAGACCGCGTGGCGGGCTCTGGGCGTCGCCGGTTTCTGGCTTCCGGTGGCCTGGGGCCTGCTGGCGATCATCACCCTGGTCACCGCCCGGCGGCGACTGGCCACCCTGGGCGGTCTGGCGATCGGTTCGCTGCTCGCCCTCACCGTGCTCTGGGCGGCGGTCGCGGTCGGCAGGCAGGTGGTCGCCGACAACTCCGACGAGATCGCCGTCACCGTCTGGGACGTGGTGACCTCGAGTCTGGAACAGACGATCCTGATCTCAGCCGCGGTGGCGGCCACCGTGCTCCTGGCCCGGGTGGCGGTCGGTCTGGGCATGTCGAAGCGCCGGAGCAGCCCCGAATTCTGACCGCACGGCAGTAGGGTCGATCCATGTCAGGGTCTTCCCACACCGATGCGGTGAGCAAGCTGCAACGACTGGTCCGGATTCCCACGGTCTCCTACCGTGACCCGGGCGCGATCGACCGTCGCGCGTTCGACGACTTCCACGCCGAGCTGGCCGCCTCATTCCCGCTCCTGCACCAGCACCTGGAGCGCATCGAGATCCACGACCACGCCGTGTTGTACCGCTGGCCCGGGGCCGCCGCCACCCACCCGGTGGTGCTGATGGCGCACATCGATGTGGTGCCGGTGGAGGGCGAGTGGCAGTACCCGCCGTTCAGCGCCGAGATCGCCGACGGCGCGATCTGGGGCCGCGGCACCCTGGACGACAAGGGCTCGCTGGTCGCGATCTGTGAGGCTGTCGAACGGATGCTGGCCGACGGCGTCACTCCGGCCCAGGACGTCTGGCTCTCCTTCGGCGCCGACGAGGAGGTGTCGGGCGACTCCGCACCACTCGCTGTCGCGGCGCTGCGCGAGCGCGGCGTTTCCCCGTGGTTCGTGCTCGACGAAGGCGGCGCCATCGCGCACCAGGCGTTCCCCGGGGTGAGCGCACCGATCGGCGTCGTCGGCGTCAGCGAGAAGGGCGTGACCTCGCTGGAACTGCACGCCGAGGGCCGCGGCGGCCACGCCAGCACGCCGGCCCGCAACGGTCCGACGGCACGGATCGCCCGGGCGATCACCCGGCTGGACGCAGCCCCTATGGCGCCCCACCTCCCAGAACCCACCGTGGAGCTCTTCCGCCGGATCGGGGCCGGGGTTCCCGCTCCACTCCGACCGCTCATCAGCCAAGCCACCCGAATGGGGCCACTCTTCGCCCGGGCGCTGATCGCAGCAGGCCCCGAGGCCGCCGCGCTGGTCCGCACCACCTTCGCGGTCACCACGCTCTCCGGGTCTCCGGCGCTCAACGTGATCGCGGCCAGAGCGAAGGCGGGCGTCAACATCCGGGTGATGGTCGGCGACACCGTCGACGAGGCGATCGCCCATATCCGTAAGGTGATCGCGGACGACGAGATCCGCATCGACGTCCTGGAACGGAACGAGCCCTCACCGATCTCACCGCGGGACGACGCCTTCGCGTTGATCGAGTCGACGATCAGCCGACTCTTCCCCGACGCCGTCCCTGCGCCCTACGTGATGATGGCCGCGACCGACTCCCGGTTCTTCACCGAGATCTGCGACCGGGTCTACCGGTTCGCTCCGTTCCGGATGACCAAGGAGCAGCGCGAGTCGATCCACTCCTACGACGAGCATCTCGGGGTGGACGCCTTCCTCGACGGCATCGACTGGTACCGGCGTCTACTCGAAGGCCTCCCGGCATGAGCGCGCCGACCACGCCCCGATCGGCAACCCAGCAGGGGGTGCGCAGCCTCGCCGCGATCGTCGGCTTCCTCGCCGCGGTCGAGGTGGCGAGCGGCATCCTGCAGGGCTACTACACGCCGATCTATCCGCAGATCGCCAAGCACCTCTCGATCCACGAGGGCGACGTCAACTGGTTCGAGGCCGCGCAACTCATCGTGAGCGCCCTCTGTGTGCCGATCCTGGCCCGGCTCGGCGACCTGATCGGGCACAAACCCGTGCTGCTGTTGGCAACCGCGGCCACCGCCATCGGCTCCTGGGTACTGGTCCTCTCCCCGAACTTCACCACCTTCCTGATCGGGTGGGCGATCCAAGGCGCCTACGTGGTCTGGCTTCCGTTGGAGATCGCGATCATCCATCGCCGGACCCGGAACACCGGACGCCAGCAACTCCTGACCCGACGGGGCGCGGCGGTCCTGGTCGGGGTGCTTGAACTCGCGGTGATCGTCGGCGCGCTGACCAGCGGACTGATCGTCGACAGCTGGGACATGAACCTGGTCCTGGCACTGCCCGCGATCGTGGTGACCGCGGTCTTCTTCCTGATCTGGGCAGGGATCGAGTCCGCGCCCGGTGACTCCAGTGGGGGCATCGACTGGACCGGTTTCGCCCTGATCACCACGGCTCTGGTCCTGGTGATGGCCGGTCTGGTCGTGGTCCGCGTTCAGGGCATGGACAGCGTCATGGCCTGGGCCCTGGTCGTCCTCGGCCTGCTCAGCCTGTGGCCGTTCACCCGGTACTCGCTGCGACAGCGCGAGCCGCTGGTCGACGTCCGGCTGCTGGCGAACCCGGGCCAGTGGCCGATCCAGGTGACCGCCTTCCTCTTCGGCGTCCCGGTCCTGGGTGGCCAGATCCCGCTGTCCACGTTCGCGCAGGCCGACCCCGACGCCCGGGGCTACGGCCTGGGCGCCGAGGCGGCGTTCGTCAGCACCCTGATCGGCGTCTACGTGATCACGCTGGCGATCGGCGCCTTCACGCTGCCGCTGACCACCCGATGGCTCGGCGTCCGGAACGCCCTGATGCTCGCCTGCCTCCTGGTCGCGGCCGGATACGCACTCTGGCTGCCGTTCCACGAGACGACCGCCCAGGCCCTGATCAACATGGCGATCGCCGGCGTCGGGTCGGGTGCTCTGGTCGCCGCGCTACCGGCCGCAGCGGCAGCCGCCGCGCCACCGCAACGGACCGGCTTCGCCACCGGAATGACCAACGCCACCAAGACGGTCGGCGGCGCCATCGCCTCGGCGATCTTCGCGATCGCTCTGGCCGGCCCGGGCATCGAGGGCAGCGACGAGGCCACCGCACCGCTCTCGGGCTACCTCACGGTGTGGGCGGTCTGCGCCGGTGCCGCGCTCCTGGCCGCCGTCGCGTTGGCGTTGGCACCGCGCGACGGCTTCGTGGTCCGCGAGGAGTTGGAGGCCGAGCTCAGCCCTGCTCCACCTCAGGCCTGAGCCCGAAGGCGGTGCCGACCTCCACCGCGCGCCGGTACCCCGCGTCGCGGTGCCGGAGCACGCCCATCGCCGGGTCGTTGGTGAGCACCCGCTCCAGCTTCTGGGCCGCCAACTCGGTGCCGTCGGCGACACAGACCTGACCGGCATGGATCGATCGACCCATGCCGACCCCGCCGCCGTGGTGGATGGAGACCCAACTCGCCCCGGACGCCGTGTTCACCAGAGCGTTCAGCAGCGGCCAGTCGGCGATCGCGTCCGATCCATCGGCCATCGACTCGGTCTCCCGATAGGGGGACGCCACCGAACCACAGTCCAGGTGGTCGCGCCCGATCACGATCGGAGCCTTGAGTACGCCGTCGCGGACCATCTCGTTGAACTTCAGCCCGGCCAGGTGCCGTTCGCCGAGGCCGAGCCAGCAGATCCGGGCCGGCAGGCCCTGGAACTCGACCCGCTCCTGCGCCATCGTGATCCAGGTGCGGAGCCGTTCGTTCTCGGGGAAGAGTTCCAGCACCGCGGCATCGGTCGCGGCGATGTCGGCCGGGTCGCCGGAGAGCGCGGCCCAACGGAACGGCCCCTTCCCCTCGCAGAAGAGCGGACGGATGTAGGCCGGCACGAAGCCCGGGAAGTCGAAGGCCCGCTGGTAGCCGCCCTTGCGGGCCTCGTCGCGGATCGAGTTGCCGTAGTCGAAGACCTCGGCACCCCGGTCGGCGAAGCCCACCATCGCCTCGACATGCGCCGCCATCGAGGCACGCGCCTGCTCGGTGAACCACTCCGGGTCCCGCGCCGCGCTGGCCCGCCAATCCGCGAACTCGATCCCGACCGGCAGATAGGAGAGCGGGTCGTGGGCTGAGGTCTGGTCGGTGACGATGTCGATCGGCGCCTCCTGTGCGAGCAACCGGGGCAGCAGCTCGGCAGCGTTGCCGAGCACCCCGATCGAGAGCGGACGCCGTTCGTCACGCGCCGCCACCGCCAACTCCAGCGCATGGTCGAGCGAGGTCGCCTGGACGTCGAGGTACCGGTGCGCGATCCGGCGTTCGATCCGGCTCTGGTCGACCTCGATACAGATCACCACACCGCCGTTCATGGTCACCGCCAGTGGTTGCGCGCCGCCCATCCCACCCAGTCCGGCGGTGAGCGTGATGGTCCCGGCCAACGTGCCGTGCGCGTCGGTGATCGAGCCGTGCCCGTCGGTGATCGATCCGCGGCCCCCGGTGATCGTGCCGTGCCCGTCGGTACTCGAGCCGCCCCCGTCGGTGATCGAGCTTGTCGAGATCTTGTCCGCCACCGCAGCGAAGGTCTCGAACGTGCCCTGCAGAATGCCCTGGGTGCCGATGTAGATCCACGAGCCGGCAGTCATCTGGCCGTACATGGTGAGCCCGGCCTGCTCGAGGCGGCGGAACTCCTCCCAGTTCGCCCAATCCCCCACCAGGTTGGAGTTCGCGATCAGCACCCGCGGCGCCCACTCATGGGTGCGGAGCACCCCGATCGGCTTGCCGGACTGCACCAACAACGTCTCGTCGTCGGCCAACTCGGTGAGCTCCGCGACCAGTGCGTCGTAGGCCTCCCAGTTCCGCGCCGCCTTCCCGGTGCCGCCGTAGACGACCAACTCCTCGGGCCGTTCGGCCACCTGGGGGTCGAGGTTGTTGCGCAGCATCCGCAGCGCCGCCTCGGTCTGCCAGGAGCGCGCGGTCAACGCGGTGCCGTGCGCGGCATGGATGGGTAGGCGGGGGTTCGTCATTGCAGCTCTCCGATCGCATCGACGACGGCGCGCAGGACCGCGCCGCTCTGAACCTGGTGGTGCACCCGGTCGATCTCCGGCGAGAGATGCCGGTCCGGCCCGGGGCGGCCGGCGTCCACCGTGCCGAGGAGATCCACCACCGCGGCTGAGGCAGGCGACGGGATCAAGGGCGCTCGCAACTGCAGCGCCCGCGCGGCGGCCAGCAGCTCGATGCTCAGCACCCGGCTCAACCCATCGACGGCACGACGCAACTTGCGGCCCGCGGACCACCCCATCGAGACGTGGTCCTCCTGCATGGCACTGGACGGGATGGAGTCGACCGATGCGGGCACGGCGAGCCGCTTGAGCTCGCTGACGATCGAGGCCTGCGTGTACTGCGCGATCATCAGGCCGGAGTCGACTCCGGGGTCGTCGGCCAGGAAAGGCGGCAGACCGTGGTTGCGGGCGACGTCCAGGAAACGGTCGGTGCGGCGCTCGGCGATCGAGGCGACATCGGCGATCGCGATCGCGAGGAAGTCCAGGACGTAGGCGACCGGCGCTCCGTGGAAGTTGCCGTTCGACTCGACCCGGCCGGCGTCGGGAAGGACGACGGGGTTGTCGATGGCGCTGGCCAGCTCGCGTTCGGCGACGGCGAGGGCATGGGCGACGGTGTCGCGGGCGGCGCCGTGCACCTGCGGCGAGCAGCGCAGGGAGTAGGCGTCCTGGACCCGGTTGCAGTCCGGGCCGCGGTGCGAGGCGACGACGCCCGAGTCGGCGAGGAGCCGGACCAGGTTCGCGGCACTCGCGGCCTGACCCGGGTGCGGTCGCAGCGCTTGCAGCTCGGCGGCGAAGACCCGGTCGGTGCCGAGCTGGGCCTCGACCGACATCGCGGCCGTGATGTCCGCGACCTGGAGCAGTCGGCGCAGGTCGTGGATCGCGAGGACCAGCATCGCCAGCATGCCGTCCGTGCCGTTGATCAGGGCCAGCCCCTCCTTGGCTGCCAGCTCGACCGGCGTCAGGCCTGCCGAAGCCAGAGCCTCCGCGGCGGGTTGACGCCGCCCGTCGGCGTCGCGGACCTCGCCCTCGCCGAGCAGCGCCAGGGCGCAGTGCGCCAGCGGGGCGAGGTCACCCGAGCAGCCCAGCGACCCGTACTCGTGCACGATCGGGGTGATCCGGGCGCTGAGCAGAGCCGCCATCAGCTGCGCCGTCCGGTCGCGGATGCCGGTATGCCCGGTGGCGAGCGTCGAGAGCCGTAGCAGCATCAGGCCGCGAACCACCTCGGTCTCCACCTCAGGGCCGGAGCCCGCGGCGTGCGACCGCACCAGCGACTGCTGCAATCTGGTCCGCATCTCGGGCGCGATGTGCCGGGTCGCCAGGGCCCCGAACCCGGTCGAGATCCCGTAGGCGGGCGTCTCCCCCTGGGCCAGCTCCTCGACCACCGCGCGAGCGCGCGCGATCGCACTCAACGCCTCGTCGCTCAGCCGGACCGCTGCTCCGTCGCGAGCCACCGCGACCAGCTCCGCCAACGAGACCGGCCCGGTCCCGACAACGACGGTCTCAGCCCCCGCAGAAGAAAGATGCTCACTCATACCCCCAGCCTGCGCCGCGCATCACGCCCCGACCAGAGCCACCGCCCCCGCTTCTGTCTCAGATCCGAGACCCCCGAACCGTCACCAATACGCGCCGAGCCGTCAGGCAGATGCACCGAACCGTCAACTCCAGGCGAGGAGATGACGGTTCGGCGCGGTTGCCTGACGGTTCGGCGCGGTTGCCTGACGGTTCGGGTCAGGCGGGGGTGAGCTGGCCGTCGACGTCGTCCACGTCGTCCACGATCTCGGCGGCTTCGTTGCGGCGGGAGGTGATCTCCTGGCGGACGGCCCAGTAGATGCCGGCGACCCAGGCGAGGAAGAGGCCACCGACGCTCCACCAGGTCGCCGCCTCCGAGGCGCCGAGGGCGAGCAGCAGGGTACGGGCGTTGGTCACCACGATCAGACCACCGGCCGCGACGCCGAGCACCCGAGCGGGCAGGATCCGAACCAGGTAGGCGGCGATCGGGGCGGCGATCACACCACCACCGAGCAGCGCGACGACGATCGCCCAGTCGATCCCCGACGAGCCCAGCGCCAGCAGGAAGCCGAGCGAACCACCGACCGCCACGACGAACTCCGAGGTGTCGATCGAGCCGATCACCTTGCGCGGCTCAAGGCGCCCCGACGAAAGCAGAGTGGTGGTCCCGACCGGGCCCCAGCCGCCGCCACCGATCGCGTCGAGCGCGCCACCGAAGAGGCCCATCGGCGCCAGGAACCGAGCGGTCGGGCGGCCCTTGAACTGCGGACGCCGCCCACCCAGGATCAAGAACCGCCAGATCACATAACCGCCGAGGGCCAGCAGGATCAGCGCCACCCACGGCTTCGCGGAGTCGCCGTCGATGTTGACCAGGAAGGTGGCTCCGGCGAAAGCGCCGACGAAGCCGGGGACGGCGAGGATGCCGACGGTCCGCCAGTCGACGTTGCCGAACTTGGCGTGCGAGATGCCGGAGACCAGCGAGGTGCCGATCTCGGAGAAGTGGACGGCGGCCGATGCGGCGGCGGGCGCGATGCCGGCGGCCAGCAGCAGGGTCGAGGAGGTGACGCCATAGGCCATGCCGAGGGAGCCGTCGATCAGCTGGGCCAACAGCCCCACGAATCCGAGAACCAGCAACTTGCGCACTTTCCGAGCCCTTCTGCCGCCTGAACCACCGATAGGTTCTGCTTATATAGTGGTTTAGTAAACATTAGTGCCTTAATCAACGCAAGTCACTTCGTGCGGACGGCGTCCAAACGGCCTGATCCCGCCACCGCGGCGACCACCGCCACGCCTGCACAGACGCCGGCGATCCCCGCGAAGGCACCCCACGGCACCGTCAACGCCACCTCGTCGAGGCCCTCGGTCATCGGCGCCCGGAGGAGCCAACCGGTGACCCCGGTGATAAGCGCCCCCAACAACAGCGCCGCTCCGGAGACGATCAACGCCTCCAGCACCACGAGACGGCGGACCTGGTCCGCCGTCGCCCCGACCAGTCGCAATGCCGCGAACTCGCGGCGCCGCTGCACGCTGCCGAGCAGCAGCGTGTTCGCGATCGCCAGCGCCGAGTAGACCCCGGTGGGACCGAGCACCGCCCACAATCCGACCGCATTCTGCGAACGCATCGCGTCGTCCTGTGCCGCGATCCAGTCGTCGCGTACCTGCAACGCGCCGGCCCGGTCCGACCAGCTCTGCCGGATCTGCGCGACCGGTTCGATGGAGTCGATGAACCAGGTCCCGGTGTACTGGGCGTCGTGCGCCCGCCCCACGGCCGGCCCGACCGCGAACTCGCCGATCAGATTGGCGGCGTCCTCGTAGATCGCGACCACCCGCATCCGGACGCGGTCGCCGTCGCCGAACTCCACCGGCACCTTGCTGCCCACCTTGAGCCCGTTGTCCCAGGCCGTCGACCGGCTGACCGCGATCTCCTTGCTGGAAAGGCGGTCCAACTCCCCACGACGCACCTCGATCCCGCGCAGCGCCGTCGAAACCTGCAGGTCGATCACGTCCAACTCGGTCTCGTAGGCCTCATCGCGGTCGCCCACCCGGGCGCCGATCAACTGTCGCGGATCACGGATCAACCCGTCGACCTCGCCGAGACGCGCCACCTGGTCCGCGTTCGAGGTGGTCACCACCAGCGGCGCAGCGAGCCGCTGCCGGGTCACCCCCTCCTCCCAGTCCGCAGCGAAGGAGAGGGCCAGCACCACCGAACCCGCGATCGCCGACAGTGCCAGCACCGGCGCAGCCAATGACGTGGTCCGACGTGCCCGTACCGCCACGTTCTCCCGCGCCACCGCAACGAGCGGGCGATGCCGGAACAGCATGGTCAGCGCCCGGACCAGCAGCGGCAGCAGGACCGGGCCCAGGCAGACCAGACCGATCACCATCACCTCGGGCACGAAGATCGCCAACATCAGTGCCAGGACAGGGTTCCCCGCCCGGATGAAGGCCAGCATCGCGACTCCACCCGCGAGGAAGAGCGCGCCCATCACGATCCGCACCACGCCGACACCGCGACCGATCTCGTCGGCCTCGCGCAGGGCGGCGCCGGGCGTCGTCCGGGCCGCGCGACGCGCCGCACCCCGTGCCCCCAGGAAGGCCACGACGATCCCGATCGGCGCGGCGACAAGGAACGGCCAGGCCAGGGACGGCGTCGGCAGACCTCCCGGGGCCAAGCCCTTTTCCACCATCAACCAACTCGCCGCCGGGAAGCTGAGGATCGCCAATCCGCAACCCAGCAAGGACGCTGCGGTCGCCACCACCAGGGTCTCCAGCCGGATCATCCGGCGGACCTGCCGCGGGGTCGCTCCGACCAGACGGAGCAGACCGAGCTCACGTGCCCTCGCCGCGACCACGAAGCTGCTGGTACTGGAGACCACGAAGATCGCCATGAAGCCGGCGAACCCCGCCATCACTCCCAGCAACGAGTTGGTGTCGGTCAATGCCGTGCGGATCTCCTCGTCGCCGGGGCCGAGCTTCGCCAGGTAGACCTCCGTCGAAGCGATCAGCATCACCACCAGACCGATCAGCCAGACCCCCAGACCGATCGCGGCCACACTGCCCAGGTGCCGCCCGCGATCATGGCGCGCGGTCTGCGCCGCAACGCGGATCATGCCGGCTCCAGCTGGTTCATCGCAGCGGAGATCCGGTCCGCATCGGAACGCGGCAGCATCCCGACCAACTGGCCGTCGGCCAAGAAGAGCACCTGGTCGGCGTAGGAGGCTGCGGTCGGGTCGTGGGTCACCATCACCACCGTGACGCCGTCCTCGTCGACGGTACGCCGCAGCAGATCCAGCACCATCCGTCCGGTGCCGCGGTCCAGCGCCCCGGTGGGCTCGTCGGCGAAGAGGACCCGCGGTCGGGTCAGCATCGCGCGCGCCAACGCCACCCGCTGCTGCTGACCACCCGAGAGCTCGCCGGGACGACGACGCGCGTGGTCGCCGAGCCCGACCCGTGCCAACGCACCCCGTACCTCCGACCCGCGCGGACGGCGTCCGGCCAGCCGCAAGGGCAACGCCACGTTGTCGGCGACGCTCAACCCGGGCAGCAGGTTGTAGGCCTGGAAGACGAAACCGACCTGGTCGCGGCGGAGCATCGTGCGCTGTTTCTCGTCCAGGGCCGCCAACTGGTGACCGGCCAACCAGACCTGGCCTCCGTCGGGCGCCTCCAGACCGGCGGCACACTGCAACAGCGTCGACTTGCCCGAACCGGAAGGCCCCATCACCGCCGTGAAGGTGCCGGCTCCGAAGGTGTGGCTCACGCCGCGCAAGGCATCAACCCTGCCCTCGCCGCTGCCGTGGCGCCGCGCCACCTCATGAAGCACCACCGGTGCTTGATCGTTGATCGTCATGGTTCGAGCCAACCGCGGATCCCGGCCCCGCGCGCTGGCTCAGACGCCCGGCCGAAGGTAGCGCGTGCGCTACCCCGCACCCGTCAGTTCCTGCCTACTCTTGACCGCGTGGAACCCGACGACGCCTGGCGCGCCCTACGCCGTGGCCCCCTGCAGCTGGCGCGCAGCACCTGGGCGCTGCGCTCGTGGTGGTACCTCGTGGGCAGCAGTCTGCTCGGCCTGGTGGCGCTGGTCGGCTCCCTCACCCTGGTGATCGTCGGCATGCTGACAGCGCCGGTGCTGCTCGGCATCCCACTGCTCTTCGCCCTGCCCCTGATCGCCGTTGCTGTCGCGCATTGCGAGCGCCGACGTCTACCGCTCCTGCAACCGGGACAGCCGGTCCCGCCCGATCCGCGCGGCCTGCCCCGGGGCCCGATGAGCTGGTGGCGTAACCGCGCGAGCTACCGCCCCACCGCCCGCGAGGTCGGTTTCACGGTGATGCTGGCCAGCGCCGGCTGGCTGCTGGACCTGGTCCTGGCGGCCAACTTCGCGGTCCTGCTCGTCGCCTCGGCGCTCTCCCCGGTGATCGCCCACTTCGACTCGGTGGTCGTGCTAGGGCCGTGGCAGCTCGACAGCACGCTGGAGGCGTTGCCGTTCGCGGCGATCGCGGTCCCGGTGATCTGGATCGTCGGCGGCTATCTGCTGACCGCGTTGGCCGCCGCGCAGGCCTCGCTGACCAGGCTGTTGCTGACCACCCCCGATGCCGAGCTCGCCCGCCGGGTCGGCGAACTCCGCGCCTCGCGCCTCGAACTGGTCGACGCCTTCGAGGTGGAGCGCAAACGGATCGAGCGCGATCTCCATGACGGCGTGCAACAGCGCCTGGTGGCGCTCTCCATGACGTTGGGGCAGGCCGAGCTCGACATCGGCGATGGCCCCGGTATGGACGCCTTGGCGCGGGCCCAGGACCAGGTCCGCGAGGCGCTGGCCGAGTTGCGGGCCACCATCCGCGGCATCCATCCCCGTGTCCTGATCGATCTCGGACTGGAGGCCGCTGTCCGCGAGATCGCCGATCGGGCACCACAGCCGGCGACCGTTCACATCGAGGCACCACGAGCCGCGGCCGGTGCCGAGGCCGCCGCCTACTTCGTGGTCAGCGAGGCCCTCACCAACGTGGCCCGGCATGCCGAGGCCGAGCTGGTGCAGATCACCGGCGCCACCGAGGGCGAGTGGCTCACCCTGGTCGTACAGGACGACGGCGTCGGCGGCGCAGATCCCAACCAGGGCAGCGGATTGGTCGGGTTGCAGCACCGGCTCGACGCGCTCGGTGGCACCCTGGAGATCGACAGCCCGACCGGCGGGCCGACGACGGTAAGGATGCGATGCCCGTGGCCGACGCCCTGAGCAGACCGTTGCGGATCGTCGTCGCCGAGGACTTCGCGCTGCTACGCGAAGGCCTGGTCGGCATCGTGGAGCGCGCCGGACATACCGTGCTCGCCGCCGTCGACACGGCCGAAGCGCTGCTCGCCTATGTCCGCCACGACCTGCCCGATGTGGTGATCACCGACGTCCGGATGCCACCCGGCCACTCCGACGAAGGCCTACGCGCGGCGGCAGCGATCCGCGCCGAGCATCCCGGGGTCGCGATCCTGGTCCTCAGTCAGTATGTGGCGGACGCCTACCTGGACGCCCTGTTGGAAGCCGACGGTCCCGGCGGAACGGGCTACCTACTGAAGGAACGGGTCGGCCATGTCCGCGAGTTCCTCGACTCGCTGCACCGGGTCGCTGACGGCGGCCTGGTGGTGGACCCGGACGTGGTGCGACAACTGCTCACCCGGCGTCGCGACGCGGGCCCGCTCGGCTCCCTCACCGACCGGGAACGCGAGGTGCTCTCGCTGATGGCCGAAGGCCGCACCAACTCCTCGATCGCCGAGGCGCTGGTGGTCAGCGAGGCGGCGGTCCGCAAGCACGTCGGCAACATCTTCGCGAAGCTGGACCTCGCGCACGACAGCGATCGCAGGGTCTCCGCCGTGTTGGCCTGGCTACGAGGCTGAGCGCTGACCGGCGGCGACGCCGTCCCGCCGGACGCCCTGCGGCAGTCCTCTCCATGCTCGTTCGACGCGTGTCAGAATCCGCTATGGCGAACGACAGAATCACCGTCCGACACTCGTGGCTTGCCGCCGGTTTCAACTTGATCGCTGCGTTGGTGGTCTTCTTCGCAATGCCGGTCCACACCGGCCAGAGCCTGCCCCGGCTGGTCGCCAACCTCGTGCTGACCATCGTCGCGGTCACCCTCGTCGCCCTGGTCCTCTTTCGCGAGGTTGCTCGCAGCGACTCCGAAGCGAAGCTCAGCATCCTCAACCTTGTTCTCCTGTTGGAGATCGTGCTGATCGCGTTCTCGTTCATCTACTTCGCGGTGGCGAACAACTCGGCCGGGCAGTTCACCGGTCTGGAGACCCGACTGGATGCGCTCTACTTCACCCTGACCACCACAACGACAACCGGATACGGCGATGTGCATCCGACCGGCCAAGCAGCGCGCGCAGTGGTCTCGGCGCACATGGCATTCAACCTGGTCTTCATCGCCGCGGTCGGTTCCGCGTTGCGCCGGAACTTCTACAGCCGCAAGGAGAGCTGAGGCTCGGCGTCACTAGTCGAGCGAGACGTCGCCGACGATCAGGGTTCGGCACGCACCGCCGACCCAGATCACGCCGTCAGCATCGGTACTCACCTGCACCCGGCCATCGCGCCCCAGCACGGTGCCCTGGCGAACGAGATAGCTCGCGGGGAGCTCGCCACTGCGCGTGAGCCAGACAGCGAAGCCGGCATTGAGGCTTCCGGTCACCGGGTCCTCGAACGAACCCAGGTCCGGGTAGAGCGCCCGCACCTCGAAGTCGGCCGGGCCACCAGCGGGATGCGGCCCGATCATGCCGACCTTGTGGTCGCCGAGCGCGGCGGCGTCTGGGAGCACCCCCAACACGTCGTCAGCGCTGCGCAGCCGGAGACCGATCCAGCCCGGCCCGTTGTCGACCCAGTTGGCACTGACCACCTGATCGGCGACCAGGCCGAGCGCCGCGCACACCTCGGCCAGGACGGCGTCGTCCACCGGACCGGAGCGCAGTAGTTCGGGTGCGGCGAACGCCAACCCCTCGCCCTGGTGGCGCACCTCCACCAGGCCGATCCCACACTCCTGGACGACAACACCCTCGGTCGCCGGAACACCGCCGTTCTCCAACCAGGCATGGGCGCTGCCCAGCGTCGGGTGTCCGGCGAACGGAAGCTCGCCGCCGGGCGTGAAGATCCGCAGGCGATAGTCGGCCTCGGCCACCGTCGGTGCCAACAGGAAGGTGGTCTCGGACAGGTTCGTCCAGCGCGCGAAGGCGGCCATCTGGTCGTCGCTGAGACCGTCGGCGTCATGGACGACCGCGACCGGGTTTCCGCTCAGCGGTGCGGGCGCGAAGACATCGACCTGACGGAAGCTGCGTGGGCTCATACCTCCATCCTGCCCGGATACCCGTAGCCGGCCTGGAACGGTCTGCGAGAGTAAGGGCATGATCGCCGCAACCAAGCGCATTGCACTGGAGATCCTCGGGTGGCTTCTGGTGTTGGCCGGAATCGCCGCCCTGGTCCTGCCGGGGCCGGGTCTGTTGATGCTCTTCGGTGGTCTGGCGATCCTGTCGCAGCAGTACGAGTGGGCCGAGCGGCGCCTCGACCCGATCAAGTTCCGCGCCCTACGCGGCGCCGCCGAGGGCGTGGAGACCTGGCCCCGGATCATCATGTCCACCACGGGCGCACTGATCCTGATGGCCTGCGGCGTGGTCTGGATCGTGCGGCCCGACATGCCGAGTTGGTGGTGGTTCTCCGAGACCTGGTGGCTGCCCGGCGGAATCGCCACCGGGACCACGCAGATCGTCTCCGGAATCGTCGCGATCGCGCTGATCGTCTACTCGTTCCGACGGTTCCACGGCAAGCCGGAGGCGGTCGCCGCACTCTCCAAGGAGATCGAGCGCGCGGACGAGATCTTCCACGAGGACTGACCAAATAACGAGACGAACCGTCTCGAAATATGACACTCGTGATTCACTGTCAGCATGACCGGCAGTGGACCCACCCCCGCGCGCCGCTGGTCGATCCTGATGGCGGGCACCGTCGCACAGACCACCTCCGCCTTCACGATCCACGGCGCCCCCTTCCTGATCCCCGCACTCCGCAACGAAGGCATGAGCCTGACGACAGCAGCCTCAGTAGCTGCCGCGCCGACGCTCGGGGTGATGGTGGCGCTGATGCTCTGGGGCGTGCTGACCGACCGCCGCGGCGAGCGCTTCGTGCTGATCGCCGGCCTAGCCACCACCGCCGCGGCCGGCGGCGCTGCAGTCGCCGCGCGATTCATCGCACCCGACCGACCCCTCGCCCTGGCCGCCGCCCTCTTCGCTGCCGGCGCCTGCGCCGCCAGCACATCGGCCGCCAGTGGTCGGGTCGCCGTCGGCTGGTTCCCACCGGACCGACGTGGCCTGGCGATGGGGATCCGGCAGACCTCGCAGCCACTCGGCGTCGGCCTGGCCGCGATCTCCTTGGCGGTGACCGCTCAGCACTGGGGTGTCGCCTGGGCGCTGACCGTTCCGGTGATCGCGTCCGCGATCGCACTGGTACTGGTGGGCGCTGTGGTGATCGACCCGCCGAGGAACGCCGCTGCGGCCGCAGAGACGGCCAACCCCTACCGGGGTGACAGCTACCTGAGCCGGGTCCACCAGGTCGCGGTGCTGTTGGTGGTGCCGCAGTTCTTGGTCTGGACCTTCGCCCTGGTCTGGCTGGTCGAGGAACGACACTGGTCACCGGCGGCCGCGGGCACCTTGGTCGCTGCCACCCAAGTGGCCGGCGCCGTGACCCGGATCGCCGCCGGCCACCTCTCCGACCGGGTCGGTAGCCGGATGCGGCCGACCCGCTGGATCGCGATCGCGGGCATCGCCGTGCTGTTACTGCTCGGCGCCACCTCGGGGCTGGGTTGGGGCGTCGCGGTCGCCGCACTGTTGGCGGCCTCGATGATCACCGTCGCCGACAACGGGCTGGCCTTCGCCGCCGTCGCGGAACGGGCCGGCCCGCGCTGGTCGGGCCGCTCGATGGGCCTGCACAACACCGCACAGTTCCTGGCCGCCTCCGCGGTTCCGCCGGCAGCCGGTGTTGCGATCACCCACCTGGGCTTTGCGGCCGTGTTCGCGGCGTCGGCACTCTTCCCCGCCGTCGCGCTGGCGTTGGTCCCCGTCCACGAAGAACACCCCCTGTCCTAGCCGTTGGGCTGGGACAAGGGGTGTCGTTCGACGACGTAGAGCCGGCGGCGTCAGGCCGAGACCGGGGCGAAGATGATCCCGTCGGGGTCGTCGATCGCGGTGGCCTGGCCCCGGGCGACCAGCACCTCGAGGTGCGCCTTCGTCTCCATCGCGGCCATCCCCTGGCTGAACACGTCAAGGGTGTCGAAGGCGTGCTCGTGGCGGGTCCAACCGAGGTCACGAGCGACCACCAGCGACGTCGCCCGACCACGGGAGCGCACCGAGGCGAGGCACTGGTCGAGACGATCCTCGTGGTGCGCCAACAGTTCGTCGACACGGGCATAGGTGGACGGCGCGACCGGGCCGTGCGCCGGGAGGATCCGCAGATCGGGCAGGCCGCGAACCTTCGCCAAGGAGGCCATGAACTGCGACAGCGGCTGGTCGGCCGGCGGCACCGTGAAGCCGATCGACGGCGTGATCGTCGGCAGGACGTGGTCGCCCGAGAACATCACGCCCTCGGCGCGGTCGGCGAAGACATAGTGGCCCGGGGTGTGACCGGGCGTGTGGACCGCGTCGATGGTGCGCGGGCCGACGGCGATGTCGTGGTCCCCCTCGAGCCAGACGTCCGGCATCGCCCAGTGCGTCAGGTCAGGCAGCTCGCCGTCGTTGCCGGCATCCCACTTCTCGGCGATCTCGGCCGCACCGGCGGTCCGCATCACGGCGAAGAAGGGCGACTGAGTGAGCTCTGCGGCGTTCTGCAGGAGCTCGAGCGCCGGACGCTCCTCGATACCCAACGAGACCTTGGCGCCGAACTCGCCACCGAGGACAGCGGCCATCGTGTAGTGGTCGCGGTGCACATGGGTGACCAGGAACTGCTTGATGTCGCCGAAGCCAGAGCCGATCGAACGGAGTGAAGTGTCCAGGAGTTCACGCGCCTGCGGGATCGCCCACCCGCCGTCGATCAGGGTCAGCCCGGAGTCGCCCTCGATCACATAGACGTTGATCGCCTTGAGCGCATCCATCGGTAGCGGCAACGGAATCCGGTAGATCCCGTCGGCAACCTTCCAGGCTCCCTCGTCGGCCCAGTGCACGCCGGAATCCGGCGAGATGGCATGTCCCGTTGCTACTCCTCCAGTGGTCACCCTTGACACTCTACGAACTCGCGGCGGTTTCGGGCCGGATGTCTCGGCCTGTGGCACTCGGTGTCGAGTTTTGTTCTCCGACCAAGCGGCACCGAGTGCCACGGCCGGCACCATTGCCCCGAAACCGGCGGAACCTGTTTGCTGGTGCCATGAGTCAGGTCCCGGCCGCCACCCGCACCTTGCGGGTGCTGCGTTTCCTCGCCGCCCAACCGGGACCGGTGCCGCTGGACCGGATCGCCCGCTCCTGCGACCTGCCACGCAGCAGCGCCTACCACCTGATCACCGCCATGGTCGCCGAAGGATTCGTCGTCCATCTCCCCGACGAGCAGCGCTACGGGCTGGGCGTCGCCGCCTTCGAGGTCGGCAGTGGGTTCGCCCGGCACGCGCCGTTGGCCAGAGTCGCCCGGCGCGGACTCGCCGAACTCGTCGACGCCACCGGGGAGTCGGCCCAACTCGCGGTACTGCTCGGGGGCGACGTCCTGTACATCCTGCAGGACCGGGCGCCCGGGCGTCCCCCGCTGGTCACCGACGTCGGCGTCCGGCTCCCCGCCTACCTGACGGCGAGCGGACGGGCGATCCTGGCCGCGCTGCCCCCGGCCCAGGTACGGGCGCTCTACCCGGACCGCTCCCTGTTCGTGGCACGCAATGGGATCGGGCCGCAGTCACTGAGCGGTCTGCGCACCGTGCTCAGCGAGACCCGGGCCCGCGGTTTCGCCACCGAGGACGGCGAGGTGACACCCGGTTATGCCAGCGTCGCCGCCGCCGTCCTGGACCACAACGACTACCCGGTCGCCGGCCTCGCCCTGACCTTCACCCGGAGCGCGGAACCGATCAGCCGGCACGCCGACGGCGTCCGTCGCGCGGCCGCCCTGCTGAGTGATCGGCTGGCCGGGCGGAGCAAGCCTGCCGAGTGACCTGACACCGAGTGCCTCGTTGAGGGTTTCATGCGGAATCGCTCCCTGCGCCACCTGATGCTCTCGATCGTGCTCTCGATCGCCCTGCTGGCGACCGCCCTGGTCGCCTCGCCGTGGCGGATGACGGGCGGCGATACGCTGCGCGACATCTACGAGGCGCAGAGCAAGGAGGTCGCTGCCGAGGCGCTGGGGCTCGCCCTCGACGGCCACAACCACCGGCACGACGATCCCGCCACCAAGAACACGATCACCCGGGCCGGGGAGACCGAGGGCACCGCCGACCCGACGACGGCGGTCGCGGCGCGGCGCAACACCTCATACGCGGCATCGCAGCGCAAGCTCCGCGACCCGAAGCTGACCCGGACGTCGCTGCGTTCGGCTCGGAAGACCATCCCGGAGAACCGTTACGCCGTGGCCGGCGGCTGCTACCGACTCGGGAACACCGCCACCCGGTTCCAGGCGACCGATCTCGGGATCAACCTGCTCTACAGCCCGCAGCGCACCTTCCTGACCGCCAGCGGCAACAACACCGCCAGCTGGGCCGCGAAGCCGTCGGCCAGCGCCGAGTGGAGCACCCGCAGGTCCAGCAAGGGCTTCGCCTTCGTCACCGGCACCGACACCTGGCTCCGGTATGCGGGCGGCACCTTCAGCACCGGTGCCGAGCCGACCTTCTTCGCGCTGCGCACCACCACCGGCTGCGCCGTCTACCCCGAGGTCGACACCAACGTCTCCGGTAACCCGCACGCCGGCGTCAGCTCGTTCCAGGAGGTGCGCGGCTACATCGACCCGCACGTGCACGGGATGTCCTTCGAGTTCCTCGGCGGCGAGGTGCACTGTGGCCGCCCGTGGCACAAGTACGGAGCGCCGTACGCGCTCCCCGACTGCAGCGACCTGAGCCAGCAGGGCACCAAGGGCGGCGTCCTCGACCTCGCTCTCAGCGGCGGCACCCGCGACCCGATCGGCTGGCCGACCTTCAAGGGCTGGCCGAAGCCGGACGCACTGACCCACGAGGGCGTCTACTACAAGTGGCTGGAGCGCGCCTGGCGCGGTGGCCAGCGGATCATGGTGAACCTGCTGGTGGAGAACGGCCAGCTCTGCAACCTCTATCCCGCGAAACGCAACTCCTGCAACGACATGGACTCCGCGCGCCTGCAGGCGAAACGGATGCGCGAACTGGAGCGGTATATCGACGCCCAGTACGGCGGCCCCGGCAAGGGTTGGTACCGGATCGTCACCGACCCGTTCCAAGCCCGCAAGGTGATCAACCAGGGCAAGCTCGCGATCATCATGGGTGTCGAGGTCAGCATCCCGTTCGGTTGCACCATGAAGCTCGACATCGCCGCCTGCGACATCAAGCAGATCCGCAGTGGGCTCAACGAGTTGTATGGCCTCGGGGTGCGGCAGATGGAGTTGGTGAACAAGTTCGACAACGCCTTGGCCGGCGTCGCCGGCGACGAGGGTGGTATCGGCCCCCTGGTGAACCTCGCCAACTTCCTGGAGACCGGCAGCTTCTGGTCGATGGGCGCCTGTGACCCGAAGGCCGGCGACTCCACCGACAAGGCACAACTCGGCGTACCGGACCTGACCGGCGGCCAAGCCCAGGACGCACTCTTCGGTGCCGTCGCCAAACTCGGCCTCTCCCTACCTGCGCTGCCGATCTATCCGAGCGGTTCGCACTGCAACCGGCGTGGCCTGACCGACCTCGGCGTCAACGTGCTGGAGCAGATGGTCGGCAAGAAGATGCTGATCGACCCGGACCACATGAGCGTGAAGGCCCGGACCGCGACGCTCGACCTGTTGGAGCGCAAGCGGTACTCCGGCGTGGTCTCCTCGCACTCCTGGTCGACCCCGGACGCCTACCCGCGGATCTACAACATGGGTGGGTTCGTGGCTCCGATGGCCGGCGACGCGACCGGCTTCGTGGAGAAGTGGAAGCGGCACCTGACCTGGGCCAACAAGCGGTACTACTTCGGCTTCGGCTTCGGCGCCGACATCAACGGCCTGGCCCAACAGGCGATGCCGCGCGGCGCCAAGGTGAAGAACAAGGTGACCTACCCGGTGACCGGGTTCAACGGCGTCCGGGTGGACCGGCAGCGCAGCGGCTCGCGGCAGTTCGACATCAACACGGACGGCGTCGCGCACTACGGGCTCTACCCCGACTGGATCGCCGACCTCACCAAGGTCAGCGGCAGCACCGCGATCAACGACGACATGATCCGCGGCGCCGAGGCCTATCTGCAGACGTGGGAGCGGGCCCACGGCGTCCGCGCCGACTCGTGCCGCAACCCGGAGCTCCGCAAGCCGCTCAAGAAGGTCCGTAAGCTGCTGAAGCGCGGGATGACCACCAACGCGGTGATGACCGCCGTCGGCCAGCCCTACGAGCGCCTGGGCACCAGCTACACCTTCTGCGCCAAGAAGCCGGTCCGCAACCGTGCCGGCAAGGTGGTGCGTTGGAAGAAGGTCACCGTAGCGGCCAACTTCACGAAGCGCGGCAAGCTCCGCACCGTCCGCGGCTGAGAGCAAATCCGTGCACAGGGTGTCCTGAACCCAGGCACACTCTTCGAACTGTCGGAGGCATCGGCGAAGCTCGGAGCATGTCAGCCCCCGACCTCGACGCGACGACCACCGGCAGCCTCCGTGCTCTGCTGGCGGGCGGGAGCTTGTCCGTTCTGCTCGGAGCGGGTGCCTCCATGACCGTCGGGCTACCCGACTGGGAGACGCTGGCTGTCAATCTGCTCTGTCGGAGCAACGTGATCGATGACCCGAGCGTGGCGCGTGCGTTCCTCCGCGGCCAGGATCCAATGCTGGCCGTCGAGGCAGCCCGTGCAGCCGTGGGCGACGACGCGTGGCCCGCACTGCTCCATTCCGCTCTCTACGCAGAGCACACCGAGGTGTTTCCTTCTGCTCTCCACCGAGCCGTCGCACGCCTCGCCGCAGAGCGAACTCCCGGCTCTACCCGTCTCTTCACCTTGAATTTCGACACACTCCTCGAAGAGGCCGTTGCCGCCGCTCTCCAGGAGGAGGGCCGCAAAGAGCGTCCGTACACGCGAGCGAGCGCAACTCCTCGCGGAGACGCAGACAGCGTCGAGGTCCACCATCTGCACGGGGCCATCGCGCGTGACGCCGACGCGCCAGCCACCGACGTCATCCTCGGTCTTTCCGATTTCGTGGGCCTCTCCACCAAGTCCTGGCAGTTCGGAGAGCTCCAGCAGGCGTTGCAGCGCGGGCCCCTCATCCTCGTCGGAACCTCCTACCGAGACCCAGACATGCGTGAATGGATCTTCAACCTCACTCGGGATCATCCCGGAGCGCGGGTGATGGCCCTGCTGTCACGAGCCGGTATGGGTCTCTCACGAACTCAGTTCACCCACGTGAAGGGGGCACTCCAACAACAGTGGCGCTCCGTCGGAATCGAGCCGATTCTGCTTCACGATCACTCGGACTCAGCGCAGGCCATCCGGGAGCTCTCCTACGAGGAAGCCAGCGACTACCGCCCTCCCCAGGTGAGGGCATCAAGTCTCTGGGCCAGGCTCTGTCAGGACTTCGAGAGAGCCCAGAGGCTGCACTCAGATGCTCTGGAAGGCGACCGACGACGCCTCGCTGCGGCCCTTGGCGCGGACGCCAATCTGACGCTCTGGATTGCCAATGGTGCTGGCGAGTTGGTGCGTTGGGCTGGGCCCGATCGGCTCTACAAGGATCCCGCCCACCTGAAACGCATTCCCGCAAACTTCGACAGTCCTTGGATCGCCGGAGAATGCCTCGCCGTCGACGACGTGGTTGCCCGAGAGCCGGTCGATGACCCGGACTCAACTCGGCGCTGGCGGTCCGTTGTCGCGTCACCCATCACCGTCGCGGTGCCCGGAGGCCCTCCTTTTGCCACGGCGGTGCTTTCGTCGGCCACGCCCAGTCTGTTGCGCGACCACGACCTCGACAGTTGGTTCGAAGTCCTCGCGGGTCTCGCCAACGACTGGTCAGCGCGGCTCGAGGTGACCGACGCCATCAAGTCCCAGGTGTAGCGTAAGAGCAACGGAAGGAGTGTCCTTGTGAAGTCCACCGCCAAGACCTCGGTTCAGCAGATGTCGAACGGCACCTGGCGCGTCGGCTCAGCGGTGAGTCGCAGCGCCATCACGGGCCGGTTCGTTACCTCCTCCTCCCGCAAGCCCTCCGCGCCGACGAAGAGCACGACAGAGGCAAGCAAGAAGTAGCTGACGGCGTTCAGCAGACCTCAGCTGGGGCCTTGGACACCACAGTCTGCGGTTTGCGCTCGACAGTGATGACCACGGCTACTGCGATCACGATCAGGCTGCCGCCGAACAGCATGATCGCGGTGACCGGTTCGTCGAGGATCAGCGCACCGAGGATCACCGCGACCACCGGGTTCACGTAGGCGTAGGTGGCGACCAGCGAGATCGGGGCGTTGTGCAGCAGCCAGACGTAGGCGGTGTAGCCCACCATCGACCCGAAGAGCACCAGGTAGATCCAGGCCACCCAGGCATCGGTCGGATGCCCGGTCAACCCGGTCCGCTCTCCGCGAATCAGCCCGAAGCCGAGCAGGAGAACGCCGCCGACGATCATCTCGTGGGCGGTGGCGACCAAGGGGTCGGTCGGCATCGTGAGCCGGGGCTGGTACCAGGAGCCGAAGGACCAGAACGCTGCCGCGACCAGGACCAGCACCGTCGCACCGAGCGGGATATCCGCACCCGAACCGCCGCCGGTCAACGCCAGCAGCCCGACGCCGGCGAGGCCGACCACGACTCCGATCAACGCGACGGCGCCCGGACGGCTTCCGGTGACCGCGCGCAAGAGCATGATGTTGAGCGGCACGGTCGCGATCAGCAGCGCCGTCACCCCGGACGGCGCACCGCGGCTCTCACCGAGGGCGACCAGGCCGTTGCCCAGCACCGGGAGCATCAAGCCGAGGAAGGCGCAGCCCACCCACTCCGCGAAGCTCACCCGGAGTCGACGCAGGCCGCCGCGCAACGCGAGCAGGCCGGCGAGCAGCAGCCCCGCCGTCAGGAACCGCGACCCCATCCCCAGCAGCGGCGGCACGTCCTCGACGACGACCCGGATCCCGAGATAGGTAGACCCCCAGATCACGTAGACCAGCAGGAGCGCGATCGCAACCGCGAGTGGGGCCGCGGTCTGTGCGGCAGGTCGTGCTTTGTCGGGGGCCACAGTCACTGTTCCAGGGTCTCAGCAGCCCCCGGCAGAAAGCGCGCGATTTTCGGACAACCAACCACGATCAGAGGTCAGCGACAACCACAGTTACTCACCGGTAGGATGCAAGTCACCCTTGCCTAACCTGACGGCCGAACGGCCTGGGCAATAGGCTCGGAGTAGGTATGTCTCCGCCTGACTCATGAGGAGTTGGACCCATGCAGATCTTTGCGATCGTGGTCTCTTTGGCCATCACGGTCGTTGCTGTGGCGCTCACCGCACGCGCGGTGCGCTCCATGTTGACGACCATCAGGATCGGCCAGTCCGTGACTGGACGCACCGACAATCCGGGGCGCCGTACGGTGACCATGTTGAAGGAGACCTTCCTTCACACCCGCATGCTGCAGTGGACGTGGGTCGGTGTTCTGCACTGGTTCGCCTTCGCCGCGTTCCTGTTCCTCTCCACGGCGGTGGGCAGTGCCTACTTCCAGCTCTTCGATCCCGAGTTCGCGTGGCCGCTGATCGGCCACTGGATCGTCTACGAGTGGACCGCGGAGATCCTCGGCCTGCTGGGCACCCTGGCGATCATTCCGCTGATCGTCTACCGCCTGCGCCACCGTCCGGCCGCTGACGGCCGTCAGAGCCGGTTCTTCGGCTCCACCATGTGGCAGGCGTACTTCGTCGAGGCGATGGTGCTGCTGGAGTCCTCCGCGATCCTCTTCATCCGTGGCGCCGAGTGGAAGCTCTTCGGCCACGACGACCGCGCGCACTTCCCGATCAGCTCCTGGATCGGCGACGCGCTCTACCCCGACTCCGCCGCCTCGCTCGAGCGGATCATCTACTTCATCGCCATGTTCAAGATCGTCTCCGCGATGGTCTGGCTGCTGGTGATCGCGAACAACCTCACGATGGGCGTTGCCTGGCACCGCTTCACCGCCTGGTTCAACATCTGGTTCAAGCGCGAGTCCACCGAGCGCCGCAGCGAAGGCGCCGTCCCGCTGGACACCGCTCTCGGCGCGATGAAGCCGCTGACCTCCGGCGGCAAGCCGATCACGCTCGACGACATCGACGACCTCGACGAGGACTCTGTGCTCGGCGTCGGCTCGATCCAGGACTTCTCCTGGAAGGGCATCCTCGACTTCACCACCTGTACCGAGTGTGGCCGCTGCCAGAGCCAGTGCCCGGCGTGGAACACCGAGAAGCCGCTCTCCCCGAAGCTGCTGATGATGGGCCTGCGCGAGCACGCCTACGCGACGTCGGCAGGCGAGGAGTCCGCCGCGGCCCGCACCTCGCTGATCGGCTCCGGCGCCGGCGAAGAGGCCCAGGGCGCCAACACCGAGGTCCAGGACTGGTTCTACAACCCCGAGGGCGCCGACTACGTCATCGACGAGGACGTGCTGTGGAGCTGCACCTCGTGTGGTGCCTGCGTCCAGCAGTGCCCGGTGGACATCGAGCACGTCGACCACATCATGGATATGCGTCGCTACCAGGTCCTGGTGGAGTCGAACTTCCCGGCCGAGCTCAACGGTCTCTTCAAGGGTCTGGAGAACAAGGGCAACCCGTGGAACATGTCGGCCAACGCCCGCATGGACTGGGCCAAGGACCTGCCGTTCGACGTCCAGGTCGTCGGCGAGGACATCGAGTCCCTGGAGTCGGTCGACTGGCTCTTCTGGGTCGGCTGCGCCGGCGCCTACGAGGACCGCGCCAAGAAGACCACCCGCGCCGTCGCCGAGCTGCTCGACATGGCCGGCGTGACCTTCGGCGTCCTGGGCAACGGCGAGACCTGTACCGGTGACCCTGCCCGCCGCGCCGGTAACGAGTTCGTCTTCCAGGGCCTGGCTCAGCAGAACGTCGAGACGTTCAAGGAGTACAAGGTCAAGAAGGTCGTCTCGACCTGTGCCCACTGCTTCAACACGCTGAAGAACGAGTACAAGCACTTCGGCATCGAGCTTGAGGTCGTCCACCACACCCAGCTGCTGAACCGCCTGGTGCGCGAGGGCAAGCTGACCCCGATCAAGGACGGCGAAGGCGCCCACAAGCGCTCGATCACCTACCACGACCCGTGCTACATCGGTCGTCACAACGGTGTCTACGCCCCGCCGCGCGAGCTCCTCCAGGTCCTGCCTGGCGCGGAGTTCAAGGAGATGGACCGCAACTCCGAGCGCTCCTTCTGCTGTGGCGCCGGTGGCGCCCGGATGTGGATGGAGGAGACGCTCGGCGAGCGGATCAACGTCAACCGCACCAAGGAAGCCGTGGCGACCGGCGCCGACCAGATCGCCGTCGGCTGCCCGTTCTGCCGGGTCATGCTGGCGGACGGCCTGACCGCCGAGCAGGCGAACGGCGGCGCCCGCGAAGAGGTCGAGATCCTCGACGTCGCGCAGATGCTGCTGGCCTCGGTCAAGGGCGAGGTCGCGACCAAGCTCAAGCCCGGCCAGGCGCAGGCTGCCCCGGTCGCCCCGGCTGCGAAGGCTGCCCCCGCCGAAGCAGCCCCGGCTCCGGCCGAAGCTGCTCCGGCGACTGCAGCACCGGCGGCCGACGGCGGCAGCTCGCTGTTCGGTGACGCGCCGGCGGCACCTGCCGCTCCGGCTTCGTCCGGCGGTTCGCTCTTCGGTGACGCGCCGGCGGCACCTGCCGCTCCGGCATCCTCGGGCGGTTCGCTGTTCGGCGATGAGCCAGCGGCACCTGCGGCTTCCACGTCGTCGTCGCTCTTCGACACCCCGGCTGCGGCTGAGGAGAAGCCGGCGACCCCGGCTGCTTCGGGTTCGCTCTTCGACACCCCGGCTCCGGCCGAGGAGAAGCCGGCGGCACCTGCCGCTTCGGGTTCGCTCTTCGACGTGGCGGCTCCGGCCGAAGCGCCGAAGGCTGCCGAGAAGCCCGCGGCCGACCTGGGTGGCGGCTCACTCTTCGACGTCGCCCCCACAGAGGCGCCGAAGACCGAGGCACCTAAGGCTGAGGCACCCAAGGCCGAAGCTCCGGCAGCGCCTGCTGCTCCGCAGGCCGACCTGAGCAGCGGTTCGCTCTTCGACATCGCCACGCCGGCCGCAGCCCCGGCAGCACCTGCCGCTGTTCCTGCGGCCGAGGCTCCCGCTGCTCCGGCAGCATCGAAGGCCGAGGCACCGAAGGCGGAGGCTCCCGCGGTCGACCTCAACAGCGGTTCGCTCTTCGACATCGCGGCCCCGGCAGCTCCTGCTGCCCCGGCGGCAGAGGCACCGGCACCTGTCGAGGCCGCCCCGAAGGCCGAGGCCCCGGCTCCCGTGGCCGAGAAGCCCGCAGCACCGGCAGCACCGGCAGCACCGGCAGCACCGGCAGCACCGGCAGCACCGAGCGTCGACATCAACGCGATGGGCTCGCTGTTCGACATCACCGCCCCGGAACCGGCCGCACCTGCAGCCGCTCCGGCGCCCGCTGCCGAGCAGGCGGCTCCCGAGGCAACCGCCCCGGCCGAGCCCGCCGCCGAGGCAGCCGCTCCGGCCGAGCCTGAGCCCGCCGCCGAACCCGAGGCCGCTGCTCCGGCAGAAGCCCCGGCGCAGGAGGAGGCCCCGGCCAAGCCGGAAGCACCCGCAGCACCCGTTGAGGCGAACACGCCGAAGCAGGTCGATATCAACCAGGCGAACTCCCTGTTCGACATCTGATCGAGACACGAAGAACCGCCCCGCAGCCGAAGCTGCGGGGCGGTTCTTCTTCGTTCAGTACAGCGGTGAGTCCGACCGGCCAGACCGAGCGAACTCAGTCGTCGAGGTGCTCGCTGCTGGCCCGCCGCGCCGCGGCGCGGATCTCGAACAGCTCGGTTGCCAGCCCGCCGAGGGTGTGCGCGATCTGGCGCACCGCACCGGTCACCGTGCTGCCGACCGCCGCGACCGCGTTGATGGTGGCGTCGACGGAGTCCTGGACGGCGTCCTTGCGGATCTCGGCCCGGCTGATGTGGTCACGTTGCTGGTTCATGATGCGTCCAGTCTCAGACAGGCTGGTGATCAGGACAACCGAATCGGCCTTGTTGGCCGCTGATTCGTGCCCCATCTCACGCCGCCGAAGCCGTCACCGGAGCGCCCGCGAGGTCGTCCGACTCGGCCTTGCGGTGCCACGGCAGGCGGTTCGGCAGGGCGAGGCGGAGGATCTTCTTCGCAACGCTGCCGAGCTGCTTGTGCAGCGGTCCGGTGTTGTACGGCAGGCCATAGCGCTCACAGATCTCCTGCACCTCCGCGGCGATCTCCGGGTAGCGACGGGCGGGGATGTCGGGGAACAGGTGGTGCTCGATCTGGTGGCTCAGGTTCCCGCTCATCACGTGGAAGAGCTTCGATCCGGTGATGTTCGCCGAGCCGAGCAACTGGCGGTAGTACCAGCCGCCACGAGTCTCGTTCTCGGTCTCCTCGATGGTGAAGGTGGAGACACCCGCCGGGAAGTGGCCGCAGAAGATGATGTTGAACGCCCAGACGTTACGGACCAGGTTGGCCACGGCGTTACCGGCCAGGGTCGGCACGAAGAGCGGGCCGGTCAGGGCCGGGAAGATCAGGTAGTCCTTCAGCGCCTGGCGGCGGATCTTGCGGAGCAACCCGGCGTGCAGCGGCGCCGTCTCGGCCCAGGTCTTGTTGCCGGCGAAGATCTCGTCGACCTCGAGGTCGTGCAGCGCCACGCCCCACTCGAAGAAGGTCATCAGCAAGAACGCATAGACCGGGTTGCCCAGGTAGTACGGTCGCCACTCCTGATCCTCGTCCATCCGCAGGATCCCGTAACCGATGTCGCGGTCCTTGTCGAGGATGTTGGTGTAGGTGTGGTGGATGTGGTTGTGCGACACCTTCCACTGGTCGCTGGGGCAGACGTTGTCCCACTCGTACATGCGCGAGCTCAGGCCCGGATCACCCATCCAGTCGTACTGGCCGTGCATCACGTTGTGGCCGATCTCCATGTTGTCGAGGATCTTGGAGACGCTGAGCGAGGCGACCGCCAGCGGCCAGGCCGGTGGGAGGTAGAAGAGGGCACGGCCGGCGACCTCGAAGGCCCGTTGCGCCTTGACGACGTTACGGATGTAAGTGGCGTCCTCCTCGCCGAGGTCGGCGATGACGCGGTGCCGGATGGCGTCCAACTCGGCGCCGAACTGTTCGAGCTGTTCAGCGGTCAGGAGGAACTTGTCGCTGCGAGCCTGGGGGGTCGTGCTGGTCATGGGTGCTTCCTTCCGTGGAGGGAGAGGGTCAGAGATCGACGGAGCAGTCGCCGTCGGGAGCAGAGACGCAGATCCGGATCTGTTCGTCGGGCAGCGACGAGGTCTCGCCGGTCAGCACGTTGCGGACGGTGCCCTCGGTCTTGGTCGCGACGCAGGAGAAGCAGATCCCCATCCGGCAACCGGACTCGGGACGCAGACCCAGCGCCTCGGCCTGTTCCAGCAGGGTCGCGCCGCTGTTCTCGCCGACGGCGCCACTGCGGGTGAAGCTCACCTCGCCACCCGCCAGACCGGCAGTGCTGCGCGGCGGCTGGAAGTACTCGAGGTGCAACGACTCCGAGTCGGCATAGGCACCCCGCACCGCCTCGATCAGCGGCGCCGGGCCACAGGCCCAGGTCGGGAGGTCGGTGTAGTCGGGAACCAACCGCGACAGCCATGCCGGACTGAGCGCGGGGTCGCCCAACTCGGGGTGGAGCAGGTGAACGTCGACGCCGTAGCCCGAGCGGGCGGTCTCGGCTAGCTCTTCGGCGAAGATCTGGTGCGCCGGCGACTGCGCGTAGTGCAGGAAGGTGATCCGACCACGGTGGGTCCGCCGCTGCAGCGAGCGCAGCATCGACATCAGCGGCGTGATCCCCGAGCCACCGGAGATCAGCACGATGTGATCCGGCACCTGGTCCGGCAGCAGGAACTCGCCCTGCGCCTGCGAGAGATGCACGAGTTGGCCCGGACGGGCCTCCTCGACCAGGTAGCGCGAGACGACGCCGTCGGGGTTGGCCCGCAACGTGATCGTGAACCGGTCGCCAGGGCCCGATTCGGGGCTGGAGATCGAGAAGACCCGGTTGGTACGGCGCGCGCCGTTGATCTCGACGCCGAGCTGGACGTGCTGGCCGGCACGGTGACCGCGCCAGGTCGACGTCGGCTGGAGAGTGAGGGTGGCGACCGGCGGGTGGCCGGGCACGTCCACCTCACGGTGGATGTCGACGATCCGGGCGCGCACCTCGTGCGCCGCCCACATCGGGTTGACCAGCTCCAAGTAGCGGTCGACGCCGTGGGGCGAGGTCAGCGAGGCGACCGCGCGGGAGCGAAGAAGGGTGGAGGCGATGTTCATCGTAGCCATCTCCGATTCAGTGAACATTCGTACACTGAAAATGTACGACCGGGCCCAGCATGGCCGTCAACCCCGCAACCAAGTGACCTCGGCCACGGTGTACGACTGTTCACCGAGAACCCGGCTTGAGCGCTTAGACTGCACTCTGTGACCGACGCCCCAGCCCCCGAGAGCCGGCAGGAGAAGAAGGACCGCACCCGGCGTGCGATCCTCGACGCCGCCCTCGACCTGCTCAGCGACGGCGCCTTCGCGGCGCTCTCCCTGCGCCAACTCGCGCGCGAGGTCGGGATCGTGCCCACCGCCTTCTACCGGCACTTCGCCACCGTCGACGAACTCGGGCTGGCCCTGGTCGACGAGTCGTTCGTCAGCCTGCGCACCATGCTGAACGAAGTACGTCGCGGCGACCCGACCCCCGAGGCCCTGATCGACAACTCGGTCGAAGTTCTCGCCAGCCACCTCGCCGCCGACCTGGCCCACTTCCGCTTCATCAGCCGGGAGCGGTACGGCGGCGTCAGCGTGGTGAGCGAGGCGATCCGGCGCGAACTGGAGTTGTTCAGCCGCGAACTCGCCCGCGATCTGGCCCGGATGCCGGAACTGGCGGCTTGGGGGGCGCGCGACCTGTCGCTGCTGGCCGGGCTCTTCGTCGACCTGATGGTCTCGGCCGCCGCCGAATTCATCGATGCCGAACCCGCACGGCGTCACGAGATCACCGAGACCCTGCGCAATCAGGCCCGGATGATAGTCGTCGGTGCAGCCGGTTGGACCCCACTTGATTGAGGTCACACAGATCTCGTTCCGCAACCCCGTGACGTTGCCCGACCTGAGTCGTTGAGACCCCCAGAACGGCGTATCCGCAAGGGATTCGACGCGAAGGGAGTGGTCAACGTGGAGCTGATCGGGATCGAGATGAGCGAACTGACGCGCCGCTCGCGGTCGCTCCTGCTCAACCACTCCGACCTCGCCCTGGAACGCGGCCTGGAGCCCGGCGAGCGTGTCGTGCTGTGGGACTCCATCTCCGGCGACTACCACTCCGGCACGGTCGCCGACATCGACTTCAGCGAGCGCGACACCCACTACCGTTTCGAGATCGGCATCCGGCTCCCCGAAGAGCTCGCCCTCGACCGGATCACCGGGATGCCGTCGACGTCGCGCACCTTGGAGCCGCACGACGTCGTCAACCTGCTGCAGCAGCTGCGCGAAGCCGCGCCGATGCTGAGCACGCTGCACGGTCGCGCGCTGCAGAGCTGACCCTCCCTCCCGGCACCCGGACGGCGCTCACCTGAGACGCGCCGACCCAGCCGCGACGTGACCTGATCCGCTCCGGCCTCGTTGACCCCTCACTGGGATCTTCGAGAGGAACCGCCAGATGAACTCCGTGCGCACCCGCACCTGCGCCGTCGCAGCAACCTTCGCACTCACCTTCGCCGGCGCGCTGACCCTGCCGGCGAACGCGAACGCCCCGCGCAGCGCTGCGGCCACCACGGCCCCCGCCGCCACGTCGGCACCTGCCGCCAGAGCAGCCGCGGCGCCCCGATGGAAGGCCCGGCCCGCGCAGTACCCGAGCACCACCACCGTCAAGGATCTGGCGATCCCGATGTCCGACGGCACGATCCTGCGCGGCGACCTGATCCGCCCGGTGACGGCGTCCGGCGCCGTGGTCAAGAAGAAGCTCCCAGTAATCGTCACCATTACCGCGTACAACAAGACGGTGATGGCCGGCGGCAGCATGGGTCTCGGCGGAGCCGACGCCAGCTACCTGGTCAAGCGGGGCTACCTGCAGCTCACCGTCGACGCGCGGGGAACCGGCAGCTCCGAAGGCATCTGGCAGGCGTTCGCCAAGCGCGAGAACAAGGACGCCGGCGAAGTCATGAACTGGGCGCACCGGCAGTCGTGGAGCAACGGCAGGACCGGGATGAGCGGACCGTCCTACATGGGCATCTCCCAGCTCTGGGCCGCCTCCGCGCGCCCGAAGGGGCTCAAGGCGATCTTCCCGCAGGTCCCCGCCGCCGACGTCTACCGTGACGTCGTCGCCTCCGGTGGCCAGATCGACGTCGGGTTCATGCCACTGTGGATGGGTCTGGTGACCGCGACCGGCGTGATCCCGCCAGCAGTCACCGCCAGCGACCCGCGCTCCGGCGTGGTGGCGCTACTCAGCCACCTGAGCGGCGCGCTCACCTTCACCACCCCGATGCTGGTCACTGCCCTACTCGGCGGCGAACCCGCCTTCGACGGGCCGTTCTACCGGGAACGGAGTCCGATCGAGGTGCTCAAGAAGATCAACGTGCCGACCTTCCTGGTCGGTGGCGAGTTCGACCTTTTCCAGCGCGGGACGCCGCTCGTCTTCGAGAACCTCCGCAAGCGTGGAGTCCCGGTGAGGATGATCTACGGCCCCTGGGACCACCTCCAGGGCTCCTCGGGCGCTGACGTCGTCAAGGCGGGCCACGGCTCGATCAGCGAGTTGCAGCTCCGCTGGTTCGACCGCTACGTCAAGGGCCGCAAGGATCGGCGGCTGGACAAGGAGATCCCGCCTCTGACCTGGTACGAGCAGGGCACCGGCCGGTGGCGCTCCGGCTCACAGTGGATCGGCAAGCGGCACAAGGCTGTGAGCTTCTCCCTCTCCGGTAGCGCCGCCAACATGAAGCCCGGCGGCCTGACCCGCGGCAAGGCCCGCAGCGGCACGGCCAGCGTCTACCCGATCCCGGTTGCCGGTCTCTGCACCCGTTCGATGAACCAGTGGACGGCGGGCCTGCCGAAGCTGAGCGGGTTGGCCAACCCCTGCCTGGAGAACAACGCGCTCAATGATGCCGCCGGCGTCACCTTCGACTCGGCGCCGCTACGCAAGCCGCTGTCGTTCCAGGGCCCGCTCAACGCCCGGATCTACGCCTCCAGCATCACTGGCGACGGGATGCTCAGCATTGCGGTCGAGGACGTCGCACCGAACGGCACGGTGACCCGGCTGACGGGCGGCTGGCAGGTGCTCTCACACCGCGCTCTGGACCGGAAGCGGACCCGTTTCCTGGATGGCCAGATCCTGCAGCCGTACCACCCGTTCACCAAGGCCGCGAAGAAGCCGCTGGGCGCCAACCAGGTGGGCGCGATCGACGTCGAGATCTTCCCGACCGGCGCGCGGATCAAGAAGGGCCACAGGCTTCGGATCGCCGTTCAGGCGTTCGACATCCCGCACCTGTTGCCGACGATCCCCGACCTGCCCGGAACGCTGACCGTGCTCACCGTGCACAACTCGGCGAAGTACCGCTCGCGGCTCACCCTGCCGGTGATCAAGTAGCGAGCGAGCTCAGTCGGGGAGCTTGATCCCCTTCAGGAAGGAGCCCGCCCGCTCGGTGATCTCGTCGAGCGAGGCGCGCTTCTGACTGACCCGGATCACGCCGTCCTTGAAGGTGGTCAGGCAGACCGCGTCGTCGTTGAGCACCCGACACGCGTAGCTGCCCCGCGCGGCGGGACGAATGCCGTCGAAGGTGACCTCTTCGGGGGCGGTCTCGGGCAGCCATTCGACGACCAGACTGGCGACGTCGTCACTGGCGCTGTTGTAGCGGACGTACAGGTCGCGCCCCCGTGCCTCGGGAGCCCGGTCGGGCTGGACGACGCGGATCCCGTCCACCTTGTCGGGGAATCCGAAGCGGACCTGGTTGCCGTGCTCGGCGCCGATCCGGACCGCGAAGAAGAGGACCACGAGGAAGACCGCGATGCCGACGAACAGCTTCGTCCAGGTCTCGCGAGCGGGCGGAAGTTCGGACTCCGCGGGGGACGGCTGGGAGAGCTGGTTCTGCACGGTCACCAGGGCAGGCTATCTGGCGGAGTTCGCTACCCGGCAGCGAACCGGCCAGCAAAGAGAAGTGACGACCCCCGCCGAGACCATCAACTCAGGCGGTGATCGTCACTGTTGCCCTGTGGGTGTGGCGTCCCGGCGGGCCCGTGCGCGGCGGAGAGAACGCCGCTTGATTCCGTTAGGTAAGCCTAACCTCATTAATTCGCCTCAGGCAAGGGCCCAGCCGCATTTTCTGCCGACCTTCGGTCACCTCCAGCCCGGATAGCGCGGGGAGGATAGGGTTCGGGGCGTGCTGCTCTCAGACCGCGACATCCTGGCCGAGATCGAGGCGAACCGGATCTCGATCACTCCCTACGAGCAGGCTATGGTCCAGCCGTCGAGTATCGACTTCCGCCTCGACCGCTTCTTCCGGGTCTTCGAGAACCACCGCTACCCGCACATCGACCCGGCAGCGGACCAGTCCGACCTGACCCGGATGGTCGAGCCGATCGACGACGAGCCGTTCATCCTGCACCCCGGCGAGTTCGTCCTCGGCTCCACCTACGAGGTCGTCTCGCTGCCCGACGACATCGCCGCCCGCGTCGAAGGCAAGTCCTCGCTAGGCCGCCTCGGTCTGCTGACCCACGCCACCGCCGGCTTCGTCGACCCCGGGTTCAGCGGTCACGTGACCCTGGAGCTCGCCAACGTGGCGACCCTGCCGATCAAGCTCTACCCCGGCATGAAGATCGGTCAGCTCTGCTTCTTCCGGCTCACCTCGCCGTCCCTGCACCCCTACGGCTCCGAGAAGTACGGCTCGCGCTACCAGGGCCAGCGCGGCCCGACCCCGTCGCGTTCCTTCCAGAACTTCCACCGCACCTCGATCTAGCCGAACCGTCAGGCATACGGCCCGAACCGTCAGGCACACGCGCCGAACCGGCAGGCGTACGGGCCGAACCGGCACCGACCGCGCACTGACCTGCGCCAGCTCACACTCCGGGGCCGCTCGACGACCCCTACTCCGGCGTTCTTTGCGTCGGGGCGCATCATGAACTCATGGGTAACCAGCTCTTCTCGCGCTACGTGGCTCTCGGCGACTCGTTCTCGGAGGGTGTCGGCGACCCGGACCCCACCCGTCCGAACGGCCTCCGTGGTTGGGCCGATCGGACCGCCGAGCAACTCGCCCTGGGGAACCCTGAGTTCCGCTACGCCAACCTGGCGATCCGCGGTCGGAAGATGCCGCAGATCATCGCCGAGCAGATCGAGCCGGCGGTCGCGCTGCAACCGGACCTGATCACCATCTACGCCGGCGGAAACGACATCCTGCGCCCGAAGGTCGACATCGACGCACTGGTCGCCTCCTATGACGACGCTGTCGGGCGGCTGGCCGACACCGGGGCCACCCTGGTCATGTGGACGGCGTTCGACGCCGGCACGTTCCCGCTCTTCAAGCCGACCCGTGGCCGGTTCGCGATCTACAACGAACTGGTCCGCGAGGTCGCCGAGAAGCACGGCGCTCTGGTCCTCGACTTCTGGCGCGCACGTGAGTACCGCGACCCGCGCTATTGGGACAGCGACCGGTTGCACATGGCCGCGCCGGGTCACCAGCAGATGGCGATCAAGGTGCTCGATCTGCTCGGCGTCGCGCACACCCTGACGGCACCGACGCTGCCGGAGGTGGTGCCGGTGGCCCGTCGTGAGCAGATGCGGAACAACGCCGCCTGGATGCGCGGGGAGATGCTGCCCTGGGTGCAGCGCCGGGTGACCGGGCGTTCGTCGGGCGACACGATCAGCCCCAAGCGTCCCGACCTCGCTCCGGTCGAGTAGCATCGACCGCGACCGAGGTCACACCCCGGTCATGCGGACGTAGCTCAGTTGGTAGAGCGCGACCTTCCCAAGGTCGATGTCGCGAGTTCGAGTCTCGTCGTCCGCTCCATGCAGAAGAGCCGCCCGGCTGGAACAGCTGGGCGGCTCTTCGCATCTGGTCAGCTCGACGGCGCGCCGGCGATGTTGACCAGCCACTTCACGCCGAACTTGTCGGCGGTCTGGCCGAAGTAGTCGCCCCAGGGCGCCTTCTCCAACGGGACATGGAGTTCGCCGCCGTCGGCGAGCTTGGCGAAAGCGTCGCGCAGGAACGCCTCGTCGTCAGCCGAGCCGCTGAGCGAGATGTGGCCGTTCTCGATGCTGTCACCATGGGCGGTCGGAACGTCGGCGCCCATCAGGTTGATCGAGTCGGAGACGACCAGCATGCCGTGCATCAGCCACTCGGCTTCGGACTCCTTGACGCCCATCTGCTCCAAACCGCCCATCTCGGCGTAGCTCGACGTGGTGAGCTCGCCGCCCAGGATCGCCTGGTAGAAGGTAAGCGCCTCACGGGCGGTGCCACGGAAGTTCAGGTAAGGATTCAACACTGCCATGCTCTGCTCCTCTGGTCGTGGGTGATGACGTGCAGACCGCCCGCCGTCATCGGATTCATCGCTGCACCCGGCTCCGACATCCAGGTCGCATCAAGTTCGCCCCTAGCCGCGGTAGGGGCGGGAGTACAGCAGGTGCACGTTCGGGTTACGGCACCCCGTGGTCGTGTACCGGGCGAACTGGGAGCGAGTCTCACCGGGTAGGTAGACCCGGAAGCCGTCGACCGCCGTCGGACGGCAGCGTCGTACCCCGTAGTTGCCGGCCTCGACCATCCGGACCCGCGCCTTGGCGACCTGCTGCGGTCGCAGGGTGACCGTCCGGACGACGGCAGGCTCACGTTGGGACGGCGCCCCGATCTGGGTCCCGTTGCCGTACCCGACGTACGAGATGCCGCCGTAGCCGCGGATCGTGCAGGTGTGGTTCGAGACGTTCCTGACCCGCATCCGGCCGTAGACCGAACCCGCCGCCCCGTCGAGTGCCCGGAAACTGACCTTCGTCATCCCCGCCGTACATGACGGCGGCGCGGCCGCGCCTGCCTGCGGCGCGGCAGTCACCGGCATCAGCAGCCCGGCGATGACCAGCACCCCGGCCGCTGCCCCGACTCGACGCCATCCGGCGGTGGACCCTGACGTTCGCATCCGTCCTCCTTCGCCTGTGCGGGCTTGCCCCGTCCCTCCAGCAAACGCCTCTCGACGTCGATCCGCGAGAGGTGGCGCCTGAGAATCACCGAAGAAACTCTCCACCCGCGCCACCAGGCGCCGAGCGGCCACGGACTACCGTGGCCACGTGGACTTCACCGGCTTCACCGAGGCAGCGCTCGACTTCTACGACGACTTGGAGATCGACAACACCAAGTCGTATTGGGAGGCGCACAAAGCCACCTACAACGACGCCGTCAAAGCACCGTTCCAGGCACTCGCCACCACTCTGGAGCCCGAGTTCGGGGCGATGAAGATCTTCCGGCCATACCGAGATGTGCGGTTCGCGAAGGACAAGACGCCCTACAAGACCCACCAGGGCGCCTTCGTCGGAGTGGCACCGGCCACCGGGTGGTACCTCGAACTCTCCGCGCGCGGTGTCCGGTTGGGAGGAGGTTTCTACGAGGCCAGCGCACAGCGATTGGCCGCCGTCCGGGCTGCGATCGACAACGACCTCACCGGAGCCGAACTCGAGAAGATCCTCAAGCGGCTCGGGAAGAACAGCTGGGAGATCGGCGGCGACACCCTCAAGACGAAGCCCCGCGGTTACGACGCCGACCATCCCCGGATCGACCTGCTCCGCCACCGCTCGCTCTTCGTCAACCGGTCGCTCGGCTTCGAACCGGTGATCCACTCCCCCGAGCTGGTCGACGTCGTCCGGACCGGTTGGCGCGAACTGCGCCCTCTCGTCGAGTGGATCGCCGCCCGTACCGACACCTTGGAGTAGCCCCAGGACGTCATAGCTCCGAGGAAGCGGCTCCACGGACCGTATGACGTCGCCAACGCAGGCCGCGCCTAGGATGGCGCCGTGAGCGGCACCCTCGTAGCAAAAGACCTGGCTGGAGGGTTCGGCCACCGGACCCTGTTCGAAGGGCTCAACCTGACCGTTGCCCCCGGTGACGTCGTCGGCGTGGTGGGCGCCAACGGTGCCGGCAAGTCAACGCTGCTACGGCTGCTCGCCGGAATCGACACCCCCCTCGAAGGCACCGTGTCGACGGCGCCCGCCGACGCGTTCGTCGGCTACCTACCGCAGGAGCACGAGCGGCTCGAAGGCGAGACGATCGCAGGCTACATCGGCCGCCGGACCGGTGCCGCCGAAGCCACCCGGGCGATGGAGGAGAGCGCCGCTCTGCTCGGCAGCGACGTCGCCGGAGCCGACGACGCCTACGCGGTCGCCTTCGACCGGTGGATGGCCAGCGGCGCCGCCGATCTCGACGACCGGATCCCCGGCACCTTGGCCGAGCTCGGACTCGAGGTCGGCGCCGACGCGCTGATGACGTCGCTCTCCGGCGGCCAGGCAGCCCGGGTCGCCCTCGCCTCCCTGCTGTTGAGCCGATTCGACGTCGTCCTGCTCGACGAGCCCACCAACGATCTCGACCTGGCCGGACTCGAACGCCTGGAGTCGTTCGTCTCCAACCTGCGTGCCGGCGTGGTGCTCATCTCCCACGACCGCGAGTTCCTGGCCCGCTGCGTCACCCGGATGGTCGAGCTGGACCTGGCCCAGAACGAGATCACCGTCTATGACGGCAGCTACGACTCCTTCCTCGCCGAGCGGGCCACCGCCAAGCGGCACGCCCGCGAGGCGTACGAAGAGTTCGCCGACAAGAAGGCCGACCTCGTCTCCCGCGCCCGCACACAGCGCGAGTGGAGCTCCCAGGGTGTCCGCAACGCGATGAAGAAGAACCCGGACAACGACAAGGTCCGGCGCCGCGCGCAGAGCGAGTCGAGCGAGAAGCAGGCGCAGAAGGTACGTCAGATGGAGTCGCGGATCGCCCGCCTGGAGGAGGTCGCCGAGCCGCGCAAGGAGTGGGTCCTGCAGTTCGAGATCGCGGCTGCTCCGCGCGGTTCGACTGTGGCGGCCACCCTCGACTGCGCCACCGTCCGACGTGGCGACTTCGCCCTCGGCCCCGTCTCCCTCCAGGTCAGCGCAGGCGACCGGGTGGCGATCACCGGCCCCAACGGCGCCGGAAAGTCGACCCTGCTCGCCCTGCTGCTCGGCGAGATCACCCCGGACGACGGCCGCGCCAGCCTCGGTGCCACCGTCGCCATCGGTGGCATCGATCAGGCCCGCACCGGCCTCGCCGAAGAGCTGCCCCTGGGCGACGCTTTCGAATCGGTGCTACCCGACATGACGCCTGCCGACGTCCGCACCCTGCTCGCCAAGTTCGGGCTCAAGGCCGACCAGGTCGCCAGCGAGGTCGGCCGACTCTCCGGCGGGGAGCGGACCCGCGCCGCGATGGCGCTGTTGCAGGCCCGTGGCGTCAACCTGCTGGTCCTCGACGAACCGACCAACCACCTGGACCTGCCCGCGATCGAGCAACTCGAGCAGGCCCTCGAAAAGTACGAGGGCACGCTGCTGTTGGTCTCCCACGACCGCAGGCTGTTGCAGAACGTCCGCCTCGATCAGCGTTGGGAGGTTGCGGACGGGCAGGTCCTCGTGCGCTGACCGTGTCGCCACCGCCTCGTTCGTGGGTACTGTCGAAGCGGCAGCATTTCCGACGCTCGGAGGACGGAACTGATGGCGACCATCGCAGACGGCATCGTGGCGACACTGGGACGAGCGGGCGTGAGCCGCGTCTACGGAGTGCCCGGCGACTCCCTCAACGGCTTCACCGACGCGCTGCGTCGCTCCGGAACGATCAACTGGGAGCACGTTCGGCATGAGGAGGCAGCGGCGTTCGCAGCCGCCGCTGACGCTGGCCTCACCGGCGAGCTCGCGGTCTGTGTCGGCAGCTGCGGCCCCGGCAACCTGCACCTGATCAACGGGCTCTTCGATGCCCAACGGTCCCGCGTCCCCGTACTCGCGATCGCGGCCCAGATCCCGGCTGTCGAGGTGGGCAGCGGGTACTTCCAGGAGACCCACCCGAACGAGCTCTTCCGCGAGTGCAGCGTCTACTCCGAGCTGGTCTCGACCCCCGACCAACTGCCGCGGGTACTGGAGATCGCGGTCCGTAACGCGATCGAGAAGCGGGGCGTCGCCGTCGTGGTGATCCCCGGGGAGATCTTCCTGACCAAAGCGTCCGGTAGATCTGGCGAGCCCGCCCCGATCAGCGTCAGCCACCCGATCATCCGGCCCAGCGACGACGAGCTCGCCCACGCGGTCGGGATCCTGGACGGCGCCTCACGGGTGACGATCCTGGGCGGCGCCGGCACCGAAGGTGCACATGCACAGGTCCTCGCCCTGGCGGAGAAGTTGCAGGCCCCGATCGTCCATGCCCTGCGTGGCAAGGAGTTCCTCGAGTACGACAACCCGTTCGACGTCGGGATGACCGGCCTACTCGGCTTCACCTCGGGGTACAAGGCGATGGAGAGCTGCGATGCCCTGCTGATGCTCGGCACCGACTTCCCCTACCGTCAGTTCCTGCCCAGTAAGGCGAAAGTCATCCAGGTCGACATCCGCGGCGAGCAGTTGGGCAAGCGGGCACAACTGGACCTCGGCCTGGTCGGCGACGTCGGCGACACTCTGGACGCGCTGCTCCCACTGCTGCCCGCCAAGACCGATCGCAAACATCTCGACAGCTGCGTCAAGCACTATCGCAAGGCGCGTGAGGCGCTCGACGAGTTGGCGGTCGATGATCACAAGAAGCCGATCCACCCGCAGTACGTGGCCCGCCTGATCAGTGAACTCGCCACCGACGACGCCGTCTTCATCCCCGACGTCGGCTCACCCGTCGTGTGGGCCGCACGGTACCTGCGGATGAACGGTCGGCGGCGACTGATCGGGTCGTTCGCCCACGGCACGATGGCGAACGCGGTCCCGCACGCGATCGGCGCGCAGACCGCCTACCCCGGACGACAGATCGTCGCCCTGTCTGGCGATGGCGGCCTTTCGATGCTGCTCGGCGAACTACTCACCCTGCGTCAGAACAAGCTGCCGGTGAAGATCGTGGTCTTCAACAACTCGTCGCTGAACTTCGTCGAGCTGGAGATGAAGGCCGCGGGCTTCGTGAACTTCGGGACCGACCTGGACAACCCGAGCTTCGCCGACGTCGCCGCCGCGATCGGCCTGCATGCCCAGCGGGTGGAGCAACCGGGGGAGCTGGCCGATGCATTGGCCGCCGCTTTCGCCCATGACGGTCCGGCGTTGGTCGATGTGGTGACCGCGCGCCAGGAACTGTCGATCCCGCCGACGGTCACTGCCGAGCAGGCGAAGGGCTTCACCCTCTACGCGCTGCGCACCATCATGTCGGGTCGCGGTGACGAGCTGGTCGATCTCGCCGACACCAACGTGTTCCGCAGGATCTTCAGCTGAGCAGCGGCTCGGGGTGCGGGCAGCCGATTGGCGCCCACACCCCGCGTAACCGCGTCAGTCGAACCAGGCCTCGCTGGTGACGAGGTCGACCAGGGTGTCTCCGTCGACCAACGGCCGCTCGCGGAGCGCCGGCACGTCTTCGCTGCCGTCGGCGTTCTTCCCCGCCGCGACGTTGTAGGAGACCACATCGATCCGGTAACCGTGGTTCCAGGCCATCGCGGTGCCGACCTTGACCTCGCTGCCGACCGGTCCCGAGGTGACCGATGCGACCTCGATGCCATCGACCGCCCGGCAGGTCATTGCGGGCTGGCCCAGCTTTCCGGGTGCCTTGCCCATCCGCTTCTCTGCCTTCGACCCCCGCGCCAGCGCACGACAGAATGTCGACTCATCGGCGGGCGTGATCATCACCGTGGTCAAGGTGCCGTCGAGCCGGAAGTGCAGGATCAGCTCGTTCTCCTCAGCGACCAGCGAGTACGGGTGCTGATCGAGGAGCGGACCGATCTCGGTGGCTCCCGCAGCCTCCCCCACGAGCTGCGGTACGGCCTCCGGATCGATGGTGATCGGCCGATCCGGTTCGGTCGGCTGCTGGTACTGGCCGGGCGACGCCGCGCCGCTGGGTGCGCTGGCGAAACCGGGGCTCTGCTGCGCCACCGGGGTCGGAGTGTCGCCGCCACCCCAATCGGGCAGCGTGGCCCCGAAGGTCACCGCGGCAGTGACGCCGGCCGCCGCGAAGGCGGCACCCACCCGACGGCGCCGGAGGGCGCGCCGCCCCTGGGCGCCGGCGTCGGCCACCAGCCGCTCGACGTCGGCAGGGATGTCGCGGGTGGCACGGCCCAGCAGATCTGCGAATTCGTCGTCCTTCATCGAAGGCTCCTTTCACGCATCCGCGCCAACGCACGCATGCTTCGGTTACGCACCGCCCCAGGAGAGAGACCGAGGATGTCGGCCACCTCTTCGACCGAGAGGTCGTCGAGGTAGCGCAGCACCAGCACCGCGCGATCGGTCGGCGACGCCTCGGCGAGCGCCTCGGCAAGGTCGACCCGCAGCGTCGACGCGTCCGCATGGTCGCTCACCGCGTCGTCCGGCAGGTCCGCGTACGGCTGCTCGGTGCTGCTGCGTTTGCGTCGGGAGCTGACGAAGGTCCGGGTCAGCGTCGTCTGCGCATAGGCAGCGGGATTGTCGAGCTTGGCTGCGAGCATCCGGTGCATCCGCACATACACCTTGACCAGCGTCTCTTGGACGAGATCTTCGGCCTCAGTACGGCTACCGCACAGCAGCCACGCGGAGCGGAGCAGATGCGCTGTCCGCGCACGTGCGAACTCCTCGAAGGCGGCGGTGCGGCTCTGGTCGGTCATGTCTCTCCTGGTTCATGTGATGACACCACCTTTGACGCCGTCAGCGCGCACCGTGTCACACACCGGTCCTCAGGAACTCCCGCCAAGGAGGAAGCTCACCCGCCGAACCACCCTTGAACAGCAGGACGCGGCGGTGTCCTCCCCCGAGGTCACCGCCGCGTCCAGTTCTGAGCAGCTCAGGCAGGGGTGAAGGTCGCCATCGACCGCTCGGGCTCCCAGAAGGCGCGCATCGAGACGACCTGGCCGGCGTCGTTGACGATGTAGACCATCGCCAGGTCGGTGGTGGTGTGGCTGCCGTCGGGGAAGGTGGTCTTGATCTGGCCGACGTTGGCGCAGGTGTTGCTGCCGGGGTTGGCGAACGACTCGTTGATCGTGAACTCGAACGAGCCGATCGGGGCGATCGCCTCCTCCCAGAACGCGCTGATCCCGGCGTGGCCGTGGTGGCCCTTGCCCTCGGGGTCGAACATCGACGGTCCGACCGGGTCCTCCAGGACGGCGTCCGGCGCATAGACGGTCAACCACTCGGCGAGGTCGCCCTTCGCCACGGCGGCGTACGAGCGCTGCGAGGCGCGGCGGGCGGGGTGGTCGTCGTCGGCTGCGTTCCAGTTGATCGTCATGCCCGCAGACTACGCGGAATCTAGAACATGTTCTAGGTTTGAATTTCACCTCGGCCCACCGGGGCTGTTCACCTTGCGTTCGTCGCACCGCAACGCCCGACTGCCAGCCTCGCGCCATGGCCAAGAACCGACTCGTGCTCCACATCGGCCCGACTCTCGACATCGACCAGGTCGAACTCGAGGCCCACCGCACCCTGCTCGCCGATGCGGGCCTCCACCTCCTCGACGTGGCCGCCGACGATCTCGAAGCGGCCAGTCGCGAGATGCTCCGCACCCACCGCGCCGTCGGCCTCGAGCGCCGCGACGTCGAAGGCAGTTGGGCCGAGATCACCCGGCATCTTTGGCGCGGGCAACAGGACGTCGTGGTCAGCATGCCGACCTACGCCGACGCCGACCTCGGCCAGGCCGCGCTCATCCTCGACCACCTGGCCGGCCTGGAGACCCACGTCGCGATCACCGGCACCGACGCTACGGCGACCGAGATCGCGGGACGCTGGGCTCGCCTCCTGCCCGCACGCAACCTGCACCAGCTCGCCCTCGAGGACGACGCCGCTGCAATCGACCTCGCCGAGTCTCTGGCCGGCGTCGGTCACCTGATCCGGGTACCCGCCGTTCGCCCGGTCAGCCGACTGCGTCCCCGGCGTCGCGTGGCTCCCGCGCTGACGCGTGTCCCCGCCTGAAGACCAGCCGGTGCGCCGCCAGCACCACGAAGACCGCACCACACAGCAGCGCACTCACCTGGAAGGTGCCCGCGATGCCGGCGTCGGTCGCTGCGCCGCCCGGGCCCGCATGGGCTGCCAACACAGCCGCGGAGACCGCCGTCCCGAACGAGCTGCCGACCGTGCGGAGTACCTGGTTGAAGCTGACTGAACTGCCCAACTCCTCCGCCGCCACGCTGCGCGCGATCAGCGCAGGCATCGCGGCGTAGCTGGCGCCGAGACCCCAGCCGAAGAGCAGCATCCCGACCAGCAATTCCCAGAGTTCGGAGTGCGCGACCCAGAGCAGCGCGGCAGCACCCGCCATGATTCCGGCGCCGATCGGCAGCAGGATCGCAAGGTCGATCCGGCGCCTGATCCGGCGCACCACCCGATTGGCGGTGAAACTGCCCACCGAGAGCGGCAGCATCACGAACCCTGCCCAGAAGACCGGGAGCGCCAAGCCGTAACCGCTCTCCTCGGGCGCCTGCGCCACCAGGCTGCTGACCGAGAGACCGATGTAGAGCGCGCCACCCAGGGCGATCGCCGTCGAGTTGGCCAACAGGACGTCGGGGCGGGTGAAGACCCTCAGGTTGATCAACGGGTGCGACGCTCGTAGCTCCACCACGACCCAGCACGCGAGCAGCACCACGGCCGCGATCAGTACGGCCTCAACCTCGAGCGACCGCCAGCCCCACTTGCCGCCCTCACTGATCCCGAGCAGCAACAGCCCGAGACCGGAGGCGAGCAGCAGCGTGCCCGGCACGTCGAAGGGTCGTTTCTCGACGCCGTCGACGATGTCGGCCGGGACCCCGCGGGCGACCGCCACGAGCGCCGTGACCACGAAGAGCGCCGCGAACCAGAAGGCGGCGCGGTACTCCCAGTTCCCGGCGATCACGCCGGTCAGCGGATAGCCGATCCCCATCCCGCTGGCGACAGTGACCGAAAGACTGGAGATGGCGTTGCGCGCATGTTCTGGAGCCACTCGCTGGCGGGCGATCGCGATCGTCACCGGCACGATTCCGTAGGTGAGTCCCTGCAACGCGCGGCCGATCAGGAAGATCTCGAAGGTCGGCGCGAGGGCAGCGACCACGCAGCCGAGCAGGACCACGCCGAGGGCGATCAGAAGCAGCCGTTTCTGGTGGGGGCCATCGCCGAGGCGCCCCATCACCGGCGTCGCGATCGCTCCGGCCAGCAGGTTGATGGTCAACATCCACTGCGCCGTGCTGATACTGACGTCCATGTCGGCCGCGATCGACGGCACCAACAGCATGCCGAGCGAGGAGACGACCGCCGTCGACAGGGACGCATAGATCAGCGTCGGCACCAATCGGGAGCGGTCGGTGGTCATCGATCTGCCACCAGTCGATCCAGCAGCGGCATGACGGCGGCGAGTTCGGCACGCTCGGCAGCGGTGAGGCGCTCCTCGATGACCGACGCCAGCCAACCTCTGCTGACCGCGATCTCGGCAGCGAGACGATCCCGGCCCTGTTCGGTGAGTACGAACCAGGTGCGGCGTCGATCGCTCTCATCGGGCTGACGCTCGATGTAAGCCAACCCCTGGAGTTCCTTGGTGACCAAGGAGATCGCCTGAGCACTGACGCCGATCGCCTCAGCGAGCTCAGCACCGGAGGCTCGCTCATGAACCGAGAGATGCCGAAGCACGCCGACCTTGCCTGACGACAGCGTGCGGAGCGTCGCGATCCGGGCGACCGCGGGTCGCAGGAAGTCAGCGAGCTCGTTGGCCAACTGGCGAGCGTCTTCAGGCTTGCGAGCATCCACGCAACCAGTAAAGCAGATTGATCAAGCTGCTTGATTAATCCTCGAGCGCAAGCTTCCCCACCCTCAGCCGCCTCCTCGGTGGCCATTCGTGCGCCTTCGGGGGCTATTTGTGCGCCCTCGGCGGCTAGTGGGGCTGCCAGGCGTCTTCATCGGCGGTGCGGGAGGTGACCGCCTCAGGCAACTCGCCAGCGGCGAGTGAGGCGATCGAGACCTCTTCGAAGACCTCGCGCAAGGAGCGCCGAGCCGCGATCCAGACGTGCTGCAGGACCTCGGCGTTGCCGTTGTACGAGACCGCCTCCGGACGCAGCCCGTAGACCGAGACCAGTGGTCCGTCGACGGCGCGGATCACGTCGGCGATGGAGACGTTCTCCGGCTTGCCGGCCAAGCGCCAGCCGCCCGATTGGCCGCGTTGCGACACCACCACTCCGGCGCGACGGAGGTCCGCCAGGATCGCCTGCAGGAAGCCGTGCGGGATGTCCTGAAGCCGCCCCAGCTCCTCGGCGCTCACCGGACCAGAGCCTTCCCGACGCGCCATCTCAATGAGGGCACGCAGGGCGTAGTCGGACTTGGCAGAGACGCGCATGTACGCAGTCTGTCAGACCACAGGTCGAATTTTCCCCTCACCCCACGGCGACAACCTGGGCGAGATCGCTCTCGACGCCTTGATTTGCAGGCCGCGACCCAGCACAATAGAAGTTACCGACGGGTAGCAAGCTGCCCGACTCGACCAGACCGGACGGAAAAGGGTGGATCAGTGAGCCACTACAAGAGCAACCTTCGCGACATCGAGTTCAACCTCTTCGAGGTACTGAACACGCAGGAGATCCTGGGCCAGGGTCCCTTCACCGAGGTCGACCTCGACACAGCCCGCGAGGTGCTGGCCGAAGTCGAGCGTCTCTCCCGCGAAGACCTCGCCGCCTCCTTCGAGGACAGCGACCGCAACCCGCCGGTCTTCGACCCGGCCACCAACACCGCGCCGATCCCCGACTCCTTCAAGAAGAGCTACCAGACCTGGATGGACGCCGAGTTCTGGCGCCTCCAGATCCGCGAGGAGCTCGGCGGCACGCTCGCGCCCCCGACCCTGAACTGGGCGATCGGCGAGATGGTGCTCGGCGCCAACGCACCGATCCACATGTACGCAGCCGGCGCCCCGTTCGCCGGCGTGCTCTGGAACAACGCCAACGGTGTCGCCCGTGACGAGCGCGTCGCGCAGATCATGGTGGAGCGCCAGTGGGGCTGCACCATGGTGCTGACCGAGCCGGACGCCGGCTCCGACGTCGGCGCCGGCCGCGCGAAGGCCACCCCGAACGAGGACGGCTCCTGGAACGTCACCGGCGTGAAGCGGTTCATCACCTCCGCCGAGCACGACATGAGCGAGAACATCATGCACCTGGTGCTCGCCCGCCCCGAGGGCGTCGAGGGCGCTGGCGGCCCGGGCACCAAGGGCCTGAGCCTCTTCTGGATGCCGAAGTACCACTTCGACCACGAGACCGGCGAGCTCAACGGTGAGCGGAACGGCATCTACGTCACCAACGTCGAGCACAAGATGGGCATCAAGGTCTCCAACACCTGCGAGGTCACCTTCGGCGACCCGCAGGTCGGCGGCGGCGAGCCTGCCAAGGGCTGGCTGGTCGGCGAGGTCCACAACGGCATCGCCCAGATGTTCGACGTCATCGAGAACGCCCGGATGATGGTCGGCACCAAGGCGATCGCCACCCTCTCCACCGGTTACCTCAACGCGCTCGAGTACGCCAAGGAGCGCGTCCAGGGCGCCGACCTCACCGAGTCGGCCAACAAGACCGCTCCCCGGGTCACGATCACCCACCACCCCGACGTACGTCGCTCGCTGATGACGCAGAAGTCCTACGCCGAAGCGATGCGGGCCCTCGTGCTCTACACCGCCTCCTGGCAGGACAAGGTGATGATCGCCGAGGCCAACGGCGAGCACGACGAGCTGGCGATGAAGATCAACGACCTGCTCCTCCCGATCGTCAAGGGCTACGGCTCGGAGCGTTCCTGGGTGCTGCTGGGCACCGAGTCGCTGCAGACCTTCGGCGGGTCGGGCTTCCTGACCGAGTACCCGATCGAGCAGTACGTACGCGACGCCAAGATCGACACCCTGTACGAAGGCACCACCGCGATCCAGGGCCAGGACCTCTTCTTCCGCAAGATCGTCAAGGACCAGGCCAAGGCTCTCGGCCACGTCGCCGGCGAGATCGAGGCGTTCATCAAGGACGCCGACGGCAACCCCGAGATCAAGGTCGAGCGGGCGTTGCTCGCCAAGGCCCTCGAGGACGCCAACGCGATCGTGGCCACCATGATCGGTCAACTGATGAGCGCCGACGTCAACGCCGAGGGCGGCGACCTGCGCAACATCTACAAGGTCGGCCTGAACACCAGCCGCCTGCTGATGGCGCTCGGCGACATCGTCTGCTCCTGGCTGCTGCTGCGCCAGTCCGAGGTGGCCCTGGCCAAGCTCGGCGGCGACGTCAGCGAGAAGGACAAGGCGTTCTACACCGGCAAGGTCGCTGCGGCGCAGTACTTCGCTCGCAACGTGCTCCCGAAGATCACCGCGGAGCGGGCGCTGGCCGAAGCCACCGACCTCTCGATCATGGACCTCGACGAGGCCGCGTTCTGATCTGAGACGCCGTCCGAGAAGGGCCGTTCCGCTTCGGCGGGGCGGCCCTTCCGCGTCCTCGGTGAGGCACTACCGCAGGTGGCCGCCGGCCGTTTCACGAACGCGCAAGCGGTCGGGAGCACGCCCGCGGGACCCGTAGAATGAGCGGAGACCATTCGGCCCCCCGACCGAAGGCCCGCGCTTGCTTGCACTTGTTGCCGCCCACTTCGCTATCGCCGCGTTCTCCCCTGCCTTCGTAAAGCTCTGGGGCAGGCGCGCTTTCCTCGTTCTTGCCAGCGTCCCGTTGATCACCTTCATCTGGACGCTCACCCTGACCAACCGGATCGCCGACGGCGAAGTCTTGGTCGAAGCCTGGGAGTGGCTCCCGGGTCTCCATCTCGAACTCGCGTTCGCGATGGGCACGTTGCAGTGGTTGATGTCGTTGATCGTCAGCGGCATCGGCGTCCTCGTCCTGGCCTACTGCGCCTGGTACTTCGAGGACGACGACCCTGCGCTTCCGATGTTCACCGGTGTCTTCACCGGCTTCGCCGGCGCCATGCTCGGCCTGGTCCTCGCCGACGACCTGCTGATCCTTTTCGTCTTCTGGGAGTTGACCACCGTCTTCTCCTACCTGCTGATCGGTTCCGACCCCGCCAAGCGGGCCAGCCGCGTGGCCGCGATGCAGGCGCTGATCGTGACCACCCTCGGTGGCCTGGCGATGTTGGTCGGCATGCTGATGCTCGGCCAGCAGACCGGCACCCACCGGATCAGCGAGATCCTGGCCGACCCGCCGTCCGGTGCTTGGACGACGACCGCGGTGATCCTGCTGCTGGTCGGTGCGATCAGCAAGTCGGCACTCTTCCCGCTGCACTTCTGGCTGCCCGGCGCAATGGCTGCACCGACCCCGGTCAGCGCGTACCTGCACGCCGCTTCCATGGTCAAAGCAGGTGTCTACCTCGTCGCCCTGATGGCCCCCGCCTTCGCGATGGTGCCCGGATGGCACGAGATCGTGCTGACCCTCGGTGTGATCACCATGCTGCTCGGCGGTTGGCGCGCGATCCGTCAGTACGACATCAAACTGCTGCTCGCCTACGGCACCGTCAGCCAACTCGGCTTCCTGCTGGTGCTCTTCAGCGAGGGCACCCGGTCGGCCACCCTCGCCGGTCTCGGAATGTTGCTGGCCCACGCGCTCTTCAAAGCGGCACTCTTCCTGGTGGTCGGCATCATCGACCGCAGCACCGGCACCCGTGACCTGCGCGAACTCTCCCGGGTCGGGTCCCAGATGCGGGTCATCGCGATCGCCGCCACCCTGGCCGGTGCCTCGATGGCCGGCCTTCCACCGCTGCTCGGCTTCGTGGGCAAAGAGAGCGTCTTCGCCGCACTCCTCGACGTCGCGCAGGCCCCCAACGGCGACGGCACCGACATCTCGCCGTTCGCCGCCTGGGTGGTCCTGGGCGGCATCCTGGTCGGCTCCGTCTTCACCGTCGCCTACACCGCCCGCTTCCTGTGGGGCGCCTTCGCGGCCAAGCCCGACACCGCGCCGACGGTGGTGCGCCCGATCCCGATCGGCTTCGCGGCCAGCCCGGTCCTACTCGCCGGGGCGACCTTCGTCCTCGGCTTCGTCGGCCCGGCACTGACCCACCTCTTCGAGCCGCACCTCGACCGCTATCCGGAGGGCTACCACCACGCCGAGCTGGCGTTGTGGCACGGGCTCGGGCTGCCGCTGCTCTTCTCGCTGCTCGTCTTCCTGTTGGGCACCTGGCTCTTCACCAAGCGGATCAGCTTCTCCCAGTTGCAGGCCACGCTCTCGCCGCAGCGCAGCGCGGACGGCGCCTACCGGGCTGTGATGAGGATGGTCGACCGCACCGCCGTCGAGGTGACCGGTCTCGCGCAACGAGGCTCGGTCGCCGCCTACCTCGCCATCATCCTGCTGGTCGTGCTGGCGGTTCCCGGCGCTGTCCTGGTCCGCTCGCTCGGCGACGACTACGAGGTGATCCTCTGGGACAACCCCGTGCAGGCCGTGGTCGGCGCGCTGACCGTCATCGCCGGGTTCTTCGCCGTGCGTTCGCGCCGCCGGATGCGTGCGGTCATCCTGGTCGGGATCACCGGCTACGGCACCGCGATGCTCTTCCTGCTGCACGGCGCCCCGGACCTTGCGTTGACCCAGATCCTGGTGGAGACCACCAGCCTGGTCGTCTTCGTGCTGGTGCTGCGGCGTCTCCCCGAGTACTTCACGGACCGGCCACTCAGCCCCCGCCGCTATCTGCGGATGGCGTTGGGCGCCGCGGTCGGCATCGCCGTCGCCGGCTTCATGCTGCTGACCACCAACGCCCGCAGCGAGGACCCGGTCTCCGTCGGCTTCCCCGGACCGGCCCTGGAGTACGGCGGTGGCCGCAGCATCGTCAGCGTGACGCTGGTCGATATCCGAGCCTGGGACACGATGGGCGAGATCTCGGTTCTGGTCGCAGCGGCGACCGGCGTCGCCAGCCTGATCTTCTTGGACACCCGGATCGCCGGCATCCGCCGGGTCTACGAGATTCCGTACCCCGACACCGTGCAGAAGATCCCGACCGCGCCCGGTCGCCGAGTCTGGCTGCCGGGGCCCCGGACCCTGAGCCCGGACCGCCGCTCGATCATTTTCGAGGTCGTCACCCGGTTGATCTTCCACACCATGGTCCTGCTCTCGATCTACCTACTGCTCGCCGGCCACAACCACGTCGGCGGTGGCTTCGCAGCCGGCATGGTGGTCGGCCTGGCCCTGATGGTCCGGTACCTGGCCGGTGGTCGCTACGAGCTCGACGAGGCGGCCCCGATCGACGCGGGTGTGCTGATGGGCTTCGGTCTCTTCGTCGCCACCGCGGCCGCGCTCCTCCCGCTGGGCTTCGGCGGCGCGGTGCTGCAGAGCGCGGAATTCACCTTCCATCTCGGCGTCCTGGGCGAACCGCACCTGGTCACCTCCGTCCTCTTCGACGTCGGTGTCTACCTGGTCGTGATCGGACTGATCCTCGACCTGCTGCGTACCCTCGGCTCCCGCCTCGACCGGCAGATCCTGCGCGAAGAGCGGGCCGAAGAACAGGCGTTGCGACTATGAGCCTCCTACCGCCCCACCCCGGAGGTGGCCGATGAACGCCAACCTGACCTTGATCCTGGTCGCGTCCAGCCTGATCGGCGCGGGCGTCTACCTGATCCTCGAGCGCAGCCTCACCCGCGTCCTGATCGGCCTGGTGATGATGAGCAACGGCGTCAACCTGCTCTTCATGATCGCCTCCGGACCTGCCGGCAACGCGCCGGTGATCGGCAGTAGTGACGTCGAGGACATGGCTGATCCACTACCTCAGGCGCTGGTCCTGACCGCCATCGTGATCACCCTGGGCACCATCGCCTTCCTCCTGGCGATGGCACACCGCAGTTGGCAGCTGAACGGCAACGACGACGTCCAGGACGACGTCGAGGATGCCGCGATCCGTCGTCTGGCTGCAGCCGACGAAGCGTCCGACAGCCACGACCTGTCGATGGGAGCGACCGAAGAGGACGCCGCCACCGACGAGGTCTACGAAGAGGAAGGCACCACAGCATGAACGATCTGAGTTGGATGGTTCCGCTGCCCGTCGTGCTGCCGCTTCTCGGTGCCGGGCTCACGCTGACCTTCTCGCACCGCCCGCGGGCGCAGCAGATCGTCACCATCACGGTGTTGAGCATGGTCGTGGCGATCGCCGCAGCGCTGCTCGTGGCCGCCGACCAGAACGGCCCCCAGGTGCTGTGGTTGGGCGGCTGGGAGTCCCCGCTGGGCATCGCGCTGGTCGCCGACAGGCTGGCCACCCTGATGTTGCTGGTCTCTGCGGTGGTCACCCTGCTGGTTCTGCTCTACTCCCTCGGTCAGGGCATGACCGGAGATGAGAGCGAGACCCCGGTCTCGGTCTACCACCCGACCTTCCTGGTTCTGGTCGCCGGCGTTGCGAACGCCTTCTTGGCCGGAGACCTGTTCAACCTCTTCGTCGCGTTCGAGATGCTGCTCTTCGCCAGCTACGTGCTGCTCACCCTGGGCGGCACCGGTGCCCGGATCCGGGCCGGGACGATCTACGTGGTCGTCAACATCCTGTCCTCCAGCCTGTTCCTGATCTCGCTGGCCGCGGTCTACGCGGCGACCGGATCGCTGAACCTGGCTCAGCTCGCCGTCCGTTTGGAGTCGACGCCGAGCGACGTCGCGCTGATCCTGCAGCTGTTGCTGCTCACCACGTTCGCGATCAAAGCCGCGGTCTTCCCGCTCTCCTTCTGGCTCCCGGACAGCTACCCCACCGCCCCCGCCCCGGTCACCGCCGTCTTCGCCGGCTTGCTGACCAAGGTCGGTGTCTACGCGATCCTGCGCGTCCAGACGCTGCTCTTCCCCGACTCCGCACTCTCCGACCTGCTGCTCTGGGCCGCGTTGCTGACCATGGTCGTCGGCATCCTCGGCGCGGTCGCCCAGTCGGACATCAAACGTATGTTGTCGTTCACGCTGGTCAGCCACATCGGCTACATGATCTTCGGGATCGGCCTGGCCAGTAAGGCCGGGATCTCCGGCGCGATCTTCTACGTGGCGCACCACATCACGATCCAGACCGCGCTCTTCCTGGTGGTCGGTCTGATCGAACGTCGGGCAGGGAGTACCCACCTGTTGCGCCTCGGCGGTCTGGTGCGGATCTCGCCGCTGCTCGCACTGCTCTTCTTCGTCCCGGCGATGAACCTGGCCGGCATCCCGCCGATGTCGGGCTTCATCGGCAAGGTCGGGCTGCTCCAGGCCGGACTCGCGGACGGCGGCTGGCTGGCGATCGTGCTGGTGATCGGCGGCGTACTGACCAGCCTGCTGACCCTCTACGCGATCGCCAAGACCTGGGCACTGGCGTTCTGGCGCACGCCGGAGCAGGCTCACGAGATGGCCCGTGCCCTGCCCGAGATGGAAGGCGGCCCCGAGCACACCGACCAGGGGATGGTCGTGCACCGCGACCATGTCCACGTCGCCGGTACCGCGTTCGGCCGGGTCGACCTGGAGAACGCCCGGCGGGTGGTCGACGACGAGTCGCCAGACCGCGACCTCTACCAACTGCTCCGTGACGGCGCCCTGCCCAGCAGGCTGCCCGGTTCGATGGTCGGACCGACCGCCGTCCTGATCGGGTTCAGCCTGCTGCTCACCCTGGTCGCCGGCCCCCTGTTCGCCTTCACCGACCGGGCGGCCGAGGACCTGATGGAGCGGACGCCGTATCTCTCCTCGGTGCTGGGAGACGACTCATGAGCCCCGAACTCCGCACCCGCCGCGACGGCAGCGTCCGTCCGGCGCGGTACCGCTCGTTGCAGTGGCCCGTCGTCGTCTGGATGACCCTGGTCTGGATGGCGCTGTGGCGCAGCTTCACCTGGGGCAACGCCGTCCTCGGCGTGGTGGTCGCGGTCCTGATCTGCCTGGTCTTCCCGTTGCCGCCGTTGCGGATGCAGTTACGGCCGAGGCCGATCCAGCTGGCCTGGTTGGTGATCCGATTCGGGTGGGACGTCATCGTCTCCAGCGTCCAGGTCGCCGGCGTCGTCCTGCGGCCGAACCGGAAGCTCCGCAACGCGGTGGTCCAGGTCGACCTGACCACGCCGTCCGACTTCGTGCTGACGGTGGTCGCCGAGATGACGTCGCTGATCCCCGGCTCGATCGTGGTCGAGGCCCGGCGCTCCACCCACACCCTGTTCCTGCACGTGCTCAATGTGCGCAACCTGGCTGAGGTCGAGAAGTTCCGGCAGGCCGTGCTGGCCCAGGAACAGCGCGTCCTGGCGGCGTTCAAAAGCGGTCTTCCGCCCGTACCCACGCCTGAGGAGGCGATCCGATGACCGTGGTCCTGTGGATCACCCTGGGCATGCTCGGGCTGGCCGCCCTGCTGCTGCTGGCCCGCGCCACGATGGGGCCCACGATGTTGGATCGCACGGTGGCACTCGACGTGCTGATCGCCGTGATGATCTGCGGGGTCGGCGTCGAAGCTGCCCGACACGACCACACCTTCACCCTGCCGATCCTGCTGGTGCTCACCCTGCTCGGCTTCGTCGGCTCGGTGAGCATCGCGCGGTTCACCCGCGGTAGCGACGACATCGAAGCAGAGAAGGCGGAGCGATGAACTGGACCACCGTCGCGGACTGGATCGCCGCGATCTGCATGTTGACCGGCGCCACCCTCGCCCTGATCGCCGCGATCGGCGTCCTCCGCCTGCCCGACCTGCTCTCCCGGATGCACGCCGCCACCAAGCCCCAGGTCCTCGGCCTGGTCCTGGTCCTGATCGGCCTGGGCTTCCATTTCCGCGACCTCGAGGTGGTCGGGCTGCTGGCGTTGGTCGGGCTCTTCCAGATGATCACCTCGCCGGTCGCCAACCACATGGTCGCCCGGGCCTCGGTCCGCGCCGGCCAGCTCGACACCGAACGACTCCTCGTCGACGAACTCTCCGGCGTACTCAAGGCGTCCCGCGACGAGCCGCGCGGCGCGCCCTGAGCGACGCCAGGCGTCGAAGTAACGACAGAACCGCCTGATCGAAATTTCGTGCATTGTGCAGCACGGGCGAAATGATCCAAAAAACGATCATTGGCCAGGGAGTGGCGCTATGATCGATATATGGATCAAGCGCTCAAGGTTCTGACGGCCTCTGAGTTGGGAGAAGCGGTCGAACTTGCGCGCAAGGCGCAGGGCCTCACCCAGCAGGAGTTGGCTGACCGGATCGGCGTCGGCCGGATGACTCTGGTCCGACTGGAGAACGGTGCCGGAGTCTCCATCGACACAGTGACCCGGGCGCTGGCGGAATGCGGCCAGGCATTGGCTGTTGTTCCCAAGTTCGCCGTCGTGCGGATCGCAGAGACCCAACCCGACAACGGCGCGACGTAATGGCGCCCAACTCGGTACTCCATGTCTGGCTACGAGGGCGCCGGATCGCAGTACTCGATGAACCATCTCGCTACCGGTACCGCCTGACCTTCGCCCCCGAGGCGATCGAGCGATTCGGCGTCGGAAGCCGCGTCCTGTCACTCTCGTTGCCCATCGGCGCAGATCCCCTCGTCGACCACCCGCACGACCCCACCAAGCGCCCAGTCGCCGCTTTCCTTGAAGGGCTCCTTCCGGAGGGAAACCTGCGCGCTCAACTGGCGGCGCACGTGAAGGTGGCCGTCGTGGACAAGATGGCGCTCCTCGACCACGTGGGCGCAGAGTGCGCGGGCGCGGTTCAGTTCCTGCGCACGGGACACGTGCCCGGAGAAGGGACGGTCACTCCTTTATCCCGCGATGAAGTCACCACGCTGGTGGAGAGCCTGCCCACGTCCAGCGCACCCGATGGCACCCATCTCCACGCTTCGCTCGCGGGCATCCAGGACAAGCTTCTCCTGACGCGTGTCGACGACGGGTGGGGCTGGCCCTCGGACGGAGCTCCGAGCAGTCATCTGATCAAGCCGGAACCCTTGAGCACGCCAGTGCCGCACCTGGTTCACGCCGAACACTGGGCGTTGGAAGTCGCTGCTCGGGTCGGGTTGCCTGCTGCGCAGAGCACGTTGCAGGTCTTCGGCTCCCGCACCGCGATCGTCGTTCGCAGGTACGACCGCGCACCCGATGGGCGGCGTGCACACCAAGAGGATTTCTGCCAGGCCTTGGGCCTCGACCCTTCCGCCAAATATGAGTTGCAGACCAACGCCGGAAATTCCCGGCTGAGACAGCTGGCAGCCCTGGCTGCTCCCCGCGCAGCGAGCCCAGACAGCTTCCGGCGCACGCTGCTCCAAGCCGTCTGCTTCAACGCGCTCATCGGCAACGCGGACGCCCACTCGAAGAACTACTCGCTGATGATCGAAGAGACCGGGGAGGTGAGCCTCGCGCCCTTGTACGACGTCGCCCCAGTCCGCTACCTCAGTCCACGGTTCAAGGGGACAGGCCACCTGATCAACGGGCGCGGCAACCTCGACCACCTCAGCCTGGAGGACCTGATCACAGAGGGCTCCTCCTGGGGCACCTCCCCAGGGAGAGTCAGGAACACCGTGGCTGAGCTGGTGGACGCCGTCTGGGTTGCCGCCCACAGCGTCACTCCGCCCGACGGCGTCCACCAGCTCATCCCCCGCCTCGAAGCGCACTGGGGCAGTAGAGGCTGGCGCTAGCCGCGCCGTCAGGTGTCGGTGCCGCCTAGTGGTAGCACCAACTCGGTGGGACCGTCGGCGGTGATCTGGATCGGGACGCCCCAGTCCTGTTGATGCATCCGGCAAGCGGCCCCTTCGCCGTCGCCGATGTCGCAGGAGGCGGCTCGGGCGGCCACGTGTAGGACCCCTTCGCCGACTCGAGGGTCGAGCTGGAGTTCGCGGCCGAGTTCGATGCCGCGCCCCTCGCCGTCACGGAGCAACGCGGGCGGGGTGGCGGTGACGATGAGTTGGGTGGCCGGGCCGAACCGGTCGTCGACCTTCTGCCCGGGCGGGGCGGTGAACGGGACGCTGAGCCGCACCACTGTGCCCAGCTCTGTCACCGGGCGCTGGGTGCGAGCCTCGAACTCGTCGACCTCGCCCCCTTCGACCAGAGGCGCGATCCGATGCTCACCGGACTCCACCACCTGCCATCCGTCGGCATCGACCAAGCCCGACGGCTCGGCCAGGCCGACCGCGATCGTCTCCAGCAGACCCTGCCGTGGATCGAAGCGTCGGATCGCACCGTTGTAGGTGTCCGCGACCAGCACCCGGTGCTCGGCATCGACGGCGACACCGAGCGGATGCTGGAGCCGCGCCCGCTCCCGGTCGCCGTCCTTGAAGCCGAAGTCGAAGAGGCCCAGCCCGATGGCGGTCTGCACCCGCCACTGCTCGCGGGGTTCTTCCGTCGCCTCGAGCCAGCGCAGCGCGGAGGTCTCGGAGTCGGCGATCCAGAGTCGGTCACCATCGACGGCGAGCCCCGACGGCTGCGCGAACCAGGCCTCGGGCAGAAGGCCGTCCAGCAGGCCCTCGTTGGTGGTCCCGGCGACGATCTCCACGGCACCGGTCCGCGGATCGAAGACCCAGAGTTGGTGCACCCCGGCCATCGCCACCCAGACCCGGTCCTGCCACCAGACGACGTCCCACGGACTGCTCAGCGACGTCGTCGGATCGCCCTGCATCCATTGACGCCCGTCGCCGGCCACCACCCGCTGGTCGCCGCTGGCCAGATCGAGACCCCACAGCCGGTGACCGACGGTGTCGGCGACCACCACCTGGTACCCCACCGTCGCGGCGACGTCGTCCGGAAGCTGGCAGAGGCCATTCGGCTCCGCGAACCCGGTGAACCGCCGCGTGACGGTGCCGCCGCGGAGCTCGACCACGCTGCGCGACCCGGCGTCCGCGACCAACATCGCGTCGTCGACGACGATCGCCTTCGCGGGGAAGCTGAGCTCGGAGTCGCGCGGCGCGGGTGCCACGTACGGCGAGTCGCCCGGCTGCAGCGTGCCGCGCTCGCGATGTTGCTCGACGAGGTCGGCCAGCGTCGCTGCCAATGCATGCGCGTGGCCCTCCCCGGCATAGGTGCCGACGATGTAGCCCTCCGGGTCGATCAGCACCAGCGTCGGCCAGGCACGGGCCGTGTAGGCCTGCCAGGTGATCAGCTCCGGATCGTCGAGGACCGGGTGATGGACCGCGTGCCGCTCCACCGCCCGCGCCAACGCCACCGGATCGGCCTCGTGCACGAACTTCGGCGAGTGCACCCCGATCACCACCAGCTCGTCGGCGAACTCCGCCTCCACCGGGCGCAGCTCCTCCAGGACGTGCAGGCAGTTGATGCAGCAGAACGTCCAGAAGTCGAGCAGGACGAAGCGTCCGCGCAGCTCGCGCAGGGTCAACGGGCCATCGGTGTTCAGCCACCCACGTCCGCGAAGTTCAGGGGCTCGCACTCGTGCCGTCATGCCCTCTAGTCTGCCAACCCACCACCAGCGCTGTGAGCGCCCAGTAAGGTGCGCAAGTATGAGCGACGCCGAAGAGCTGACCGGCTACATCGACATCTGGTGGCAGTCCATCGATGACTTCACCCGACTCGTCGAGGAGCTCGACCCCACTGACTGGGCGAGGGCCACCGACCTGCCCGGGTGGGACGTGCACGCCGTGGTCGCGCACACCGCACACCTTGAGGCGTTGCTGGTCGGGGCGCCCGGCGACGATCAGGTCGACATCGGCGAACCCGAGCACGTGAAGAACCCGATGGGCAGCTTCACCGAACAGGGCGTCGTCGCGCGCCGCGACCGGACGCCCGACGAGCTGCTGGCCGAGCTGCGTGAGTCCGCGACCACCCGGCACACCCAGCACCTCGCATCGCCGCCCACCGACGCGGACGCCGACGCGCCCGGTGTCTTCGGCGCGATCGGTTGGAGCTGGCGCACCCTGCTCCGGAACCGACCGCTCGACGTCTGGATGCACGAGCAGGACATCCGCCGCGCGGTCCAGCGCCCCGGCAACCTCGACTCCCCCGCGGCGCACCATGTGGTGACGATCTTCTCCGCCGCGCTACCGGTCGTCGTCGGCAAGCGGGTCTCCCCGCCGGCCGGAACCAGCATCGCGCTGCACGTCGAAGGCCAGCTGCCGCTCGCCGTGCGGATCAACGACGAGGGCCGCGCCGAGCAGGTCGCCGCCGATGGTGAGATGACCGCACGCCTGCACCTGGGCGTCGAGGCCTTCACCGTGCTCGGCGGCGGACGCCGATCCGCTGCCGACGTCGAGGCCGAACCCGGCGCCGTCACCGTCGAGGGCGACCAGGAGCTGGGCCGCCGGGTACTGGAAGCGCTGGCGGTCACCCCGTGATCTGGACCCTCGCCGACCTCGGCGATCAGACCGGACGCACCTTCGCCGTCACCGGTGCCACCAGCGGCCTGGGTCGCGAGACCGCGCGGCAGCTGGCCCTGGCCGGCGGACGGGTCATCCTCGCCGGCCGTTCGCCGGAGCGGATCGCGAGCACGATCGAAGCGATCCACCGCGTCGCGCCCAAGGCGGAGCTCGAGTCGCTGGTCGTGGACCTGGCCGATCTGGCCTCGGTCCGCCGGGCCGCCGCCCGCTCGGTGCGCCTGGGCGCGATCGACGTGCTGATCAACAACGCCGGGGTGATGGCGACCCCGCAGCAGCGGACCGCCGACGGCCTCGACCTGCAGATGGCGACCAACCACTTCGGGCCGTTCCTGCTCACCGGGCTGTTGCTCCCGCAGTTGGTGGCCACCGGCAGCGGACGGGTCGTGATGGTCTCCTCCGCGATGCACCACCTGGCCCGCAGCGCCCCGCTCGGCGAGCCGCGCGACGCCAGCGGCAGCTACCGACGCTGGCCCGTCTACGCCCAGACCAAGCTCGCCAACCTGCTGATGACCTTCGAACTCCAGCGGCGCAGCGACTCCGAAGGGATCCCGTTGCAGGCGCTCGCCGCCCACCCCGGCTACTCGGCGACCAACCTGCTCTCCTACGGCCAGACGATGCAGCACGGCGGCGCGCTGGCCAGCGTCTTCGACGCCACCGCACGGGCCACCGCGCAGAGCGCGTCGATGGGTGCCCTGCCGACCCTGATGGCCGCCACCGCCGACCTTCCGGGCGGAACCTTCTGCGGGCCCAGCGGCTTCCGGGAGCTCCGTGGCCTGCCGAAGGTGGTCACCCCGTCCCGGCTCGCGCGCAACGGCAACGCCCAACGCGCGCTGTGGAGACTCAGCGAGCAGACGGTCGGACTGAGCTGGCCGTGACGACGTCCGGACTCCCCAGCGTGCTGCGTCCGATCGTGGTCGACGACCACGCCTGGGTGCTCGACCTCAACGAGCGTTTCGTCGACGTCCTCTCCGCGATGGACCTGGAACGCCTGCACTATCTGCTGAATCGCGCCGCCGGTGCGTTCATCATCGAGCACGAAGGCGAGCGGGCAGGTTTCGTGCTCACCTTCGCCCCCGGCGTCGAGTACGACTCGGTCTACTACCGCTGGTTCAGCGACAACCTGAGCGACTTCCGGTACCTGGATCGCGTCGTCATCGACGGCCCGTTCCACCGGCTCGGCCTCGGCTCGAGGGCGTACGCGGAGCTGGAGGCCGACACCGGGCCGCATTGCCCCATGACCCTCGAGGTCAACGTCGACCCGCCCAACCAGGCCTCGCTGGCCTTCCATGCTGGACGTGGCTATCGGGAGATAACTCGGCTCGGTAATGCCGGCAAACAGGTGGCACTGATGCAGCGGACCGGAGAGACTGAAGGGTCTGGTGGTTGAGCCACGCCCAGTTCGGGTAGGAGGCGCACCATCCCCGCCCCGCTCTACCCAGGAGAATCCTCGATGCGCGCCAAACTGACTGCACTGATCGTCGCTCTGGTGGTCCTCGTGGCCACAGCCGTGACGGTCGCGGTCCTGGTTCTCCGCGACGGCGACAAGAGCCCGGCGAGCAGCACCCCGGCCCCCAGCGAGCCGGCGTCGCCGAGCAGCAGCGGCACCGACGAGGAGCTGATCACCCAGCGCGACATCGACCCGGCGGACCCCGCCTTGGACGCGGCGCTCAGCACCACCGTCGAGGACAGCGTCTATCCCAACGTCGGCGACCCCAGCGTCGACGCCCTCAAGTACCACCTGGACCTGACCTGGACGCCTGAGGGGAACAAGCTCGACGGCATCGCCACCATCGCGTTCCGGGCGGCACGCACCCAGGCCCAGTTCCAGCTCGACCTCGGCGAATCGCTGAAGGTCAACCAGGTCGTCCTGGACGGCGTCGAGGTCAAGGCCACCCAGATCGGCAAGGACCTCGTTGTCGAGTCCCCGATCACCACCGACGACCGACACCTGGTCACGATCGCCTACAGCGGCGCTCCGGAGCCGTTCGACGCCCCGACCACCCGCAGCGACTTCACCACCCTCGGCTGGACCGTCACCGACGACGCCGTCTGGACGATGCAGGAGCCCTATGGCGCCTTCACCTGGTACCCGGTCAACGACCAGCCTGCGGACAAGGCCTTCTACGACTTCACGGTCACCGTGCCCGCCCCCTACGTCGGCGTCGCGAACGGCGAACTGCTCGACAAGCGCGAGGTCGACGGCCAGACCATCACCGAGTTCCGGTTGCACTCGCCCGCCTCCTCGTACCTGACCACGATCGCCATCGACGACTACGTGCTCACCCAGGACAAGTCCGCGAGCGGGGTCCCGTTGACCTACTGGACGCCGCGCGACCAGCCGAGCGCGCTGAAGGCGCTGCGGTATACGCCGAAGGCTCTTGCCTGGTTGGAGCGCCGCCTCGGTCCGTACCCGTTCGACCGGCTCGGTTCGGTGGTCGTGCCGTCGGAGTCGGCGATGGAGACCCAGACCACGATCACCTACGGCAACACCGACTACGCCCTGGCGCCGGGCACGGTCCTGCACGAGATCGCGCACCACTGGTACGGCAACATCGTCTCGCCCACCGACTGGCGCGACGTGTGGATGAACGAGGGGATGACCACCTACCTCGAGTTCCTGCTCCGCGCCGAGACCGAGAAGATCGAGTTGTCGAAGGTGTTGCGTGAAGCCGCCCTCTACGAACGACAGAGCCGGGAGGCCGATGGCCCGCCCGGTGACTACGACCCGCGCAGTTTCGCCCAGACCAACGTCTACTACTCGCCCGCGCTGATGTGGCACGAGGTGCGCGAGAAGGTCGGCGAGCAGGACTTCTGGGTGATGGTGCGCGCCTGGCCGACCCTCAAGAAGTTCGGCAACGCCACCCGGGACGAGTACCTGGCCTGGGTACAGAAGCAGACCGGCACCGACCTGAGCGACCTCTTCGACGCCTGGTTGCTCGGCGAGACCACGCCGGCGCGCTGAGTTTTCCCCAATCCGGTCCCTTCCCAGGGGCCGGAACGCGGGTGTCTTCTGGAACCCTCATCCCCAACTCGGAGGGACATCCATGCGCAACCGCGTACTCGCAGCACTGGCCGTGGCCATCGTGAGCCTCGGACTTCTTGCCCCGGCAGGCCCCGTTGCGGCCAGCACCGGCGGCACCCCCGACGGCGAAACCCATCCCAACGTGGCGATGATCGCCTTCTACGACGCCACCGGGCGGTTCCGGTGCTCGGCGACCCTGGTCAGTCCCACGGTCCTGTTGACCGCCGCGCACTGCACCTCGGGCACGCTCGGCAAGACACTGGTCACCTTCGACAGCGTGATCGCCGAAGCGCCGCCGTCGCCGCTGCCGGTGGCCGGCGACGTCACCGCCGGCTACACCGCAGCCGAGTTGGCAGCGGCCGGATACCGGTCCGGGACGGCGTACACACACCCCCAGTACAGCGACTTCACGGATCTGCGGAACTGGAACGACGTCGGGGTTATCGTGCTCGACGCGCCGGTTGTCGGGATCGCGCCTGCGCCGCTCTCGACGGTGGGTGCGGTCGACGCCGTCAAGCAGCCGCGGAAGGCTCTCTTCACCGCGGTCGGTTACGGGACCGAGGTACGCAAACCCGACGCCGGACCCCAGAAGCCGACGCCGATGAGCTATCCACTGATCCGGCGCTACGTGACGATGCCCGGCCAGAAGATCACGCCCCAGATCATCCAGACCAACGGCAACGAGAAGGACCCGTTCGGCACCGGCGGGACCTGCTTCGGTGACTCCGGCGGCTCCCTGTGGCTCGACGGCGTCGTGGTCGGGGTGACCTCCTACGGATACACCGAGAACTGCCGCTACCTCGACGGCTACCAGCGGGTCGACATCCCTGTGGTCCGCAGTTGGCTGGCGAACTTCGGCCTCTGAGATCACCGAGGAGGCCGTTCCGCTCTGCGCATAAATCCTTGCCCCGGACCGTAGCGACGGCGAGGGTCGAAGGATGAAGCTCCTGGTGCTCGGCGGATCGGTCTTCCTCTCCCGCGCGGTCGCGGCTCACGCCGTCGCGGTCGGCCACGACGTGGTCTGCGCGACCCGTGGCCGCTCCGGCGGCGCTCCCGACGGCGCCCGCTGGGTGGCCTGGGACCGTGACGAACCGGTACCCGATGCGCTGGCCGACGAGACCTTCGACGTCGTCGTCGACGTGGCTCGGCACCCCAGCCGGGTCCGCGCCGCGGTCGCCGCGTTCCCCAACAGCCATTGGGTCTTCGTCTCCACGATCAACGTCTACGCCGACGACGCCACCCCCGGTGGCACCCCGGAGAACCTGCCGCTGGTCGAGCCTCGTGACGAGGACGCAGACCTCACCGTGGAGCCTGAGGCCTACGGCCCGATGAAGCGGGCCTGCGAGCTCTCCGTCCTCGACGGCGCCGCCTCGGCCACGATCGTCCGGCCCGGTCTGATCGTCGGCCCGGGCGACCCGAGTGGACGCTTCTCCTACTGGCCGGCTCGGCTCGCTGACGGCGGCGAGGTGCTGGCTCCTGGTTCACCCGACGACGCGGTGCAGGTGATCGACGTCCGCGACCTCGCTGCGTGGTTGGTGCTGCTCGCCGAGCGCCGCACCGTGGCGATCCTCGACGGCACCGGGCAGCCCACCACCCGTGGGGCCGCACTGGCCGAGATCGCTCGTGGCGTGGCGGTAGATCCCCGACTCACCTGGGTCGACCAGTCGTTCCTGCTCGACCGGGAGGTACCACCGTGGATGGGTCCGGGCTCGCTTCCGCTCTGGCTGCCGCTTCCGGACTACGCGGGGCTGGTGAGCCACGACGTCACCGCCTCCTACGCGGCCGGTCTCCAGACCCGCGGCCTCGCCGAGACGGCCGGAGACACGTTGGCGTGGCTGCGCTCCGCGGACGGGATCGCGCCGATAGGTATGGGCCGCGAAGCCGAGGCCGAACTCCTCGCGGACTGGCAGAATCACCGGGCGTGAGCACCCAGCGCCTCTCCGCCCATGAGCTGATCGACCTCGTCCTGGACGCCGACTCCTGGCGTTCCTGGGACACCCCGCCGGTACGCGGCCCGATCAGTGAGGGGTACGCCGCCGAGTTGGCGGCGGCGCAGGAGAAGACGGGGCTCGACGAGTCGATCGTCACCGGCGAAGGGCTGATGCGCGGACGGCGGGTCGCGGTCGTGGCCTGCGAGTTCCGGTTCCTTGCCGGATCCATCGGCCGGGCCAGCGCGGACCGGCTCGTTGCCGGGATCGAGCGGGCCACCGCCGAGGGTCTGCCCTTGCTGGCGGCGCCGACGTCGGGTGGGACCCGGATGCAGGAAGGCACCCCCGCGTTCGTGCAGATGGTGCGGATCAGCGCAGCCGTCGCGCGGCACAAGGCGGCAGGGCTGCCGTATCTGGTCTACCTGCGTCACCCCACCACCGGCGGGGTGATGGCCTCGTGGGGGTCGCTCGGCCACGTCACCGTCGCCGAACCCGGTGCGCTGACCGGATTCCTCGGGCCGCGGGTCTACGAAGCGCTGTACGGCAAGGAGTTCCCCGAAGGCGTGCAGACCTCGGAGAACCTCTATGCGCACGGAATCATCGACGCGGTCGTGCCACCGTCGGAGATCGCGGACATCCTGGACCGGGCACTGACCATCCTTGAGGCACCCCGGCTCGGCATCGAGCCGGTCGCCGCGCCTGAGGCGTTGCCGATCCCCGACGTCGAGACCTGGGACGCCGTCACCCGCTCGCGTCGTCCGGAGCGACCGGGCGTGCGGCGACTGCTGCGCTACGCGGCCTCTGACGTGGTGCCGCTCAACGGCACCGGTCAGGGTGAGTCGGACCCGGGCCTGCTGATCGCGCTGGCGCGGTTCGGCGAGGCGCCGTGCGTCTTTCTCGGCCAGGACCGGCGCGGCCAGACGGCGGCGCACCCGCTCGGCCCTGGTGCGCTGCGCGAGGCGCGACGTGGAATGCGGCTCGCGGCCGAGCTGAACCTGCCGCTGGTGACGGTGATCGACACCCAGGGCGCAGCGCTCTCGGTGGAGGCCGAGGAGGGTGGGCTGGCCGGCGAGATCGCCCGCTGCCTGGCCGACCTGGTCACCCTGGATGCGCCGACGCTCTGCCTGATGCTCGGCGAGGGCAACGGGGGCGGCGCGCTCGCGCTGCTCCCCGCGGACCGGGTGATCGCCGCCCAACACGCCTGGCTCTCACCGCTGCCGCCCGAGGGCGCCTCTGCGATCGTGCACCGCGACCTCGACCATGCGCCCGAGATGGCGCGGGCCCAGCAGGTGCGGGCGATCGACATGCACACCGCCGGTGTGGTGGACCGGATCGTCGCCGAGCTACCCGACGCCGCCGACGAGCCCGAGGAGTTCTGCCGCCGCGTCGGCGGCGTCCTGGAGTACGAGCTGGCTCAGTTGCTGGCGAGCGGCCCTGGCTCCGTCGAAGCCCGCTCGGCCCGCTACCTCTGACCTCCTCCCTTTCCCGATAGTCCCTGACGTTCGGCACCTCAGAACGCCGTTTCTTGGGGCCGAACGTTCGGCAGCGTCGGCGGATGGCAACAACGTGCGACTTGGCGGCGTCGCGGAGAATAGGCGCCATGAGTACGACCGCGAGCCCGTTCGAGCTGCTGCGCACCCTGCTGGGCGACGCCGGGGCCGACGCGCCGGACGAGTCCTTGGTCGAGCTTCGCGACGAGCTGTCGCGCTTCACCCTCGAGTACCGCTGCGCGATGGACGAGGTCGCGACCAAGATCGACATCCTGCGCCGCGACTTCGAGCTGACCCACGACTACAGCCCGATCGAGCACGTGAAGACGCGACTCAAGACGCTCGAATCGTTGGCCGAGAAGGTCCGACGGATCGACTGCCCGCCCGAGCTGCCGATCGTCCGCGAGCAGGTCCGCGACATCGCCGGGATCCGGGTGACCTGTGCGTTCGTCGAGGACACCTACCAGGTCGCCGCGATGCTGACCCGACAGCCCGACGTCGAACTGATCGAGACCGAGGACTACATCGAGTCGCCCAAAGCGAACGGCTATCAGAGCCTGCATCTGATCGTCGAGGTGCCGGTCTACCTCTCCGACCGCACCATTCAGGTACCGGTCGAGGTGCAGATCCGGACCATCGCGATGGACTTCTGGGCCAGCGTCGAGCACCGGATCTACTACAAGTACGCCGGCGCGGTACCTGCCGACCTGGTCGAGAGTCTGCGGGAGGTCGCGCTGACGGCGGCGGACCTGGACCGGCAGATGGGCCGGATGCGGGACGAGGTCGAGTCGTTGCGGCGTCCCTGATTCGGCCGCACCGAGGCCATACCTGCGGTATGTTCGCGAGTCGTGACTGAACAGCCCCGCACCTATCTCGTGACCGGCGCCGCCTCCGGGATCGGTCAGGCGACTGCCGACCTGCTGCGCAACCAAGGCCATCGCGTGATCGGGGTCGACCGGCACCGAGCGGACGTGGTCGGCGACCTCGGCACGGCTGCCGGACGCCGCGAGGTGATCGCCGCGATCCGCGCACAGGCATCGGTGATCCACGGTGTCGTGCCGTGCGCCGGCCTGGCCGGGATCACCGGGGTCGACCCCGAACTCCTGGTCTCGGTGAACTACTTCGGCGCCGTCGAACTGGTGGAAGGGCTGCACGCCGAACTGGCCGCGGCGGGCAACGGCGCCGTCGTCATGCTCTCGTCGAACTCGACCACCTGCCAGCCCGCCTGGTCCGCGCCGGTGGCCAAAGCGTGCCTGCGCGGCGATGAGACCAAGGCACGTGCCGAGGCCGCGAAGGTCCCCGCCGTGATCGCCTACCCATCCAGCAAGGCCGCGCTCGCCTGGTGGGCGCGCACCGAGGGCGTCAAGGCGCGCTGGGCCGGCGCTGGTATCCGGATCAACGCCGTCGCCCCCGGCCTGATCGCCACGCCGATGACCACCGAGGTCAAGGCCGACCCGGTCTTCGGCCGGTTCGCCGACGCCTACCCGACGGCTCTGAAGCGGCCGGGGCGCCCCGAGGAGATCGCCGCACTGATCGGCTTCCTGCTATCGGACGCCGCCAGCCTGATGGTCGGCTCCGTCGTCTACGCGGACGGCGGCACCGACGCGATCAAGAACCCGCGCCGCCCCAGGGGAGTCGCCACCAACCGGCTCGCGTCGTCCGCGTTGGGCAAAGGCATGACCCTCTTCACCCGGTTCTCCTCCCGTCGCGCGAACTGACGCCTTCGTCCACAACCCCGATAGTCCCTGACGTTTCGCCCCTCAAATCGCGAAATTCAGGGGCCAAACGTCAGGGACTATCTGGTGGGAGAGGGTCTGCTGTGGACAGAAGTGGGGCTGGCTGGGTCAGAGCAGGAGGGCGTTGGCCGGGTCCTCCAGGACCGAGGCGACGTCGGCGAGGAAGCGGGAGCCCGCCTCACCGTCGATGTGGCGGTGGTCGAAGCTCAGGCTGAGCGTGGTCACCTGGCGGATCGCCAACGTGTCGTTGCCGTCGGCATCGGTGACCACCCAAGGCTGCTTCTTGATCGCGCCGAAGCAGAGGATCGCCGACTCACCTGGGTTGATGATCGGGGTGCCACCGTCGACACCGAAGACACCCACATTGGTGATGGTGAAGGTGCCGCCCGACATCTCCGCCGGCTGGGTGCGCCCGGACCGGGCGGTCTCGGTGAGCTGTCCGAGCGCCCCGGCCAACTCCACCAGGCTGAGCTGGTCGGCGTCCTTGATGTTCGGCACCACCAGGCCCCGCGGCGTCGCTGCCGCGATGCCGAGGTTCACGTAGTGCCGCACCGCGACCTCGCCGGCCGCGCCGTCCCACCAGGAGTTGATCATCGGGGTCCGGCGCATCGCCGCCATCGCCGCCCGCGCCAGGATCAGCAACGGCGACACCTTGACCTCACGGAAGTCGCGGTGTCCCCGTAGTCGCTCGACGAACTCCATGGTCCGGGTGACGTCGAGCGTGATCCATTCGGTGACGTGCGGGCTGGTGAACGCGGAGCCCACCATCGCCTCGGCCATCACCTTCCGGACCCCCTTGATCGGCTCCCGGGTCTCCCGGACGCCGGGTGCCACCGCTGTCGAAGCAGCAGTCAGGTCGGGAACCGTAGTCAGCGCCGGAGCCGCACTCGCAGCCTGCTCGACGTCGGCCCGCGAGACGCTGCCGTTCGGGCCGGTCGGCGTCAACGAGGTCAGGTCGACCCCGAGATCCTTGGCGAGCTTGCGCACCGGCGGCTTCGCCAAGGCGCGCTGAGCTGCCGGATCGGCCGGAGCGCTCGGCGTGACCGCCAAAGCCGCCACCGGCGTCTGGCCCGCCTGCTGGTCGGCGGTCTGGGTAGCCACCGCGGCGACGATCTGCTCCACCTGCTCGGTCTGCGGCGGGGCGCCCGCGTTGAAGGTGTCGTGCACCCCCGCGCGCGCCACGTGCTCGCCGGCAGCCTCCACCAGCTTCCGGCGCCGACGCTGCGCGCCGCGTTCCGCCGGCGCTCGGCCGACCAGGCTCTCGCCCTCGCCACCACCGGAAGCCGCCGGGTTGGAGAGGTCGATCTCGCCGAGGGGTGCCGCGGGGGCCGGCTGCGCAGGCTGCTCCCCGGCGTCGCCGATCGCGATGATCGAGGTGCCGACCGGCACCGTCTCACCCTCCGCGACCAGCAGGTTCAGCACCGTGCCGGCGTACGGCGAGGGCAACTCCACCAACGATTTGGCGGTCTCGATCTCCACGATCACATCGTTGATCTCGACGACGTCGCCGGGCTTCACCTTCCAGGAGACGATCTCCGCCTCGGTCAGGCCTTCACCGACGTCGGGCAGTTTGAACTCGAACATGCCACTCACTCTCAGTACCCGAAGGAACGGTCGACGGCGTCCAGCACCCGGTCGAGGTCGGGCAGGAACTCCTCCTCGTTGCGGGCCGCCGGATAGGGCGTGTCGTAGCCACCGACACGCAGCACCGGTGCCTCCAGGGAGTAGAAGCACTCCTCGGTGATCCGCGCGGCCAACTCGGCACCCATCCCGAGGTTCATGTGCGCCTCGTGGACGACGACCGCGCGACCGGTGCGCCGCACCGAATCCAGGACCGGCCCCATGTCCAGCGGCGACAGGGTCCGCAGGTCGATCACTTCCAGCGAACGGCCTTCATCGGCGGCGACCTCGGCCGCCAACAGCGCGGTCTTCACCGTCGGCCCGTAGGAGAGCAGGGTGACGTCGTTGCCGCTCCGCTTGACCTGCGAGGTGAAGAGCGGCGGCGGGGTCGCCTCAACGTCCAGCTCGGCCTTGTCGGCGTGGTACTGCCGCTTCGGCTCCAAGAAGATCACCGGGTCGTCGCTGGCGATCGCCTGCTGCAGCATCCAGTAACCGTCGACCGGGTTGGAGCAGGCCACCACCTTGAGACCGGGAGTGTGCGCGAACTGCGCCTCGGGCGATTCGGAGTGGTGCTCGACGGCGCCGATGCCGCCGCCGAACGGGATCCGGATCACCATCGGCATCTTGCTTCGCCCCTGCGAGCGGTAGTGCATCTTGGCGACCTGGCAGACGATCTGGTCGTAGGCCGGGTAGACGAAGCCGTCGAACTGGATCTCCACCACCGGGCGGTAGCCCCGCAGGGCAAGGCCCACCGCGGTTCCGACGATGCCGGACTCGGCGAGCGGCGAGTCGATCACCCGGTCCTCACCGAAGTCCTTCTGCAACCCGTCGGTGATCCGGAAGACGCCGCCGAGCTTGCCGACGTCCTCGCCCATGATCAGAACCTTGGGGTCGTCCTCCATCGCCTTACGGAGCCCGGCATTGAGCCCCTTGGCGAGCGTGATCCGCTGCGTGGCACCCATCAGTGCACCTCCCGCTCGAAGCCGGCGTGGTACTCCTCGAAGACCGCGCGCTGCTGGGCGAGCTCGCCGGTCTCCTCGGCGTAGACGTTGTCGAAGATCGCCGTGGGTACCGGGTTGGGCAGGCTCTTGCAGCCTTCCCGCAGCTGGTGGCCGAGCTCGTCGGCCTCGGCCTGGACGGCGTCGAAGAAGGCGTCGTCGGCGAGGCCGTTGCGACTCAGGTAGACCTTGACCCGCGCGATCGGGTCCTTCAGCTTCCAGTGTTCGAGGTCGTCGTTGAGTCGGTAGCGGGTCGGGTCGTCGGTAGTGGTGTGCGCGCCCATCCGGTAGGTGTAGGCCTCGACGAAGCTCGGTCCCTGGCCGTCACGAGCACGTTGCAGCGCGGCGGTGGCGACGGCGTAGGTGGCCAACACGTCGTTGCCGTCGACCCGGACGCCGGGGAATCCGAACCCGAGCGCCCGCTGGTAGAGCGGGATCCGGCTCTGTCGTTCGATCGGCTCGGAGATCGCCCACTGGTTGTTCTGGCAGAAGAAGACCACCGGAGCGTTGTAGGAGGCCGCGAAGATGAACGACTCGTTGACGTCGCCCTGGGAGGAGGCGCCGTCACCGAAGTGGGCGAGCACTGCGGCGTCGCGCTGTGGGTCTCCGGTGCCGACGACGCCGTCGCGCTGCATCCCCATCGCGTAGCCGGCGGCGTGCAGGGTCTGCGCACCGATCACGATCGTGTAGAGCCCGAAGTTGTGTTCGGCCGGGTCCCACGACCCGTGGTCGACGCCGCGGAAGAGGCTGAGCAGCCGAAGCGGGTCGACACCACGACACCACGCGACGCCGTGTTCGCGGTAGGTCGGGAAGGCGAAGTCCTGCGGGCGGAGCGCCCGGCCGGCGCCGATCTGCGCGGCTTCCTGGCCGAGCAGTTGGGCCCAGAGACCGAGTTCACCGTGGCGTTGCAGCGCGGTCGCCTCGGTGTCGATGCGACGGGTCAGCACCATGTCCCGGTAGAAGCCGCGGATCGTCTCGTCCGGGTCCAGCAGATTGCCGTCGGCGTCGCGGGGTTGGAAGGAGAACTCCGGGTGCTCGACCCGCTCCCCCTCCGGAGTGAGGAGCTGAATCAGCTCGGGGCCGCCGTCAGCCTGGGAGGGTCCGAAGACTTCCACCAGGTCGGGCCCGAAGTCAGCAGGGGTCACGTTGTCGCTCCTTGTCACTACGCCCGGGCTCCGAGATCGTCGGTCGCCCGGCCATCGATTCCCCCGGATTCCCGGGTGTGGGCCCGGGGGTGTGGCAGTGGCGCGAAGGCGCACCGATCGTGTGATCGGCGACACATTCGCGCTCTTCTGCCAAGGTACCGGCAGCCTGGCCGAGTCGGCCAATCCGCTTGGACGCCCAACGAAATCGCCGTCGCCACTCCCCTCCTCGCCCCCGGACGTCATACGTTCAGAGGGAGCGGGTCCATACAACGCATGACGTCCGCACGGGGCGGGGCGGCTAGTCGCAGCCGGGTTCGCCGAGGTCCTCGTGCGCCCGGTGGCTGACCGGCTCGATCTGGAAGGTGACGTGCCGGATACCGAAGTGGTCGGCGACGCAGGCGCTGACCCGGTCGAGCACCTCGCCGACGCCGGCCTGGGCCAGCAGTTCGTCGGTGACGGTGACGTGCGCCGAGAGGCTCGGCATCCCCGAGGTGATCGTCCAAGCATGCAGGTCGTGCACGTCGACGACGCCGGGAACCTCCGTCAGGTGACGCCGCACATCGGCCAGGTCGAGGCCGGCCGGCGCGGTCTCCAGCAACACCGCCGCACTGTCGCGGATCAGCGAGATCGAGCGCGGCAGGATCAGCACGGCGATCGCCAGCGAGGCGAAGGCGTCGGCGCGGTCCCAGCCGGTCGCCCAGATCACCACACCGGCGACCAGGGCGAGTACGGAGCCGAGCGTGTCGGTCGCAACCTCCAGGAAGGCGCCGCGGATGTTGAGCGAACTCCGGTCGGCACGCATCAGGATGAAGAGCGAGACCAGGTTGGCCAGCAGGCCGAGCAGCGCGAAGCCGACCATGCCCGAACCGTGCACCGTCTCAGGGTTGCGCAGCCGGCCGATCGCGGCCCAGAAGAGCCAGCCACAGACACCGAGCAGGACGACCGCGTTGACCAATGCGGCGAGGATCTCGGCGCGGTGCAGCCCGAAGGTGGCCCGCGGCCCGGGCGGCCGGGTGGCGACATACGAGGCGGACAGCGCGATCAGCACCGCCGAAGCGTCGGTCGCCATGTGCCCGGCGTCGGCGAGCAGTGCCAGCGAGCCGGTCACCCAGGCACCGATCACCTCGATCACCAGAACGACGGCGGTCACCGCCAGCACCTTGATCAGGCGGCCCCGATCCGCGGCCCGGCCCTCGGCATGCCCACCGCCGCCGGAGTGCCCGTGTCCGTGCCCGACGCCCATCACTTCGTCCGATCGTCGTGGTGACGCAGCGCTCCGCCGACAGCGTGCTCGGCCTGACGGATCGCCACCTGGAGCAGCTCCAGCGGGTGGTCGTTGGCCAGTCGGTAGAAGACCTTGGCCCCCTCGTGCCGGGTGGTCACCAACCGGCTCATCCGGAGCTTGGCGAGGTGTTGCGAGACGGCGGCCTGGGACTTGCCCACCAGCCCGGCGATCGCGCCGACGGATTGTTCACCCTCGCGCAGGGCGAGCACGATCCGCATCCGGGTGGCGTCGGCGAGCAGCGAGAAGATCTCGACACAGACGGCGATCTCGCTCTCGTCCGGCTCGATCCAATCGTTATATTCGTACATACGCATATGTTCACACATGCATGTTCAAGCAGGCAAGCATCAGGGACCACAAGAACGCCGCCCCGACCAAGGTCGAGGCGGCGTTCTTCAGGCGCAGATCACTCGGCGCGGGGCGCCCGGATCAGGCGTGGCACAACGTCCGGCGCGCAACCACGAGCGCCAACAGGCTGAGCAGGCAGCCGATCGCCGCCGTCCAGGTGACGCCGCTGTCGAACGCGGCGGTCGCGGAGTCGAAGAGCCGCTGTCCGAGCTCGTGCGGCAACCCCTCGGCGACCTGGACCGCGCCACCCAGCGTTCCCTGGGCGTGCTCGGCCTGCTCGGCACTGACTCCGGCCGGCACCTCGACGCCCTGTCGGTAGGCGAGGTTCAGCAGGCTGCCCAGGACCGCGGTGCCCAGCACCGCGCCGACCTCGTAGGCGGTCTCGGAGACCGCGGAGGCGGCACCAGCCTTGGCCGGCGGCACAGCGGAGAGGGCGAGATCATTGGAGATCGTCTCGGCCATCCCGACGCCGGCGCAGAGCATGATGAAGCCGGTGAGCAGAGCGGTCTGTGAGCCGGTGTGCCCCAGCGCCGCCACCACGAGGTAGGCGACCGAGTTGAGCGCCAGACCGAGCATGATCACCCGCCGCGGACCGATCCGGCGGACCAACGGCACCGCCGCCAGCCCGAAGGTCACCGTGCAGACCAGGCCGGGGATCAGCAGGACCGCGGCGTCCATCGGGCCGTGGCCGGCCACGAGTTGCAGGTACTGGGTGAAGAAGTAGAGGAAGCCGACCAGCGCGAAGACACTGACCAGGTTGACCGCCAACGCACCGGAAAAGATCGGGTTCCGGAAGAGCCGGACGTCGAGCATCGGGTTCGACGAGCGCAACATCCGGCGCACGAAGCCGTATCCGGCAGCCAGACCGGCCGCGGCAGCGAGCATCGCCACCGTGAAGCCATCGCCCGAGGCAGCGGACTTGATCGCGAAGACGACGCCGACCAGGGCACCACTCACCAGAGCGATGCCGATCAGGTCGACCCGGCCCGGGTTCGGGTCGCGCGACTCGGGAAGCAGGATCGGTCCGATCAGCAACAAGGGGATCAGCACCGGGACGGCGAGCAGGAAGACCGAACCCCACCAGAAGTGCTCCAGCAACCAACCACCGACCAGCGGACCGAGCGCGGCGCCACCGGAGAAGCCGGAGGCCCAGATCGCGATCGCGATCCGGCGCTCACTGTCGTCGGTGAAGATGTTGCGGATCAGCGAGAGCGTGGCCGGCATCAGCATGGCGCCGAAGAAGCCGAGGAAGAACCGGGCGGCGATCAGGCTGCCGGCATTCGGCGCGAAAGCGGCCAGCGCGGAGACCGCGGCGAATCCCGTGGCACCGATCAACAGCAGGCGACGTCGTCCGATCCGGTCACCGAGGCTGCCCATCGGCACCAGGAGTCCGGCGAGCACGAGCGGGTAGATGTCGATCATCCAGAGCAGTTCGTTGCCGCTCGGCGCCAGGTCGCGGGTGATCGAGGGCACCGCGAAGCTGAGCACGGTGTTGTCGATCGAGACCAGAAGGACCGGGATCATCAGCGCCGCGAGCGCAGCCCAACGTCGTCGAGCCGAGAGCGGCGACGACGGATTGGTGACGGGTGACAGTACTGCGCTCATATCCATAACTGTACCGTCCAGACGGTACAGTTACCAACTCGGCGACGCGCTGGAACGCGCCCGGACGCGGTCGACGACGGATGGATAGGGTCGGGGCATGGCTCGACCTCCCCACGCCCGAGAGAAGGCGCTCGACGCATACGCCGAGATCCTGCGTACGGACGGCGAGCGCGCGGCCACGATCGACGCCGTCGCAGCCCGGGCCGGCGTCTCCAAGGGCGGAGTGCTGTACCACTTCCCGTCCAAGGAAGCCCTCGCCGAAGCCCTCCTCGAACGGTTCAACGTCGTCGCCGAGACCGAGCTCGAACAGATGCGCACCGACCCGGAGGGTCCGGCGCGCAACTACGTGCGGACCTCGTGGGAGACCAGCGAGGAGGAGGACCCGGTCTACCGTGCGGTGCTCAGGCTCGCCCAGAGCTCCTGGCAACCCGCGATCACCGCGATCGAGGGGATCCACAAGGCCTGGGGCGACCTGGTCCGCGACGAGGTCGGCGACGACGCGATCGCCGACGCGATCATGCTGATCGGCGAGGGGCTCTACTACCACTCAGCGATGCCGGGAGTCTGGACCGCCGGCACCTTCGACCACTCCATCGACGACCTGCTCGCGGTCGTCGACCGACTCAAGGCCAGCGCCCGATAACCTGTCTCAGGCGTCGCGCCCGTGCGGCGTCGCCCAACCGGACGGGTCGGGGCCGAGCGGAACGATCTGCGTCGGGTTGATGTCGCTGTGCACCACGTAGTAGTGCCGCTTGATCTGCTCGAAGTCGACGCTCTCGCCGAAGCCCGGCGTCTGGAACAGGTCGCGCGCGTAGCCCCAGAGCGCGGGCATCTCGATCAGTTTGTTCCGGTTGCACTTGAAGTGCCCGTGGTAGACGGCGTCGAAACGGACCAGCGTGGTGAAGAGCCGAACGTCGGCTTCGGTGATGGCGTCGCCCATCAGGTAGCGACGGCCGGTGAGCCGCTCCTCCAACCAGTCCAACGCGGCGAAGAGCCGCTCGTAGGCCGCGTCGTACGCCTCCTGTGAGCCGGCGAAGCCACATCGGTAGACGCCGTTGTTGACCTCGGTGAAGATCCGCTTCATCACCACCTCCATCTCCTCACGGACCTCGTCGGGCCACAGGTTCGGAGCATCGGCGCGGTGGAAGTCGCGCCACTCGAAGAAGAGGTCGTGGGTGATCTGCGGGAAGTCGTTGGTGACCACAGCCTTGGTCGGCACGTCGACGATCGCCGGCACGGTGATCCCGCGCGGGTAGTCGGGGAAGCGCGCGAAGTACGCCTCCTGCAGCCGCTCGTAGCCGAGCACCGGGTCGCGGCCGTCCGGGTCGAGGTCGAAGGTCCAACTGCGCTGGTCGTGCGTCGGGCCAGGGGTACCGAGGGAGATGACGTCCTCAAGCCCGAGCAGGCTCCGCACGATGATCGAGCGGTTGGCCCAGGGGCAGGCTCGCGCGGCGACCAGACGGTATCGGCCAGCCTCGACCGGCCAGGTCGGCGTCTCGATGGCGCCGCTGTCGGCGTCGGCGGTCACGTCATACGGATCGCGCGAACGCCCGGGCTCGGCGGTGATCCGGTCCGGGATGTAGCGCATGTCCCGGTCGTACTCCTTGCCCGCTTCGACGTACGACGCCTTCTGCTCATCCGCGCTCATACCGCCATGGTGCCAGGTCGCCGGCCGATCTAGTCAAACTCTCAACTTCCGTAACCGATAACAGGATCCTGGAACGGATCGGCGTCCGCGCCACACCATCGAAACGCTGACTGCTGTCAGCTCCGCAGCGATCGCACTCCGAACTCGTCCGCCACGCGCCGCGCCAGTTCGATCACCCGGTCGTTGCCGGCCTGCTCGCCGACGCTGACCCGGACACCCTCGCCGGCGAACGGACGTACCGAGATCCCGACCGCCGCGGCCGCCGCGACGAACCGGGCCGTCGCGTCGGCGTCGCCGGGGAAGGGGAACCAGCAGAAGTTGCCCTGCGCATCGGGGAGCTGCCACCCTGCTTCGCGGACTCCGGCAAGCACCCGGGACCGCTCACGCACCAACGCATCGACGCGGCCCATCAGCGCCTGCTCGGCCTTGAGCGAGGCCACCGCAGCAGCCTGCGCGACCGTGGAGACCCCGAACGGCGTCGCCACCGCGCGCAGCGGCAGCGCGATCTCCGGGGTGGTGATCGCGTAGCCGACCCGGAGGTTGGCCAGGCCGTACGCCTTGGAGAAGGTCCGCAACGAGACCACGTTGGGGAACTCGCGCTGGAGCGCCAGACCGTCGACGGCGTCCTGCATCCGGACGAACTCCACGTACGCCTCATCGACCAGCACCAGCACGTGGGGCGGGACCCGCTCGATGAGGGTGCGCAGCGCGGTCTGGGTGACCGCCGTCCCGGTCGGGTTGTTGGGCGTGCAGACGATCAGCACCCTGGTCCGCTCGGTGACGGCCTCAGCAAGCGCCTCGAGGTCATGTTCGCCCGCGGCGGTCAGGCCCACCGCGACCGACTTCGCCCCGGCTGCCGCGATCGCGATCGGATAGGCCTCGAACGAGCGCCACGCATGCACCACCTCATCACCCGGTCCGGCGAACGCCTGCACCAGGTGGAAGAGCAGCCCGACCGACCCGGTACCGAGCGCGAGCTGGTCGGTCGCGACACCGAGACGCGACGCCAACGCGCCGTACAAAGCGGTGTTCCCCATGTCGGGATAGCGGTTGAGCTGCTCGAGTGCACCCTGGGCCGCCTGGAGCACACCGGGCAGCGGCGGGTAGGGATTCTCGTTCGAACTCAGCTTGTAACTGGTGAAGCCCGGACGGGAGACAGGGGTGCGGCCGGGCACGTACGGCGGGATCTCCGCTACCGAAGCCCGAGGCATGGGTGTGGTGGCCATGCCCGCCAGCATCGAGCCTCGCGACAGCCACCGCAAGAGGCCCCAGGTCACGATCCAGGTCACGATTTCGCAGATTCTTCTACTCTGGTGCCGTGACTTTCCTGAGGTGGATGATTGCCAACGTCGCCGGCCTAGCGGTCGCGGCGTGGTTCTTCGACGGCATCTGGTTCGAAGGCGGTGACTGGCAGGAGAAGATTCTCCCTCTGGTGATCGTCGCAGCGATCCTCAGCGTGATCGACATCTTCGTCGCGCCGGTGGTCAAGATCCTCTCGATCCCGTTCATCATCGTCACCGTCGGCCTGTTCCTGTTGGTGATCAACGCGCTGATGCTGCTGTTGACCGACTGGATCGCCGGCGTCCTCGACGTGGGCTTCAGCGTCGACGGGTTCTGGACCGCGGTCGGCGGCTCCATCGTGATCAGCATCGTGGGTTGGTTCGTCAACATCGTGGTTGCGGAGGACTGATGCTGCCCGCCGCACACTCCGAGGGCCCGTACCGGATCGCGCTGGTCTGCCTGGGCAACATCTGTCGCTCCCCGATCGCGGACGTCGTCCTCAACGCGAAGCTGGCCGAGGCCGGACTCGGCGAACTGGTCGTGGCCGACAGTTACGGCACCGGCGACTGGCACGTCGGCGACCCGATGGACAAGCGCGCCGCCGCCGTACTCACCCAGCACAACTACGACGCCACCCGGCACCGCGCGCGCCAGTTCCCCACCGCGGGCACCGACCACGACCTGGTGCTGGCGATGGACGCCGACAACCTCAACGACCTCGGCGGCGAGACCGAACGGACCCGGCTCTTCCGGACCTTCGACCCGGAGCCCGGCGACGGGATGGTGCCCGACCCGTACTACGGCGGCGACGACGGCTTCGCCCTCGTCCTGCGGATGATCGAGCGGACCAGCGACGCCCTGGTCGAGCAGATCGCGGCGACCGTTGAGGGATCGCGCCTGCCATGACCCGGAACCCGACCATCGCACGGCGAGCAGAGGAACTGCTCGGCGCTGCGGTGGCCGCAACCTCACCGGTGGCCGGGGGCGACATCTGCACGGCGACCCGGGTCCGGCTGGCCGATGGCCGAGCCGTCTTCGTGAAGTCCCACGTCCGGCCGCCGCAACGGTTCTTCGCCAGCGAGGCCGACTCCCTCGTCTGGTTGGCGCAGGCCGCACCCGACCTGGTGCCGGAGCCGCTCGCCGTCGACGACGACTGCCTGATCCTGCCCTGGATCGAGACCAGCAAGCCGACGGTGGAGGCGGCCGCCTCCTTCGGACACGCACTGGCCCGGTTGCATGCGGCCGCCGTCTCCGGATTCGGGCGCGAGAGCGACGGTTTCATCGGACGCCTGCCGATGCGGAACACCCCAGCCCCCGACTGGGCGGAGTTCTTCGCCGAGCACCGGGTCCGGCCCTACCTGAAGCTGGCCCACGACCGGGGTCGGCTCAGCGCCGAGCAGAGCGCCGCCATCGAGTCGGTGCTCCCCCGGCTCGGCTCGCTGGTCCCGGTGGAGCCCGCGGCCCCTCTCCACGGCGACCTCTGGAACGGCAACGTGCTCTGGTCCGCAGACGGCGTCGTGCGGTTGATCGACCCGGCCGCGTACGGCGGTCACCGCGAGACGGACCTAGCGATGCTCGCGCTCTTCGGACTCCCGCATCTGCAGCGGGTCCTCGACAGCTACCACGAGCAGTACCCGCTCGCGGACGGTTGGGAGGACCGGATCGGCCTCCACCAGCTCTTCCCGCTACTCACCCATGCCGCCATGTTCGGCGGCGGCTACGGGGCCCGTGCCGCTACTGTCGCCGCCCGTTTCAGCTGACACGACGACGCCGACCATGGGCGAACGCGTTGTCAGCCCAGGTCGGCAGCTCGTCGACCAGCATCGTCCACGGGTCCTGGACGCCGTCAGGAAGCCAACCGTTCGGTCCGTCGTCGGTACCGGCCAGCACCATCGGGAACCCCTCGCGGGCGATCGCGGTGGCGAACTGCCCGAAGCCGAAGCCGGCGAACTCCTCCACGGTCGCACTCGCGCCATGCAGGACGACCAGCACCGGAAGGCCGGCGCCGGCTCCGTAGCCGTCCGGCACCGCCGTGAACAGCCGGACCTCATCGCCCATCGCCGCTGACTTCAGGGAGTCGACCCGGACCCGGCCGGCGGGCACGTCCGGCACGTAGGGATCAGGGTTCAGGCCGAACTGTTCCTTGAGTCGGTACTTGACGCTGCCCGGCGCCGCCGCCCATCCGCCGATGCCCACGGCGCCGGTCGCTGCGGCGGCGACCCCCGTGGTCAGGAAGGCACGCCGACTGATCGACACCATCGTTGACCGTCACCTCCTTGCCGACCGTGACCGTCACGGTGGCACCCCGGACGACAGCGACGGACCGACCCGGAGCGAACATACGCAACTTTGGGTACCCCCTTCTCCCGGGTTCTCGTACGACTCTGGCCCGCTTCTCAGGCACGGCTCAGGCAGGGCTGGCAGAGTGAGCATGTGAGCCCCACGAATTCCTCCCACGTGCTGGTGGTCGACGACGACCGCGCCGTCCGCGAGTCCCTTCGCCGTTCGCTGGAGTTCAACGGTTTCAAGGTCTCCATGGCGACCGACGGCGCAGAGGCGCTCGCCACCATCGGCGGTCTGCACCCGGACGTCGTGGTGATGGACGTGATGATGCCGCGCCTCGACGGGATCGAGGCCACCAAGGCACTGCGCTCCGCCGGCAACGACGTCCCGATCCTGGTGCTCACCGCGCGGGACGCCGTCGGCGACCGGGTCGCGGGCCTGGACGCCGGTGCCGACGACTACCTGACCAAGCCGTTCGCCCTTGAGGAGTTGCTGGCTCGGCTGCGCGCCCTGCTGCGCCGGGTGGTGCCGAGCGAGGACAGTGGCGAGGTGCTCACCTTCGCCGATCTGAGCCTCGACCTCGGCAGCCGCGAGGTGAAGCGTGGGGAACGGTCGATCGAGCTGACCCGGACCGAGTTCGCACTGTTGGAGATGTTCCTCCGGCGTCCGCGGCGGGTGCTGGAACGGTCGTTCATCCTGGAGGAGGTCTGGGGCTACGACTTCCCGACCACCGCCAACTCGCTGGAGGTCTACATCGGCTACCTGCGCCGCAAGACCGAGGCCGAGAACGAGCCACGGCTGCTGCACACCGTGCGGGGCGTGGGCTACGTCCTCAAGGAGTCCAGCTGATGGTCGACGCCCCCGCGGCGCACCAGCAGGAGGAGACCGACGACGGCTGGTGGCACTACCGCCGCAGCCTGGCCAGCCGGGTCACCCTGCTCACCACCTTCGCGGTCGGCCTGACCGTGGCGTTCGTGGCACTCGGTGCCTTCGTCACCGTCCGGATGCAGATGCAGAGCACGCTCGACGCGACGCTGCTCGATCGCGCCCAGAAGTCCGCCACCTCTTCCACCCTGCCGGAGCTGAGTGCGGGCCGGGAGTTGCCGTCCTGGGCGTTCGGCGCCGCCGACGTCCGGATCGTCTTCATCTCCTCGACCGGCGCGACCCTGACCATGGACGACGGCCCGGACCTGCCGCTGGGGAAGTACGAGCTCGAGGTCGCCCGCGGCGACCGGCACAGTGTGATCCGCACGATCGACGCCGAGGGCACCAGCTACCGCGTCGTGACAGTGCCGACGAAGGACACCGGGATCGCGCTCACCATCGCGCAGCCGCTGACCTCCCAGGAGCAGATCCTCGACCGGCTCGGCATCGTGATGCTCTCCTTCGGGCTCTCCGGCGTGATCATCGCCGGGCTCTCCGGGTGGGCGGTCGCCCGCAACGGCCTGCGCCCGGTTCGCCGACTCACCGCCAAGGCCGAGGAGATCGCACGGACCGACCAGCTGACCCCGATCACCGTCGAGGGCACCGACGAGATCGCCCGACTCTCCAGCGCCTTCAACTCGATGGTGGTCACCCTCGGAGCATCGCGAGATCGGCAACGGCAGCTGATCGCCGACGCCAGCCACGAGCTCCGCACCCCGCTCACCTCGCTGCGCACCAACCTCGACCTGCTGATCCAGGCCGACTCCTCGGGTGGGCTGCCCGACGAGCAACGGCGCGAACTGCTGGGCGACGTCCGCGGCCAGATCGACGAGATGACCAGCCTGATCGGCGACCTGGTCGAGTTGGCCCGTGACGAGCAGAGCCCGCATGTCGTCGAACCCGTCGACCTGGAGGCGATCATCGAGCGAGCGCTGACCCGGGTCCGCCGTCGCGCCGTCGACGTCGAGTTCGATGTGGCCACCAACGAGTGGTGGGTGACCGGCGAGGAGGCGTCGCTGGAGCGTGCGGTGACCAACCTGCTGGACAACGCGGTCAAGTGGAGCCCGCCCGGCGGCACCGTCACCGTCCGGTTGGTCGACGGCGTCCTCACCGTCTCCGACCAGGGCCCCGGGATCGCGGAGGCCGACCGGGCCAAGGTGTTCGAACGCTTCTACCGCTCCGACGAGTCCCGGTCGATGCCGGGCTCGGGGTTGGGGCTCTCCATCGTGCGTCAGACCGCGTTGCGCCACTCCGGCTGGGTGGACGCCACCCAGGCTCCCGGCGGCGGCGCCTGCCTGACGCTCTCCTTGCCGGGTGGCCCGACGCCGTCCAGCGACCCGGACGCCTGACTCCGGGCCGACGAGCCCGGAAGCCCCGGTCTACCCCAGGGCCCTGCGTAGCAGCGCGGCCTTCCACTGGGTCTCCGCGTACTCCTCCGCGGCGTCGGAACCGACGGTGATCCCGCCGCCGGTACCCAACTGCCAGCGCCGTCGTCCGAGCAGGTCGGTGCCGCCACTGATGCTGCGGATGATCACGCCGAGATCGGCGCGACCGTCGGAGGCGATCCAGCCGAAGGCGCCGGAGTAGGCGCCGCGGGCGCTGTTCTCCACCTCGGCGATGATCTCCATGGTCCGCAGCTTCGGGGCCCCGGTCATCGAGCCGGCCGGGAAGAGTGCGCGCAGGGCGGCGAGCGTCGAGAACTCGGCGCGGAGCTGGCCGCGGACGGTGGAGACCAACTGGTGCACCGAGCGGTAGCTCTCCACCTCCATCAACACCGGCACCTCGACCGATCCCGGCTCGCAGACCATCGCCAGGTCGTTGCGGAGCAGGTCGACGATCATCAGGTTCTCGGCGCGGTATTTGGCGTCCTGCGCGAGGCGTACACGGTGGGCCTCATCCTCCGCGGGAGTGTCGCCGCGCGGGGTCGTCCCCTTGATCGGCTTGGTCTCCACCCACCCGTCGGCGTCCACGGTAGCGAACCGCTCCGGCGACGAGCTCAACAGCCAACCTCCGTTGTGCTGCAGGAATCCTGCGTACGGAGCCGGGTTGAGCTGCCGCAACCGGAGATAGGTGTCGAGCGGTTCGAGCGCCTCGTCCACAGGCTCGCGGTGGGTCAGGTTCACCTCGTAGGAGTTGCCGGCGTGCAGGTGCTCCTGGACCCGGTCGAATCCAGCCTGGTAGTCGGCCGGGGTCGCCACCTCGGTCGGCTCGGCTACCGACGCCGGGGCCGCTGCCTCGCTGACCTCGTGCCGATAGAACTCGACGTGTCTGGTCCGCATCCAGACCGCGGTCGGCGCCGGGTCGCCAGGGTCGACCCGGGCTGGGAGATCCGGCCGGGAGGCGTAGCCGAAGTAGCCGACCCAGTGCACAGAGTCAGCGTCAGAACCCTGTGCAGCAAGGCGATCAAGCTCCAGGTAGCGATCGAGTACCTCGAAGATGTCGGTACCGACGACCTCAGAGGCATCGCCCCGGTGGGCCCGCACCGTGGCCGTCGCCGCGTCGTAGCTGAGGGAGAGGTCGTCGTCGTCGAGCCAGCCGATCAGGGATCGTCGACCGGACCAGCTCCGAGCGCCACCGCCGTCGAGCCAGAAGCAGCGTGCGTGCTCCGCGGCCACCTCGACGAAGCGCGCCGACGGGTCGGCCCCGGCGCCCATCACGGGCGCTCCACGAAGTTGCGGACCAGCGCCTCGCCCTGCGTGGAGAGGATCGACTCGGGGTGGAACTGCACGCCGTGTAAGGGGAGCGTGCGATGCCGGACCCCCATCACCACGTCGGGTTCGCCGCTCGCCCCCGCACACCAGGCGGTCACCTCCAGCGCCTCGGGGATCCGAGTGGCCGCCAGCGAGTGGTAGCGGACGGCGTCGAACGGCGTCGGCAGTCCGGCGAAGACCGAGTCCCCCCGGTGCCGGACCTGGGCCAGCTCACCGTGGGCCGGCGCGATCCGGGCGACCTCGCCGCCGAAGGTGGTGACCAGCCCCTGCATCCCGAGGCAGACCCCGAGCACCGGGACGGTGCCGGCCCGCAGCACCGCACCGCCGACCGCGAAGTCCCGAGGCACCGCAGGGTGTCCGGGACCGGGCGAGAGCACGATCCGGTCGAACTCGAGCAACGCGGCTGCCTCGACCTCGTCATGCTGCACCACATCGGGCAGCGAGCCGGTCACCGCGGCGATCAGGTGGACCAGGTTGTAGGTGTAGGAATCGTGGTGGTCGACCACCACTACCCGCGGGCTCCTCACGGGACCGCCATGACGCTACGGCGCGACCAGCAGGTCACGGACCAGGTCGTGGATCAGGTCGAAGCCGTTCTCGGTCAGCACCGACTCGGCGTGGAACTGGATCCCGCGGAACGTGGGCCCGGTGATCTGGTGCACGTCGCCGGTCACCGCATCGGTGGCCACGCTGACGCCGTCCGGGAGCGGGGTCTCGGCACCGACCCGGGCGACGAAGGTGTTGTAGAAGCCGACCCGCTCGATCCCGCCGGGCAGCTCGACCGGGGACTGGGTGCCCTGGAAGACGATGTCCTTGAACGCCAACGGCAGCCCGAGCCGCTCGCAGAGGGTCTGGTGGCCGAGGCAGACGGCGAGCATCGGCTGGCCCGCGAGCAGCAACTCGTCGACGGCGCCACGGATCCGCTGGATCTTCGGGTCGCTGCCGTCGCGCGGGTCGCCGGGGCCGGGCCCGACGATGACCAGGTCGTGTCCGTCGAGCGCGCCCGGCTTCCAATCCTCGTGCCGGACCGTCGACGAGGTCATGCCGAGCACCGCCAGGATGTGGCGGAGCATGTTCACGAAGTCGTCCTCGCCGTCGAGGATGACGGCGCTCTTGCCGCGCAGCGCGACGTCCGGGGTCTTCCCGGCCTGGTTGGTCAGCCAGAACTTGCTGAGCCGCTGGTTCCGTTCGTTGAGCGCGATCAGGACGTCCTCGTCGCTGGCCAGCGCACCCAGGCTGCCGGCCGGGGCTGCGGCGGGCGGCACCAGTCCGAAGGCCGACAGGATGCCACCGGCCTTGGCGTGGGTCTCACGGACCTCGTTGGCGGGCACCGAGTCACGGACCAGGGTGGCTCCGGCGACGACGCGCAGCGTGCCGTCGAGGCCGACGTCGGCCGAGCGGATCACGATCGGGCTGTCGAGCGTCGAGGAGCCGTCGGCGCCGCGGCCGATCAGCGCCAGCGCGGCACCGTAGTAGCCACGGCCCTCGGGCTCGTAGGCCTTGATCAGCTTGCAAGCGTTCTCGACCGGGGAGCCGGTGAGGGTGGCGGCGTACATGGTGTCGCGGAGCACCTCGCGGACGTCGCGCTTGGTCTTGCCTGCGAGCAGGTACTCGGTGTGCACGAGGTGGGTCATCGGCTTGAGGAACGGGCCGAGCACCTGGCCGCCCTCGCTGCAGATGTCGCACATCATCTTGAGCTCTTCGTCGACGACCATGAAGAGCTCGTAGATCTCCTTCTCGTCGGCGAGGAACTCCAGCAACTCGGCCTTGGTCTGCTCGATCGGCTGCGCCGTCTTCGGCAGGTGGTAGGTGCCTGAGATCGGGTTCATCCGGACGTTGCCGTCGACGACGCTGACGTGCCGCTCCGGGCTGGCGCCGACCAGGAAACGGTCGCCGGTGAAGAAGACGTAGGTCCAATAGGCTCCGCGCTCGCGCACCAGGAGGCGGCGCAGCACGGTCAACGCCTCGCGGGCACCGAACTCGGCGAGCTTGGCGCGGAAGTTGCGGGCCACCACCAGGTTGGCGCCTTCGCCGTGGCCGATCTCTGCGGAGATCACCTGCTCGACGAGCTTGCCGTACGCGTCGTCGTCGATCTCGAAGCCGCCCCGGTCGGCGAACTCGAGCTCGGCCTCGGGGAGCGCCTGGATCAACGCCTCGACGGCGACCTGGTGCTGTTCGGTGAGCTCGACGACGACCAGCGGGGTGCCGTCGTCGATCGCCTCGAAGCCACGCTCGGCGACCTGACGGAAGGGCACCGCGAGCAGCCGGTCCAGGGTCGCGCCGTCGGCGGGCACACCCTCGACGAGCGGGACGTCCAGCAGGCTCTCCACGACCGTCCGGGTGCCACCGACCAGGCTGGCGTGCGGCTGGTCTCCCTGCCGGATCACCGCCCAGGCCTCGCACCCCATGATCGCGTCGAGCGCGGAGGGGGCAGCGAGGTTCTCAGACATGGGGAAAACTCTAATCGTTCAGCCGCCGGCCGCAGGCCCCTGTCCACCCGGCGGCGACCGACCTCAGCTCTCCTTGAAGCCGTACCGCTGCCACCACCGCGCCATCGGTGCGGGGGCCCACCAGTTGTAGCGCCCGAGCAGCTTCATCGTGGCCGGCACCAGCAGCGCCCGGATGATGGTGGCGTCGATCAGCAGGGCCACCAACATGCCGACCCCGATCATCTTCATGAAGACGATCCCGCTGGTCCCGAAGGCTCCGATCACGATCGCCAGCAGGAGCGCGGCCGAGGTGATGATCCGACCGGTCTTCTGGACGCCGACCGCGACCGCGCGGTCGTTGTCGCCGCTGCGGTCCCACTCCTCACGGACCCGCGAGAGCAGGAAGACCTCGTAGTCCATCGAGAGCCCGAAGAGGATCGCCAGCATCAGGATCGGCTGGGTGGCGTCGAGGAAGCCGGAGCTGGTGAAACCGAGCAGGTTCTCCAGGTGCCCCTCGGCGAAGATCCAGGTGACGACGCCGAACGACGCGGTGATCGAGAGCGCATTCATCACGATCGCCTTGAACGGCAGCACCACCGACCCGAAGGCCAGGAAGAGCAGCACCAGCATCACGAAGACGACGACCAGACCCATCCAGGGCAGGTGCGAGCCGATCGAGTCGAGCAGGTCGACCGTGTCGGCACTCAATCCACCCACCAACGCCTGGGCGCCGTCCGGCGGGGCGATCTCACGCAGGTCATGGATCTTCTGCTGCGAGGCCTCGGTCTGCGAGTTCCCCTCCCAGGCGACCTGGAGCAGGCTCTCGGAGCCTTCACTCGCCAGCACCTGGACACCGAGGACGCCGTCGACCTGCGCCAGTTCGGCGCGGTACTGCTCGATGGCGTCGCCCTGGGCGCCCGACAGCGAGATATTCGCGGTGGAGCGCTCCGGCCCGAAGTCGTCGTTCAATCGCTGCGCGGCGATATGCGCGCCGGCACTGTCCGGGAGCACGCGGTAGTCGACGCTCCCCCACTTCACCCCGAGGAACGGCGCGCCGATGCCGAGCAGGATCACGGTGATCCCGACCGCGTAGAAGACCGGGCGCCGCATCACCGTGTGGGCCAGCCGCGCCCAGGCTCCGTGCTCTTCAGCGTGCGGGTCCTTGGCCCGACGGTTGAGCAGCGGCACCCGGCCGGCGTCGATCCGGCGTCCGAGCAGGCCCAGGACCGCGGGCAGCACGGTCAACGAGGCGATCATCGCCACGATCACCGCGGCCATGCCGCCATAGCCGATCGAGCGGAGGAAGCCCTGCGGGAAGACCAGCAGCGAGCTCATCGCCGCCGCCACGGTCAGACCGGAGAAGAGGACGGTCCGACCGGCTGTGGCCATCGTCCGGCGGAGCGCATCACTGACGGCATCCGGCTCGTCGCCGCGCGCGTTGAGCTCTTCGCGGAACCTGCTGACCACGAAGAGGGCGTAGTCGATCGCCAACCCCATCCCGAGCAGGGTGATGATGTTGATCGAGAAGATGGAGACCTCGGTGAAGACCGCGATCAGCCGCACCACGGCGAGGCCACCGATCACCGCGACGGCGCCGACCAGGACCGGCATGCTGGCCGCGACCAGGCTGCCGAAGATGACCAGGGAGAGCAGCAGCACCAGCGGCAGCGCGATCAGCTCGGCCCGCTTGAGGTCGGCACTGGTGTGTTCGTTGACGTCGTCGTAGACCGCCCAGGTACCGGCGATCTCGGTCTCCAGCCCTTCGGCCTCCAGCAGCGGCTTGACCTCTTTGAAGCTCTCCGAGTTCTCGTTCTGGGTATCGCCGGCCAGCGAGATGAAAGCGGTCACCGCATCGCCGTCACGGCTCAGCATGGACGGGTCCTGGGTGTCGTACCAGCTCCGCACGGTGACGCCGTCGGGGAGCCCGGCGAGGGTGCTGGTGACCGCCTCTTCGAACGCCGGGTCGTCGGCCGCCAAGGTGTCACTGGAGTAGATCGCCACGACGTCGACACCCTGGTTGCCGAAGACATCGCGCTGGAGCTCCAACTGCCGGGCGCTCTCGGAGTTCGGGTCGTCGAACCCGCCGTCGGCGAGGTTGCCGAAGACGCCGAACCCGTAGACCCCGGCCAGCACTGCCGTCAGCAGCGCGACCACCAGCACCGGCAACGAACGACGTGCGACGAACCTGCCCCAACGATCAACCATGACCTACCCCTGTGAAGGACCTTCATTAGAGTTAACGGCGTTAACCGTAAACGGTGTAAACTCCCCGGGTCAAGACCTTTCGGGCCCAAGGAGAAGAGTGACGAGCACCACGCCGGGTCGCCGCGAACGTCAACGCGAAGCCACCTACGCCGAGATCGTCACCACCGCGCGGACCCTGCTCGCCGAGGGCAAAGAGCTCTCCCTGCGCGCCATCGCGCAACGGATGGGGATCACCGCCCCGGCGCTCTACCGCTATGTCGCCAGCTATCAGGAGCTGGTCGACCTGGTCGCCTTCGAGATCGACAAGGCCGCCACCGCGACGTTCGCCGAGGCCGCCGCGCGGTACCCCGACGACGACCCGGCCGGTCAGCTCGTCGCCGCCACGGCTGCGTTCCGCGCCTGGGCCCTGACCAACCCGCGCGAGTTCGGCCTGATCTTCGCCAACCCGATCGCCGACAGCAGCTGCGTGCGCCGCGAGCTGCTCACCTCGGCCACCTCCGGGCATTACATGAACGGCCTGCTGGTGCGGATCTGGCAGGAGCGCGGTATCGCGCATCCGTCCCTCGACGAGCTCGAGCCGTCGGTGCGCGAGGCCGTCCTCGACCCGCTGCTGCCGATCGACGCCAGCACCATCCCAGCGGCAGAACGAGGCGTGATCTGGATCTTCATGCGTGCCTGGCAGACCCTCTACGGGGTGGTCACCCTGGAGGTCTTCGGGCACATGGACCCGCGCGTCATCGAGAGCGCCGCGATGTTCACCGCCGCCATGCACTCCCAGCTCCCGCCACTCGGCCTGGAGGCTGAGCCGGAAGGCAGTCGGCTGAAGGCGATCCTGGCCGCCGAGCTGGCGGCTCAGAGCTCGCCGTGGCAGAACCCGTAGGGCTCAAGGGCGTGAGCGCTCAGAAGCCGTACGAGCGCAGCACCTCGTCGACCCAGACCGGCACCAGGTCGCCGGCGCGGCCGTGTCGAGCCTCGGAGAAGAAGTGCGTGCCCTCACTCGGCTCGAGATTGAGTTCCAGGGTCTTGGCCCCACACGACGCCGCCAACTGCACGAATCCGGCAGCGGGGTAGACCGCGCCCGAGGTGCCGACCGAGACGAAGAGGTCGGCGCGGAGCAGCCGGCGCTGGATCTCGTCCATGCCGTAGGGGATCTCGCCGAACCAGACCACGTCCGGTCGCAGCTCCGAGACGCCGCAACGCGGGCAGGGCGGGAAGTCGGCGAGCTCCCCGGTCCACGGCACCCGCCCGTCACAGGAACGGCACCAGGCCTTGAGCAGTTCGCCGTGCATGTGCGCGACCTGCTGCGAGCCGCCCCGCTCATGCAGGTCGTCGATGTTCTGGGTGACCAGGAAGAGATCCTCGCCGAGGACCTCCTCCAGACGGGCCAGAGCGACGTGGGCCGGGTTCGGCTCGACTCCGGCCAGCGACTTACGGCGGTCGTCGTAGAACCGCTGCACCGCGGTCGGCTGCGCTTCGTACGCCTCCGGTGTCGCGACGTCCTCGATCCGGTGTCCTTCCCAGAGGCCGTCGGCGTCGCGGAAGGTCGGTACCCCGCTCTCGGCGGAGATACCGGCACCGGTCAGCACCACGATCCTCATCAGGTGACTCCGAACTCGTTAGGTCTCGTAAGCGGCGACCAGAGTAGCCGGTGCGATGTGCACCCGATCACCTCGCCCAGCGCTGGTCACAACGCGCGCAGATGGGCACGCAGCTCCGGGTCGAGGTGCTCGACGGCGTAGGAGAGCGCGGTGCGCCCCATCCGGGAGGCGTGCTCGGTGAGGAAGTCGACCATCACCGCCCGATCGATCCGCTTACCGACCTCACGGACCATCCAGCCCGACGCCTTCTGGATCAGGTCCCGCCGGTCGGCCAGCACCATCGCGGCGACGTCGAAGGTCGGCTGCGCCTGGCCGGCCTTGATCTGCGCGAAGGTCGCGATGATCCCGACCCGTCGGCGCCACAGGTCCTCCTCCGCCACCAGGTCCCGGATCAGCGCGGTCCCGGCACCGGTCGTCCGGAGGTGTTCGCCGACCAACCATTCACTCGACACGTCGACCAGATCCCAGTTGTTGACGCACCCCGCGTAGACCGCGTCGAGATAGAGCGCGTGCAATTCCTCACGCAACGCAGCGTCGTTGCTGCGCGGCTTGAGCGCCCTCCGGAAGGCGTCGACGGCCAGCACCAGGGCGGCCAGTCGGTGCTCGTGCTCGTCGTCGTCCAACAGGTCGCGGACCTCGGCCAATGCCAACCCGCGGTGTTCCTTGGCCACCGCACGCACCGCGGGAACCCGGACCCCGATGAAGAGATCGCCCTCCCCATAGCCACCGGGGTGGGTCTGGAAGAACCGGGCCAACTGCGCCGCGTAGTAGGGGTCGGCACGCAGCGCGAGCGCGGCGCGGACGTCGTCAGCGGTCGAGGTGGGCACGCGATCACGATACGAGCCGGACCGCTCAGCCTCGACGGCGGCGAAGCCCGACGCCGCCGAGCGTCACCAGCAGCAGGGCGAGCAGCAGATGCCACCAGACGAGCGTGGCGCCCGTGGCGGGCAGTTCCTGCGCGTCATCCCTGGCACTCGACGGAGCGTCGTTGCTCGGGTCGTCGGCATCGTCGTTGTCGCCCGATTCGCCCGTCCCCGGGTCGTCGGTGTCCGGGTCGTCGGTGTCGGCCGCACGGACCGTCAGCGCAGCCTCAGCGCTGAGCAGCTCGCCCGGCGCAGCCGCCGCTGCCCGCTCAGCCCCCGGCACCCGGTAACTGGCCGTCACCCGATAGGCCCCACCACGCTCGGCACCGCAGGCGTTCGACTCGCAACGGCCGTTGCCCGAGATCGCGAAGTCGGAATCCTCGGTGAGCTCCCCGACCACGTTGCCGAAGGCGTCGTAGCCGGTAACCCCGAACGACTGCCGATCACCGGCGTCGATCACGGCTGCATCCGGGCTGAGGACGATGCGGTCCACCTCCGCCGCCGTGACCACCAAGGCGGCGTCGTCGGTGAGTTCGCCGTAGACACCGTTGACCAGGTACCGGCCGGTCGCCGTGCCGGTGCACGCCGCGAGCTCGCACGAGGCACCCTCCCCGGCCGTGAAGGTCGTCTCCTCGGTCACGTCTTCGACGACGCCGCCGGACTCGTCGTGCAGCACGGCGGTGAACGCGGCTCTCTCACCTGCCCGCACCTCGGCCTCGGCCGGCGACACCACGAGGTAGGCCTCCTCCGGCAGCTCGACCGTGAACCGGGCTCTCAGCGCGGGCTGTCCGAACGCCGTCGCGGTGACGTCGTGGCTACCCACCCGGCGCGAGGAGCACCGCGCATCATCACAGGTGGCCCCGGGGCTTGCGTCAAAGCTGTAGGCGCTCGTGACGACGGCGATCAGGTTGTCGAACTCGTCGTAGCGACTGACGGAGTAGTCAACGGCCTCCCCGACCCGCAGCGTCGCGGTCTGCGGCGTCAACGAATCGTGGTCGGCGTCCCCGGCGACCACCTCGACGTCGACGCGGTCACTCAGCTCGCCCAAGGTCCCGGTGATCGAGAAGGTCCCGGCCGTCGTGCTGCGGCAGAGCTCGGCCACGCAGCTCATCGCACCGACGCTGGTGAAGGTGGTCTCCTCGGTGACGTCACCGAGTTCGCGGTCCTGAGGGTCGTAGGCGGTCGCACTCAACGTGATCTCCTCGCCGGCTGCGACCCTCCGGGGCGTCGCGGTGACCTCGATCCGCTCGACGTCGGCGGGAATGACGGTCAGCAGCGCGTTCATTCCCCAGTCGACGTCCGAACCGGTTCGGGACGACCTGTCGACGCCGATCACATAGGTTCCCGGGGTGTTCGCCCAGCACTCGTACCCGTCGCACTGGGCACCGGAGCTGGCGACCATCGACATCTGGATGAAGCCCGAGGGCCGTCCGGCGACGTTGCCGTATTCGTCGAGACTGCCGTAGACGTAGGTCTGCCGCTCGCCTGCTCTGACGACCGCGTTCGCCGGCGCGAGACCGTTGCCGACGCGGTCGCCGGCTACCACCGTCAACGTGCTGGTGGCGCTCAGCGCGCCGAATGTCGCCGTGACCCCGAACTCGCCGACCAGCGTCGAACTGCAGGTCAGAGCCTCGCAGCCGCGCGACTGGCGACCACGAGGGGTCCGCCAGCTCCCAGCACCGTCGACCGCCAGGGTGACGCCGTCGGAGACGGTACCCAGCGGCTGGTCCTGCGCATCGAAGCCGTAGACGACGAACTCTCCCGGCTCACCGGCCGGGACGGTCGGTGCCGCCGGCGCGACCCTGATCGAAGCGACGCGTTTCGGGTCCGCTGTCGCAGCCGGGTGAACACGCAGGCTCGCCGTCGCCACCACGTCGCCGAAGGCGGCGTCGACCCGGTAGCTTCCCGGCTCCATCGAGCCACACAGGACGCCCATGCACTGGGCCGGCGCCTCGACGCGCAGCGTCACGGCACCGAGATCGTCGGGCTGCGAACGGTTGCCGAAACGGTCGACCACAACGGGGACCAGCACCGCCGGTGTGCCGACGCCGACATGGATGTCTGAAGGCGAGAAGAGCATCTCGACCGGCGCCGCAGGCGACACGGTGATCTGCGCATAGGCATGACGGCCGCGGTAGATGCTGAGGATCTGGTACGCCCCGGCCCGCTCGATCCGACAGCTGCCAGCAGCGCAGTCCCCAACCGGTTCGGTCAGATCGCTGCCACCGGAGTGCAGGATCCGGAAGGTGGTCTGTGCGGTCACATCGACCGGCTCCCCAGCAATATCGAGTCCCCGGGCGGTCACCGCGAAGGGCGCCCCGGCCTCGAACGTCTCGCTGCCGAGGACGGTCTCCAGTCCCCCGACGGCCCCCGGCCCGTCCTCCACCACCAGCTGGGCCTGCGCGGTGGTCGACGGATCGCTCACCGGAGACGCGGTGATCGTGTGGCTGCCCACCACAGCCGAGCGGCAGGTGATCGACGGACCGGCGACGGTGCAGGCGACGTCGGGACCGTGGTCCACCTCGACGCCACCGCCGAAGGATTCGATCGGGTTCCCGCCGGCGTCCGACCAGCGCGCATCGAACAGCTGCGGCTCACCCGGGAGAGCGGTGACCCGGGCGGGCGAGAGCTCGAACGTGGCCGGCGCTCCCGGGTAGACCCGCAATGAGGCGACGTCGACCAAACCTCGCCAGCTCGCCTTGATCACATAGTTGCCAGCGCGGGTGGTGCTGCAGACGTTGCCGGTACAGGTTCCGCTGCCACCGACGAACTCGAAGGTGGCTTCGTCGGTGACAGCGGTGGTCTGGGCGGTGTCGTCACCCGCCCAGAGTGTGAAGGTGACGTCGGCACCGACCTCCGCTTCGGACGTGGTCGGCTCGAGCCGGACCACGGTCGGTTCTGCGACGTCAGCCGGGTCAACGGCATCCGGCGTCGGTGCCGGTTCGTCGGTCTCCGGCGGCTCGGAGGCCTGCTGACTCTCGGGAGTGGGACCGGGCACCGAACCCGGTCCGACTTCAGGCTCCTGCGCCGTCACAGGATCGGGCGCCGCCGGACCAGCGGTCGACGCCTCGTCGGGAACCGTCTCGGCCCGAACCGTCTCGGCGACGTTCGTCGGCTCCGGCGCCGCCCCGTCGTCAGCTGCTGCGGCATTGGTGAATCCCCACGGCGCGACCATCGCCATCACTGCCAGCGCAGAGAGCTGTGCCTTGGCCCGACCCGGTCGACGACGTTCCCACATCACAAGCCACTCCTGACGACGCCGGTGGCCCTGGCGCCACCGGTCGCCCCACCGAACCGCGACCGACGCACGCACAGCCAGGAACTGGGGCATGATTCGCCCGCAGATTCACCCGGTCCGGACCGGCTAAGGGGCGTCGAGAAGGTCCAGTTCGACGGCACGTTCCAGCACTGCCGCCTGCGAGTTGACCCCGAGCTTGCGGTAGATCCGTTGCAGATGGGTCTTCACGGTGTTCTCCGAGATATGCAGGGCTGCGGCGATCGCACTCCGGGTCGGGTGCTCGACCATGGCGGCGACCACCGCGCGCTCCTTCTCACTCAAGGTGACCACCGCGTTGCTCGCCGTCTCGAACGCTGCCGGCACACCGATCGCCAAGTGGGCTTGAAGATCAGCGCTGCCGCGCCGCGCCGCGAGAGCGCGGAGGTCGACCAGGTCGTCGGTCGGCAGGTAGGCCAGATGCAGGCGCGCGCCGGTGGCACCGACCTGGGCCACCGCTCTCTCCAACAACGCGATGGCCGACTCCTGATGGCCGAGGCGGTGGGCGGCAGCCGCTCCGAGAGTGAGGGTCGCCGCCCGCGACCGTGCTGTATGCCCGGGCTGAGACTCCTGTCCGGCAAGGGATTTCCACGCCGCGTCGGCGTCGCCGGCGGCGAGCTTCGCCAGCAACGCGGCGGGTGCGAGCTGACCACCGAACCGCGTGGGACGACGTAGCAGAGCTGCTGCTTTGGCACCGTTTCCCGCTGCGAGCCACGCGATCGCGAGAGCGTTGCCCACCGCGGCGCTGGCCAGGTTGTCGGTCATGCACGGCGGCATCGGCCGACGCTGGAGCTGCTCGGCGATCTTCCGGGCTTCGGCACCGGAGTTGCCGAGACCTAGCTGGGCATGCAGCCTCACCCAGGCGTGGAGGGGCCAGAACTCGGTGGTCTCGAAGACCACTCCGCACCCTTCGAAGCGGGCGAGGGCCGCCTTGTGGTCGAAGGTGTCGAGGCTGAGGATCGCCTCGCCGATCCGGCCAGCGGCGTTGACGTGGGTGCACTCCTCCCCCGGCCGCCACCCACCCGGGTCCAGCTGTGCCTGCACCGAGCGCGCCTGATCGACCCAGCCTTCGAAGGCAGACATCCCGAGCGCGTGGGCGATCGAGTGGTTACGCGCGGTCGCCTCGGCGGCCGTCGCTATCGCGCGGCTGGCCACCTCTCGCGCTTTCGCGAGATCTCCTTCCAGATAAAGGGAGTAGGCGAGATTGCGAAGGACCATCGGTTGCAGATCGGCGACCACCTCGCGCTCCGCAGCAGGGACTGCATCGTTGAAGTGGAGCGCCCGCAGCGCCGCGCGAGCCGACTCCTCGCTACGACCCAGCAGCCGGAGACTGACGGTCCGGGCGAGGTGTCCGAGCAGGAAGTGCGCGAGCGTCGGGCTGGCCAGCTTGGGGCGTTCCCACTCGGCAGAGATCTTGAAGAACTCCGCAGCCGCACCTCGCAACGAAGGGTCCCGGAAGCAGGCCAGTCCGCGCCCGAAGGCTAGTGCCGGGAAGTTGATCAACGCCTTGCTGGGCACCGATGTCAGGTGCCGGTTCACCAGGTTCGAGGAGACGGCGTCCTGGTTGGTGCCGACCACGCCCGCATAGACCCACGCCGCGACGCCGAAGAGTCCGGCGCCGACCGCCATCTCCAGGGCAGCTTCATAGCCACCGTGACTGGCCAGCCAGATCGCACTGGACTCCGCGGCGCGGACCTGGTCGGGTCGCGACCAGCCCCGAACCTCGACCAGCATCACCTCGCGCAGCGACTCGACGTACTGGAAGACCTGCGTTCCCGGCGCGAACGGTATCCAACGCCCGAACCCGTGCCACTCCAGATCGTCAAGGATCTCCTTCACCCGTGCGGGTTCCGCGGCCTGCGGCGCCAGCGCGACGGCGAGGTCGGCGTCGAAGTAGGGCGGCACGCTGGTGGCGAGCACGAAGTCGTAGGCCGAACGCTGCTGCAGCTGGATCCTGAGGTCTTCGGCGACGAGACGCTGCCACCCGTCCAGCTCCGCACTCGGCGGTGACGGCAACGACCCGTCGAGCGGGGCGGACGACAGCAGGGCAGCACGCAACGCCAGCGGATAGCCGCGGGTGGCACGGTGCAGCCTGGACGCGGCGGCGTCCGGCATCGGTGCCGCGAAGGCACCGAGTAGGTCCGCGGTCTCAGCAAGCGTGAAGGCGAGGTCGCGCGGGTTGAGCAACTGCACCTCCCCGCGCAGGCTGCGGGCCGGACTGGCCAGACCGCTGGAGGTGCGCGTGGTGACCACGATCCGTAACTGCGGCACGAGCTGGGCGAGGCGGGCGAGGTCGGCGTCCACCAGCTCCGGGGTCGTCCGTAGGCGTTCATAGGCGTCGACCACCAGCAGCGGCGTCCGGCAGAGGCTGAACCCGCGCGCGAGCACCGCAGCCGGGTCGTCGGACTCCTCTATCTCCGAGGCCAGGGCCAACGCCGAGCGGCCCACGAGGCCGGCTCGCCCGACACCTGCCAGCACGGTCTGCCAGAACGCGGCACGGGAGTCGAGGTCGCTCTCCAGCGTGACCCAGACCAGATCGCTCGCCGTCGACGTCTCCGCCCACGCCCGGACCAGGCTGGTCTTGCCGAAGCCGCTCGGCCCGGAGATGACGGTCAACCTGCTGACGCTCTGATCGAGCAGGTCGTGCAGGCGATGCCGGTGGAGCAGTACCGACGGATGGGCTGGCATCGCTCACCTCGTCCCGAGTAGATGCGCGCTCTCCAGGTTAGGGGCGCGGCGTCGGGTCCCGCAGGCGGTTGATCAAGGTGGCCCGCCCGCTCAGGACGACATGGCGCCGTGGTTCTCCGTCATCATCGCGTCGATGCCGTACGTGGTGAGCCGTCTGTTCAACACTCGCTGGGCGTACCGATCGGACCAGCCGGCCAGGCGTGGGCGCTGTCCGGCAGCCATCACCAGCCGCAGCCGCCCCAGCACGAACGGGGCGGTGAGCGCGACGACGAGCTTGTCGGCGGCGGTGACGTCGATGCCCATCGACGCCGCCACTCCCGGGCCGCGGGCAATGGTCTGGCTGACGAAGACCTTGCTCCAGGCCCGCTCGATCCGGTCACCGACCCGGTTACCGAGCGAGTGGTCCGGCAACAGGTAGGCAGCCATCGTGGACCGGACCAGCTCGCCGCAGATCTCGTCGTCGAAGGAGTGCCGCAACGTCGCCTGCCGGGTGGCGAAGGCGCGCATGATGCCGGCCGGGTCGCTCGACAGCAGCTCCTCGGGCATCCCCAGCAGGAAGCAGCGGTAGCGGACGAACTCGTGGATCGCGCGTTCCCGCGGCGTCCATTCGGTCCGGCCGGCGGCGAGTGCGGCGCGGGCCAGCACCAGGATGTTGATCATCCCCGCGGGCATCTGGTCGACCTGCGGCACCGGGATGCCGTAGACCTCGCGGTCCCACTTCGCCGAACGTTTGAGTGCGTTGTAGCGAACCACTGAATGCATCAACCGTACGTGCGCGGCCGTCTCGAAGCCGATCCCGTGCCGCTCCAGGGCGCCGGGCAAGGTGGTGAGCAGGAAGAAGCTGCTGGTCTCGATCACCCGTCGAGCGGCCCGCTTCCCCGAGAGCGCACCGGTCAGCGCCATCGGCAGCGCGGCGTAGGTGTTGGTGAAGGTGCCGAGGAAGGCGCCCCGCATGATGAACGGCGAGAGGAAGGCAGCGGGGACGCGGGAGTGGCGAGCGCCCTCCTCCACGAGCTCCATGTCCAGCCAGGCCGGTGTCGCCTCCATCGAGGCGAGGAACGTGCGCAGCTCGTCCGGGGCGTCCGGGACGGCGTCGATCCCGTCACGGCAGGCCGTCGACAGCATGCCGATCAGCCCCTTCATCCCGTAGGTCTCGACCAGCGCCGCATACGGATCGGCGACGACGTCTCCGAGCAGGGTGGCGGTCCGGATCAGCTCGATCAGGCTCTCGTCCGCCAACAGCGGCCCTCGCTCCGCGAGCCACGAGCTCAGCGCCGATCGATCGTCGGGGTCGACCGTCCACCGGTACGGCATCACGGTGAAGTCGACGTCGCCGTAGAGGTCGGGCTGCAGCTCGGCCTGGCTGCGGACCCGCTCCGCCAGATCAGGAAAGTGGATCGTCATGAGCGGTCGAGCTCCTCTGCATCCGTCCGCCGGTCGGCTGGTTGCCGGAACTGTACTGAGCGGCCAGGGGGCGAACAAGAAGATGAGCGAAAGGTCGAGCCCGGGTCGGCCCCGACGGGCTCCGCGCAGATCGTGGGCTATCCAGCCCGATATGCGACCCTGGGCGGATGCGACGAGTGACGATGAGCGACGCGGCACTCTTCCGGGCCTTCGACCCCGGAACTCTCGCGCGTGGCCGCAGCTATGCGGCGAACCGCCGGGTGCTCTCGACCGCGGTGGAGGGCGGCGTCGGCGACGGGACGACGGTTACCGGCCTCGTCGCCGGGAGCAGCCGCACTCCCTACCGGGTCTCCATCCGGATCGACGGCGACACCATCAAGGCGCAGTGCGACTGTCCGGTCGGTTACCAGTGCAAGCACGCCGCGGCCGCGCTCTTGCAGATCCGGTCGTCGGAGTCTCTGCAGGCAACCCCGACGACGCCGGCCTGGCAGCGCACGCTGGACCAGTTGCTGGTCCCCCTCGAACAGGCCGGCACCGCGCCGACGGCGCGCAAGAGGCTGGCGTTGCAGTTCGAGATCCCGGCACCGAACCGGCGTCGCTACCGCCAGCACGCCGAAGCCGGCCAGAAGCTCTGGCTACGGCCGATGCGTCAGGGTGCTCGGGACAACTGGATCAAGACCGGGATCACCTGGGCGACCGCCGAGGCGCCCCAGTACGACGACGCCCACGATCCGGAGCAACTCGCGGTGCTGAACCGGATCGTGCGCGCGGTCCCCGGGGCCGCGCCCCGCGACGTCGTCGACCTCACTCTGATCGGACCGCAACTGCCTGAGCTCCTCGTCCAGGCCCAGGCGGCCGGCATCCCGTTGCTCGGTGGCGAACGGATCTCCAGCGTTGCGACCGCGGATCCTCTCGACGCCGTCCTGGATGTCGTGTCGAGCCCCGACGGCGCCCAGCTCCGGCTCGGGGTCTGGCACGAGGACCAGTTCCTCACCGGTAACTCCCTGCTGCTCCTGGGGCGGCAGCCACACTCGGTCGCACTGGTCGCACCGACCCGGGAGGGATCGACGGCCCGCCACCCGAAGCTGCGCCTGGTCCTCGCGCCGCTCCGCCACCACCTCCCCGAGGCGCTGCTGCGGGTGCACCAGCGAGGCGGCGCCGTCGAGGTTCCGGCGGCCGACCGAGCCAGCTTCGAGGCCGACTACCTCCCTCGGCTCCGCCAGCAACTGCCGATCACCTCTTCCGACTCCTCGGTGCGCCTGCCCGAGGAGATCCCGCCACGGTTGCAGCTGGTGGTGGCGTGGACCGAGCTCACCGCCGAACTCTCGTGGCGTTGGCGCTACGCCGACGTCGACTACCCGCTCGACAGCAATCTGCCTGCGCCGGCCGTCCGTCGACCGGCGCTGGAGCGTGCCCTGCGCGAGCAGTCGGCGCCATGGGCCCACCTGCAACCGGCGGCCACCTTGACTGCGGCCGCGGCTGTCGAGTTCGTCGCCGACGAACTCCCGGCTCTCCTCGCCCACCGTGCGATCGAGGTCGTGGAGACCGGTCCGCGCCCGCACTTCCGGGCCGCGATCGAAGCGCCGACGATCGAGTTCGTCGCCGACGAGGACGACGCTGCCGAAGGCACCGACTGGCTGGATCTGCGGGTGGTGATCGACGTCGAGGGCGAGCAGGTTCCGTTGACCGACCTGCTCGGTGCGTTGACCGCCGGACAACCGCTCCTGGTGCTCCCCAGCGGACTCCACCTCTCCACCGACCGCGCCGAGTTCCGCAAGCTCGCGGAGCTGGTCGCGGCGGCCGCCGAGATCCGTGGCGCACGGCCCGAGCGGGTCCGGGTCAACGAACGTGATCTGGGTCTGTGGGCCGAACTCGACGAGCTCGGCGAGGTGGACGCACTCGCGGCCCGCTGGGTGGAGGCGGCGCGCGCGCTGATCACCCAGGAGTCGCTGCCGGAGGTGGACCCGGTGGGGCTGGTCAGCACCCCGCGCCCATACCAGCTCCAGGGGATCCGGTGGCTGGCTCAGCTCTGGCAACTGGAGCTGGGCGGGATCCTCGCCGACGACATGGGACTGGGCAAGACCCTGCAGACGTTGGCGTTGATCAGCCATGCCCGGGCGCACGGCGCGGCCCCGTTCCTGGTCATCTCGCCGACCAGCGTGATGACGGCGTGGGCCACCGAGGCGGCCCGGCACACGCCGGGGTTGAAGGTGCGGGTCCTCGACGCGTCGACGTCGCGGCGCAGTGAGTCGCTTGCCGACGTCGCGGCGGGCGCCGACGTCATAGTCACCTCCTACACGCTGTTCCGGTTGGAGGCGGAGGCGTACGCCGACCTGACCTGGGGCGGCCTTGTCCTGGACGAGGCCCAAGCGATCAAGAACCACCAGAGCAAGACCTACCAGGCGGTGCGGCGTCTCGAGGCCCCGTTCCGGCTCGCGGTGACCGGTACCCCGTTCGAGAACCGGTTGATGGAGTTGTGGTCCTTGCTCTCAGTGGCCGCGCCCGGCCTCTACCCGTCACCGAAGAGATTCGTCGACGACGTCGTGCGTCCGGTGGAGAAGCAGGGCGACGCCGCTGCCCTGGCGCGGTTCCGGGCTCGGATCAGGCCGTTCGTGCTGCGCAGGACGAAGGATCTGGTCGCCGCCGATCTCCCGGCCAAGCAGGAACAGGTGCTCGAGGTGACCCTCGGCGCGAACCACCAGCGGCTCTACGACACGTGGCTCCAGCGCGAACGGCAGGCGATCCTCGGACTGGTCGACGACTTCGACTCCAACCGGGTGGCGATCTTCAGCGCGCTCACCCGGCTGCGGCAACTCAGCCTGGACCCGGCGCTGGTCGACGAGGAGCACGAGCAGGTGGGCTCCGCGAAGCTGGAGGTGCTGGCCGAGCATCTGGTCGAGCTGGCGGCCGAGGGGCACCGGGCGTTGGTCTTCAGCCAGTTCACCAGCTTCCTCAAGCGTGCCCGCACCCGGTTGGAGGCGGAGGGGTTGACGGTCAGGTACCTCGACGGCGCCACCCGGCATCGTGCCGCCGAGATCGACGCGTTCAAGTCCGGCGACGGCGATGCGTTCCTGATCAGCCTCAAGGCCGGCGGCGTCGGCCTCACCCTCACCGAAGCCGACTACGTCTTCGTCCTCGACCCCTGGTGGAACCCAGCGGCCGAGAACCAGGCCGTCGACCGGGCGCACCGGATCGGCCAACAGCGGCCGGTGATGGTCTACCGGCTGGTCTCCGCGCGCACCATCGAGGAGAAGGTCGTCGCCCTCAAGGAACGTAAAGCCGAACTCTTCGCCTCCGTCTTCTCAGGCGACGGCGCCCTCAGCGCTGGGATCGGCGCGGACGACGTCCGGGAGCTGTTCGCGTAGGCCGGTGATGCGTCAGCCCGACCGGAGCGCCATCAAGGCAGCACCAACCGAGCTGACCAGTTCAGCACTGCCAAGTGAACGAGATCAGGTCCAGGTCCGAAGCTGGCTGAGCCGACTCCCTGCGAAGCCAGTAGAGCGTCCCGAGGTCGCCCCACATCAGTCCGCCGTCGTCCGAGTCCACCTGCAGCAACGGGCGCCATACGGAAGCTTCGGCAACGACGGCGGCATCGTCATCGACGGTGTCCCCGGGGATCGCCGCTTGAGCAACCTCTAGTTCGACCGGGCCTTGAACGGCGTCGGCCCAACCGCCGATCTGGTGGCGTGGGGAGTCATCCTCATCCAGCGCAAGCAGTGCTTCGTTGAACTCGTCGCTCTGGACCGGATGAGCAGGCCAGGCCTCGGAGTCCTGGTCCCCAGCGTCGAACTCCGCCGCAAGAAGCGGGTGGTCCCAACCTGGATACGTGGTGATCTGGCGTCCGCTCAAGAGAAGCTCACCAAACTCGTCCACTCCGGTCGGTGGGGCGATGGATGCGCCGCTCGTTCGCGGTTCGGAGATGTGGATCAACCGTGCGCCCGCAAGGCTCTCGCGGTCCCAGGTACCGACGACGCTCTCGAAGTTGTTGTACGAGCCGTCGAAGTAGAACGCCAAGAACCGGCCCGTGACAGGCAGCTCGATGCCGGTTTCCAACCCGGTCGCGGCGAGCGCCGCCAGGTCGATCTCGCCGACGAAAGACAACGGACCCGCTCCCTCCCACACTGGCCACGCGAACTCCGCAGGAACAACAGGGCGGCCACCGAAACGAGCTATCACGGCGTCCCCGTCGCAGGCCGCGACCAGCCGAACGGCGGGCCGCACCATGGCCAGCCATCGCTCAGCGGTCTCCGCATCAAGATGCTCACGAGCAATGCGCGTGACCGCCGCCAGATCCTTGACCTCTGGCGCAGAAGCTGCGCCTAGGGGTGGTGAAGTTTGCGACTCTTTCTCACGACGAAACCACGACATTGTCGAATCATCTCAGCGCGCCGCGGATCTCGTGAGGTAGTCGCTGATGATCTGAGGTTCAACCTGTCGGTCAGATCCAAGAACCCCTCAGGGATCGGGCTCGGGCCGAGCAACATGCCGCCTCGTGACAACACCAGGCCCAGGTCGTAGCCAGCGTCGTGCTTGCGCGGCTGGTGCGCGTCGACGCATAGTCCGTACTCCTCGAAGCGAGGCATCAGTTCGGCCAACAGGTCAGTCATGAGACGCTCCGTTCAGTTCTTCCTGATGTTCGGATTACTCGAACATCAGGAAGAACTGAACAACAGGAGCGTTGTTGCACGCCTCGGTGTCGGACAAGGCAGCTGGCTGTCCGTTTGTCTCTTAATAAGTGACAACCGGACACGTCGTTCCCGCTGACCCGAGGTACGCAACAGGCAATGCTGCCGCATCGTCCGCGGGTGACGCACCAAGACTCAACCCCAGAAGATCGGGTCGCCCGAGTCCCCGATGTGGTCGAGCAGCGACTGTACGTTCTTGCTCGACGCCTTCCGCTTGCACTCGTTGAATTTGAGGTTTCGATCGCGCCAATAGATCGACCACAGCCCGGTCGTCCTGGTTCAGCGCAGGCGAGCGAGCGGGAACCGGGCGCGCTCGCCCACGCCGTCCTAGAGCGGTCGGGCCTCGACGATGGTGACGTGTCGGTCCGCGACGTCAGTGTCGACCTTGAGCTCGTCCCAGGGGTGCTCCGGAACGCGCTCACGCGCCCACAGTCGGATCCGGTGAAGGTCGACCTCAGGAAGCCCGATCAACCCCGCTCATCGGTGGCTCCCGTCGGAATCTTGCGGAATCTATGCGGACTGGATGCGGACCATTCGACTGTGAACCCCGCCTGACCTGCGCAAACGCGTCAGATCAGTAGTACCAGGGGAACATTGTCACGGTCGGCGGCCAGCGATGGAGAGGGTTGGCAATGTTGGCCTGACCTGCGGAAACGCGGTGACAACCGTTGGCCGGGTGTGAGCATGTTGGGGAACAGGTGGGGAACGTCAGACCACCGCTCGGCGTCTACGGAACTTAGACGATTTGCCCTCTGCCCTTTAGACGCCTGGGGACCTACCGTCAAAGCCATGACCTGGACAGTGAACGCCCGACAGATGACCGCAGTAGGCGCTGAGGTACCCGTGATCGCAGGCGGCGAAGTGCTCGCCACCCTGACGCCGATGTGGTCCGACGAGGACGGCGTGCGTACGTCACTAGCGGGCTATGGCGCGCTGGACGACCTGTCTGCCGCGCAGATGCGCACTCTGGCGGACGCTCTCTGTCAGGTCGCGGACATGCCGGGGCCGCAATAGCCGCGAGGAACGAACAGAGCGGCCCCGCTCTCCGATTGGCGGGCGGAGCCGGAGGTTTTCCTGCCCGTTCGATGGGTCCGGTCTGCTCGCACGTCCTACGCACGCGCAGCATCACGAACGCCCGCAGCGGCGCTGCGCCCGGCGAAGGGCGTAGGCCGCTGCGCCGCACCAAGTTCAGCCTTTGGGCGGGTTCGTGTCACGGCTGCGCGGGTAGGTGTTCCGCTCGCCAATGGTTCCGTCTTGCTTCTTGATCACGTGTTCTACGCCCCGGTCGATAGCCATGCCCCGCCCGGTTGCCTGCGCTTCAGCCTTAGTGGAATGGGTGTTGCTCGCCCTGTCGTTGCCTTGGGGCCGGTTCTTCCACTGACCGTCTTCGTAATAAGTTTCGATGTCGCCCTTTGCCATGTTCCTTGTCCTTCCGATTCTTCGGCTTCTGTGAGATTCGATGGTCGCAGTCGGTGCCGACAGAATCCGAGAGTGGACTAGACCACGCATAGCAGGCGGTGGTCTTAGCGCGAGTTCCGTCTGCCCCTGCGCGCCTGTTGGTTGAGTTCCTTGCGCGCTTCGTCGGAGGCCACCGCTCGAATGGCCTTCTCGATATCACCTGCGCCGACCCGCGCACCGGGGAGCGAGGCAGGCCGACGCGGTGGCTCGGGCAACACGATGTCGACCTGCTGCGCTTTCCATCGGCTGTCATTCCAACCGACCCTGAGCGAGCCTGAAGGTGCAGCGCCCCAGGCTCGTTCACGAGCGAGGATCATCCGCATTGTTTGCAGCGCCGCAAGGTAGGGCACCTCAACCGGATCACTTCGACCATCACCGCCTTGGAGTTCCGCCCTCACGTCGACGGCCGCTCCAGGACCATGGTTGACGAATACGAGGCTTCTCTCGTCCTCCCACTCTGCGGTGAAGTGTGCCCTCCCGCCTGCGCGATGTTGTCGCCAGAGCGTGAAGATGCTGACCGCTAGTGCCGCAAGTGCTATCCAAGCGCCGCCGTCGAGCGCACCGAGCGTGTCGCCAACCGAGTCCATGTCACCGATCCTTGCTCTTCGAACGATCCCTGGAGGTATACGCGGGAGCCGCATTCCGCGCAGGGGTCGTTGCTCATAGTTCGGACCCTATCGCTGGGTGCCGACAAAGAGCGGCGGAAAACTGCCGGAAGACCGCCCCGAGGATCGCGTTGGACTCTCGGGGCGGTCGTCTGCCCGTCGTGGCCACCATCTGCCGCGAGCGGGCGTTTCTGGCGCTGGTGGATCAATGCACTGATGGAGAACTGCGCTCCTCGCCATCGCTCCCCATGTGGTCCGGCTGGAGGGCATGAACCAGGTACGTGCCGGGCCGGGGTGACGTTGACGCCAGAGGTTTCAGTTGTTGTCGCGGTCCGCCGGAACGGTGTCCCAGTTCGCATAGTGGTCCCGCGTCTCGTCGCTGATGTCGCGGGGGTCACCCACGCCGTAAGCGTCGGTGACGGTGGGGATGAGGAACGCCGCCGTAGCGGCGCTCCCCGGCCCGCCGATCAGGTGACCCGTCACGGGGCCGCCGTCATGGTCAACTTCACGCAGGAACGCGGCTTGGTGACCTTGAGGCCGAACCGACCCTCGCACCGGCCGACCAGTTCGTTCTTGGCGAACCCGCTGAACGGGTTCCAGTCCATCGACACCTGGCCGTCGGTCATCAGCTCCACGGCGTCGGGGTCCATCAGCAGGCCGGTCCCGGCAGGCATGCCGTTCGACAGCACCACGCCCAGACCCCAGGCGGCCAGCGGGTTGCCGCCGAGCGGGCTGTTGACCGCCGCGCCATCCATGTCGCGCGTGCTGTGGGCCAGGAACGCGTTAGTGGTGGTGCGGGTCAGGTCGAGGGCCTCGTGGTCAGCCGGGTTCAGCACGACGACGGGGGTGCCGCTGCCGAGGCTGAACAACTTGGTCATGCCCTTGCGGATGGTCTCCCAGCCATCCACGGACCACGTCTGTACGCCGATGTTGGCGGTGCTCAGGATGCCGGTCATGTTCTCGCCGGTCCCGCTGCCGTTCAGCACCTGCGCCTCGAGCGCGACTTCCAGGCCGTAGGCCATCTCATCGGCCACGAACATCTCCAGCGCGGACAGGTCAGCCAGCCAGTACTTGTCGATCGGTTCGGACAGGTGGGCGATGACCCGCAGCCGGTCCTCGACACGCTCCAGGCCCAGGGCAGAGGTGGGCTTGGTGCCGCCTGCGGCGACCGGTGCTGCGTTGTTGGTGCGGGTGGTCTGCCGCAGGTAGTCGAACGTCGGCGGGGTGTCGAGCTCGGTCGCCTTGATGACGTTCAGCAGGCCGACGACGGGGCGGCCCAGCGGCACCGGGTCGCCGGTAACCAGTCCGGCCGGGGCGACGATGGAGCCGGAGCCAGCCAGCGCCTTGGTGTGCGGGTCCAGCATCCGGGCCGGTGCCTTGGCCAGCGTTGCGCGGGCCGAGAACCGGCGGTCAGACTTGCTGCGCCCGATGGTGCCGCCGATGCCGTTGCCGTCGTCCTCGGGGTCGCGGCCCATGCCGTCGAACCGCGACATCAGGTCGGCGGACTTCTGGATGCGCTCCAACTGGTCGGCAGCAGCCGCGCCCACCAGGGCCAGCGTCTGCCGGTCGTCGTCCAGAGACTTGCCGCCGAGCAGGTCGCTGATCGCGTCCCGGCCCTTGGCGGCCACGCGCCGCAGGTCGTCAGGGCTCTTGCCCTGGCACGCGGTAGTTGCGTGCTTGCGCATGTCAGTCAGGTTGCCCGGCGCGGTGCCGGTGTCGCCCAGCGCGCCCAGCGCAGTGGACAGGATGCTCTTGTTCGTCATGGTGTTTCTCCGATTCACCCCGGCGCGGCGACGCCTGCGCACGGGGACGTAGTTACGAGATGAATGGACCCCGGCGGGCTGACTGGCGACGGACGGGCTGGATACCGGCCGCTGGCCTCGATGTGGGGCGTCCGGTCCGGCGTGACGGACGGGTTGAATACCGCTGGCCGCGCTGCGCCGAACTTCGCCAGGTGGTTCCTCCGCCGAGTTGGCCTTGCGGCTCCTCCTCGGCGTTGACCACCCCGGCGCTCGTCCGGTGATCGGATGCCCAAACCCTACGATCCGCCGGGGGATGGAGGTCAAGTGCGGGTCACGCGCGCGCGACCCCCTGTCAGGGAGGCCGGGGGGAAACGGACCACTACCTGCGGAGTGGGCCGCTCGTTGTGACCTGCCGTGATCGGAACGCCCCTACCCCGGGGGTGTGGTGTCCGGGGGGTGGGGCAGTCTGTGTGGTGGTCACGGGCTGTAGGTGCGTTCCTGAGGGACTGTGCGGCACACGCACGGGGTGGTGGGGTTGGCCTGGTGCCATCGGTTGGTTACCCAGTCGTGGTTCCAGTCCCGGGATACGGGCCCCCCAGCCTCCGGGCTGTAGTTGTGTCGGTTCACTAGGTCGTCGGGCTGTAAGGGTGTTGGTGTCTGTCCCCGTGGTTGGCCGGTACCGCGTGATGCGTTGCATCCGTGGCATGACGCCCGCAGGTTCGCCGGGTCCTCCGCGCCATCAGGGAACTCCGACAACGGGCGGATGTGGTCGGCGGTGAACGCGCGGGGGTGTCCGCGTGGTGCGCCGTAGTCGATACCCGGGCACGTCGGGTAGTTCCAGCACTGGTGACGCTGGGCCCGCAGTTGGGCGGCTAGGCGTCTGAATCGGCGGGTGGTCCGCCCGTGGGTGCTCATTCATCAACCCCTGGGCAGTCGTCGGCATGGAACCACTCGATCCCCCAGCCGGTGCCGGACTGCGGGCGTAGCCGGTAGTCGGGGCGGCAGTGGTGGCAGAACGCCGGGCGCATGCGGATGCCGAGCAGGAGCATCTCGTTGCGGCGTAGGAACGACTCGGGGGCGTCGAACTGGTGGCCGACCCGGGCGAACTCCTGTATCTCGGCGTCGGTGTAGTCCGGTGCCTGTGCGGGCTGGTGGAGGTCGGTGGGTACGTGGTCGGGGATCGTGGTCATGCGTTGGTCTCCTGTTCCTGTTGGGCGCGGAACATGGCCATGCGGCAGGCCATGTCGCCGCACCAGCCGCCCCGCTTCGCCGGTTGGCCGCAGGTCACGCCAGGTGCCAGCAGTGGCGCTGTCCTGCGGCTGCGCGACCAGCAACGGGGCGGCGCTGGGGGCTGGTGTGGGTCGAGCGTTGGGGCACCACGTGACGTGGGACCGGCGGATGGTGGTGCCGTCGGTAACGGTGGGGCCGTTGCAGTGGCCGCAGCGGGGACCGCTGGCCACGATGGTCAACACCGTCATGCCACCACCCGCCGCTTGCTGATCGCGACGGCCCGCTCGGCGCGACGCTGCGCCCGGGATCGGTGGGCGTGGGTGCAGTTCCGGCAGCGCGCGACGCGAGGTCGGTTGCTGGTCACCCACATGTCCGCGCCACAGTCCACGCAGCCCATCCAGAGGCGGTAGGTCATCAGCGATTCGGCAACGACAGCGGCAGGCACGGGCTCCGGCTGCGGAGTCGGTGGTGCCGGGATGAACGTGTACGCCTTACAGATCGCGCACTTCACGCGGATGTCCCCGCGCTTGCCAGTCGACTCGCTCAGGGGCCCGCCGTGGCAGCCATCCTTATGGCGGATCGTTCCCTGTCGGGTGTTCGGCATGGTGGTGTCTCCTTTAGTCGATGGCAGCGGTGTACCGCTGGCCTAGTTGGGTGATGGGCCGGTCACCGGCCTTGATCTCGGACCAGCAGCACGGGCAATGGGATGCCCGGGCGCGGCCGTGGTCGGGGTCCGCGCACGGCGTCCCGGCTGGGAACGTCGGCGCGGTGGCATCAGGGGCAGGCGCTCGCCGCCGAGGGGCTGCGGGTTCCACGTCCGGCACGATGTCGCCGTCAGGGGTCCGGCGCAGCGGTGTCCCGTCGTCGTCGGTCAGGGTCATGGCGTACCCCCGTCCAACAAGTGCTCGTGGCTGTTCAGGTAGCCACGGAGTTGGCCGTGTTCGCCGAGCGCCGCTAGATACAGGTCCGGGTGCTTCACGTCCCCGTGTGTCGTCAGCCCATGCCAGACCAGGCCAGGGTCCAGGTCGTCGCGGTCGGCGGCGGACAGCAGCGCGGCGACCGCCGCGAGTCGGGCCGAATGTGGGGGATGGGGACGCACGGTCGGCGCTTGCGTCGACCCCGTAGTTATCCGTTCAGGTTCCTGTCCCTGTTCAGCGTCGGGGACCCCCGCCTGGTCGCCCGCCAGGTCGCCCGCCAGGTTGCCCGCCAGGAGGGAGCCGGTTTCTGCCACTTGGCGGGGGTCCCCGCCATGGCGCGCATCCCCGCCAGGAGACAGCAGCCAGACCACGACGCCGCGACCACGTGTGCCTGCCTGCGCGATGACCCCGGCGGCAGCCAGATAAGCGAGCGCGTCTCGGACCGTCCAACGGCTAAGGCGCGTCAGTTCCACCAACGTCCCGACCGACGGAAACGCGCGGCCGTCATTGTCGGCATGGGCCGCCAGGGCGGTCAGCACGCGCCTCGCTCTGTCAGGGCCGATTGCGCGCCTGAGGCGCTCTCGTTCGGGGACGGCCGGATCGTCGGGAACTTCGATGGATACCCCGACGGACCACAGAACCCATTCGCGGAAGTCGCGCACGTGGTCACTGGCCCGCCTGGTCCCCGGCGGCGTACTGCGCCTCCAACCAAGAATCGACATCGCTGCGCCGGTACAGCACGCGGCGGCCGACCTTGAACGAGCGCGGCCCCTTTCCGATGTGTCGCCAATAGCGGACCGTCTCGGCCGGGGTTCGGATCAGTTCCGAAACCTCGGCCGTGGTCATGTGGTCTGGCATTTCGCACTCCTGTCGTCATCACATCCGGGCAGTTCCCGGTGGTGCTCGTTGACTAGGTTTGCGCTAATTGCGTACGCTAGGAAGCGTAAGCATCTGACACAGGAGTTGCGTATGTTCGAGTTCTACCCCAAGACGCAGGGCGGGCAGCAGACCGTCATCCGTGTCCCAGAAGACGTTGACTACGTCGGCGTTGGCGATGACGGCACGACCCTGCCACTCCAGTTTGAGGTCGTCTTTCTGTCGGAGCGGGAGGGCGAAGCTGCGCACCGCGCGTCCTTCGCCGTCATCGGCGGTCGGCCCGTATGCATGGGCGCTGGGGCGTTCATGGTCGAGCCCGATGACCGTGAGGTGCAGACAGCCGACCTGCGCGCGATCCGCGTCAGGGACATGCTTGACCACGGCGTCCGATACCTGGCGGCCAAGCGCTCCGTTTCGCAAGCCGGGTCCGCCTGGGAGATCGGTCCAGATCTGGGCCGCGAAGGCGTGCGGAAGGTCCAGCAGGCGCGGCGACGCGTGAACGACGACCAACTCCGCGAAGTGGCCCGTGTCTACAAGGCCAATCTGGACGGCGCGCCGACTGCTGCGGTCAGGGACCACTTCGACACATCCCTCCGCACCGCGTCCAACTGGGTGAAGCGGGCCACCGAGCGCGGGTTCATCACCACGCGCCAGCGAAAGGGGGAGTGATGGCGACATCACACGTGCGGGACCTGTGGTTCACCACGGACAAGGAGTCCGGCGAGCAGGTACGGACTGCCCGCCACGGCGTCGGGAAGCGCTGGCTGGGCCGATACCGCGACGAGACCGGGAGGGACCACACGCGGGCGTTCGTGCGAAAGGTTGACGCGAACAACTGGCTGGCCACCGAAACGGCAGCGATGGTCAAAGGCGAATGGGTTGACCCCAACGCCGGGAAGGTCACGCTGGCGCGGTTCTACGCCACCTGGTCGCCCAACCAAGTGTGGGTCGATTCGACCCGGGACAACGCCGACCGCACGGTGGACACCTGCACGTTCAAGGACGTGCCCCTGCGGTCCCTGCGGAAGTCCCACGTCGAGGCGTGGGTGAAGGGCATGACGGCGACGTTGGCGGCGACCACGATCGACACCCGCATGACGATCATTCGAGGCGCGCTGCGGGCTGCGGTCGCGGACCGCGTGATCGCCCGCGACCCGTCCGAGGGTGTGGCCCTCCCCCGCAGACGGAAGGCCGAGGCGGCGATGCGCCTGCCGTCCTCCGAGGACGTCGGCCTACTGCTTGCGAACGCGGATCAGGACAAGCGGGTATCGACCCGGCACGGGTTCCGGGCGTACGTCGCGTTGTGTGCGTTCGCCGGGCTACGCAAGGGCGAGGCGGCGGCCGTTCAGGTCGGGGACATCGACTTCTTGCGCCGCACCCTCCGCGTGACGAGGCAGTTGCAGCGGGATGGCCAGACCTTCAAGGTAGTGCCGCCGAAGTACGGGTCGGAGCGGACCGTTTACTTGCCCGACGGCCTCGTGGCGATCCTTTCCCAGCACGTAGCTGAGCACCCGCCACACGAGGATGGCTGGCTGTTCACCGTCGGGAACGGGCCCCTGTACGACAACGCGATCACCTGGCGCTGGCGGGCCACCAGGGACGCGGCCGACGTCGACGTACGACTGCACGACCTTCGGCACTACTTCGCCAGCGGCCTCATCGCTGCGGGCTGCGACGTGGTGACCGTGCAGCGGGCGCTGGGGCACGCCAGCGCAACCACCACGCTCTCGACCTACGCCCACCTGTGGCCAAACGCTGAGGACCGGACGCGAACGGCGGCTGCGGACCTAGTTGCTGCCGCGCTTGGGGAACACGTGGGGAACAAGGCGGCCAATTAGCCCGTTGACCTGCGGAAACGCCGAATTCTAGTAGTACCAGGGGTACGGGCTCCAGTCCGGCTCCCGCTTCTCCAGGAACTGGTTGCGGCCCTCGACGGCTTCGTCGGTCATGTAGGCGAGACGGGTGGTCTCGCCGGCGAAGAGCTGCTGGCCGACCAGGCCGTCGTCGAGGAGGTTGAAGGAGTACTTGAGCATCCGCTGGGCGGTGGGGCTCTTGCCGTTGATGATCCGGCCCCATTCCAGGCCGGTGGCCTCGAGCTCGGCGTGCGGGACGGCCTTGTTGACGACGCCCATCTTGACGCCGTCCTCGGCGGAGTACTCCTGGCCGAGGAAGAAGATCTCCCGGGCGAACTTCTGCCCGGCCTGACGTGCGAGGTAGGCCGAACCGTAGCCGCCGTCGAACGAGCCCACGTCGGCGTCGGTCTGCTTGAAGCGACCGTGCTCGATGCTGGCCAGGGTGAGGTCGCAGACCACGTGCAGCGAGTGCCCGCCGCCGGCCACCCAGCCGTTGGCCAGGCAGATGACGACCTTCGGCATGAACCGGATCAGCCGCTGGACCTCGAGGATGTGCAGCCGCGCCAACCGGGCCTTGTCGATCGGGCTCGGCTCCTCGGCGCCCGTGGCACCGGTCGCCAGCGATTCGCCGTCAGCCTCGTACTGGTAGCCGGCACGCCCCCGGATCCGCTGATCGCCACCGGTACAGAAGGCCCACTTGCCGTTCTTCTCGCTCGGGCCGTTGCCGGTGAGCAGCACACAGCCGACGTCGGCCGAGATCCGCGCGTGCTCCAGCACCCGCAGCAGCTCGTCGACCGTGTTGGGCCGGAACGCGTTGAGCACGTCGGGGCGGTCGAAGGCAACCCGGACGGTGCCGTGGTCCACCGCCCGGTGGTAGGTCACGTCGGTCAGGTCCTCGAACCCCGGCACCGGCTTCCAGGCCGAAGCGTCGAACGTCTGGGACACACCCTCGATAGCGCTCATGGTGGGTCACGTTAGTGGGCGCTCACCGCCGTCCGCATCAGACCCCCGGGCCAGGGCGCCACAGCTGACCACTCCACGAGAAGCAACGCGGCGGAAACACGAGGTCGTTATCGTGGTGTGCATGCCGTTCCTACTGCGCGTAGAACTGCCCGACGTTCCCGGCTCATTGGGCCGGGTCGCCGCAGCGATCGGTGAAGCCGGTGGTGACATCGAGGCGATCGAAGTCGTGGAGCACCGAGCCGACGACGGCACCGCGGTCGACGATGTGCTGCTGGAGACCGCGCCCGGGGTGATGCCGGACTCCATCGTCTCGGCCTGCAACCTGCTCGACGGCGTCCACGTCCTCTGGATCTCGCGCTACGCCGCCGGCGGCAACCTCTTCCTCGACCTCGAAGCCGTCGAGGAGCTCTCCGAGCACCCGGTCCAGGCCCTCGACCGGCTGATCGAGCTCATCCCGGCCGTCTTCCGTTCCGACTGGGCCGCCCGGGTCCGGCGCACCGAGGACGGCGTCACCGTCCTGCACTCCACCTCCGCCGCACCCGACGAGCTGGGCTGGTTCGACATCGACCGCAGCACGATGGTGGAGAGCGACGACGAGAACACCGTCCTCGCCGCCGCGCCGCTACTCAACGACATCGTCGTGGTCGGACGCCGCGGAGGCCCCGAGTACCTGGAGTCGGAGCTGGCCCGGATGGGGCACCTGATCGGACTGGCGATCACCATCTCCCGTTCCTGACGGCGTGACACCTCAGGTCAGGTCCCAAGCGACCCGATCGGGAGCTCCGCCAACCTCTCGTAGCGGGGACGGCGCCGCGCACCTTCCCCGAGGTGCGAGGCGATCAACACCATCTCGGTGACGGCGAACGGCGCCGAGGTGAAGGTGTCCGCCACCCGCAACCAGCGGGTCACCTCCTCCGGATGCCCGAGCCGCGCCAGGGTGAGGTGGGGCCGGAACCTGGTGCCGTCCACCTCGACGCCGGTCGCCACCGCTGCATTGCGGGCCCCGGTCGCCAGCCGGGACAGTTCGTCCACGTCACCGCCCTCCTCAAGCCCGGCCCACAGCACCTTGGCCCGGGCCACGTCGGGGAACGCACCGCCGCCGCTGATCGCCAGCCGCAGTGGACCGCGACGCTGAGCCGCGGCCGCCAACCTCTCGATCAGCTCGTCGAGCAGGTACTCCTCCACCCGCGGCAGGAACGCCAGGGTGAGGTGCCACTGCTCGGGTGCGGTCCACCGCCACGAAGCGGCTCCGCGCCGCGGCTCCCAGAACGCGTCGATCTCCTCGACGACGTCGGGCGGGGGAACCACGGCCACGAAACACCGCATCGGACCACTCACAGGCCGAGGTCGCGGCCGATCAGCTCCTTCATGATCTCGTTCGAGCCGGCCCAGATCTTCGAGACCCGGGCATCACGCCAGGCGCGAGCGACCCGGTACTCGTTCATGAAGCCGTAGCCGCCGTGCAGCTGCACGCAGTGGTCGATGACCTCGTTCTGGATCTGCGAGCTCCACCACTTCGCCTTCGCGGCGTCGACCGAGGTGAGCTCCTTCTTGTCGTGGGCGATCACGCACTGGTCGATGAACGCCTCGGTCACCTCGATCCGGGTGAAGAGGTCGGCAAGCAGGAACTTGTTGTGCTGGAAACTGCCGATCGGGGCACCGAACGCCTGGCGCTCCTTCGTGTACTGCAGCGTCTCGACCAGGATCTGCTTGGCGTGCGCCGTGTTCGAGATGGCGCAGCCGAGCCGCTCCTGCGGGAGCTTCTGCATCATGTGGATGAAGCCGCCGTCGAGGTCACCGACGATGTGGTCGTCGCCGAGGCGGACGTCGGTGAAGAAGAGCTCAGCGGTGTCGGACTCGTCCTGGCCGACCTTGTCGAGCTTGCGGCCGCGGCTGAAGCCGGGCGCGTCGGCCGGGATCGCGAAGAGGGTGATCCCGCGGGCACCCTTCTCCGGGCTGGTCCGCACGGCGGTGATGACGAGGTCCGCGGAGTAGCCGTTGGTGATGAAGGTCTTCGAGCCGTTGATCACCCAGTCGTCACCGTCGCGGACGGCGGTGGTCTTCAACGCGGCGAGGTCGGAGCCGCCGGACGGCTCGGTCATCCCGATCGCGAGCAGGATCTCACCGGAGGCGACGCCGGGCAACCACCGCTGCTTCTGCTCCTCGGTGCCCAGTTCGACCAGGTAGGGGGCGGTGATGTCAGCGTGGATACCGACGCACGAGCCCAAGGCGGCGTTGACCTTGTTCAGCTCCTCGGTGAGCACGGCGTTGAACCGGTAGTCGCCGGCCTCGGAGCCGCCGTACGCCTCCGGGATCTCCAGGCCGAGGAACCCCTGGGCTCCCGCGCCGAGCCAGAACTCGCGCGGCAACGCCTTGTTCGTGGCGTGCTCCTCAAGGTGCGGCTTGACCTCCCGGTCGAGGAAGGCGGCGACGGAGTCGCGGAAGGATTCGTGGTCGGCGTCGTAGATCGTGCGCTTCATGTACCAAAGAGTAACCAGGATCTCGCAACGTGCCTTTGGACTTTTTCACAAGATTCCAGGCCGTGCTCTGTCAACCCTGGGGGAAGCCACCGCGTGGGATAGGTGGATATGGAAAGCTGCTCCGGGGTGGGGCCGGGCTGAGCGAAGAGGGTTGAGGAATGCAGGCACGCGTGCTGGTGCTGTTGCTGGCGTGCGCTCTGATGGTGGCGATCGGGCAACCGATCCTGCGTGAGGAGGGCGCCGCGACGACGGCGTCACGGACCCAGGTCGAGCAGGCACCAAGTGCCGAGGGCGACACCGACAGCCAGCCCGAGGTCGACGGCGGTCTCGCCACCGACGACGACGCCCACAGCAAGCCGCCGGTGTCGAAGAAGCCCCAGCCTGCCGAGTTCGAGCCGGTCGATTGCACCAAGAAGCGCTGCGTGGCGCTCTCCTTCGACGACGGTCCGAGCCTGCCCACCCCGCGACTGCTCGACATCTTGAAGAACCAGAAGGTGCCGGCCACCTTCTTCCTGGTCGGCCAGATGGTGAAGTGGCACCCGAAGACCACCGCCCGGATCAGCCGTGAAGGACACGAGGTCGGCGTCCACGGGTGGAACCACGCCGATCTGCGGCGGCTCAAGCCGAAGGATCTGGACTGGCAACTGCACCGCACCAAGCAACTGATCCAGCAGGCGACCGGCATCCGGCCGACGCTCTGCCGCCCGCCCTACGGCGCCAGCAACAAGCAGGTGCTGAAGGCCGAGAAACGGGCCGGGCTGGCTGAGGTGCTGTGGAACATCGACACCCAGGACTGGAAGATCCGCAACGCCAAGCACGTCCGGAACTCGGTGCTCAACCATGTGAAGCGGAACACGGTGGTCCTGATGCACGACATCCGGCCCACCACGGTCGACGCCATTCCGCAGATGGTGCGCGAACTGAAGCGCCGCGGCTTCACCCTGGTCACCGTCACCCAGCTGTTCGGGACCACCAAGCCCGGCGTCAGCTACCTCGACTGGCGCTGAGCGCCGAGCCCGGGCGGCGCCAGCGCACCGCCCGGCCGATCAGGACGGGATGTCCATGTAGTCCTTGGGGATGTTGAGGTTCAGCTCCTCGTTGTACCGGCTGAACTCGAAGTCACCCGGTTCGTCACCGGTGTCCACCAACTTCAGGACGTGGTACGGCGCATAGTTGGCGACCAGCATCGTGCCGCCGTCGTCGGAGGTCAGTTCGACCGCCTCGGAACCGTTGTGGATCGTGGTGCCCTTGACCGTGAAATCGACGTCGGAGCCACTGTTCCCGACGAACTCACTGAGCATGTTGTCGAGGTCGCAGAACTCGTCGGCGTCTGCTGCGGAACCGGCCATCCGGACCCACTTGTCACTGAACATGTCGAGCATGAACTGCTCCGGGTTCGCCTCGCCGCTGCTGACGATCCAGAACTGCTCGTTGCCCTTCATATACATGTCGGTGCCGTCGGAGACGATCTCCGCGCGGCCGCCCTGCATCTCCATCGTGCCCTGACAACGGCCGGTGGTGTCCATCGAGATGTCCATCGTCATCTCTTCGCCATCGGTGGTCACCTCGCCCGCCATATTGAGGGACTTCACGTCCTTCATCTGCGCCACCACGGCGTCGCGGATCTCCACCGGGGACTTCTCGGCGAGCGCATCTCCGGACGGCTTGGGGGTGTCCGAGCCGCCCGACTCGCTCACCTTGGAGGTCGGGTCGCTCGCCGACTTCTTGTCGTTGTCGTCGCCGGAACCGACCACGGCCCAGACGACGCCGCCGCCGATCAGGACCGCGGCCACCGCGACACCGACGGCGATCAGCGGACCCTTGCTCTTCTTGGCCGGCGGCGCTCCCCAGGACTGTGCTCCCGGTGCACCGGCGACCATCTGCGGGGACCACGGCTGCTGCGGTGCCGACCAGCCACCCTGTGCAGGAGCCATCGGCGCGGTCGGGTAGGCCGGCGACACCGTCGGCGGCTGGGCGGGCTGACCGGACTGCGGCGGCAGCGGTGCGCCCGAGCTGCGGTACGAGTCGCGCAACCGCTGCACGATCGGGGCCGGCACCATGCCGACGGCGTAGCCGAGTGCCGCGCACGCCCACTGGCAACTGCCCTGCTCGGTCGTGCCGCGCTGCCTGGCCAGGAACTCACCGGCTGCCGCGACGGCGGCGTCCGGCTGCGCACCGCGCGCCAGGTTGGCCTCCACCTGAGCCAGTCCGCCGAGGCGGACGGCGTCGACAAGAAGGTTGAGTTCTCCGACCGAGGCACTCTGCTCGTCGAGGAAATCTTCCAGCGCCGCGCGCAACCCGTCCGGGTTCGCGAAGACCTCGCGCCCCCGCTGCGCGGCAAGCGCTGCCAACTGCTCGTGCAACTCCACGTTCATCTCCTAGCCCGTACCCGAGCCTTCTTCTACCCCGCGGGCCCGCGCCGAAACCGGCTGGGCCATCGGACCAAGTCTGCCGTACTCCGGGCCCGCTGCGCCTACTTCGTCAGCTTCGCAAGATCCACGTAGTCGCCCTCGGCCGGGAGCACCGCGCGCACCGGCACGTCGAAGTCGCTGAGTTCCAGGGTCGAGGTGGTCGAACCGGTCCGCGCGCTGCGCACGATCCGGTGCGGCGCCTTGCTCGTCACCAGCGTGGTGGTCACGTCGCCGTCCTTACGGGTGGAGACCACCTTCACCACCTTGTCGCCGCGGTGCACGGTGACGTCGTCACTCACCTTCAGCTCGGCGTCCTCGGGCTGTTCGCCGATCCCCTCCAGCATGCTGGCCAGGTCGCAGAACTCGGCGAACTCGGCGCCCTCGACCAGCGCCCAGTTCCCGCCGATGAACTTCAGAACCTTCTTCGCGGTGCCGGCGTCCTCGGTGGTCGAGGACCAGAAAGCGTCGTTGCCCTTGATGAAGAACTGCTTGCCGTCGGTGACGAACTGGCTGCTGCCGGCCCCGATGCTCATCTCGCCGACGCAGTGGCCGACCCGGTCCGTGGAGAGGTCGAAGGTCACCGTGGTGCCGGCCTCCTCGGAGACGCCGGAGACGTGCATCGCGTTCACCTTCGCCATATCGGCGGCGACCGTCTTCACGACGTCCGCGCCGTCGCGGTCGGTCAGCGCCTCGGACGCGTCGTCGTCGCCGCTACAACCGGTGACGCCGGCAAGCACGAGCAACGCCGCCGCACTCCATCGGGTGGGTCCAGAAATCCGCTTCATCGCCTGCCTTCCGCTCGTTCTCGCCCGCACATCATCGCCGCACCGGTGCCGGGCTGTCAGAGCAACCGGAGGATCGCCTGAGCGTTCACCTGGTCGGCTCCAACCGTTGTCGCAGCCCGCTCGCTCGGCTGACCCGGCGGGCCAGCGACGACCGCACCACCGACTCGGCACCCACCACGTTGACTCGGAACCGGGCACGGGTGACGGCGGTGTAGAAGAGCTCGCGGGTCAACAACCGGGACTCCTCCTCCGGTAGCAATACCGTGACCTGTGCGGCCTGCGAGCCCTGCGACTTGTGGATCGTCATCGCGTGCATGGTCTCGATCGCCGAGAGTCGCGACGGCGGGAACGCGACGATCCCGCCGGTGCTCTGGAAGGCGACCCGCACCGATCCGTCCGGCTCCCGGATCACTACCCCGACGTCGCCGTTGTGCAGGCCGAGCGAGTAGTCGTTGACCCGCACCAGGACCGGGCGACCGACGTACCAGGGGTCGATCAGCGGATCGTCCCCTTCGCCGCGGGTGGCCTCGGCGATCCACTCCTCGACCTGGCGGTTCCAGTGTTCGACACCGAGGGGTCCGTCGCGGTGTGCACAGAGCAGGCGGTGCCGGTCGAGCACACTCAGCGCCTCTACCGCATCACCGGCCCGGGCGGCGGCACGGACAGCGAGGGCCACCTCCAGGATGCTCGCCTTGAGGTCGTCCCCCAGGACACCGGTCTGGTCGGAGTAGGTGACCTCGTCGGACGGCGTCTGCAGGCGCGCGACGGCGGCGTCCGCGTCACCGGCCCGGATCGCCTCGCCGAGCTCGATGATGTCCCGCTGGGAGCGGTGGTTGGTGTGCAGCGAACCGACGACCGCCGGTGCACCGGGCCCGTCGGGAAGGCCGGCGACCAGGTCGGCCAGGACGGCTCCGGCGTCGATCGAGGCGAGCTGGTTGTGGTCACCGACCAGGATCAACCGGGCCTCGGGGCGCAGGGCTTCCACCAGCCTGGCCATCATCGTCAGCGAGACCATCGAGGTCTCGTCGACGACGACGATGTCGTGCGGCAGTCGGTTGCCGCGGTGGTGCCGGAACCGGGTGCTGTTGTCGGGGCGCGAACCGAGCAGCCGGTGCAGCGTCGAGGAGCTCAGCTCCGCCAACACCTCCCGCTCGGCCTCGGTGAACCGCGGGTGGGCGATCTCGCCCTGCACCGCCTCCAGCAGCCGCGCGGCGGCCTTGCCGGTGGGCGCAGCCAGGGCGATCCGCGGCGCTCGCCCGCCAGGCGCGGCAAGGAGGGCCAGGAGCCCGGCGACCGTGGTGGTCTTTCCGGTGCCGGGGCCGCCGGTCAGCACCGTGGTCCGCGACCCGACCGCAGCGAGCGCGGCGGCGCGCTGCTCGGCGTAGGAGTCGCCGGGGAAGAGCCGCTCGGCAGAGGCGAGGACGGTGTCATCGACGAGGGTGATGCCACGCGCGGCACGGGCCAGCAAGTCGTCGCAGAGCTGGACCTCTTGGCGCCAATAGCGATCGAAGTAGACCAGGTCGTAGTCGAGGTGGACCACGCCCGCGGCGACCAGCGGGCTGCTCCGCACGCGAGCCAGCCAGGTGTCATCCGCGCCGCCGTCGAGCTCCGGCCACGGCAGCTCCGCGGCCACCTCGCTCAGACTGACCCGCGCCTCGGCTAGGTCCAGGCAGACCGAGCCGCCCCGGACCGCGCGGCTGACCAGCGCTACCGCGAGCAGGACGGAAGGGTCGTGTTCCCCGGCCAGCGCCCCGAGTCGGGTGGCGACGTGGACGTCGGCCGCACTGAGGACACCCGCCTGGTTGAAGGCGGCCAGCGTGCCGTCGGCACGCAGGGCGAGCCGCTGGTCGTAAGGACCGTCCGGCTCGAACAGTTCACTCATCGTGCGCCTCCGTCGAGCAGGTCACTGAGTTCGAGGACCAGAGCGGTCGGCGGTCGCCAGGCGAAGACACCGGTCGGTTCGCCGTCGATCCGCGGCGTCGCGGCACCGCACATGCCGCGCACGTAGAGGTAGAGCACCCCGCCGAGGTGCTGGTCGGGGTCGTAGTCGGGTAGGCGCCAACGCAGATAGCGGTGCAGGACGACGGCGTAGAGCACTGCCTGCAGCGGATAGTCGGAGTGGCCCATCGCCTCGGCCAGAGCTGACGGCCGGTAGTGGTCGGCGAAGAGTGGCTCGCCCATCGGGCCCAGCCAGTTGGTCTTGTAGTCGACCACCAGGTAGCGCCCGTCGACGCGGAGCACGACGTCGATCGAGCCGGTGAGGTAGCCCTTCAGGCTCTGGGTGCCGAGCGCCGGGTCTGCGAGGGCGTCGGCGTAGGGAAGCAGCGGATCGCCCGTGGGCAGGTGCCGGCGGAGCACCGGTGCGAGGTCGCCGAGCAGGACCGGAGCTGTCACCGTGGGATGGTCGCCCCCGGCGAGCGGGAACTCGAACTCCAGCTCGCGCAACCGCTCGGTGAGCGGGATCTGCGCCAGGCTCACGTCGCCGGCCAACGAGCCGAGCGGCGAGGCGCAGACCTCGACGAGGGCATCGACCAGGACGTCGAGATCCAGCTCGACGGGCCAACGGAGCAGCTGCTCGGCGGCGACCCGACGCAACTCGTCGGGCCAGGAGGCTGCCTGGGGGTCGGCGTGTTCCAGGACGCCGTGCACCAGGGAACCGAAGGTCGCTCCCACCGGGAGGGTCGCCATCGGCGACAGGGTCGCTAGCGGGTCGGCGCCGTCGGCGGTCTCCTGGGCGCGCTGGTTCTGCGAGGTGCTGGTGTCGACGCCGGCCGGTTCGTCGGTCTTCGGGGTCTCCTCGGGCTCGCTGCCCACCTCACCGATCCGCAGCGCTCCCGCGGACGGGACTGCGGCCTGCTGGGCGGCAGCGCTCAACGCGGAGTAGGAGGTCCGGCGCCAGGCGGTGTCGACGACCCGCCCGAACTCGCGGACGCCGAGCGGCGAACGCTCCTCGGAGACGAGCTCGGGCGAAGCGGCCGGCGGCTCGACGCGTCGCCATGTCGGTCCGCCGCGGGCCTGCCAGGCCTCGAAGTAGACCATCACGTCGTCGTTGTCGGGCAGCTCGTGCCGGTCAGGGACTGCGGCGTGGCCCGGCCCCCGACCGACCAGGAGCCGGTGCAGCGACGAGTCAGGAGTGTTCGTGGAGGGGAACCACCAGGTGACGACCTGGCTCTGCGCGCGGGTCATCGCCACGTAGAGCAGCCGCAGCGACTCCCCCGCTTCCTCGGCCTTGGCTAACCGGAGCGCCTCGTGCCAACCGCTGCCACCGGGGCCGCCGACGTCGAGCGCCCGGTGGTGGTCGGCGGGCGCGTGGAACCGCGGGATATCCGGTTCGGGGACCCACCGGTCGGCAACGAACGGAAGGTGCACGACGGGGTACTGCAACCCCTTGCTGCCGTGGATGGTGACGAGCTGGACGGCGGCGGCGTCGCTGTCGAGACGCCGGGTCCGTTCACTCCCGGTGTCGGTGGCTGCCTCGGCGATCGAACGGCGCAGCCACTGCACCAGCGCGACGAGGCCGAGCCGCTCGGTGAGCACCATCTGGTGCAGCGCCTGGCCGACGTGCTTGAGGTCGGTGAGGCGGCGTTCCCCGCCCGTATCGCCGAGCACCCGGGCGTAGAGGCCACCGACCACGCTGGCCTCCAACACCGCGGCCACACCACGTTGGGCGAAGAGGCCCGCCCAGCCCACGAAGCGTTGGGAGAGCCGGTCGGTGAGATCGGGGTCGGCGTCCAGGGCGACGGCGTCCACGCCGACGAAGGCGGTCAACGCCGCCGCTCGGGCGCGGGCGGCCCGGTGCGGTTGCTCGAGCGCCTCGAGCAGCGCCAGCCACTCGCGTGCCGCAGGTGTGGAGAAGACGCTGCCACCGCCGGCGATGACGGCGGGGACGCCGAGCTCGCTGAGGGCGTCGTAGACCAGCTGCAACTGCTTGCCGGTATGTGCCAGTACGGCGACGTCGCCGGGCCGGATCGGCCGCCCGTCGAAGGTGGCGTCCGAGGCGAGCAGAGCCTTGATCTGGTGGGCGCAGTCGGCGGCGACGGCGGGCCGGATCCGCCCGATCGCCACCTTGCGTCGACCCTTGGAGCCGAAGTCGGAGCGGTTGAGCACCCGGACGGTGAACGGCTCCGGCTCCGGCGCGCCGATCAGCCGCGAACCGGTGTGGGCGGCGTCGACGTGCCGCGCCACGATCCGCGGGTCACCGAGCGCGGCCGCGTCGAGGACGGTGTTGAGCCGGTCCAGCAACGGCGGGTCGGAGCGCCAGTTGGTGCCTAGGGTCCGGCGGTCCCCGGCCGTCTCGGCGGCGTCGAGATAGGTGACCACGTCGCCGCCTCGGAAGGCGTAGATCGCCTGCTTCGGGTCACCGATGAACACCATCGTGGCGTGACCGGTGAACGCCCGGTCGAGGACCTGCCACTGCACCGGGTCGGTGTCTTGGAACTCGTCGACCAGTACCACCTTCCAGCGCTGCCGCATCCGCACCCGGGCCGGGGCGTCCGGGTGGACGAGCGCGTCGGCGAGTTGGCTGAGCAGGTCGTCGTAGCCCAGGACACCGAGCTTCCGCTTGCGGCGCTCGACCTCCTGGCGGACGAGTCCGGCGAAGGCGACCCGACGCCCGGGCCCTCCGGCAGGGTCGTCGTCGGTGGGTTGCAGCCGGGCCTGCGGGTCGCCCATCGCGGCGCGGCCGATCGCGAGCGCCGTCCGCCGGCTGAACGCCGGGCCTTCGTCGCTGCGCGCGAACCCCCGGAGATAGAGGTCGTCGACGACCTCCACCACGAGATCGTCGAGGTCGTCGACGAGGGTCGCGTCGGCGTCGGTGTCGCCGGCCACGCCGAGGCTCCGCAGCACCAGCTGACAGAACTGGTGGGTGGTGGCGATCGTGGCGGCATCGAAGCCAGCCAGTGCTTCGCGGACCCGGCGACGGCGGCGCAGGCGTTCGTCGTCGTCGACCCCGATCAGGAGGTCGACCACCTCATTGCCGCCGGGGACGGTCTCCGGGGCGCCGAGCGCGGCCTCCAGCTCGACCAACTGGCTGCGGACCCGCTCGCGCAGCTCCTGGCTGGCGGCGCGGCCGAAGGTGACGACCAGCATCTCCTCGAGGGTGGCCACCCCTTCGGCGACGAAGCGGGCGACCAGGGCGCCGATGGTCCAGGTCTTCCCGGTGCCGGCGCTGGCCTCCAGCAGCGTGGTTCCGGTGGGCAGCGGATCGGTGATCGCGAACGGGGCGAGGTCGGGGCTCACAGCGACATCACCCGCTCGCCACCCTCCAGCAGCGGGGACCAGAGCCGCCAGGCCAACTGGCCGAGCCGGTGCCCGGCTTCGGCGAAGGGCTGGTCGTCACGGACCGGACCGAGCAGCACATCCAGCTCCGCCTTGTCTCCGTAGACCATCCGCAGCGACGCGTCGTCGCAGTCGCCGTCGATGGTGAAGTCGCGGGCCTGGCGCGGGAACCAGGCGTTCCGGGCCGCTTCCAACGGGTCGGCCGGGTTGCCGCGCTGGGCCTGGAACTGCCCCTCGGCCCAGCCGAGAGCGGTCTCCAACGGGATCGGCAGGGGCTCGCGCATCCCTTGGTCGTAGAGGTCGACGAGCACCCGTAGGTGGTCGATAGCGCGATGGTCGAGCGGTCCGGCCAGTGCCTGGGTGACTCCCGCGCGGCCTCGCCCGACCGCGGAGGCGGTCCAATGTTCGTCCGGGTAGGAGGCTGCGAGCGCGACCAGGTCGATCCAGTTGGCGAGCCGCTGCTTGGCCCGGATCCGGGAGTAGGTGATCGCGACCCGTTGGTGGCCGAAGATGCCCGTCACCGTGCCGGTGAGACGGCGGCCTTCGCCCAGGTCGACATCGACGTCGACGGAGCGCGGCGTGCCCTGGCGCAGCGGCGCAGTGCGGTTGACGAGTTGCTGGACGTTCTGCACGATCTCGGCCAGCGCGCGGGTGCCGAGGGCCAGCGGCGGCAGCTTGCCGCGGAGCTGTTCGGCGAGCATGCTCTCGGCCGGGTCGAGACCGGCCAGGACGTCGTTGAGGAGGCGGTCCCCGACGCCCCACTTGGCGAGCCCGTCGAGGTCGATCGGGATCGCGTCGGCGGCGATCTCCTCCTCCAGCGGAGTGGTCACCTCCAACCGGCTTCGGAGGAACTCACGGACCGGGTGGGCGTGGAAGCGCTGCAGGTCGACCAACGACACCTCGCGGGTCGGCCGGGCCGGGAGCGGAGCGCTGAGCAGCGGACCGCGAGGACGACGCTCTCCCTCGGCGACCCGGGCCCCGGCCAGCGCCGCGCGGTCGAACGAGAAAGGTCGGCGCGCTGAGACCAGGCCGGGCTCCAGGTTGCGGCGGTCGAACGCCTGGAGCGGGTGGCGGACCACGACGTTCGCCTCGGGCGCGGTCTGCTTGGCGGCGTCGATCAACTCGCCGAGCGGGACGGCCGGCGGGCGTTCGGCCCCCGAGTGTTCGTTGGCGCCGCTGTAGGTGATCACCAACTTGTCGGTGGCTGCCAGGACGGCGTCGAGGAAGAGCTGGCGGTCCTCGCTGCGGAGGTCGCGTTCGCCGGTGCGCGGCGAACGGGCGAGGGCGTCGTCACCGTCGACGGCACGGACCCGCGGGAAGATGCCGTCATCGAGGCCGATCAGGCAGACCACGCGATGTGGCACCGAACGCATCGGCACCATGGTGCAGACCGTCAGCGTGCCGGTCCGGAAGTTGGCCCGGGTCGGGCGCCCGGCGAGCCGGTGCTCCAGCAGGGTGCGGATGTCGCTGAGCGCCAGGGTGGTCTCTTCGGCAGCGGACTGAGCGATCGCGGCGAGCTCCCGCTCGAACTGGGCCACCAACCAGACGTCCCGCTGCGGGACCCGGGTGATCGCGGTGACCGCCTCGGTGAGCCGGGCGATCCATTGGCTGACGGTGGTGGCGGTGAGGATCGCGTCGATCGCGGTGGCCACCCGGTCGACGTACTCGGCGATCCGGCCGACCAGCTCGACATCACCGGACGAGACGTCGTCGAGTGGTAGTGCCGGTCCGAGGCGGCCGTGGTGGCCCTCTGCCATCGCGACGCCGAGCAGCATTCGGTCGAGGCCGGCGCGCCAGGTGTTCTGGCCGATCGAGTCGAGCTTGAACTCGGCCCGGCCGGCCGCGTCCATGCCCCAGCTGACACCGGACTCCTCGACCCAGCGGGCGATGGTGGCCAGATCGTCGGTGTCGAGCCCGAACCTGCCTGCGACCACCGGGGTGGCGAGCAGGTCGAGCACCTCGGTAGCGCCGACCCGGCCGCCGGCCAACTGCACCAGCCGAGCAGCGACCGCGAGCAGCGGGTTGGTGCTGGCGAGTGAGCGGTCGGCGAGGCGGACCCGGAGCGTATGCGCCGGGTGGCCGGGCTCGCCGGGCTCGACCTCACCGAGACCGAAGCCGGCTTGGATCAGCGGGGCGTAGGTCTCGATGTCGGGACACATCACGAGGACGTCGCGCGGTTCCAGAGTCGTATCGTCCGCGAGCAGGCCGACCAGCACCTCGCGCAGCACCTCGACCTGCCGGGCCGGGCCGTGACAGGCGTGGACCTGGAGCGAGTCGTCATCGGGGGCGGCCGAGCCGGGCACCGGGACCCGGTTGGCACGGAGGTCCGCCTGGAGCCGGGAGAGCAGAGTGTCGCTGCCCTCCTCGACGGTCGCCGGTTCATGGTCGACGGCACTTCCGGCCGCAGCCAGTGTGCGTTGCAGCTCGACCGCGTCGCGCCCCAGAGTGGCCAGCAGCGGGTGCTCGATCTGCTGCCCTGCGGTGTCGGCGTCGCGAGCCACCGGACCGGCAGCCGTGACGGCGTTCAACTGCACCCAGAGCGCGGCGGAGGGCTGCGGCAACCAGAGGTGGACGTCGCGGTGTCGACCGAGAGCGGCCAACAGCTCGACCTCGCTGGCCGGGATCCGGGTATGCCCGAAGAGGGAGAGCCGTGGCGGCAGGTCGGCGGGGACCTCACCGTCGCGGAGCGCGCTGACGACCCGCAGCAAACGGGCGTCCGGGGCAGGCTCATCGACCAGGTCGAGGACCCAGCGCCACAGCTCCGGCTGCCAGCGTAGGTCTGCGTCGAGCGGGTTTCCGACGCCGTCGGTGTCGCGGCCTTCGCGCCAATCGGTGAGCAGCTGCGGACGCTGCGTGGCGTAGGACGCGAAGAGCCCGGCGAGCCGGCGGGCCACGGAGTAGCGCCGGTTGTGCCGCAGCTCGGCGTCCGGCCCGCTCAGCCCGTGGCCGAGGTGAGCAGCCAAGGTGGCGGCCCAGGGCGCGTCGAGACTGGAGTCGATGGCGCTGAGCACCGGCCAGACCAGCCGGTCGGGGTGCCACGGGTCGTCGTTCTCCCGGCCGAGAAGGAGCGCGACCAATGAGTGCGGGCTGGTGAAGCGCACCCCGGCACAGACGCCGTCCCCGCCGCGCGGGCCCACCCCGAGCCGGTGCGAGAGCTGCTGACCCAGCCAACGCTCGACGCCGCGCGCGGGCACCACCACGACCTCTTGCACGAACGGATCCGGCAACGGCGCAGCGAGCATCCGCCCCAGGCCCTCAGCCAGGAGGTCGGTGCGCTCGGCGCGGTGCAGGTGCAAGGTCACGGGGCATACCCTTCCACGCCCTTCCGACACAGCCCTCCCAGCCACCCGCGGCACGGTGTGCCGCACGCTTCCGCCGGTAGTTCAGCGCCGGCCCCACCGCGCTACCGCGGCCTCGTGTTCGATGCGGAGACGCTCCAACTTCCAGTCGCGCCACCAGGCGACGCCGAGGGCAGCGGCACCCGCGAGGTAGAAGCCCCACGGCACACCGCGGTCGAAGTACATCGCTCCGAGCGTGACCACGATCATCAGCGTTCCGAGGAGCGCAGCATCTCGCGCCCACTTCAGACCCAGGTCGGCGGAGACGTTCACCCGATCAACTCGTGCCGCGTGGCCGTCGCAGGCCTGCGCTGCCACGCGAACCGCTCCGCAACAAGATGCCCGCCGACGACGCCGAGGACCGCGAGCCCGCCCGGCAACAGTCCCGGCCCCTCCAGTTGGCCGGCGACGGCCCCAGCGACGCATACTCCGGCGAGGTACAGCACCCACAGCCAGGCCTTCTTGGCGAACCCGACAGGCGCGAGCCAGAACCAGCCCACCCCGGCCACGATTCCGATCAGGATCGCTACCGAGAAGCCGACACGATCACCCCAGGCTTCGGTCGCCCAGACGCCGCAGAACACCGCGGTCACCGGCAACCCGTCCGTCCAACGCCACACATCGCCCTCCTTCGTGGCCCAGCCTTCCAGAACCGGCACCGGCGGGGGCGCGAAGTGTCCGATCTATGCCATCAACGCCACGGGCCGACCGAGCCCGAAGGAGTCCCCGCCCCCGCCAACCTCCCCTCCGGCACAATGGAGGCCATGCGTTCCACGACTCTGCGACTGGGTGTCGCTGCACTTCTCGCACTGAGCCTGACGGCCTGCGGTTCCGACGACGACAAGTCCAAGGACCACGCCGGCGACGACCACAGCTCCAACAACGGGGCCGAGGACCACAGCGGCCACGTCATGAACGAGCCCGACGCCACTCCGGCCAACGAACTCACCGGGGCCGACGTCCGGACCGGCAAGTTCACCAAGCTGAAGACCGCGCCCCCTGGCAGCGACTCGGTCGCGGGCGACGTCTGGGTGGCGGAGAACGGTGACGGCACCACGGTCACCGTCGAGCTCACCGGCCTCGCTGCCGAGACCGACTACATGCTGCACCTGCATGCTGCCAAGTGCCAGGTCGACAACGGCGGCGCTCACTTCGCCTTCGACCCGGCCGGCAGCGACCAGCCGCCGAACGAGGTCCACCTCGCCTTCACCTCCGACGCCCAGGGCGCCGGAACCGCAACCGTGACCAACCCGCAGAAGGTGGGCGACGCCGCCAAGTCGATCGTCGTGCACCCTGCCGAACTGATGGATAACCGATTGGCATGCGCAAACTTCTGATCGGCCTCGCGGCCCCCGCCCTGCTCCTCGCCGGCACCTCCACCGCCTGGGCGCACACCACCCTGCTCGACGGCAGTCCCGGTCCCGGTGACAAGGTCGCCCCCGGTGCCGAGGTGATCGCGCTCCGGTTCGGTGAGGCACTCGACCCGAACGGCAAGAACGAGATCGCGCTCCTCGACGCCGACGACAAGGGTCTGCCGATCAGTGCTGCCAAGACCGCAGGCGACACCAGCTACCTGTGTGCCCGCGTCGACGCACTTGAGCCGGGTGTCCACACGATCCGGTACGACGTGACGAGCGAGGACGGCCACCCGGTCCGCGGGAACTACGAGTTCGAGGTCGCCGAGGGTGGCGAGCAGGCCGACCCGATGACCTGCGACGTCAGCACCCTCGGCGAACCCGCCGACGCGAAGTCGCTCTCCGACCAGGAGCAGGACGAGTTCCCGATGTGGGCCGTCTGGCTGTTGGCCGGCGTCGCGGTGCTCGCGGCTGGACTGGCCGGCGTCGCGGTAGTCCGCAGCCGCCGCGAGGGCGACGACGAGGACGACGCGAAGCCGACGGCACCGCCCGCCAGCTGAGTCCGTCCGGCAAGACACCTGCTCAACCCCTTGGGCCTACGGCACACTGAGGCGTCGTCTCCCAGGGGGTTGAGTTGAGTTCTCGTCCGAATGTCCTGATCACCGGCGCCGCAGCCGGCATCGGCCGCGCCACCGCACTCCGTTTCCTGAACGCGGGCTACCGCGTCGGCGCCTTCGACGTCGACGAGCTGGGTTTGGCCTCGTTGGCGCAGGCGACAGCGAGCGAGCACCTGGTCACCGGTCTGCTCGACGTCACCGACGCCGAGGCGTGGCGTTCGGCGCTGGCCACCTTCGTCGGCCCTGACGGCACCCTCGACGTGCTCGTGAACAACGCCGGCATCCTCTCCTCCGGCAGGTTCGAGGAGATCGACCTGCGGCTCCAGCAGCGGATCGTCGAGATCAACGTGACCGGCGTCCTCAACGGCTGCCACACCGCGTTCGACTACCTGGCCCGGACCCGCGGCGCGCGGGTGATCAACCTGGCGTCGGCGTCCGCGATCTACGGGCAGCCTGAGCTGGCCACCTACTCGGCCACCAAGTTCGCCGTCCGGGGACTGACCGAGGCGCTCGATCTGGAGTGGCGCGAGCACGACATCAGCGTGACGGCGCTCTGGCCGCTTTTCGTGGCGACCGCGATGACCGACGAGATGCACACCCGCAGCACTGAGTCGCTCGGCATCAGACTCACCGCCGACGACGTCGCGCAGGCAGTGCTGGAGGCCGCTGCGGCAGCCGGCAAGGGGCCCGTCCACCGTGCCGTCGGGCTACAGGCGAAGGCCCTGCTCTCCGGAGCCCAGGTCACGCCGGCGTGGGCTCTGCGACTGCTGAACCGCTACCTGGCAGCGCCGCGCAGCAAGTAGCCCGAGCGGCAGGAAATGAACGACGCCCAGCAGGAGTCTCGGGTCACCTGCTGGGCGTCTGATCACATCTTGCACCACTTGCTGACTGTCTGTCATTTCCTGCTCCCACCGGTCTGGATCAGTACCGCGACCAGCTCAGGATCTGTCGGAGCCGGTTGGCATGATCGCAGCGATGCCACGCCTTCTCGCCCCGCTCCTCGCGCCCTTGGTGATCGCCCTCGGCTTCACCCTCTCCGCCTGCACTCTCGACGTCGACTTCAGCGACACCACCGATGCCTCCGTCACGCCGGGCACTGCTCCTCCGCTCTCCCCCGAACGCGCCGCCACCCTGCTCGACGGCTTGCGCCAAGCGCCTCGCGCGCGGCCGACCGACTACCAGCGCAAGGCGTTCGGGAGTGCGTGGCGCGATACCGACCGCAACGGCTGCAACCAGCGGGACGACGTCCTGCTCCGCGATGCCGTCCCCGGCAGTACCCGGGTCCAACAGCAGGGCCGTTGCGACCACGACGTCCTGGCCGGCACCTGGCGCGACCCATACTCGGGCCGCACGTTGCAGCTCGACGACCTCAAGAACCCGTCACAGGCTCAGGCGGTCCAGATCGACCACGTATAATCCATACCTACGTCGCAAGCTAGACACATAGATGCAGTTCAGACCGTCACCGGCATGTCGCTGACAGTCGGCTCGTTTCAACTCTTGCTCGGCCCGGGTTAGGTACGACATCTCACTTCTCGTACACCGGGTAGCCATGCTGCCTGCACAGACTCGCCGAGCTATCGGCGAGTCCGAGCCACCGAAGCGACCGAACGCGCTCGCCCGAATCACCTTCACTGAGCACGAACTCAACTCAGCCGGCAGAGCCTCTCTTGGGTAGGTGAAGGCGGGTGAGCAATCGCGGGCTCGGAAGGGGCGGGCAACGAGACAGGTGAGCCGATTTCGCGAGTTGGGTTGGCTCCCGTGACGACCTGCTCGCCGGGCGAACTCCGACCCACTTGTTCCTAAGGAACTGTGTCGGGGCCAGGAGAGTCAAAATGATCTGGGCGGGAACTCGGAACCGGCATATCGTTACAACGAGGTCCCTGGCGCTTGAGGGCTCCAGGCAACGGGGCACTGGTCCCAGCGTAATTCTCGAACATCCTAGGTCCAAGCAAAGGAGCCTCAGTGAGAAGAACCGAGCATCCGGTCAACGTGGCATCGCTTCTGGTAGGCGGAACCCTCTGTCTCATTGGGTTGGCCTTCTCCTTGGCGCCGGTCGAATCCGACGCTGGGGCTTGTGGAAGTGTTCTGGCCCCGAGCCAGTCAGACGTCAGGGGCGTTGATGAGGCTTGCTCGAAGTCGCGTAGCGAGAGGCGTTTGGTGTCTCTCGTCAGCGGTGGCGCGGGCGCGGGGGTGCTTGGCTATGGCGTGCTTTCTGGCCGCCGCAGCAGGTCGAAGGAGATCCGCTAGTCGGACTTCGAAATCCGCTGGACCAGCAGAACTTCTCCTGTAATGGACATGCACCCGTCGGGAATGACCGGTATGCCCTCCGCTTTCGCAGAAGCAGGTAGGAAGGCCCCGTCTCCCGTGACGACGTCCATCAGCTTCAAGGTCCCTTCGTCATCCTTGAGGGCAATTCCGCCGTGGCTTGCTGTTGTGCCAGGGCGCCAAACTATGGGGACGGACACCCCTTCGGACTCGAGTCCGAAGCACGAGCCCACGGAGACGATCGTGCCGTTGAACTGAACATCCGATCCGGAACCGGGGTCATCGCTGTCGCTGAGAAGGATCTTAAGTCCGAGGTCGATCTGATCAGGTCTCCGTTGGCCGCTGCTGTCCTCGGAGCAACTCAACGCCAGCGCCAGCGGAGCGCAAACGAGAGCAGTCACCCAGGCCCGCACGTCAGCCGGTCCGAAGTTTGACGCCGACGTCGTTGAGCGTGTTGTAGAGCGGTGTGAACTGGTCGCGCTTCTGGAGCAGATGGGTGTGGTAGCCCGAGTGAACGCCGTAGGCGATCGTTCCGTAGTACCAGGGGCCCCCGCTGTCCCCTGACGCCGCTTCGCGGTCGTCCATGGACACCAGGTTGCAGTACGAGTCCCGGCAGGTGGTGGTGTCGCGCACGCTGTCGCACGTCTCGTTAGAGCTGCGCCCGAACTTGCAAAGTCGGAGGTCATTGGCAGGTGCGCTGAGGCCGGTGACAGTGCGGTAGGAGCCGACCTTCCAATAGAACTCCCTGCCGACCTCCTCGGTGCTGCTCATGTATTGGATGTCGCCGCTGCTAGAAGGCAGGCGGCTGCGGTAAGTGAGTACGTTTCTTCCCACGTAGCTCATCGAGTTTGGGCAATGATCAGCCGTAATCAGACCTTGACGCGCCACTCCAATTTCTTTGACGGGCCAGCCAGACGTGCATGAGTACGACGCGCTGGAGCTTCCGCCTAGCACCACGCCGCCTCGAACAACGTCGTCGCCGGTCGAGCCGGGGGCGGCAGCCGATACGCGTGCGGGGATCTGCAGTCGTGTCGCTTGCAGGGCAGCTTCAGCGACACTGATCAGCGCACCGCGTGCGTCGGAGCTGCTCGCTTCCACAGCCACTGTCACTTCAACTGTCTTGTTGGCCTCGTCGTACTCTGTCGAAACCTCTTGTCCCTTGAGCGAGTGGCTGGCCTCGAAAACTGCCGTGTGTGCCTTCTCGACGGCGACACGGATCTCTTCCTTTGTGTAGTCCGCCTCGCCAGTGAAGTGAACTGCGACAGGGATGGCTTGAGTGAGTTTCTCGACACCAGCGGGCACTTTTCCAACGAACCTAAAAGTTGCTCCTGGCGTTCCGCCGACATTCATCGAGGACCCGGCGTAACTGCCGGGGTAGGCATTTTCGAGTGCTCCGGCTGCGGCAGCGTACTCATTCTGCCAGCCATAGAGATCAACCGCTTGGTCGAAGCTGATGCCTTCGTCTCTTGCGATCGCGCGTAAGTCGGCTTGCTCCTCCGCGGGGATCCCCGCAACCAGATTGGCACCACCCGGATCCTCGCTTGGATCAGGCTGGGCTTGCGCCGTGCCGTTCGCCAAGGCCACGGTAAGAACTCCAGGCACCAGGGCTAAGCCCAAGCCAGCAACGATCGTTTTGCGGAACTTCATGAGATCCCCTTGTACCTTCCAGGCCATCAATGTGACACATGTCACGGAAATTTGCATGCTGTGGCTGGAGAGCGGCTCGGAGTTGGGTAGCGATGGGTGCGCCTCTTGGGAGGCGGCGGGCGTTCGTCAGCTCCTGGTCGACCAGGTCGACGAGGTCGCGCAGCAGTACCAGGATGCTAAGGACGAGATCCGGCGCCGCCACGAGGCGGCCGAGCTGGCAGACCCCGAGGTCAACGACACCGACTACGTTCGGTGATACGACCGCACCGGCGCCAGCGAGTTCATCGCCCGCGACCCCGCGACCCGCTCTGGTCCTGGTACGCGTGGCGCACCCAGCCCCAACGTTCCGGCGGCTCTCCCGAGTTCCTGGCCAGGGTCGAAGACCATCTGCGCACCGGGCGCCGGGGCCCGTTCACTGGCCGCCCGGGTGACGTGACCAGTGTCTACATCGAGAAAAGCACCAAGGCCGCCGCGGAGCTGTGGCGTCTCGAGGACGAACGCTCGATCAAAGACAGGTGCGGGGATCTTCTTTCGCCCCAACGCCTCCTCGTCGGTTTTTGGGGCTGAGCCGCCGAGAGACATAGGGACATTCTTCATGTGAGCCGGCACGGCCCAGACCAGGCGATCCCTGATGATCAAGTCAAGATCGAGCGGCTTGTTGGGGTCGTCTGTCTTGTCCATTGACCTGCCATAGTTGGGAACGGTCACCCGCGCCAAGGACACCTCGGTAAGTTCAGGAGCGTCAAACTCACCTCAAGCTGCCGCCAGAGCGTTCTTGACTATCTCCGAGCGGGGAACAACGCCTTCGGCGCGTGCTGCCTCAGCCTCACTGAGGACGTCAATCAGAGGGCCCTCCGTCTTGATGCCAGCGACAGCGGCCGAGCTGAGTTCTGGGACGGCTGCGATCTCCGGCGCGGCGGCTGCGGCGACCGGTGCACGGTCTTGCTGGGCTTCGTTCTCCGGCGACGCACCGACGGCGTCTCCGAGGTACAGGACACCACCGATAGTCACTGCGACCGCCGCGGATGCAGCGACCGCGGCCATCGACTTCTTCATGTAAGTGCCAGAGCGGGTTGGTGTGAAGTTGGAAGCCTTGGCCACCGACAGGCCTTCCCTGTGGTCGACCCGAACACTTGCGCTGTGGGTGAGCTTAACGTGGGCAACCTCTCTCGCTGCGCGATTCACGAGAACAGGGCACTCACTGAATCGCGGGACCAGTGCGTCATCGATCCGATCGCCTATTCGTAGGTCCGCAATCGACGCCGCAGCTTGAGGTTTTCCCCGTGAGCGGCGGCCAACGCGTTCCTCAACTCCGCGATTTCGCTGGAGCGCCTCGACCGCTCCTCGCGAAGTTGCCGAGCCAGCGCCAGGACGGCGCTGCTGGTTGAGCCGTCATCGTGGGTTGTCTCGGCGACCTGTGTTTGTCGGCCGCCGGGCGCGGCTCGCAGCCGTTCGATCTGCCGCCGGAAGTCGGCCTGGCGATACAGGAAATCCGTCGACACTCCGGCGCGGCGTGCGACCGACGCGAAGGTCACCGGGACGTCCTCCGTGACCATTTCCTTCAGTGCACGGCGCGCTCGTGTGCTCGCGGCTTTGGTTCGCTCGGCCGCTGCGCGGTTCAAGTGGTCAGATGCCATTCGGTCACGCTCCCGTCGTTCGGTCGGTCACTCCGGCCCCTTGTACCGCGATGCCGGGCCGAATCCTTACGTTGTCCAAGGCGACAAGCACCTGACGAATCGCTCGCGCCTCACCGCGACGGCCTACCAGCCACACGTTGTCGACGGGCATCGAACAGCCGTTCCTCGCCTCGAATGCCGCTTGACGGCCTTCGATGAGCCGCTCCGTGTCGCCAAGTTGCTGCTCCAGGTCCGGGCGGTGCGACTCGTCGGTGGTGAACATGCTGCAACTCAGGCAGGCGTTTCCACGCTCGCATGTCTGCCGGGGCGGCAACATGCACCACCCGTTGGGTAGGACTCGGTCGGCGCGCTGCTCCAGATGCAGCAGGTCGAACAGGTCGGACGTGTCGATCGGCAGCGTGCGACCGTCGGCCGTCACCTTCTGGTATCGCAGGAACTCACGTTCGGCGGTCTGGCTGAGGGTCTTCGCGTAGTGCATGGTCATGGCCGGGGTGACGTGACCGAAGTAGCGCATAACGACGTGCAGTGGCACGCCCGCGTTCAGGAGGCTGGTCGCCTTGGTGTGTCGGAACTGGTGGGTCTGGCTGATCTGCACCTGTCGCCCCGTCCTATCTCTGACATCGAGTCGCTTCGCCAACTCGCTTAGGCGTGAGTTGAAGGTCGCGGCCGCGTAGGGGACCTGCCCAAAGCGGTTCACGCGCGTGCGAAGGAAGAGGTACCGGGGTTCGGTGGTGACCCCATTGCTGCGGAGCATGTCGCGGGCCACGGCTTGCTGCGTCTGGACGATCCTGACGATCTCGTCGTCGACCGGGATGGTCGGCGTGGCATCCGCCCCGGTGACCTTGGTGAGTTGGTAACGGAGCCGTGCAACGAGCGCGCCATCACCTTCCGCTTCGATGTCTTCCGGAGTCGCGCCAACGAGGGGCAGAAGCGGGTCGAAGTCCATCATCAGGACCTCGTTGAGCCGCCTGCCCGTGCGTAGGAGCAAAGCGAGCGCGTGGAACGCCTGGATGTCACCGATCCCACCGTCGGTCGTTGGGCGTGCGAGCAGGTCGGCGCCAGCGACGACCTGGGAAACCACTTCGTCCTCCAGGACCTTGTCGTCTGGTGGGCGATTGACCAGTCGTGGCTTGTCCTCCGGGCGGAACGGCACCGTGTGCTCGGGCCGCAGCCGCAGCCAGCGATCGTCGCCGAGGGCCCGTGCGGCCTCGCTGCGCTCGTCATACATGTGGCGGTAGAACGACTCGATCGTGGTCATCGTCTGTCGTCGCACTGTGTCACCCAGCGGCCTTCCCTTGGTACGCCCGGACATCACTCGGTGGTCGCGCATGGCGGCTGTGAAGGAGCGGAAGAAGGGCCGGAGGTCGTCAGGGTCAGCCGTCAGGATGGGGCCAAGGTCGCCTTGGTTGTCGATGTGGCGTTGGAGCCACTTCATCCCGTCGAGACGTGTCTTGATGGTGCTCCACGAGTAGCGCTGAGTTTCGAGCATCGTCGACAGCCACCACTTCACGCCCTCTCTGAGCCATTCCGACGTCAGGTGCGAGAAGTTGGCGACGTGGTTCCCGTGGGGCTCATGGTCGCGCTGAGGGATGCGCTTGTCGAGGACCGGGTTCCATACGTTGAGTTGCCACCACTCGCCCCGGTGGTAGGCGTAGCAAAGCAAGTCTTGGAAGCGCTTCAAGGTCGCGTGAGCATGGTCCTCGGACGACACACCGAACGAACCTCCGCGCATCCTGGCCGCGTGGACCTCTCGGATCCACTCGTCAGGCGTGAGTGACAGGAGGGAGGGCGCGGACCGTCCGCGGGTCGTGCCTTGGCTCGTCGCGGCCCGCAACGCGCCGATCGCGGCTCGGTAGTGGAGCGGGTCGACCATGCGACCGAGTTCGATCTCACGGCCGACGAGCCACGCCAGTTCCCAGGTCATGGTCTTGGGCAGGCTGCTGAAGTTGATCGCCACTGAGGTGTACTCGCGGCCAGTCGCTGACGGTGGTCCCGCGTTGCGGGGGCGGATCGCACCCCAATAGTGTCTCGGCATCGTCGCGCTGGTGAACGCCGTGACTCGGCAGTCGTCGGGCAGCGATTCCCACAGGCGTCGGGCGACCTCTGCATTGAACAGGTCCGACATCGGCAGCCGGGGATCCCGGCGATCTTGACGGCGCGGCTCGCGCTCCGTTGCGAGCGTGTCAGGGCGCGAGTTCGGCACTGCTCACCCAGCCTCTCGTGAAGTCCTGCCAGTTGGCCAACGAGGCGAGTTCGGCGTCCTCAGTCACATGCCCGTAGGTGTTGATCGTTGTTTGCACGTCCCGGTGGCCCAGTCGTCGGCTCACGACGTGCAGCGGCACGTCGGCCAGCAGGAGCGCCGTAGCGTGCGTGTGCCGGAACCAGTGCGGAGTCATCCTCTGCGGCAGGTCCAGGCCCCGTCGCTTCAAGGACCGCAGGTGCGCGTACACCGACTCTGACCGCAGCGGCGCGTACAGCGGCTCGCGTAGCGTGTTGACAAAGACGTAGCCATTGTCCCAATCGGGGATTCGCGACTCGGCCCCGGCTTCGCATAGGGCCCACACGAATTCGCCGTACAGGCGATCGAGTCGCGTACTGATGAAGACCTTCCGAGCGCCGGTCTTCAGGCGGTGGTGGTGCGGATGGTTGTCGGTCGGTGTGAGGCGAACGAAAGGCGTGCCGCCCCGGCTGGTCACCCAGTCGCAGTGCCGAACGCTAAGGGTCTCGCCGAGGCGGGCGCCGGTCTCGGCCAAGAAGGCCCAGAACAGCCGGTAGCGAAGGTCGCCGAGCCACGTCGCGGTGGACGGGTCCCACACGGCCTCGTGCTCCATCAGACCAGTGATCTGCGAGGGAAGCAGGATCGGCGTCTCACTGCGAGTGGTCCGCAGACGTAGCCGCGATACGGTCCGGCCCTCGCGACGTGCAATGTGCTCCAGGAACGGCAGGTAGGCCGAGCCAGGAGCCCTGACCTTCTCGTACAGCGCAGCTGCCACCTCGACTCCGTTAGCGGCGTGGAACCGGTAGAACGACATCACGGCACGCATCCGGACAGCCACGGTCGCATCTGACACCGCCGTAACCTCTGGTAGGGCGGTCACGCCAACCCCGACCGTCCCAGCCCGCACGGCCTGCATGAAGGACCCGAAGTCCCTCAGGTGCACCTGTTGCCACGATCCATCGCGGCCCTCCAGGAACGACCACCACAGCGCCAGAGCTCGCGCGTACGACTTCACCGTGTTGTGCGAATAGTCGCTCTGCCGCAGGAACTCCAAGAAGACCTCGACCGGCTCTACGATCGTGTACCGCTGATCGACCACAGTCCAGGTTGGAGGGCCGATCGCCACTGTCACTCGTTGGGTGTCTGCCATCTGCCCTCCTGCTTGCTTGGGACGCTACGCACGAATCGACGGGATCCCGGGCACCGACTACGGCGTGTCGAAGACGTCGATGATGAACTTGGACGATTGACGGATACGTCCCACTGTGACGGTCCAACTGGGCTCTCAAGGAGGCAGTGAACGTGGTCGGCGGCACACGCTTGGGGCTACCAGATAACACATCGTTCCGCTCGCCGAGGCCTGGGCCTCAGGCGCGTCGTCCTGGACGGCGCAGCGCCGCGCGGAGTTCGCCAACGATCTCGCGGTCCTGCTCGCGGTCGACGGCCCGACCAACGCCAGCAAGGGCGCCGACGATCCGGCCGCGTGGCGCCCACGCAAGGCGTACCAGTGCGCCTACGCGGTCCGCTGGATCGCGATCAAGCACGAGTGGAGGCTCACCGCAGACGCCAGCGAGATCGCCGCACTGCGCGAGATGCTCGACTACTGCTGAGCGCGTGCCCGAAATGCAGCGGACGGCGGGTGGAAGCTCCACCCGCCGCCCGTTCAGCTCGACCTAGGTCAGCTGGCCTGGCCTTCGCGGGCCTCGACCAAGTTGAGCGCGATGTCGATGATCATGTCCTCCTGGCCACCGACCAGACGACGGCGACCGCACTCCATCAGCACGTCGCGGACGTCGACGCCGTACTGCTCGGCCGCACGCTCGGCGTGGCGCAGGAACGACGAGTAGACACCGGCGTAGCCGAGGGTCAGCGTCTCGCGGTCCACCCGGACCGGGCGGTCCTGCAGCGGGCGGACGATGTCGTCGGCGGCGTCCTGCAGGGCGAACAGGTCGCAGCGGTGCTCGAAGTCGACCAGGTCGGCCACCGCGATGAACGCCTCCAGCGGGCAGTTGCCGGCACCGGCACCGTGACCGGCCAGCGAGGCGTCGACCCGGTAGACACCGTTCTCGACGGCAACGACGGAGTTCGCAACGGAGAGCGAGAGGTTCTCGTGCGCGTGGATACCGATCTCGGTCTCCGCGTTCAGCGCGCCCCGGTAGGCCTTGACCCGCTCAGCGACGTCGTTCATGGTGAGCCGGCCACCGGAGTCGGTGACGTAGACGCAGTGCGCGCCGTAGGACTCCATCAGCTTGGCCTGCTTGGCGAGTTCCTCGGCCGGCGCCATGTGCGAGAGCATCAGGAAGCCGGAGACGTCCATGCCGAGCTCGCGAGCGGCGTCGATGTGCTGCGCGGAGACGTCGGCCTCGGTGCAGTGGGTGGCGATCCGGACCGAGCGAACGCCCAGGTCGTAGGCCTTCTTGAGGTCGTGGATGGTGCCCACGCCCGGCAGCAGCAGCGTGGTCAGCCGCGCGTTCTCCAGAACGTCGGCGGCAGCCTCGATCCACTCCCAGTCGGTGTTCGATCCGGGGCCGTAGTTGACCGACGAACCGGCCAGACCGTCGCCGTGAGCGACCTCGATGGCGTCCACACCGGCGTCGTCGAGCGCCTTGACGATGCGGCGCACGTCCTCGGGGGTGATCCGGTGACGGACCGCGTGCATGCCGTCACGCAGGGTGACGTCCTGAACGAAGATGGGGGTCTTGCTCATGCCTGGGCCGCCTTTCCAGCAGCGATGCGCTCGGCGACCTGCAGGCCGGCCGAGGTCATGATGTCGAGGTTTCCGGCGTAGGCCGGGAGGTAGTGCGCGGCGCCCTCGACCTCGAGGAAGACCGACACCTGGTGGGTGGGGCGCTCGGTGGAACCCTCGGCGAGCAGCGTCTCCACCGGCTGGTCGGCGGGGATCGGGGTGATCTGCACCTTCTGCTTGAGCCGGTAACCGGGAACGTAGGCCGCGACGTCGGCGACCATCTTCTCGACGCTGGCGCGGATCTGCTCCTGCACGTCCTCGCCCTCGGCGTTGACCAGGCAGAAGACGGTGTCGCGCATGATCAGCGGCGGCTCGGCCGGGTTCAGGATGATCACCGCCTTGCCGCGAGCAGCGCCACCGACGGAGACGATCGCGGCCGAGGTGGTCTCGGTGAACTCGTCGATGTTGGCGCGGGTGCCCGGGCCGGCCGACTTCGAGGCGATGGAGGCGACGATCTCGGCGTAGGCCACCGGCACGACGCGGGAGACGGCGGCGACGATCGGGATCGTCGCCTGGCCACCACAGGTCACCATGTTCACGTTCGGCGCGTCGAGGTGCTCGTCAAGGTTGACGGCGGGGACGACGTAGGGGCCGATCGAGGCCGGGGTGAGGTCGATCATCCGCTTGCCGAGCGGCTGCAGCTTGGCAGCGTTGGCCACGTGCGCCTTGGCGGAGGTGGCGTCGAAGACGATCTCGATCTCGTCGAAGTTGGGCAGCGCCATCAGGCCGTCGACACCCTCGTGGGTGGTCGCGAAGCCGAAGCGGGCCGCGCGGGCGAGGCCGTCGGACTCGGGGTCGATACCGACCATCGCACCCATCTCGAGGTGCTGGCTGGTGCGCATGACCTTGATCATCAGGTCGGTGCCGATGTTGCCGGAGCCGATGATGGCGACCTTGGTCCGTGGTGCAGCGCTCATGCTGCTTCCTCCTGGAGTGGGACGGGCGGGCAGTTCATAACCCTTAGCCTCACCCGGATCCGCGCCCACAGCCACCTCCGAGTTCCGGTGACTAGAACAGCTCAATGTGACCTCAGCGCTGTCTTCCGGGCGATTTCGCGACGCTCAGGTCACATTGAGCGCGTCACCCCGGGCGAGGAGAGCTGCAATTCCGGACGCGGCCACCTTGATCGCGGCCGCGTGACGCTGCGGCTCGAACCGGGTGATCGGACCGGTGACACTGATCGCACCGACGGCGCGGTCGCCGTCCAGCAGGATCGGGGCGCCGACGCAGACGACGCCGACCCGCGACTCCTCGAACTCGAAGGCGACGCCCTGCGACCTCACCTCTGCCAACTGCGCGGCGAGCCGCCCCGGCGCGACGATGGTCCGCGGCGCGATCCGGGCCAGCGGTTCTCCGAGCACCTCGCGGCGGACGGCGTCCGGGGCGAAGGCGAGCAACGACTTGCCCAACGCCGTCGAGTGCAGCGGCTGACGACCGCCCACCCGCGACGGCGCGTCGACCTTGCGATGCCCGGTCACCTTGGCGACGTAGACCACCTCGGTCCCCTCTCGGACCCCGAGGTGCACCGTCTCGTGGGTTCGCTCGTAGAGATCTTCGAGGAACGGCGTGGCGACCTCCAGCAACGTGCGCTCGACGGAGGCCCGCATACCGAGCTCGAACAGGTTCCCACCGAGCCGGTAGCTGCCCGACTCGTCACGGTCGAGGAGTCGGGCGATCACCATGTCGCCGAGCAGCCGATGCAGGGTCGCCTTCGCCAACCCCGTGCGCCGCTGCAACTCCGCGAAACCGACGCCGTGGTCCTCCAGGGTGAAGGCGTGCAGCACCTTCATCACCTTCGCCAACACGCTGGACTCGTCCAGTCGCGCCTCCGGCATCGTCCTTACCTCCACTCACCCACAGCCCCGCTGATCGCGCGTACCGAGCGCAGAGTACCGCCGAGGCACCGCGCCGCGACCGGCTCCACCAGCAACGCCGCCCTCCCGTGTCAGTTACTGACACCGGAGGACGGCGCTGGCCAGGTCACGCGGGAGGCGTCACTTCATCTTCTTGGCGGCGACCTTCGCGATCTTGTTCATCTTGGCGCTGGACGGCTTCTTGCTGTCGCCCACGCTGATCACGGCGACGCGCTTGCCGTGCCGGATCACCACGGAAGCACCGTAGGACTTGCCACCCATCAGGGAGTAGGTCTCAGCCGTTGCCAGGCGCTCCTGGCCGACGGCGGGTGCCTTGACCGACTTGAGGGTGACCTTCACGCCGTGGGCGGTGAAGCTCTTGCACTTCTTCACCATCGCCTTCTGGGCCTTGAAGTACGACTTCGCGGCCGCCACCGACTTGAACTCGGCGACTCCCGAACCGATCACGGTGATCCGCGCCTCGGAGACGGCGTTGCCCGCCGTGCTGTAGCTGGACTTCACGCTGATCTTCTTGGTGGTGCCGCACTTCGCGGTGGGCACCTCGAGCTTCTTCGCCTTCACGTTGGTGAACTCACCACCCTTGAGCTCAGGGAAGATCTTGACGATGTCGCCCTTGCTCGGGACGTCGCCGGCCTTCACGGCGGCGTTGGCGGTGGCGGGCGCACCGAGCGCGAGGCCGAGGGTCAGGACGCCAGTGGCGGTAGCAGCCGAGAGGCGCTTGAGGTTCATGGGGTTCCTTCCGAAATGTGTATACCGCAACCAGTCATACCCGACACACTTCGAATGAAACGCAAGAGGCCCTCACCGTTAAGTGAGGGCCTCTTGGCTCTGCGCGCCTGTAGGGATTCGAACCCCAAACCTTCTGATCCGTAGTCAGATGCTCTATCCGTTGAGCTACAGGCGCTCGTCACAAGGACTCGTGAAGCTTAGCCGATCTTCGCCGTTCGAACGAAATCGGGGCCCGGCGGCGCCGGTCGGGCACAATGGCCACAGGGCGGTTGAGAAAGGGAGGGTCGTGGCCGATCACGAGCTTGAACACCGGCGCGAGCAGTTCGAGAGGCTCGCCGCTCCCCTGTTCGAAGAGATCGCGCAGCGTGGCGGCGTCGCCGTCACCGATCCGCTCGTCACCTCCGCCCCCGAAGCCACCACCCTGCTCCTCGACGCCGGCCTGCTCCGTCTCGACAACGAGCGCTACGCAGCGGTCGACCCGAACACGGTCCAGGCCCAGGTGATCGCCCCGCTCAGCAGCCAGGGTGCGCGGCTGATCTCCGAGTCGAGTGCCTGGTCACAGATCTACTCCACCCTCGGCCAGACCTACCGCCGCTCGCCGTCGACCCAGATCGGCCAGGTCACCGAACTGCACGGCGACGAGATCGACCACTTCCTCGCCTCGGTCGTGCCCAGCGCCCAGTCCGAACTGCTGACCGCCCAGCCACAGACCGGGCACAGCAACACCCAGCAGAGGATCGCCTCCGACCGCGACGTCGCCGCACTCAAACGTGGCGTGACGATGCGGACGATCTACCAGCACGCAGCCCGACGCAACCGCGCCACCCGTGCCTATGTCGCCGAGGTGACCTCGCAAGGTGCCGAGGTCCGCACGCTCGACGAGTTCTTCAACCGGCTGATCGTCGTCGACCGTGAGGTGGCACTGATCCCCAGCGGCGACAATCTCTCGGTGGCACTGGTGATCCGCGACCGCGGCCTGATCGCCTACCTCGTCGACATGTTCGAGCGTTCCTGGGAACGCGGACGCCCCTTCACCAGCCGCGACACCTCCGTCATCCAGAGCATAGCCGAGGAGCAGCGGGCGATGACGATCCGGCTGCTGATCGAGGGCCATTCAGACGCCACCTGCGCCAAGCGCTTGGGAGTCAGCCCTCGCACCTATGCCGCGTACGTCGCAGACCTCAAGCGTGAGTATGACGCGGAGACCCGGTTCCAGCTCGGCTATCTGCTCGGCCAGGACGCCGCGCACCAGGATCACGGCGCCTGAGAACAGACTGCGAGGGCAACGACCGCGTCGCTGCCCTCGCATCTGAGACGGGCCGGGGGATGGCACTGGGACCGAACATGTGGGGGGGTTGAGTTGGTCCCCGTCTCAGGTCTTCAGTTGTTCAGCCGACCCCCGGCACTGGGTTCAGCTGTTGAACTTCTTTCCTCGCGGTGGCTTAGGAGCCTCGACCGGAACGGTGCTGCCGCCCGAGTCGCCGGGTGCCACGATCTGGCCCCAACCGGTATCCGCAGCGGTCTGAACGGGCGTACCGACCTGCGTACCGACGGCAAGGCCGACGGTGACGGCGATGATCGCGATCGTCTTCTTGATCTGCTTCACGAGCTCTCCCCCAAGTGATCAGCGGTGAACGGTGCCCCAAAATCCAGTGTGCTGCATTCCTGCGCAAACGCACCACAAATCGGACTGCACAAATGTGCATTGCACGAACCTGCAGCCTACCGCGCGCTCAATGTGACCTCAGCGCGCGGTTTCGGGACGAAACGCGACGCTGAGGTCACATTGAGCGTGGGAGACGACGAAACCCGGCCCTGCGCGGCAGGACCGGGTTTCGTTCGCAACTGGCGGAGGCGGAGGGATTTGAACCCTCGATGGGGTTTTAGCCCCAAACCCGCTTAGCAGGCGGGCGCCATAGACCGGACTAGGCGACGCCTCCAGATGCGCGAGTCACTCTAGCCGCACAGGGCCGGTCGCGCAGAATCGGCCCCCGGTTCCGGACGGACGACGTCACTCAGGCAGGCAGATAGGTGCTGACTTCGCGGACGAACTGCTCGCGGTCGACCGCCAGCACCTCGACCGGAATCACCGTCGCGTCACCACTGCGGAGCCGCAGGATCAGACACGGAGCGCCGGCCACGGTGTCGGTGACGACCTCCTCGACGTCGGCCCAACGCGCCGACTTCGTGCCCGCGCCGCGGACGAAGCGCACCTGGTAACCGTCACTGTTGAGCCGGACCACCCAGGCCCGCTGGGTCAGGTACCAGCCGATGGTGAAGAGCCCGACGATGGTGCCCACGATGGCGACCGTCAGCACCAGGATCGAGGTGGCGAAGAGCATCACGATCGCCGTCGCCGCCAGTACCGCCAACGCGAAACCGACGATGGTCACCCCCAACAGGCGGGCAGCAACGGGCTGGGCGAGGCGATACTCAGAGAACATGGAGTGAATTCTCCCTTGCCACGCCGCACTTAACCAATCCGCCCTTGCGCCCCTCGGTGACGTAGGACACACTCGAAACCCCGAGGAGGGGAGAACGCGGTGAAAGACCGACTACAGCATTCGATGGCCGAGCTTGCCCAACTCCTCGACGCGCCGCGGCAGACCGGGACGGCGCTCGGCAACTGGCGTTGGACGGTTCGACAGCGCCTGGCCGCGCTCCGTGACGACCTGGCACATGAGTCCGGCTTCACCACCGACGGTTGGTTGATGGCGCGCGAGGGCCACGTGCTGCGCGAACGCAACTCGCTGCTGCACCGCATGGCGACCCTCTCACCGTCCGTCCTGGAGACGCCGGACCCGGACGACGTGCGCCACGACCTGCGCCGCCTGCTCGCCGACGTCACCCACCACCGCCAGCGGATCCACGACCTGGTCTACGACGACGTCGAGATCGAGCTCGGCGGCTCTGAGTGAGTCGGCGCCAGCACTGACCGACCGGGCGAGCTCTCGCCGCCCGGCCATGCCACTAGACTGACGCCTGCACCGGTTCGCCGGTGCGTGGAGGGGTGCCGGAGTGGCCGATCGGAACCGCCTTGAAAGCGGTCGTAGGGAGACCTACCGCGGGTTCGAATCCCGCTCCCTCTGCCAAGGACCGATCCGGTCAGGCGACGGTCACCAGGACGTCGCCCTCCTGCACGACGTCACCTGCGGTCACGCGGATCTGGCGCACAGTGCCGCCGACCTCGGCGAGCACGGGGATCTCCATCTTCATGGACTCCAGGAGGATCACCTGGTCCCCGACTGCCACCTTGTCACCGATCTCGACAGTCACCGACATCACGTTGGCCACCATCTCGGCGACGATATCTGTTGCTTGCTCCCGCATACCTTGAACTTACTCGCCCCCGACCATTACCCGCAGGTACGCGGGCCGGTGAATGAATCACACCGCGGATGGGGGCAGCGGCGACGTCACCGGCTCAGAGCAGCGGACTGAACCGACGCGGCTCCGGACGGACCGCCAACGCCTCCTCGGCCCGGCGGGCACGGGCTCCGCGGGGACCGGTCAGACGCTGGTCCAAGCGGACCACCGCGTAGCCCAGGGCGAGGCCCGGCAGCACCGAGTAGACGATGATCAACAGCGCCTCGAGCCAGCCGGTCTCCGGATTCAACAGAACCGTGGCGACGTTGCTGGTGGCTGCGACTCCGAAGACGCAGAGCCACCATCCCTGACGCCGACGCGCACGCATGTGGCAGCCCCAGAGCAAGGCCGGAACACCGACCAGCGTGACGATCGGGCGCGGCACCGCGCCCAGCTCGGCACGCCACCAGCGGACCGCGTCGAAGACCGGGTCGAGCAACGCCGGCGAACCGTAGCGACGGAAGACCTCGGCGTAGGTGATCGCCACGATCACCAGGCCGCCGCCGACCAGAAGCATCACCAGGCCGCGGCGTCCGACGCCGTGGAAACCGGCACCGAGACGGAAGACCAGTCCGAGCGCCAACAGGAAAGCCAGGGCGAGGGTGACGAAGTCGAAGGCGTCCAACGAGGCGTGCGGCCGCATCCCGACGACGGCGAACGCACCGACGCCGGAGACCGCGAGTGCGATGAGCACCTCCCGGGCGGCATAGAGGAAGCGGGCCGCAGGCACCGTCAACATCACCGCGAGCACGGTGGTCACCACGGCACTGCCGACGGTCGCGCCGGCGAGCACCGTCTCGTTGCCCCAGACCACCGCCACCAGACCGTAGAGCAGGGCCAACGCTCCGGCCACCACAGGTCGGCCCCCGGTGCGGGCGGCGAGCGCTGCGGTGAAGCCGCCGGTGATCGCCACCGCTCCCGCCTGGTCCAGCCACTGCGGACCGAACTCGGCGATGCTCAGCAGCTCCGCGAGGAAGCCGACGACCACCAGAACGGCGACGACGCCCCACAACGAACCAGCCCGGGGGCGACGGGCCACCCCGGCTCGGGCCAGACGTGACGGCGGTCGTTCGGCCGCACGCTTCCCGGGGGCAGATCGGCTGGACACAGGCGAAGGTTACCCGGCGGTCGGTCGACGGTTGGCGAGCGAGGGGTTGGCCGCGCGGGCGGTGGCCACCGCGTCCGGGTCGAGGAGTGCGCTGAGCACCTGTTCACCGGCGCCGGCCCGCACCACCACCTCGCCGCGCGGGTCGACCACCATCGAGTGACCGGTATAGCGCGGCCCGGGCTGCCCCACCGCCGCCACGTAGCAGACGTTCTCGATCGCGCGGGCCCGCACCAACGTCTCCCAGTGGTGCACCTTGAGCCGGTGTTCATCCTCGTCGCGGCCGGCGACCCAGGCGGCCGGGATCACCAACAGGTCTGCGCCCTGATCGACGAGCGCCCGGGCCAGTTCGGGGAACCGCAGGTCGTAACAGGTCAACAGCCCGACGGTGAAGCCACCGAGACGGAAGGTGACCGGCGTCCAGCCGCCCGGGGTGAGCCGGTCCGACTCGCGGTAGCCGAACGAGTCGTAGAGATGGATCTTGCGGTACTCGGCGTGCACGGCACCGCGAACCAGCAGCGTGTTGAAGGGCCGGTCCGGGTCGTCGGACTGCTCGAACATCCCGGCGACAACGGTCCGCTGGTCGCTGGCGAACTCTTCGACCGCGGTCGCGAACGGGCCGGTCAACGGCTCGGCGAACTTCGCCAGCTGGTCACGGGGCGACCCGAAATCCCGGGCGAACGCCTCGGGCAGCACCACCAGGTCGGCCTCGGCGACCGCTGGATGGTGGCCGAGCTCGCGCACCGCCGCCAGGTTGAGCGCGGGCTCCAAGGACGAGGCCTGCTGGACCAGCGCGATCTGGACTTGCTCACCCATTCCACTCATACAGCCAGCCTGCCACCTGCAAGGATGCCGACATGACTCCGCCTCCGATCGCTCTCGGTGCCGTGATCCTGGCCGGCGGCACCGCTGCCCGTCTGGGCGGTGCCGACAAGGCCTCCATCGAGTTGGCAGGTCGCACCCTGCTCACCTGGGCGCTCGACGCCGTCATCGATGCCGGCGAGGTCGTGGTGCTCGGCGACTGGGTGCCCACCGAACGTCCGGTCACCTTCACCCGCGAGGACCCGGCGGGGGGTGGTCCGGCGGCCGGGCTGATCGCCGGGCTGGAGGCGTTCAGCCGTCCTCCGCGCAGTCTCGCGGTGCTCGCCGTCGACATGCCGTTCGTGACGATGCGGACGATGGACCGGCTCCGGTCCGGCGCTGAGGGCCGCGACGGCGCCGCGTTGACCGACCTCTCCGGACGCCGCCAACTGGCGATGGTGCTGGACACCGAACGACTACGCGGGGTGATCCCGCCCTACGACGAGCGGCACGGCCTGCCGTTGCATCGGCTGCTGGCGCCGTTGGATCTGATCGAGGTGCCGGGTCGCGACCAGGAGTTCCGCGACATCGACAGTTGGGCCGATCTGGCCGAGGCCCGCGAGCAGTTCGATGCGCCGTTCGACCTGGACTGACGGTCAGGGCCCTTGCCACAACGCCGCCGCCGTACGAATCTGGGAGTTATGAACCTGCACGACTGGATCGATGAACTGTGCGATGTGCTCGACATCGAGATCGAAGTTGATGAGGCTCTGATCCTCGACCTGGCGCGCGACGCCGCGCACAATGTGGTCCGCCCGGCGGCCCCTATCTCCACCTTCCTCCTGGGCTACGCGGCCGGTGCCGCCGGCGCCAGTGTGGAGGAGCTGGAGCAGCTCGCCGCCCGGGCCACCGCGCTCGCCGTCAACTGGGAACGCCCCGCCGATGCGCCCGATCCGGACGACGTCGACGACCCGATCCCCGACGACAGCGCGGTCGACCACAGCGCCGACGTCGCCGACGCCACCCCGGATGCGGCCGAGGACGATGACCAGGAGGAACCGGAGGAGGCCACCGTCCGGTAACGGGCCGCCCACAACCTTCAACCCGGGACACTAGGCTCGACACCATGCGCGCAGTGATCGCCTCCCAGCCGGGTGGCCCCGAGGTCCTCTCCGTCGTCGATCTTCCTGACCTGGTTCCGGGGCCCGGCGAAGTGGTGATCGCCGTGGCCGCGGCCGGCGTCAACAAGGCGGACACCTTGCAGCGTCAGGGGTTCTACCCGCCGCCACCCGGCGAGTCCGACGTCCTCGGCCTGGAGTGCAGCGGCACCATCGCCGCCGTCGCCGACGACGTCACCGGGTGGGCGGTCGGTGACCGGGTCTGCGCTCTGCTGGCCAGCGGCGGCTACGCCGACCAGGTGCGGGTGACGGCGGGCCAACTGCTTCCCGTCCCGGACGGCGTCGACCTCATTGAGGCGGCCGCGCTCCCCGAGGTCGCCTGCACGGTCTGGTCGAACGTCTTCATGTTGGCCGGATTGCAGCCGGGTGAGCGGTTCCTGGTCCACGGTGGCGGCGGCGGGATCGGCACCTTCGCCATCCAGTTGGCCACCGCGCTCTCGGCGAAGGTCTTCACCACCGCCGGGTCGGCGGAAAAGCTGGCGGTCTGTGCCGAACTCGGCGCCGACGTCACCATCAACTACCGCGACGAGGATTTCGTCGAGGTGCTCACCGCGGACGGCGGCGCCGACGTCATCCTCGACAACATGGGCGGCAAGTACCTGGACCGCAACGTCACCGCACTCGCCACGCAGGGCCGACTGGTGATCATCGGTATGCAGGGCGGCGTCAAGGGCGAGCTCAACATCGCCAAGCTGCTCAACAAGCGCGGCGCGATCCTGGCCACCTCGTTGCGTGGGCGTCCGGCGGAGGAGAAGGCCGCCATCTGCGCGTCGGTGGCCGAGCACGTATGGCCGCTGATCGCTTCGGGCGAGATCCGGCCGATGGTGCACACCGTGCTTCCTCTCGCCGAAGCCGGGCGGGCCCACCAACTGCTCGACGACAGCGCACACGTCGGCAAGGTGCTGCTCAGTATGGTGGGGGCATGAGCGAGCAGCAGGATGCCGAGCAGCACGTGGTCGTAGTCGGTCCCGACGGTCAGCCGATCGGAACCATCCCCGCCGACGCGCTCAATCAGGCCGAGGACCAGGGGTCCGAGGAGAGCGAGCGCCACATCACCGAGCTGGTGGAACAGCCGGCCAAGGTGATGCGGATCGGGAGCATGATCAAGCAGCTCCTCGAAGAGGTGAAGGCCGCGCCCCTCGACGAGGCGAGCCGGAACCGGTTGAAGGAGATCCACAAGTCCTCGATCAAGGAGCTGGAGGCCGGTCTGGCCCCCGAGCTCGTCGAGGAGCTGGAGCGACTCTCCCTCCCGTTCGCTGACGACGCGGTGCCCAGCGAGAGCGAGCTGCGGATCGCGCAGGCGCAGCTGGTCGGCTGGCTCGAGGGTCTCTTCCACGGCATCCAGACGGCGATCTACGCCCAGCAGATGGCGTCGCGAGCGCAGCTGGAACAGATGCGTCGGGCCCTGCCGCAGGCGCCCGGCGGTCAGCCCGGTCACCCGCTGCAGCCCGGGGCGCCGGGGATGGGCCAGCAAGCACCGCACGCCGCCGAGGAGAGTGGCGACTCGCCCCACAACGGCGGCATGTACCTCTAACTCCCTCCGCCGAGGTAGCCGGCGCCGTTTGCCCGTCCGCTTTCGGGGGTACCTCCCGATATGCGGATCTTCTGGCTACTGATCGCGTTGGTCGTGGGAACCACGGCCTGCGGGGTGGTCAGCCAACCGGATCAGAGCGCATGGCGCGACAGCGCGGTGCACAGCCTGGAGGACGCCTCCGCTGCGCTCGCCACCACCCGCGTCGTCGTCACCGAGCAACGCCGCGGCAACCTCCCGGTCCGGTACGCGGTCACCCTGCTGAGCGGGAAGGAAGAGGGGCTCGCCAAGGCGGAGAGCAGCCTGGCCACGCTGCAACCACCCGACGCCGACCGCCAGCGTTCGAGTGATCTGCTCACGTTGCTCGGCGAGGCCGTCGACGCCCAACGGGAGGTGCGCGTCCTGGTCGTCGACCGGGATCCGGTTCCGGAGACCCTGCTCCGGGAGATAGACACCCTGATCACCGAGCTCGACCGTGCGGCGGGTGAGCTCGAGTGAAGCGCTATCTTGCCGTCGCACTCGGCGTGCTCACCGCGATCGGCGGCTTCGTCGACATCGGAGACCTTGTCACCAACGCGCAGGTCGGCGCCCGGTTCGGAATGTCGCTCGGCCTGGTCGTCGTGGTCGGGGTCATCGGCATCTGCGTCTTCGCGGAGATGTCCGGCCGGATCGCGGCGGTCAGCCAGAGGGCCACCTTCGACCTGATCCGAGAACGGCTCGGCCCACGGATCGGTCTGCTCAACCTGTTCGGGTCGATGGCGGTCACCCTGCTGACCTTCATCGCCGAGATCGGGGGTGTGGCGTTGGCTCTCAGCCTGGTCTCCTCCGTGCACTACCTGCTGATCGTTCCGTTCATCGCGCTGCTGCTGGCAGCCCTGCTCTGGCGGGCGAAGTTCTCCTTCCTGGAGAACTCGCTCGGGCTGCTCGGCCTGGTGCTGATCGTCTTCGCGGTCGCGGTCTGGCAACTCGGGCCGGACTGGAGCGAACTGAGCTCGCAGCTGGTGACCGCGGACAAGCCGGAAGCCGAGTCCTGGCTGACCTACTCCTACTTCGCCGTCGCTCTCTTCGGTGCCGCGATGACGCCCTACGAGGTCTTCTTCTTCTCCAGCGGCGGTGTCGAGGAGCGCTGGTCGAGTCGCGACATCTCGGTGATGCGCACCAACGTCTTCATCGGTTTCCCGCTCGGCGGGGTGCTCTCGCTGGCCATCGCCGCAGCAGCCGGACTGACCCTGCAACCTGCCGGGATCACCGTCGACAGCCTCGGCGAGGTGGGGCTGCCGGTCGCGATCGCGCTGGGCAAGGTCGGTGTCGCCTTCGCGATCGTCGGCTTCGTGGCGGCGACCTTCGGCGCCGCCTGCGAGACCGGGCTCTCGGTGGGCTACAGCCTGGCCCAGTACCTCGGTTGGCAATGGGGCAAGTACGTCCGGCCTGCTCAGGCCGGAGCCTTCCACGTCACCATGTTGACCTGCACGTTGATCGGGGTCGGCGTACTGATGACCGGCGTCGATCCGATCATGGTCACCGAGTTCTCGGTGGTCTTCTCCGCAATCGCCCTTCCGCTCACCTACTTCCCGATCCTGCTGATCGCCAACGATCCCGACTACCTGGGCAGGCATGTGAACGGCCGGTTCGCAAACGCGTTGGGTTCGGTCTATCTGATCCTGGTCTGCGTGGCGGCGGTTGCCGCGCTCCCCTTGATGATCGCGACGGGAATGGGCTCATGACCGCAGAGCTGGAGTGGGCAGACGGCGCCTACGACGCCGCGTTGCATCTGTTGGACCGGCAGATCGTCGACGTTGACGGGCTGGCGGTGGCCAAGGTCGACGACGTCGAACTCACCCCGGACGGCGACGATCTGGTCGTCACCGGCCTGCTGACCGGCCCGGCCGCGCTGATCCCCCGCCTAGGCGGGCGCGCGGGCGGATGGTTGCTGCGCCATTACGGAGCGGTGAAGGTGACGCAGGCTCACCCCACCGATCCCAGCGTCGTCGACATCGCCCAGGTGGCGACGGTGACCTCGCAGGTCGCATTGTCGGTTGCTCGCAGAGGGCTGCTTCGGCCCCGCGACGATCGCGCGCAGCGCCACCGGGTCGGGCAACTGATGACCAGCACGGTGCGGCTACCCGACGGGTTGCATGCCGGCCGGGTCCTCGACGTCCGCCTACGACTGCAACCGGGGAACGGTGCTCTCGCCGTCGCCGGGCTGGTGGTAGACCGGCACAACATCGGCGGCCTGCTGGGCTACGACCGCGCGAAGGTCGACGGTCCGATCATGGTCTCGGCGCTGTTGCGCCGGCTCCACCGTCGCGCCCGCTTCGTGCCGATCGAGCACGCCGTCATCGATTGGGAGAGCCGGGAGCTCACCGTCGACCTGGTCCGCCACGGCGAACCGTTGACGCCGGCGCGGTGAACCCGGCGACGCACGTGTACTCCCGTGCGCGCTGGGTACCGGACCGGTGTCCAACCACTCAGAAGGAGGCCTCATGGGTATCGATGACAAGATCCACAACAAGGCACAGGACCTCACCGGACGGGGCAAGGAAGCCGTCGGTGCGGCCACCGACAACGAGTCCCTGAAGTCCGAAGGTCAGGCCGACCAGGCCGAGGCTGGGATCAAGGGCAAGATCGAGGACCTCAAGGACAAGGCCAAGGAGGCCAAGGACGAGGTGACCAAGAAGGTCAACGACATCCTTTGATCAACTGGCCGGACGTCGAGCGGGCAGGCGCCGTCGCACGTGACGGCACCGCCCGGCTCGGCGGTGGCCTCCTGGCGGCCGCCACCGCGCTGATCGCCAAGGCACGGACCGCCGCCAAGCCGCTGCATCCACGCGGCGAAGTCTGGACGGCTCGGTTCGCCCCGGCACCCGACCTCTCCCGACATCCCGACGTCGTCTGGCTCACCGATGTCATGACAGACCGGGTGGAACTCCGGGTCTCGACCGCGATCGGGCTCCGCCCCGGTTGGCCGGACGTGGCGGGAATAGCCCTCCGATTCTCACTCGCGGATCGTCCGGTCGGCGGGCGCCATGTCGCGCTGCGTAGAGCCGATCTGCTCCTGGCCAGTACCGGGACCGGACCGCTGACCCGTTTCCTCCTAGCGCCGACTCGCCATCCGGACCAGCACCGGCTAACCACGCTGCTTCCCTACCGCGGCACGGCACACCCCGTCGTCTTCGCGCTCAGCCCGCAACCGTCGGGGACCGTCGGCGCAGCCCCCGACTACGAGTTCGCCGTTGCGCACGGCACCGGACCTTGGCGCCTCTGCGGTCGCCTGCGGCTGGGCGAGAGGGTCCAGCGCGAGCTCGACTTCGACCCGATCGGCAACCTTCCTCCTGGGCTCGATCAATACTCCTGGGTCAGGCTGCTCCGCAGCCCTGCCTACCGCACAGCGCGACGCCGGCACGCCGAATGACCCGCCTGCGCAGGACCTCCGCCGACCAGGTCGGGTGGACCCGGCGCAGGTCCGGGCGCGGTTTCCGCTACCTCGACGCCGACGGCGCCTCGGTGCCCGGCAGGGAGCGCGACCGGATCCAACAGCTGGCCATCCCGCCCGCGTGGGAGGAGGTCTGGATCTGCCCCTATCCCAACGGCCATCTCCAGGCCGTCGGCACCGACCAGGCCGGACGTCGTCAGTACCTGTACCACCCCGCGTGGCGTGAACAGCGCGACGCCGAGAAGTACCTGCGCGCCGCTGAGTTGGGTCGCCGTCTCGGCCGGACCAGGACGCGCGTCGGACGCGATCTCAACGCAGACGGCGTCAGCCTCGAGCGCGCCTGCGCGACAGCGTTCCGGCTGCTCGACCTCGGTTGCTTACGGGTCGGGAACGACATCTATGCCGACGAGTACGGGAGCTTCGGCCTGACCACGCTCGAACGCCGCCACCTGCGCCGTCGTGGCAAGAAGATGCTCTTCGACTTCGCCGGGAAGTCAGGGGTCGAACACCATCTGGAGATCGACGATCCCGAGGCGGTGGAGGCGCTCTCCGTCATGCGACGCCGCCGGACCGACGACCCATCGCTGCTGGCATTCCGCGACGGTCGCCGCTGGCGCGCCCTCAACTCGACGCTGGTGAACGCCTACATCGCCGAGGTGACCGGGCTAGGCGTCAGCGCCAAGGACTTCCGCACCTGGCACGCCAGCGTGGTGGCGGCCTCGTCGCTGGCGATGAGCGGCGTCCAGACAGCCGCAGCGCGCAGGCGTCGTGCCATCCGGCAGGCGATGGAGGACGCCGCGGCCCTGCTCGGCAACACGCCGACACAGGCCCGCACCTCGTACGTGGACCCACGCCTGATCGACCTCTACGAGGAGGGCAGCACGATGGATGCCCGGCTGGCCGCCCGGGCTGCGGGCGAGGCGATCTCGCGACCCGCGGAGCTCGCGGTGCTGCGGCTCCTGGGCTGAGTTCACCGGGCAGGCAAACGGGCCACCGGGTCGTCCCAGTGGCCCGTTCGCGGTGCGGGTGTCAGTCGTTGCGCTTGTCGGTCAGCTCACCGGTCCGCAGCCGGCCGCCCTGGTCCTCCAGGTGCGCGCGGACGAACCAGTGGAAGAGCTCGAGCTTGTCGGCCTGGCCGATCAGCATGTCCTGGGTCACCGGGTCCAACTCCTCAAGCGCGGTGATCCCCTCCCGGTGCGAGGAGACGACGCCCTGGTAGACGACGTCGAGCGCGGCCAGGTGTTCCTGGGTCGGTGCGCGGCCGATGTCGTAGTCGTTCCAGGTCCGCGCCTCGACCAAGGCTCCTGGGGTACCCCACGGTGCGCCGCCGAGCGTGGCGATCCGTTCCGCGGTGGCGTCGGCCATCGCTCGGACCTGGTCGACCTGGGGGTCGATCATCTCGTGGACCGCGATGAAGTGCGGCCCGACCACGTTCCAGTGCACGTGTTTGAGCGTCAACTGCAGGTCGTTGAGGGCGTGCAGCCGCCCCTGCAGGATGTCGATGATGGTGCGGGCACTCTTCTCGTCGAGACCCGGGACGGTGTAGTTCAGGTTCGCTTCCGTTGCCATGCCCCTGCGGTACCCAGAGTCGGGCACGCCATGCATGGCCACCTCAGCGGTAGGTGAGGCCTTCGCCTTCGAGATGCGAATGCTCGTTGAACGAGACGACGCTGGTCCCGCGTCCCCCGACCACGACCTTGGTCACCGAGGTGTTCACCACGACCTTGTTCAGCTGCGACCAGAGCGTGGGCCGCGGTCCTTCAGGCTCCAACAGTGATGCCGTCACCGAGGCGATCGGTCCTCCGGAGGTGATCACCACCGCGGTCTCGGTGCGGCCCATCGAGAGCACCACCCGGCGCAGGGCTCGGGTCACCCGCTCCCCGAAGGTCCCGAAGCTCTCCGCGTACCCCTCGGTCGGTGCCGCGCCGTTGGGGTCGTCGATCCCGATCCACCGGTCGGTGGCCAACTCGAACCACTGCTGGAACTCGGCCCGGGTCGGCGACTCACCCTCGAACGGAGCGGGCACGAGATCGAGCATGGCCAAGTGGTCGTACTCGTCCCAGCCCTCGTCGCTGCGGACGTTCAGGTCGCTCCAGCCGGCACCGTCGAAGAGGGCTTCGCAGGTCTCCCGGTGGCGCTGCATCCCACCGATCACGACCCGGTCCGGCTTGACCCCGCGCCGCGCCATCGCAGCCCCGAGGATCCGGCCCTGCTCCCACCCCAACGGGGAGAGCACGTCGTAGTCGTCGGTCCCCCACGACGCCTGGCCGTGACGAACCAACAGCAGCTGACCCATCAGCGGTCCGCCTGCTCAACCGATCGGCACATCGTCGCCATCAGTCCCTCTGTTCGGTGTGCGTGGGGCCACGCACTGGTGCGTTCGTCATTGTGTTGCATAACCGACAGAGCGCGGAGGCTTTCCTTCAAAGTTACTGGCGGTTCAGCTTCGCCGCCTGACGCCGCATCACCGCGTTGTATCCGGCGCGGTCGTCGGCCTTCAGCGCGATCGCAGCGCGCGCGGCATCGTCGGGCACGATGATCTCCTCGCCCCGCTCGACGCCCTCCACCACGGCAGCCGCGATGTCAGCCGCGGTCAGTCGCGATCCTTCGACCAGGCTCCGCATCACCTCGGTCAACGCCGAGTCGGCACCGGCGACGTCGTTCATCAGGTTCGTCTGGAAGTAGGACGGCGCCACCACCGAGCAGCCGACCCCGTACTCGGCGAGCTCGTGCCCGGTCGTCTCGCTCAACGCGACGACGGCGGCCTTGACGGCGTTGTAGGCGCCCATCCCGCCGGGGTGGACGAAGCCGGCCAGGGAGGCCACGTTGACGATCCGGCCGGACTGCTGGCGCTTGAAGAGCGGGACGAACTCGGTGAGCCCTGCGACCATCCCGAAGAGGTTGATCTCGAAGAGCGTGCGCCACTCGTCGACGCCGGCCACGTCGAGCCGCCCACCACCTGCGATCCCGGCGTTGTTGACCAAGAGGTCGACCCCGCCCCAATTCCGCTCGACCCAGTCGCGGGCTGCGGACCAGTCGTCCGGCGAGGTGATGTCCAGGGCCAGGTGGTGCGTGCGCGAGCCGACGCCCGCCGGGTCGCGATCGGTAGCGAACACCCGTGCGCCGCGGCTCTGGTAGGCATCGGCGAGGGCGGCCCCGAGACCCGATCCGGCACCGGTGATCAACACGCGCTTCGTATCGGTGGACGTCATGGGGCGACCCTACGTGTCCGTCCCACCGTGCGTGGTCTCGACAAGCTCGACCACCGGGTAGGCGCACAACCGTTGATCGAGCTTGTCGAGATCAGCACTGGGAACGCAGAACGCCCCCGAGCAAGGGCTCGGGGGCGTTCGTCAGCGATCTGCGGATCAGGCGGGCAGGCCCTCGCCGGCAGCGCGCTCACGCAACCAGGCGGTGGGCTCGAAACGCTCGCCGTACGCGGCGGCAAGTTCCTCGGCGCGCTTGATGAACGCCCCCAGGCCGATCTCGCCGTCAGCGCCCTCGTAACCGGTCATGAACTGTGCGGCACCACCGGTGTTGGCCGGGAAACCGATGCCCATGATCGAGCCGATGTTGGCGTCGACCGACGAGGTCAGCACGCCCTCCTCGAAGCACTTCGCCGTCTCCAGCGCCTCGATGAACATCATCCGGTCCTTGACGTCCTGGAACGGGATCTGCTCCTCGGCAGGCGGGAACGTCTCGGTGATGCCGCTCCACAGACCCGTCCGGCGGCCGCCGTCGTAGTCGTAGAAGCCACCACCGGCAAGACGCGACGGGCGACCGATCTCGATCATCTTGGTGATCACGTCGCCGGCCGGGTCGTTGCCCAGCTCGATGCCGTCGCGAGCCGCGGCGTCCGCGGTCGCCTTGCGGATCTTCGCCATCAGCTCCATGTTCAGCTCGTCGCTGATCTGCAGCGGACCGACCGGGTAGCCGGCCTGGGTCGCGGCACGCTCCACCGACATCGGGCGCACGCCCTCGCCGAGCATGGCCAGGCCTTCGTTGATCTGGGTACCGATCACCCGCGAGGTGTAGAAGCCACGGCTGTCGTTGACCACGATCGGCGTCTTGCGGATCTGCTGGACGACGTCGTACGCCTTGGCCAGCGCCTCGTCGGAGGTCTCCTTGCCGCGGATGATCTCCACCAGCGGCATCTTGTCGACCGGGCTGAAGAAGTGCAGACCGATGAAGTCGGCCGGACGGTCGATGCCGCCGGCGAGCTCGGAGATCGGCAGGGTCGAGGTGTTGGAGCAGAGCAGCGCGTCGGGGTTGACGTGCTCGGCGATCTCGGCGAACACCTTCTGCTTGAGCGCGACGTCCTCGAAGACGGCCTCGATCACCAGGTCGCAACCCTTGAGGTCGGCCGGGTCGGCGGTCGGGGTGATCCGAGCGAGGAAGGCAGCCTTCTTCTCCTCGGTGCTGCGGCCGCGCTTGATCGCCTTGTCCAGCAGGCTCTCACTGTAGGCCTTGCCCTTCTCGGCGTTGGCCTGCTCGACGTCCTTGAGCACGACCTCCATACCCGCCTGGGCACAGACATAGGCGATACCGGCGCCCATCATGCCGGCGCCGAGGACGCCGACCTTGGTGGCCTTGTACTTCTCGATGCCGTCGGGACGCTGCGCGCCCGAACCGATCGCCTGCAGGTCGAAGAAGAAGGCCTGGATCATGCCCTTCGACTGCTGACCGACGACCAGCTTGGTCAGGTAACGCGACTCGATCCGCGACGCGGTGTCGAAGTCGACCTGAGCACCTTCGACGGCGGCCGAGAGGATCGCCTTCTGGGCCGGGAAGTCGGCACCCTTGAGCTGCTTGCGGAGCAGCGCCGGGAAGGCCGGCAGGAATCCGGCGAGGGCCGGCGAGGACGGCAGGCCGCCCGGCATCCGGTAGCCCTTGCGGTCCCACGGGTTGAGCGCCGCGTCGGCGTTCTCCTTGTTGGCGGCGATCCACGCCTTGGCGGCCGGGATGAGCTCCTCGCGGGTCGCGACGAGCTCATCGACCAGACCCTTCTCCTTGGCCGTGGCCGGGTTGAACTGCGGGCCCTGGAGCAGGACGTCCATCAGCGCGCTCTGCAGGCCGAGGAGACGCACCACGCGGGTGACGCCGCCACCACCGGGCAGCAGGCCCAGCGAGGCCTCCGGCAGCCCGACCTTGACCGAGCGGTCGTCGACGGCGATGCGGTGGTTGGTGGCCAGGCAGATCTCGAAGCCACCGCCGAGGGCGGCGCCGTTGATCGCGGCGACGACGGGGCGGGGGAACAGCTCGATCCGGCGCAGGCCGGCCTTGACGTCCTCGGCCATCGCGAAGACGTCCGCGGCGTCGTCCTTGGTGGTCTGCACCATGGACTTCAGGTTGCCGCCGGCGAAGAAGGTCTTCTTGGCCGAGGCGATCACCACGCCGGTGACGTCGTCGACCTCGGCGTAGAGCCGGTCCACAGCCTCGTTCATCGAGGAGCGGTACAGCTCGTTCATGGTGTTGGCGCTGGCACCCGGGTCGTCCAGGGTGAGGGTGACGATGCCGTCGGCGTCGCGCTCGTAGCGGACCGCGCTCTGGTTGTTCTCAGTCATTTTCTGGTGAGTCCTTCGAGTTCCGGGTCCGGGTCAGACGAGTTCGACGATGGTGGCGATGCCCATGCCGCCGCCGACACAGAGCGTGGCGAGGCCGCGCTTCAGGTCGCGGCGCTCAAGCTCATCGATGAGGGTGCCGAGGATCATCGCGCCGGTCGCACCGAGCGGGTGACCCATCGCGATCGCGCCACCGTTGACGTTGGTGATGTCGGAGGTGATGCCCATGTCGCGCATGAAGCGCATCGCCACGGCGGCGAACGCCTCGTTGATCTCGAAGAGGTCGATGTCCTCGACGGTGAGGTTGGCCTTGGCCAGCGCCTTGCGGGCGGCGGGAGCGGGGCCGGTCAGCATGATCACCGGGTCGGCGCCGGAGACGGCTGCCGAGACGATCCGGGCGCGCGGGGTCAGGCCGAGGTCCTTGCCGACCTGCTCGGAACCGATCGCGACCAGCGCGGAGCCGTCGACGATGCCCGAGGAGTTACCGGCGTGGTGGACGTGGTTGATCCGCTCGAGCCAGTGGTACTTCTCCAGCGCGACGTCGTCGAAGCCGGCGTCGGCACCGAGCTGGGCGAAGCTCGGCTTCAGGGTCGAGAGGCTCTCCACCGTCGTGCCGGGGCGGATGAACTCGTCGTGGTCCAGGATGGTCAGGCCGTTGAGGTCCTTGACGGGAGCGACCGACTTGGCGAAATAGCCGTTGGCCCAGGCCTTGGCGGCACGCGCGTTGGACTCGGCGGCGTAAGCGTCGACGTCCTCGCGGCTCCAGCCCTCGATAGTGGCGATCAGGTCGGCACCGATGCCCTGCGGGACGAAGCTCGCCTGCAGCGCGGTGGCCGGGTCGGAGGCCCAGGCGCCACCGTCGGCACCCATCGGAACGCGGCTCATCGACTCGACGCCACCGGCGACGATCAGGTCCTCGAAGCCACCGCGGACACGGGATGCGGCCTGGTTGACGGCCTCCAGGCCCGAGGCGCAGAAGCGGTTGAGCTGCACACCGGCCGTGGTCTCGGGGAGACCGGCCTTGAGCGCGGCGGTCTTGGCGATGTCACCACCCTGGTCACCGATCGGGGAGACAACACCCAGCACGACGTCGTCGATGCGCTCGGTATCGAGGTTCGGGTTGCGATCCCGCAGCTCGTCGATCAGGCCCACCACCAGATCGACAGGCTTCACCTCGTGCAGCGAGCCGTTCTTCTTACCCTTACCTCGCGGCGTACGAATGTGGTCGTACACGAATGCTTCTGCCATGACCATCCCTAGAGTCGGTACCTGATTGCTGGCGCCACCTTGCGGCACCACCACCATAGATTGTGACACTATTGGTGTCAGCGTGGTCAAGAACAGTGTCCTGAGTCACAAAATGAGGTGTTTGCATTGTCGGATCTGACCGGAGCCGCGGAGCTGCTGACCCTCGACGAGGTCTGCGAGCGGCTCGGCATGAGCGTCCGCAACGTCCGCTTCTACACCTCCCGCGGCCTCGTCCCGCCGCCGCTGAAGCGCGGCCGCCAGGGTTACTACGATTCGACCCACGTCGCCCGCCTGGAGCTCGTCAACGAGTTGCAGGCCCACGGGTTCACCCTGGCCGCGATCGAGCGCTACGTGGCGCGGATCCCGGAGAACGCCACGCCCGACGCGATCCGGCTGCACCGCACCCTGCTCGCACCCTGGGCCGCGGGCCACCCCGGGGTGATGCACCGTAGCGAGCTGGACGCCCGCGCCGGTCGCAGCATCAGCGACCGGGAGATCGAGGTGCTGCACATGCTCGACGTGATCGCGCCCCACCAGGCCGCCGACGGCGAGGAGCCCGACGCCGACACCTATGACGTCTCGATCGGCAACCTGGACACCTCGCTCGCATTGATCCGCTACGACTACCCGGCCGAGGCCGCGCTGCTGGCACGGAACCTCTTCGACGAGCACGCCACCGCGATCGCCGACACCCTCAACGAGATGTTCCATACCCTGGTCTGGCCGGCCTACCGGGCCTCAGGCGCCAGCCCCGAGGACCTCCGCACCGCCGTCGAGGCGATGAAGCCGATCACCACAGCCGGCCTGGTCAACGCCTACGAGAAGGCGGTCACCAAGTCGGTGCGGAACCGGATCGAGCGGATGGTCGCAGAGAACGAGCCGGACGGCGCCTGAACGCTCCGCCCGCTCGGCACTAGCCAACCGTGGCACAATCTGTTCGAAGGTCGCACTCTCATGGTCGATATTCGAACGGAGCGGGAGATGGCGTACTACCGAGCAGTCGGCTCATTGCCGAACAAGCGACACATCCAGCATCGCGACGACGCGGGCGCCCTGCTCTACGAGGAGCTGATGGGCGAGGAGGGGTTCTCCTCCGACTCGTCGTTGCTCTACCACCGCACGGTGCCCTCGGCGATCGTCGATTCGCAGCCGTGGGATCTCGGGCCCCACGAGATGGTCGCGAACCACCCGCTGCTCGTCCACCACCTGCGGCTCCACCAGCTGACCGCAGAATTCGACCCGGAGGCGATCGATGCGGTGACCGGTCGGCGGCTCCTGCTCGGCAACTCCGACGTCCGCCTCTACTACGTCCGCACCGCAGCCCCGTCCCCGCTGTACCGCAACGCGATCGGCGACGAGTGCGTCTACGTCGAAGAGGGCTCCGGCGTCGTGGAGACCATCTTCGGCGCCCTCCCCTACCGCCGCGGCGACTACGTGCTCATCCCCCGCGCCACGACCCACCGTTGGGTGCCCGAGACGACGTCGCAGCTCTACGCCATCGAGGCCAACAGCCACATCGCTCCGCCGAAGCGCTACCTGTCGCGCTTCGGTCAACTGTTGGAACACGCCCCGTACTGCGAGCGCGACCTGCACGGACCCAGCGAACTGTTCCTGGCCGAAGGTCAGGACGTCGAGGTCCTCGTCAAGCATCGGGTCGCCACGTTGCCGGGCGGCATCGGTGGCACCCGGATGACCTATGCCGACCACCCGTTCGACGTCGTCGGCTGGGACGGATGCCTCTACCCCTACACCTTCAACATCGAGGACTACATGCCGATCACCGGCAAGGTGCACCAGCCGCCACCCGCGCACCAGGTCTTCGAAGGCCACAATTTTGTGATCTGCAACTTCGTGCCGCGCAAGGTCGACTACCACCCGCTATCGGTCCCGGTGCCCTACTACCACTCGAACGTCGACTCCGACGAGGTGATGTTCTACGTCGCCGGCGACTACGAGGCGCGCAAGGGATCCGGGATCGGGCTGGGCTCCATCTCGCTGCACCCCGGCGGCTACGCCCACGGTCCCCAGCCCGCGGCGATCGAAGCCTCACTCGGCGCCGAGTACTTCGACGAGACCGCCGTCATGGTCGACACCTTCGCCCCGTTGTTGCTCGGCGAGGCCGCCGCCGCCTGTCGGGACGAGCAGTACCCGTGGACGTGGTCCGGCCGCCGACGGAGCTGAACGGAGGGCGCCCGGAACCGCCCGCTGGGTGACCGCCGCGACGGCGTCGGCCGAGAACTGCGACGATAGGCGGCGTGACCACGAAGAAGATCGCCTACCAGGGCGAGCCGGGCGCCAACTCCGACATCGCCTGCCGCGACGTCTATCCGGACTGGGAGTCGCTGCCCTGCGCCTCGTTCGAGGACGCCTTCACCGCGGTCCAGAACGGGGTCGCCGACCTCGCGATGATCCCGATCGACAACTCGCTGGCGGGCCGGGTGGCCGACATCCACCACTACCTGCCCACCTCGGGGCTGCACATCGTCGGCGAGTACTTCCTGCCGATCCACTTCGACCTGCTGGCGCTGCCGGGGACCACCCCGGAGATGCTCAAGACCGTGCGCAGCCACGTGCATGCGCTGGGTCAATGCCGCAACGTGATCAGCAAGTACGGGCTGCGTCCCGTGATCGCCGGCGACACCGCCGGCTCGGCCCGCGAGGTCGCCGAGTTCGGCGACCCGACCGTCGCCGCGCTGGCCCCGCCGCTGGCCGGTGAGGTCTACGGCCTGGTGCCGCTGGCCAGCAACGTCGAGGACGCCGAGCACAACACCACCCGCTTCGTGGTGCTGGCCCGCGAGTCGGAGATCCCCCCGGTCAACGGCGACCTGACGGTGACGACCTTCGTCTTCCGGGTCCGCAACCTGCCGGCCGCGCTCTACAAGGCGCTCGGCGGCTTCGCCACCAACGGCGTCAACATGACCAAGCTGGAGAGCTACATGGTCGACGGCGAGTTCACCGCGACCGTCTTCCTGGCCGACGTCGAGGGCCACCCCGACGAGATCGGCCTGGCCCGGGCGCTGGAGGAGCTGGAGTTCTACACCACCGAGCTCACCGTCCTCGGCGTCTACCCCGGCCACCCGTTCCGCCTGGCCAGCCGGAGCTGAGACGCGACGAGCCCGCCGTCACGATGACAGCGGGCTCGCGTGCGTGCTGGTTGGGCTCAGCGCCCCGAGCGGCGCCCCGTGCTGAAAGAGGCGGCGCTGTGCCCGCCGCCCTGGCCGGACCCACCGGCCTGGCCACCGGCGCGACCGCCGGAGCGGCCTCCGCCACGACGACCGCCCGAGCCGGCACCGGCAGGCTTCTGCGAGCGCTGCTGGCCCTCGCCGCTGCGCTGACTGCGGCCGGGGCCGCCTGCGGCACGCTCGCCGCCGCTGCGGCGTCCGCCCTCGCCCGCGCCGGACTTGGTGCCGCTTCCGGCCTTGTTGTTGGCGTTGGCAACCGACCGCCGGGCGCGTCGACCGTTGCCGGCCGACGTCTTGGGCTGCGTCGCCTGCACGCCTTCGAAGATGATCGCGCCGGGGCGGCTCCGCTCGCCGGGAGCGAGGTCGACCAGCACCGGGTGGCTCGGGCCGTCGATCCGGGTGGTGGTGGGCTTGATGCCCGCAGCCCGGGTCAGGTCCCGGACGTCGCGCACCTGGTCGTCGGTCATCAGGGTGATCACGACACCCTCGTTGCCGGCCCGAGCGGTGCGGCCCGAACGGTGCAGGTACGCCTTGTGCTCGGCCGGCGGGTCGGCGTGCACGACCAGTGCGACGTCGTCGACGTGAATACCCCGGGCAGCGATGTCGGTCGCGATCAACGCGGTCGCCTGGCCGCTGTGGAAGGCGTCCATGTTGCGAGTACGGGCGTTCTGGCTCAGGTTTCCGTGCAGCTCGACGGCGGGGACACCGTTCTTGTTGAGCTGGCGGGCCAGCGCCTTGGCGCCGTGCTTGGTCCGGGTGAAGACCACCGTGCGGCCGGGTGCACTGGTCAGGTCGACGAGGACCGGAACCCGCTGGTCGCGGTGGAGGTGCAGCACGTGGTGGGCCATGGTGGCGACCGGCGACTGAGCCGAGTCGGCCTCGTGGGTCACCGGGTTGTTCAGGAACCGCTTGACCAGGACGTCGATCGCCTTGTCCAGGGTCGCCGAAAAGAGCAGGCGCTGGCTGTTGGCGGGGGTCTTGTCGAGCAGACGGCGGACGGCCGGCAGGAAACCGAGGTCAGCCATGTGGTCGGCTTCGTCGAGCACGGTGATCTCGATGTCGGCCAGGGTGCAGTGGCCCTGGTTGATGAGGTCCTCGAGGCGACCCGGGCAGGCGATGATGACGTCGACGCCCTTCTTCAGCGCCTGGACCTGCGGGTTCTGCCCGACGCCACCGAAGATGGTGCGCGAGGTGAGACCGGCGGCATAGGCCAGCGGCTCCAGCGAGGCCTCGATCTGGCCGACCAGCTCGCGGGTCGGAGCCAGGATCAGCGCGCGGGGTGCGCCGCTGCGGGCCTGGCGCTTCGAAGCGGAGAGCCGAGCGACCAACGGCAACAGGAAGCCGTAGGTCTTGCCGGAGCCGGTGCGGCCACGGCCGAGCACGTCGCGTCCAGCGAGCGAGTCCGGCAGGGTCGCGGCCTGGATCGGGGTCGGCGTAACGATGTCGAGCTTGGAGAGCGCGATGACCAGGTCAGTGGGCACGCCAAGATCGGAGAAGGACTGTGCAGACAAGGGGAATCTCTTCGTTGGTGTTGTCTCACCAAACTCATTCGCTGTGACAGCGAGAAAGTGCCTCGTGATCGAGGGACTGTGGCGCCCGGGGGTTGGAACAACCGTTGGGGGCAACGTCGATCGGGCCACGGCAAGACTGGTCGGCCCGATTACCTGCCACGGTAGTGGATGGCGTCCAGAGAACAGCCATCCGGCGGACGTGAGATCGCCCACGCCCGCCGGATGATGAGGTTTAGGAAAAGCTGAGGACGCCGTCGTCTAGCTCGGACTTCCGGATCGAGCGGACGTCGTGGAAGTAGCTCTGCTTGAGCTTCCAGGGAGCCACGGATCCCTGCTTGGGCAGGCGATCCAGGGCCCGGAGCACGTAGCCGGCCTCGAAGTCCATGAACGGCTCTTCGCCGATCGACGGGTCCCGCCGGGGCACCACGACCGAGGTATTGGTGGCGTCCATGTGGCCAAGGACACGGCAGACGAACTCCGCGACCAGGTCGGCCTTCAACGTCCACGAGGCGTTCGTGTAGCCGATCGTGTAGGCGAAGTTCGGGATGTCGCTGAGCATCAGCGCGCGGTAGGCCATCGTCTCCGGCAGCGGCTTCTTCTCGCCGTCGATGGAGAGCTCGATGCCGCCGAACGCGAGCAGATTGAGCCCGGTCGCGGTGACCACGATGTCGGCCTTGAGCTCCTCGCCGGAGCTGAGCCGCAGGCCGTCGGGGGTGAAGGTCTCGATGGTGTCGGTGGCCACCGAAGCGTCGCCCCGGCTGATCGCCCGGAAGAGGTCACCGCTGGGGACCAGGCAGAGCCGCTGGTCCCACGGACCGTAGGTCGGCTTGAAGTGGACGTCGACCGGGTAGCCGTCGGGCAGCATCTTGGTGGTCATCGCCCGGATCGCCTTGCGGACCAGCTTGGGTTGTTTCTGGCTGACGTTGTAGAGCAGGCTGGCCTGGGCCACGTTCTTGAGCCGGACCAGGTCGTAGGCACGCTTCTCGCCGACCACCTTGCGCAACCGGTTGGCGAGCGGGTCCTTCGACGGGACCGCCAGGATGTAGGTGGGCGAGCGCTGCAGCATCGTCACGTGGGCGGCCCGCTGCGCGGCGTCCGGCTTCACCATCGACGGCACCAGGGTGACGGCGGTGGCGCCCGAACCGATCACCACGACCCGCTTGCCGCTGTAGTCGAGATCCTCGGGCCAGGCCTGCGGGTGGACCACGGTGCCGGTGAACTGCTCCTGCCCGGCGAACTCGGGGCTGTAGCCCTGGTCGTAGTCGTAGTAGCCGCTGCAGCTCCACAGGAAGTTCGCGGTGTACTGGACCTCCTCGCCGTCGACTGTGGCGGTCAGGGTCCACTGCTTCTTCGCACTGTCCCAGTCCGCACCCTGCACGTAGTGCCCGTAGCGGATCCGCTTGTCGACGCCGTACTCGATCGCGGTGTCGCGCACGTACTCGAGGATCGACGGCCCGTCGGCCAGGGCGCGGTCGTCGGTCCACGGCTTGAACCGGTAGCCGAGCGTGAACATGTCGGAGTCGGACCGGATCCCCGGATAGCGGAAGAGATCCCAGGTGCCACCGCTCGCGGCGCGCCGTTCGAGCACCAGGTAGCTCCGGTCGGGGTGCTCGGTGCTGAGCATCGCGGCGGCACCGATCCCGGACAGGCCGGCACCGATGATCAGGACGTCAACATGCTCTGGAGTGGTCACCCGACCGAGCTTACTGAACGAGATTCAATTCGGGAAGGGTCGTGCGGCAGGCACCCGGTCCGATGATTCCGTGTGGCCGGAGGGGTCCACCTGGTACCGACTACCCCTGGAGCGACCATGCCCGCACAACCGACCGCCCGGCTCGACCCCCGCTTCAGCAGCGACGGCGCGGAGGCTCTCCCGTGGCCGACCGCCTCCGATCGGCTGGCCGCCGCGCCGCTCTACTGGCTGACGACAGTGCGTGCCGACGGACGCCCGCACGTCACGCCCCTGGTCGGTCTCTGGACCGACGACACCTTCGTCTTCTGCACCGGCCCCGACGAGCAGAAGCGGCGCAACCTGGCGACCTCACCCGGACTCTGTGTCACGGTCGGCGACAACACCTGGGACGCCGGCCTGGACGTGGTCGTCGAGGGTGACGCCGTCCAGCTCCGTGGCCGCGATGCACTGTCGCCGCTGGCCGCCGCCTACCTGGCCAAGTATGGAGACGACTGGGCGTTCGAGGCGACCGAGGAAGGCTTCGGCGAGGGCGACGACCACGCCGATGTCTTCGTCGTCCGGCCGCACAAGGTTCTGGCCTTCGCCAAGTCCCCGCACGGGCAGACCACCTTCTCCTTCTGACCCGGTCCACCCCGCGTGGGCTACTCGGCAGCCAGACTGGCCCGCAACCGGACGGCGTCCGCTTCGGCCAGGGCGCTGCCGCCGGTGAAGATCACCCGCCGCAACTGCCCGGTCCAGGCGAACGGCGGCAGGTAGTCCGCGCTGACCGGGAAGCCCGCGTCGTGGCCCAGGCGCAGCCCGCCGCCGCCGATCTGGATACCGCCCGCCCCCATGCCCTGCGGCAGGACCGTCCGCGCCACCTCGACGCCGTCGACGAGGAGGACGCCGACGCCGTGCGCGCCGAGGAACCGGAAGCCCACCACCCGCGTGCCCGGCTCCAGAACCAACTCGGCGCGGACCCGGTACGGCGTACTCGTCACGTTGAGCAGCAGCTCCGGCCGCCCCTCGCGCACCAACAGCGCCCACCCGTTCGACCAGTCGCCCATCGCCGCCAGAACCCCCTCACCGCCACCCGGGGGAACCTCGGTCTCCGCCTCCAACAGCGTGCCCGCCGCGAGCGACGGCACCACCTCGTCGACCACCGGGTTCGCCCCCGGCACCACGACCAGGCGGTCACTGATCGGCCACAACGCCGGCTCGAGGCCGACCAGGTGACCGTAGAGCCCGTCGGTCAGCGGCAGCACGTGGTTCGCCTCAGCCTCCGCCCACCAGAGCCGCTCCAACTCCGCGAGCCGCTCCGGGTACTCGGCACCGACGTCGACCCGCTCGGCGAAGTCGTCGGGGGCGAAGAGGTGCCAGGTGTCGGTGCCGAACTCTCGGCTGCCCGGGATCATCTCCTCGTCGTCGACGCCGAGCGAACGGTGGTCGGTGGTCGCCTTCCACCCCCGATGGATGATCGAGCGCGAGCCGAGGGTCTCGAAGTACTGGGTCTCGCGGGCCGGCGGCGCCGAACCGTCGCGGACGCTCGGCAACAACGAAGCCCCGGCCAGCGGCTGCTGCTCGACGCCGTCGACCTGTTCCGGCAGCTCGACACCACAGGTCTCCAGGATGGTCGGGAAGAGGTCGACCACGTGACACCACTGCTCGCGGATGGCGCCGGCGTCGGCCGTGCCGCCAGCCGGCTTGAGGATCATCGGAACCCGGGTGCCGCCCAACCAGGAGTACCGCTTCCAGAGGTGGAACGGCGCGTTCCCCGCCCAGGCCCATCCCCACGGATAGTGGTTGTACGCCTCGAACCCACCGATCTCGTCGACTGCTGCGAGGTTGTCGTCCAGGGAGTCCGCGACGCCGAAGCCGAAGCGGTGCTCGTTGAGGGAGCCGTGGCGGCCGCCCTCTGCACTGGCGCCGTTGTCGCTGGTCAGCACGATCATCGTGTTGTCGGCGATGCCCAGTTCCTCCAGCCCCGCCAGCAGGCGACCGAAGTGGTGGTCGAAGTGGCTGAGGAAGCCCGCGTGGGCCTCGGCATAGCGGGCGTAGAGGGTGCGCTCCTCGTCACTGAGCTCCGCCCAGTCCTGGATCCACTCCGGCCGCGGGCTCAGCTCGGTTCCCTCCGGCACCACTCCGTCGGCGACCTGCCGCGCGAAGACCCGTTCCCGCACGGCCTCCCAGCCGTCGTCGAAGTGACCGGCGTACCTCTCGATCCACTCGCGCGGCGCCTGATGCGGAGCATGGCCGACGCCGGGCGCGAAGTAGCAGAAGAACGGTTTCTCAGGCGCGGCATGCTTCTGGTCGCGGACTATCCGCAACGCTTGGTCGACCAGATCCTCGGTCAGGTGGTAGCCCTGCTCCGGGGTGCTCGGCGGCTCAACCGGCGAATTGTCGCGGTAGAGCGTCGGGGTCCACTGGTTCGCGTCGCCGTGCAGGAAGCCGTAGTAGTGCTCGAACCCCTGCGCCAAAGGCCAGGTGTCGTAGGGTCCGGCAGCGCTGCGATCGTTGCGCGGGGTCAGGTGCCACTTGCCGACGGCCATCGTGCTCCAGCCCTGGTCACGCAGGGTCCGGGCGATGGTCGCCGCCGAGCGCGGGATGCGCCCGCTGTAGCCGGGGTATCCGGTCGGCATGTCGGCGAGGAAGCCGACGCCGACCGCGTGCGCGTTGCGGCCGGTCAGCAACGCCGCGCGGGTCGGCGAACACATCGCGGTGACGTGAAACCGGTTGTAGCGCAGGCCGGAGGCAGCGAGCCGGTCGATGTTGGGCGTTGCGATCTCCGCGCCGAACGCCCCCAACTGACCGAAGCCGACGTCGTCGAGCAGGACCACCAGCACGTTGGGCTTTCCTGCCGGGCGCGGACGCGCCGGGTGCCACGGGGTGGACTCCTCCGCCGTCAGCGCGATCTTCGGGCCCGGCTCAGCCGCTCCCGACAGATCGGCCCCTGCCTGCTGATCGGTCATCGCGCACGCTCCTCGGCTCGCCTCTGTACGTCGCCGCTAACTCTGGCTCCGAGCAGCCGCATCCCGCAGGCGATCGCCGGGAATGCCACGCAACGCGGCCCCTCCCCTCTTCACCGAATCCGCCGGCGCAGCCACCGAGCGCTGGTTACAGTGCTTGCGAATGCGTCGATCCTGAAGGAACGAAGGCCATGGCACGTGCCCGACCGCTCGCCAGCAGGCTCCGCGCGAAGCTCCGTAACCACCACATCGCCGCCCTGGACTCCACCGGCCACGTCGCGATCGGCGACATCATGAACGCCCGTGCCGACATGGAGTTCCACGACGCGAACAGGCCCGCGACCCGCACCTTCGATGTGGTGGTGGCCAGCGAGGTGATCGAGCATTTCCGGAACCCGACCACCGACTTCCCGAAGTTGATGCAGTTCGTCGGCGAGGACGGCGTCCTGGTCTGCGGCACGACGCTACGCAGCGCCAGGCCGCTGGTGCAGCAGCGCTATGCGTTCTACCCCGACCACACGTCGCTCTACACACCGCGTTCCTTGCAGCTGATCGCTCGCGGCATCGACGCGCAGGTCGACTTCCGTCCGGTACAGGGGGCAGGGAACAAGCGGTACGTGATCTTCACCAGAACCGCGGAGAAGATGGAACGGGTGATCGCCCACTTCGGCAATCACCCGTTCGGGCCGTCGGAGAAGACGGCAGGCTGACTCAGGCCGCCTGAGCAGCCTCACGCTGCTGACGCTCGGCGCGACGCTGGACGGCGTCGTAGGCACGGCGAACCTTCGGTCCACCGGTCGCGAGCTTGTGCAGAACTCCGAGCTGCTGCGGCAGGTTCTTGGCGTTGGTGTTGGCCATCCAGCCGTTGGGCAGCGAGAGCCGGAAGATCTTGTGCCAGGCGCTGGCGACCTGCTTGGGCAGCGACGCCTCGTGGTAGTTGAGGCCGTACTGCTCGAAGAGCGCCTTCACCTTCGGAGCCACCTCGGCGTACCGGTTCGAGGGCAGGTCCGGGAAGAGGTGGTGCTCGATCTGGTGCGAGAGGTTGCCGGTCATCAGGTGCATCGCCTTGGAGCCGGAGATGTTGGCCGAGCCGAGCATCTGACGCAGGTACCACTCGCCGCGGGTCTCCTTCTCCGGGATCGCGGCCCGCTCGAAGGTCTCGACACCTTCGGGGAAGTGACCGCAGAGGATCACCGAGTTGGTCCACAGGTTGCGGACCAGGTTGGCGGTGAAGTTCGCGGCCAGCGTCGGGAGGAAGGAGCCGGTCGGAATCGACAGCGCCGGATGCACGACGTAGTCCTTGGTGGCCTGCTTGCGGATCTTCTTCAGGGTCGACTTCACGTTGCGCTTGAACTCCGCGGAACGCTTCTCCTTGGGGATCTTCAGGTTCTTGCCGAGCTGCAGGTCGTAGGCAGCGATGCCGTACTCGAAGAAGCAGGCGTTGATGAAGCTCCACAGCGGCTGGCCGAGGTGCATCGGCGCCCAACGCTGGTCCTCGTCGACGCGCATGATGCCGTAGCCGAGGTCGTTGTCCTTGCCGACGATGTTCGTGTAGGTGTGGTGCACCTGGTTGTGCGAGTGCTTCCAGCTCTCCGAGGTGGAAGCGTTGTCCCACTCCCAGGTGGTCGAGTGGATCTTCGGGTCACGCATCCAGTCCCACTGACCGTGCATGACGTTGTGGCCGATCTCCATGTTCTCCAGGATCTTGGCCACGCTCAGACCGGCGGTACCGACGATCCAGGCCGGCGGGAAGATGCTGAAGAGCAGGACGGCGCGGCTGCCGAGTTCGAGCTTGCGCTGCACGTCCACCACCTTGCGGATGTAGCGGGCGTCGCTCTCGCCGCGGGTGTCCAGAACGTCCTGCCGGATCGCGTCCAGCGCCGCGCCGAGGGCTTCGATGTCAGCCGCGGTGAGGTGCGCGGTCGGGTTGACGGGCTTCTTGGTGATCGTGGTCATCGGGTACTCCGCTTCTGCCGTTCGGGCAGTTCGTGGGGTGGATCGGGGCGGTGATGCGGGCTGGTGACGCGGGCCTGGCTAGTGCTCGATCTGGCAGGCTCCGGCGGGGGCGCTGATGCAGGTCTGGATCATCACGCCGCCAGGGTCGGTCTCGCCGGGGGTGGCGGTGGTGATCTCGCCGTTGCGCAGGTCGCGGACGGCGCCTTCCTTCATCGGCAGCACGCAACCCATGCAGATGCCCATCCGACATCCGCTGGGCATCAACATGCCGGCCTCTTCGGCGGCGTCGAGGATCGTGGTGGTGCCGTCCAGCTCCAGGTCGACACCGGAGACGCCGAAGCTCACCGAGCCGCCTTCGCCGGCGACGATCGGGGCCGCGCGGAACTTCTCGGTGAAGAGGTCGAGGCCACGCTCGGTGTGGTGCGCCTCCAGCGCGTCGAGGAGCCCACCCGGGCCGCAGGCGTAGGTGGTCCGCTCGGCGAGGTCCGGGACCAGTTCGCCGAGTTGGGCGACGTCGAGGATGCCGTGTACGTCGTCGTAGCGAGCAATCAGATTCACTGCACCGGCGGCGTCGAGTTCCCGTAGGTTCTGCAGGAAGATCGAGTCGGGTTCGCTGGGGGCGACGTGGACGACAGTGATGTCGAGGCGATTACTGCGCTCGAACCGGACGACGCCCGCGTCGGTGACCGGGAAGAGATTGCGCAGCATGCCGATCACCGGGGTGACCCCGGAGCCCGCGGTGACGAAGAGGAACTTGTGCGCCTGTGCCTCCAGTTCGGGGAGGACGAAGTCGCCGGTGGCCTGCTCGAGGTGGACCAGCGTGCCGGCGCTGGCGCGGTGCACCAGATGGTTGCTGACCAGGCCGTCGGGCACAGCCTTGACCGTGATCGAGATGTTGCCGTCGCGACGCGGGCCGTGGGTGAGCGAGTAGGCGCGCCACTGGCGGACGCCGTCGACGTCGACGCCGATCCGCAGGTACTGACCGGGGATGTGGCCGGCCCAGTCCGCACCCGGCTTGATCACCAGGGTGGCGGCGTCCGCGGTCTCAGCCTCGACGGAGACGATCCGACCGCGCAGGTCGGCACCGGAGCGCAGCGGCGCGAAGAGGTCGAGGTAGTCGGCGGGAAGCAGAGGTGTCGTCGCGGCCTCGACGGCGCGGACGACGACGTCCCGCATCCGGCGAGGTGCACGGTGAGCATCCAGGGTGGCCATGTAGCTATCTTGCCTAGCAATCTCGGTGAACTCATGACCTTGCCCGCGTGAATCCCCGCTAGTCTTTTGTACGTAGAGAATAAAGAAGGGTCTGATTCGATGGTTTCTCGGTCCACGTCAGGGCTCCGCCTGCCAGAAACGGTGGTCGCGGCGATCCGCGCCGAGCTCCCGGCCGCCTCGGAACGGTGCATCGCGGCAGTGATCAAAGAGGTCCCGCAGTACTCCGAACCGTTCCGCGGACGGATGGGCCGCAACATCGAGAATGCGGTGACGCTGGCACTCGGCGGCTTCCTCGACATGGCCACCACCGCCTCCGGCGTGGAGCGCGGATCGATGGTCGAGTCGGTCTTCGAGGCCGCCTACGCACTGGGCCGCGGCGAGGCGCGCAGCGGACGGAGCATGGACGCCCTGGCCGCCGCCTACCGCGTCGGCGGACGAGCCGCCTGGCACGACCTGTCCCACACCGCTGTCGAGAACGACCTCCCAGCCGCCGACGTGGCGAAGTTCGCCGAGTTCGTCTTCGACTACATCGACCAACTCTCGGCGGCCAGCGTCTCCGGCCACGCGGACGAACTGGCCACCTCCGGCCGGGTCCGCGAACGCCATCGGGAGCGGCTGGCGCACGGCATCCTGACCGGCCTCGACCCCGCCGGCCTGGCAGCGCTCGCCGAACGCGCCGACTGGGCACCGCCGTCCACACTGACGGCGGTGATCGCTCCGTCGTCGGCGAGCGCGATCGTCCGCGCGCAACACGAGGCGCGGACCCTGCACGCCGGCTCCGATGCACCCGGGCTCGAGGCCCACCAGGACCTGACCGTGTTGCTGATCCCCGACCTGTCGCCGGCCGGCCGCAGCGCCTTGGTCACCCAGCTGGCCGAACGCCAGGCGATCGTGGGTCCGCCGCGCCCCTGGCAGGACGCACGCACCTCGTACCGGCGCGCCCTGCGGGCGATCGTCCTCGACGTCGCCCGGCCCGGCATCTCGTCGGACTCCGAGGACCATCTGGTCCCGCTGGTACTGACCGCCGACTCAGCGGCTCTGGCGGATCTTCGCGACCGGGTCCTGGAGCCGCTGGACTCCGTGCGTCCCACCACGAAGGCCCGGCTCACCGAGACCCTACGGGCGTGGATCCTGCACCAAGGACGCCGCGACGAGATCGCCACCGCGCTCTTCGTCCACCCGCAGACGATCCGGTACCGCGTCGGCAAGCTGCGCGAGGTCTACGGCGAGCGACTGACCGACCCGCAGTTCATCCTGGAGGCCGCGATCGCCCTAGGCCTCGACAAGGAGTAGACCCACGCCGGCTCAGCGTCCCGTCAACCTCCGGCGTCGGCGCATCACCAGCAGGCCGGCTGCCAGGAGCACCAGGCCGGCGCCGATCGCCGGGCCCATCGTCGCCCCGGCGCCGACCTGCGGGAGGGCGCCGGTGCCGGTCGGCCCAGGCGTGCCGTCCGGGTCGTCGGTCTCCTCGGGGTCGTCGGTCTCGTCGTCCGGGTCGACCGGCGGGACCGGGGCGGCCTTGATGGTGAGCGCCGCGGCGGCGACGTTGTCGGCCTGAGTGACGTCGGTGGATCCGTTGGTGAAGGCGACCACAGCGGAGATCGAGCCGGTTCCCGTCGAGACCGCGGTACCTCTGAGGGTCACCGTCGGCAGCGCATCGCCGGGAAGCACAGGTTCCGCGGTGAGGCACTCGGTGCTCTGGGCGGCGGTGGTGCAGGTCCAGTCGTCGCCGTCCGCGCTGTCGGGACGCAGACCTGACGGGAGAGTCACCGTGAGTCGGACGCCCATCGCGGGCGAAGCTCCCCGGTTGGTCACGGTCGCGGCCAGGTCCACGGTGTCTCCCACCTTGAGGCCTGTACCGGCCTTCATCCGCGCCTTGCCGGCAGCCTTCGCAGCGCCCTGCTGCAGCTGAAGATCGACGGCGAGGTCGTCGGCCCGCACGATCAGACCGGCGTCGAGGTCGCGCAGGTTCGCGCTCACGTCGCTGGCGTAGTCGATCACGAGCTCGTCGCTCAGCCCGGCGATCCAGTCGATGTCCGATCCGGTCTGCGCGTCGCCGCGCCCCGGAACGGTCAGCGCCTGGTCGGCGGCGAGCTCCACCCCGACCTGGTAGGAGCCGCCGGCGAGGTCACCGAACGAGTAGTCGCCGTCCGCGTCGGTCCGCACGGTCGCGACCGGCGCACCGGCGTCGGCGACCTGGGTCGCCGGAGCCGAGGGGGTTGCGGAGTAGAGGCGCACGGCCACGTCCTCGACGCCGCTCTCGCCGGCGTCGCGGACGCCGTTGCCGTTGTCGTCGGACCAGACCGTCCCGGCCAGCGACCCGCGCTCCTGCCCGAACAGGTATCCGGTGGCCCGCCCGGCCGCCTCCAGGTCGATCCCGGAGATGAGGGTGGACGACGAGACATTGCCGCCGGCCGAGCCGAGCGTCGGGGAGCCTTCGCGATAGCCGGACGGCGGCGTCTTGGTGATCGCGTAGGTGCCGGCCAGCAGGTCTTCGAACCGGTAGCTGCCATCGGTTCGGGTGGTCGTCTGAATCGGGGAGATCGAACCGTCCGGGTCGGTCCCGGTCAGAGTCACGGTCACACCCCCGATCCCGGACTCGCCGGGGTCACGCGTTCCGTCGCGGTCGCTGTCTGCATAGACGCCGCCAGCGAGCGAGCCGACGGTCTCGCCGAACAGGTAGCCGGTGCCCGCCGTCCGCGCCGACAGGTCGATGTCGGAGATGGCGTTGTTGTCGGCGCTGCCACCCGCGGTACCCGCCACCGCGGAGCCGTCGCCGTACCCGGTCGGCTGCATCTGGGCGATCTCGTAGCTGCCCGCGCGCAGGCTGGCGAACCGGTACTCCCCGGTGCCCGGATCCGTGACGGTGCTCAGCGTCACGGCGTTGCCGTCCTCGTCCTCACCGTTCAACAGCATGGTCACGCTACGGACCCCGGGCTCTCCGCCATCGCGGGTGCCGCTGCGGTCCCGGTCGACATAGACGGCTCCGGCCAGGCTGGCGGTCGGCCGCTCCGCGAAGAGGGCGCCGGCACTGCTTGCGCCGTCGCTCAGGGTGACGACCATGGTGTCGTTGCCGTTCAGGGCGGCATTGCTGCCGGCCGTGTCGATGCCGTCGTCGAATCCGGCGGGCTGGGTCTGGGTGAGCGTGTACGTTCCGCCCGGAACGCCGGCGAAGGAGTAACCGCCGTCCGGGCCGCTGGTCGTGGTCCGGTTGGGCTGTGGACCGGTCAAGGTGAGCGTGACGCCGCTGATCCCGGTGTCGCCGGCGTCGATCTGCCCGTTGCCGTTGCGATCCGCGAAGACCCGACCGCTGATCGTGCCGACCATCGGGACGGCGACGGTCGAGCTGTCGCTGACGGCGCCGACAGGCGAGGTCGCGTTCACCGAAGCAGTGTTCGAGTTCCCGGCGATGGGCGCGATCGCGGTGCAGGTGTAGGTAAGCGAGGCGCCGACCGCCAACGCGGCATGAGTGTTGTCGCAGGCAGGCACCTTGGCGTCGGTCACCGCGATGGAGGTGAGGGGAACGTCGCCGGCGTTGACGACCTCGATGGAGAAGGTGATCGTCTCGCCCGCCAGGTAGTTGGCCTTGTCCGCGGTCTTGGTGATCTCGATCGCCGGGTTGACGACGGCGACGGCGACGTTCCGGCTGGCCTCCATGGACTGGCCGAAACTACCGTCGCCACTCACCACGTTGGCGTAGGTGGTATCACTTCCTGGCGCTGGCGCGGTGCAGGTGTACGTATGCGGCACGTCCGCGGCGAGAGCGCCGATATTGCGGTCACAACCCGGGATCTCGCTGTCGACGGCCACGCCGCTCGCGGCGTGCGCCGGGGAACGCACGGTGATGGTGTACTCGATCGAGTCGCCCGCACGATGCGGGCCAGCGGGGGCGGAGGCGTTGATCCTGAGCGTGGCGCGGGGCACAGCCAACACCAGGCCGCTCGCGAGGTAGGTGTCGCCGGCGCTGGTGAAGCTGAACGTCGCCGCGGTCGCTCCCGAGGCGATCGGAACCGTCAGGCTCTTAGAGTCGACACTCAGGTTGCTGGCGACGGCCGCCGGGTTGGTGGCGCCCTCGGCTCTGGAGTTGAAGAAGTTCGACGTGGCGCCGGTCAGGGGCTCGGCGGTGTTGGTGCCGTTAACCAGGAACTGGTCGCCGCCGATGTTGCCGTCACCCTCGAAGGCGGTCAGCGAGACGCGCGAGCCTGGCCCCGCTGCCAGGAGCCCCGAGACCGGCACACTGGTCGGCGGGTCCACCGAGGACTGCCGCACGTGACCGTCGTAGATGAAGATCTGCTTCGACGGCGTCGTCATGTCGTCGTCGCCGAAGGAGTAGACCAGGGTGAGCGACCACCCGGCGTAGCACCCGAAGCCCTGCGGAGTCCACAGGTTGCCGACCGTGATCGGCACCGGAACTCCCGTCGCGATTCCCGCGAACTGGTTGGTCACGGTTGCCTGGGCGGCGTAGAGCTGGGGCTGGCTGGCCGGGACATTCGCGAGGGCGTCGCGGCTGATCACTTGCGGGGCGACGGCGGTAGTGCTGCCCGCGCCGACGGTGAGGCGGGCCGAGGTGCTCTCCGGGGTGCCGCTCGGCAGGACCGCGGTTCCCGCTCCGCCAAGGAACTGGCGGGTGTTGCACCCGGGCAAAGTGGAGATGGTGCTGTCCGCGAGGCGGATGGTGCCGGTGTCCCCGCTCCAGCGCAGGCGCGCGAAGGAGACACTCGCACCAGAGGGGATCGTCACAGTGGCCTGGCTGGAGTTGTAGGTGGCCGCGCTGGAGTCGACGTCCACCCACTGCATGTAGTACGAGTCGTTGATAGCGGACGCAGAGGTGTTCGTTCCGGCCTGGGCGCCGGCGCAGGTGGCGATCGGCTCGCCGAACGGGTCGACCGGCGCAGTGGCCCCAGGACAGATCATGTTGCCGTTGCCGACCTGCATGACGTCGCCAGGGACGGTCTCGTTGTAGTTCAAGGCGAAGGGCCGCACCACCGCCGCCTCTGCGGAAGGTGCCGTGACGACCAGCCCGGTCGCCACGGTGCCGAACGCGACACCGAACGTCAGGATCGCGGAGGTAAAAGCGGTACGACTCTTCTTGAAGTTCACGAGGGTCCTCAGCGCAGGGGTCGCGCGGAACAGTCAGCCGACCCCGAGATCCGCACGGGAACGGGCAACAATCTACTGCCACCGAGGCCGAATGTCGGACTACGTCCAAGAAACTGGGATGTCGGCGCCACTCAGCGGGGGACCGCGCCGACCGCGTCCAGGATCAGGTCGACGACCTGGTCGACCCGCGCCGGGATCAGCGCCTCACCCCCGGTGAGCGGTGCCAGGAAGAGCGGCGAGACCAACGAGTTGATCACCGTCTCCGGGAGGTGACGCTGGTTGGCGTCCCCGCGCTCGACCGCGCGGTCGAGCATCTCGTACCAGCCGGCCATGATCGGAGCGAAGTGGTCGATGATCGCCTGGTTGAACTCCGGGTGGCTGCCCGAGACCATGATCCGGGTCATCGTGAGGTCGACCGGGTCGGCAGCGAAGAGTGCCACCCGGTGCGCGAAGGCGCGGACGTCGTCGGCGAGGGAGCCCAGGTCGGGGACGTCGAGGTCGCGGGCGTGCTGGCTGAGCGCCTCGGCCAGCAGCAGATCCTGGGTCGGCCACCACCGGTAGATCGTGCGCCGGTTGACCCCGGCCCGCTCGGCGACCTCGACGGTGGTGAAGGCGATCCGCTCCTCGGCCAGCAGTTCGAGAACCGCACGCCCGACCGCGAGTCGGACCTGCTCGCTGCGCCCACCGCTGCGCTGCCGCTCCTTGACGGTCATGACCCCTCCAATCGCCGGAGAAATCCTAGGCGAGCCGAACGCGTGCGCCTGCACTCGACTTTGTAAAGCAACGCTTTGTTGCTTTAAGAGGTCGAGTCATTGATGCTGCGCCTCCGCATTCCTCGACCGACCCGGCTGCCCGGGCGGCGCTAGGTGTGCCGCGTGAAGCGGACGACACCGCATGGATGTCGCTCCAGCCGATAGGCAGGGTCGTGCGCGAAGTGATGGTGTTTGCTGCAGAGCAGGAGAGCGTTGGCGAGGTCGGTCGCACCGCCTTCGGACCAGGGGATCGCGTGGTGCGCTTCGCACCAACTGCTGGGGATGCGGCAGCCTTCGGCCTGACAGTAGGGATGTTGGATCGCCAACGCCCGGCGCTGTGCCCAGGAGTAGAGCCGTTTGGCTCGGCCGAGGTCCAGCAGCAGCGACCGCCCATCGAGCACCGCCGGCAGGATCTGTGCCGTACAGGCCAACCGCCGCGCCTCGCCCGCGGAGATCCGGTCATGCCACGCGTCGCGCTGGCTGCCGATGGCGGCCGTGCCGAGACCGGTGCGCAGTGCGTCGAGGCCGATCGTGACCACAACGGTGGTCGCATCGCCGCCGTGGAGCGGGAGTCGCTTCGGGTCGAGGCTCTCCAGCAAGGTGTTGAGCGCGCGGGCGTTGCGTTGCGGGGTGGAGAGTCTGCGCAGTGGCGCCGCGCCGGCAGGCGAAACGGCACCCAGCTCGTCGCGACGCAGGTCGCTGTCGTGGTGCGGGTCGCGGCCGGGGCACTCCAGATCGCCGCAGGAGTCGGCGTAGCGCCCGTCGTCGGCCGGCACACAGCCACACGGCGGCGGAGCGAGCCGATCTCGTCGCGGGTTGGTGATCGCATTCAGGGCGGTCGCGAGCCGGTTGGCGCACAGATCGGTGAGCAGACCGGAGATCCTGGTCGTGCCGTCGCCTTGTGGCTTCAGGATGAGCCGCTGCCGCTCGCGCGCGGACCGCTCCTCGTCGGCCAGCCGTTCACCCTCCAAAGCTTCGGCGAGTTCAGGGGCGGCGACGTCGATGATCCGCTTGCCGAGGCGGCGCAGTTCGGCCGGATTGAAGGTGGCGGCGTGCTCGACCAGCGCTGCCTCTGCCCTGGCGACGATCTCGATGTCGAGGTCACCCGGGAGAGCGTGCAGGGCTCGGACGATCTCGACGGCTTGGGCGAGGTTGACCCGGCCTTCGTTGAGCGCGGCCCGCAACAGCGGTCGCCGGTCGTCGAGCTCCTTGGCGAGCCGGAGCTCGCGGGCCGTGGCACCCGGGCTCTGCCGGGTCTCGTGGGCGATGAAGTCGCCGATGTTGCGGGCACCGTGTGCTTCGGCGACGTCGTCGGCGCACGCCATCACCCGAAGGTTCAGCTCGGTGAGCCGCGCCAACAAACCCGGTAGTTGGAGCAGGACCACTGCCTTCTCCACCGTGGAGAGGAAGACGGGACTACAAGCGTCGGCGTCCCTCAGGGCCTCCGCGATCGAGCCGAGCGCCGCACAGATCGGGTGCTCCGTCGTCGGCGGCACCTCATCGACGGTGCACCGCGGTCGCGGCAAGGCACAGGAGCGCGCTTGGCCGATGACGCGACGCCCTCCGGGAACGTCGAGAAGTCGCGGCATCACACACCTCCAGCACCGTCAGATCCAGCGGCTCGAACCCTTCGTCCGAGCACACCACGACACTAGAAGTGACCTCCGACACAACGTCGCCAGCCCGCTGGACCGCGGAAAACCGCACCACTTCCGTCGGAGGTCTTTCGTAGCCTCGACCCATGAGCTACGGACTTTTCCTCACCCACCACGCCCTTCCCGGCCGCCGCGCTGAGCTGATCGCCGCCTGGGAGCGGCACATGCCTGCCGCCGTCACCGCCAACGACGCCCATGAGGCCTACGTGTACACCGCGATCGACGACGACCCTGACGCGCTGATGGTCTTCCAGCAGTACCGATCACGGGCCGACGCTGCCGCCTTCCTCACCACCGAGCAGTACCGCGCCTACCTCGCCGACTCCGAGCACCTGCTCGCCGGTCCGCCGCAGGTGGTCGGCACCACGCCCCTCTGGTCCAAGAACATCGGTACCAACACTGCCGACTGACGCCCGTACTCAGCCGCCGGAATCTCCATAGAGCAGCCTCCGGACAGCCGAGCGCGACGCCAGCAGAACCAGCACGAGCAGAGTGACCGGCAGGAAACCACCGAGGCTCACCGCGCCTCCGAAGGCGACGTCGATCAGCCACAGCACGACGAGCTTGCTACCCACGGCGACGCCCCAGAGCGCCACACCGAACACGACCTTCCCGCGTCGCGTCGGCGCACCGCGGAGCCGAGCCATGACCGCGCCCTTCAACAGAAGGACACCCTCCAGAGCGATCTTCAGCAGGACCGCAGTGAGCAACGAGTGCAGGAAGCTCTCGCTGATCACCTGCGGCAGGAACTGGATCGCCAGGTTGAGCACCACGACGTAGACGAAGACGTCCACGATCTCTTCGGGATGCGTGGCGATCCATGCCCGCAGTGAACCCACCGGTCGCGCCATGGGCTCGATACTGCCCCCGACTGCCCGCGAGCGCGAGCAGTCGGGCGGCGGGTCGCCCTACTGCGTGGCGCGCCCCAGCTTGCGGAAGTGGTCGATCATCACCGCGAACGCGTCCGGTGCGAGCTCACCGGGACGATAGGTGACGGCGTCGAGCGCGCCGGTCCAGGCGAAGGTGCCGTACTTCTGGTGCAGCTCCCACAGCACCGGCGAACGGCGGTCCATCCCGACGCTGATCCCGTTGAAGGGAACGAGCCAGGTCAGTTGAGCCATCTCGGCCTGCTCGACGACGACGGTTCCGTCGATCGCCAGGTCGACCAGCCAACGGCTGCCCCCGGGCGCGGTGACCCGAACCTCGATCGACCGCGCACCCTCCGGCACCAGGACCGGGGTCGTCGCCAGGGTCGAGTCGGCAAAGGCGTTCTGCGCGAAGATGACGGAGCCATCCTCGATGTACAGCACATAGCCGGCTTCCTGCCCGCCGTGCGACACCAACACACCTGCGTCGCCGGCGCGGTAGCCGGGCAAGGTCGCTTCGATGGTGAAGCCGCGACCATCGATCAGCTGCGCCGAACGGAACCGCTCGACCATCCCGACCTCGGGAAGCAGGACGGTCTCACGGACGAAACGTTCGTCGCTGGGCGGGCGCTGGAACCAGTGCACCGGCGTCCCGTCGGCCATCGGCAGCACCTGGTTCTCGCCCGCCGCCGCGGTCCACGCCGCGACCAGATCCTCAACCAGGTCAGGGTTCTCGGCTGCCAGGTCACGCATCTGGGTCGGGTCGGCAAGGGTGTTGTAGAGCTCCCACCGGTCGCTCGCGAACGGCGTCACCGGCTTCCGGATCGCCACCGCCTCCCAACCGTCGCGGTAGTACGAGCGCTCACCGAAGCACTCCAGGTACTGCTCGGTGTGCGCGGTCGGCGCAGATCCGTCACGCAACGTCGGCACGAACGAGACGCCATCGAGGGGCTCGGCCGCCAATCCCTTGCGACTGGTGGCGACCGGCACACCGGCCAGATCGAGCAGGCTCGGCATCAGGTCGGTGACGTGGGCGTACTCGTGCCGGATCTCGCCGCCGACGCCGTCCAGTCCGGCAGGCCAGGAGATCAGGAACGGGACCTGGTTGCCGCCGCGGAACGAGGAGAACTTGTGCCGACGGAACGGCGTGTTCGCTGTCGTGGCCCAGCCGACGGGGTTGGCGGGCCAGCTGGTCGGGCCGCCGATCTCGTCGATGCGCGCGAGGTCGCCGGGGATCCGTTCGGCGACCGAACGCTGCGACGGCTTGTGCATCGCGGAGAGGTGGTTGAACTTGCCGATGTCGGTGCCGCCGTCGCTGGCCGCACCGTTGTCGGAGAGGAAGACGAAGATCGTGTTGTCGAGTTTCCCCAAGCGGGCAAGGAGATCGCGGATCCGACCGACCGAGTCGTCGATCGAGGTCACCATCGCCGCGAAGACCTCCTGATAGCGCGCGGCGAGCCGCCGGCCGTCGGCGTCGAGTTCGTCCCAGGTCGGTACGTCGGGTCCGGTCTCGTCGTTGATCGGCGCGAGGACGGCGTCGGGAGAGACCAGGCCGAGCTCCTTCTGGCGCGCGAAACGCTGCTCCCGGACGGCATCCCAGCCCTGGTCGTAGGCGCCACGGAACTTGGCGATCTCTTCGGGCTTGGCGTGCAGCGGGGTGTGCACGGCGCCGTGGCCGAAGTAGAGGAAGAACGGCTTCTCGGGTTCGTCGGTGACGACCTCGGAGATCATCTCGACGGCGCGCTGGGTGAGGTCGTCGGTGAGGTAGTAGCCGTCGGGGTACTGGTCGACGTTGACGAGGCTGTTGCCTTCGTACATCTGGTGCGGGTGGAAGAAGTTCGTCTGCGCTTCGAGGAATCCGTAGAACTGGTCGAAGCCGCGCTGCAACGGCCAGGAGTGCCGGTCGCTGCCGGGCCCGAGATCGCTCTCCTTGCAGAGGTGCCACTTGCCGATCATCAAGGTGCTGTATCCCTGGTCGCGCAGGGTCTCGGCGATGGTGGGCTGGTTGGCGGGCAGTTCGGCGGCGTAGCCGGGGAAGCCGGGGTCGATGTTGGCGACGCCGCCGACGCCGACGGCGTGGGAGTTGCGCCCGGTCATCAGGGCTGCGCGGGTGGGCGAGCAGGTCGGGGTGACGTGGAAGTTGGCGAGTCGCAGGCCTTCACCGGCGACGGCGTCCAGGTGCGGGGTCGGGATCTCCGAGCCGAACGAGGCGAGGTCGGAGTAGCCCATGTCGTCGACGATCATCACGACGACGTTCGGCGCACCTTCGGGAGCGGCTGCGCGCGGCGGCCACCAGGGTTCGGACTGCGACATCGCGTCGACGATGCGGCCTTGGAAGGTGGGCTCGGTCATGGGTCACTCCAGGGTGGACGGATGTTCGACATCGCCAGATTAAGTCAATGCTTTAAATGTTGGGACGCGGCGTCTCACTCGGGGTGTGGATTGGGTACGGTTCCCGAGTGAGCGAGCGTGTAGCGGGCGATACGGGGCCGAAGGACGCCCTCGTCGACGCCGCCGAACGACTCTTCGCCGAGCACGGCCTGGACGGCGTCTCCATGCGCGAGATCGCCAAGGCGGCCGGGCAACGCAACAACTCCGCCGTCCACTACCACTTCGGCGGCCGCGACGGCTTGGTGCGCGATGTGTTCCGGCGGCGGATGCTGGTGATCAACGAGCGCCGCCAAGAGATGGTCGCCGCACTCGACGCGACCGGCGACGATCCATTGCGGGCTCTTCTGGAAGCGATGATCCTGCCGCTGGCCGAGCACCTACGCGCAGCAGGACCGAACTCGACCTACCTGCAGTTCCTCGCCCGCGTCTCCCCCACCGTCGACTTCACCGACCCGGCCCTGCTCGCCGTCCGCACCCTGCACACCGAACTGGCCAACCGGATGCAGCGCGAACTCACCCACCTCGCGCCAACCACCGCACTGACCCGGATCAGCCTGGTGCTCAACATGTCGACCTCTGCCCTGGCCGCGTTCGAACAGCAGTGGGCGTTGGCGATCGTCAACGGCGAACGCGAACTGGACGCGGTCGTCGGGCATCTGGTGGAGCTGGCAGTGGGTGGGTTGAAGGCGGGCGAGAACTAGGAACCTGCGGCGCCACTTATCTGTCCAAGACACCAGATCGAGCAGGACTTACGCAGCGCGCAATGACGCTCTCAACCATCAGGTGAAGGCTTCTTGCAGCGGCAACGGCAAACCTCAATGCAGCGATTCACAGGAAAGAGAAGAGACGCACCCGCAGGAGGTGACGCTGCGAATGCAAGGCCTAGATTGGTCGCACCGAGCTAGATCAAGGCGCACCAAGCACTCGCGCCGCAGAGAAGTCCGCCCGGCGACGCGCAGCGGAGCAGTTCAATCGCACTCGGACCCAAGACAGATGCACGAGGGCGCACTAGACCACCATCCAGAACTTTGATCGAAGCTGCAAAGCATCACGACGCATCGCGGTACTATATGCGCCGAGCCTAGAGCACAGCGCCGCTAGCGCAATCAGGAAGCTGGCGAAGACGACGCCAAACCGGGAAGGGAAGCAAGCAGATCCTCGAGATTCCTTTTCGCTTACTCCTTACCTTTAACGCGACATCACTTCTTCTCGTCGTTTATCAGGTCAAATCTCCACTGTTCTTTGCCGACTCATCTGGATACCTTCAGGTTACCTTGTTCCTAGGCTACGCTTTTGTGCCGATAGCACTCACGGGTGCCAGCATTATTGCAAGCAAAGGCCTCTCGAAGGACGCTTTTGAGCCCGGTGACATCCAGACGATTTCGCATGCAAACAATGCCTTCTTGCCGAGCTATCTGGGTTACTTCTTTGTATCACTTAGCATTCCCGACATCAAGACTCTCATTTTCGTCTACCTCGTCCTTTTTGCCTTTACATATAAGTCGCAAGCACTGTACTTCAATCCGCTATTCCTGCTGTACGGCTACTCGTTCTACGACGCAACCACCCGGTCCGGAACGGCAATCTTTTTGATCACAAAGAGCCAGTACCGCATCCCCAGCGAGGTTCAAGTTCCTGTTGCACGCCGCATCAATGGCTACACCTTCTTCGAGAGGAACCCAAATGGATAATGTCTACGCGAAACTCAAGCGACTCAGGCGTGACCCCATTCGCAAGGTTGCCTCCGACGCGCGGCTATACACTCCGCTCGATATCGCCGTAGACTCCACCATCGAGTACAGCAGCGCCACCACGCTGAGCGAGGACGAATGGTTCGGCGTCCCACATTTCAGCGCTAGAGATTACTATCCGAATTTCATGCCAGCCGGGACCATGTCTGCCGATTATGCGAATCTTACTCGGACCGAATTTGACGACATCAATGTCCTAATATCCGCTCAAGACGGCGCCTACTATTTCCAGCGAGTCAGGCCTGCCGCTTTTATGCGGAAGAAGACTGTCACTTTCGGCGACGTGGCGATCATCGACACCTCCTCGAGAAGGATCATTGTCAATGACCTTCCCGATGCTGCCTACTTCCCCGCCGCGGATACCTTGGTATTTCGCGACCTAGCAAGCATCTCAGGACTTTTCCAAGGGATCGACACTCTCTACAAGGAAGCCACCGAGGAGCAAGTCGAAGAGTTTTTGGGCATGGACTTCGTTGCCACCGAAGGATTTGATTCGAAAAGCGTCTCGAAGCCGAACCGAAAGCGCATTGCACTGGCTCTCTCCACGCTGGCAAATTTGCCAACTGAAGATCGATCCAAGCTAGTCCAGTATACGAACAAGTATCTCAACGGCAGACTCAAATTCGATGAAAGCGAAAATTGCTTTACCGTTTCCAATGACGATGACCTAAAGTTGCTTGTCTATGGGATCGAACAACGGTTCTATACTACAGAAATAGGCGCAGAGAAGCGGCTTGCAAATTCCATTATCGCTATATAAGTTGGCCAGATCGGGGCTGTTCGGACAGAGTTTCAGGATGGCTACCTACTGGTTTCAGCAGAACCGTTCCGAATCATCTTTGCCGCCAGGAACCGTTGCACTAAGGCTGGCTTACGTGAATTCGATTTCATATACTGGTATGAGGCCCCAGGTTAATGACCAGACGCCTAGATGACAGCGATCTTCTGCCACCTTCTGAACTGCTGGCGGCGACGACTTAACGGGCGAGATCGTGGGCCGCGAATGGTACACGGAATTGAGACGGAGTCTTCCCGGGAATCGCGCCCCTGACGCGGATCCCAATCCTAGTACTAGGTCACCCGGTTGCACCGCTTCGGGTTAGAGACCTGCACCCGGAGTCGAACGGCAGGCTCTTTAGCTGCCCTCACCCTTAGGTGTGCAGTGCGTGCGTCTCTCATATTGAGTCTTCGGCGAACTCTTTGGCCACTCGTCATCGATGGGACCAGCCACACGCTGGACGATCACGAACACCGATTGGTTTAATCATTCGTCGGAGCGGGCAGACCGCTCTATGTCCCAGCGCCTGCCAGAACATAGCGAGCCCCATGCCAGAGGTCGTACCCGACGCCATCAACAAGGCCGCCGACAAGGTCGAGGAGGCTGCCGAGGGAATCAGCACCAACGACCCGTCGACGTCATTGACGGGGATCGGCACGGCGCTGCCGAGCAGTTCCTCGGCCAGTGCCGCGGAGGCTCTGGCGACGCAGTGGGAGACGCGTTTCTCCACGCTGCACAAGGACATGACCACGCACGGCACGAACCTGCACGCCGCTGCCGACCACTGGGTCGAGGCGGACGGCAGTGTCGCCGGCGGCTACCCGAGGTTCCCATGAACATCGCCACGCTGAAGTCGTGGACGCCGAGTTCGCTGGACCCGGTGATCGACACGCTGAACAACCGCCGCAAGGGTCTCGCCGACCTGACCGACGAGATGGTCGACGGCACTCCCCCAGCAGGTTGGGTGAGCGACGACGCCGAGGCGGCCCGGGCGGCGCACGTGCGGATGTGCGACCGGTTGGCCGACGCTACGGCCACCGTTGCCGCCGTCCTGGGTGGGGTGAGCGAGGCACAGTCGGATCTGATCCGGGCCAAGCAGTTGCTGGAGCAGCAGCTCGCCACCGCGGATAGCTACGGGTGGACGGTGAACACGTCGACGAACACGATCACCGTTCCGGCGGCGCCGATCTGGGCGCAGGAGCCGGGCAGCGGCGTCGGCATCGCGTTGGCGCAGGGCATGGCGGATGAGTGTGCCCGCGAGATCGGCTATGCGCTGGAGGATGCACAGGCGGCGGACGACGCATTGGCCCGGATCCTGCGAGCCGCGGCGCGCGGCGAGTACGACGTCAACATCGGGGCCGACGGCGGCAAGTTCGCGAGTGTGATGGACCAGTTGGACGATCCGATCACCGATGGCCAGCTGCCGGGCTGGGGCGAGATCGACCCGGTCCGGCGTCAGGCGCAGATCGATGCGTTCACGGAGGCCATGGGCCGACCGCCGGCTTCGGTCTCCGATTGGAAGCTGGCGGCCGCGCTCGATCCGACGTCATACGACGCGAAGAACCAGGACACGGATGCGGTGATCCAGATCGGTCGGATCACCCCACAACCTGGGCAGGGCACGGTACGGATCGGACTCTTCATCCCGATCGAGCAGGTCACCAACTTCCCCCACGACGATTTGGGCGACAACCGTGGTTTCGACCCGCACTTCGACCCCGAGCAGACCCGCGTCACCATGTTCATCGACTACGAGACCGGGACAATCGTCGTCCGCCAGAACCCATCGGTGGATGCGGCCGGCAACGTCGCTGTGGATACCCCGCGGGTGGATGTCCGGCAGACGACGGCCGGGAACCTCGAGGTCCACTACGACGCGATCAACCCGTTCGCGCCTCCTGGGTCGAACCTGATGCACACGGTGAACGGCACCCTGTACGTGAACCCAGGACCGGGCGGACCGCAGGTCGGCGGCAACATCGGCGACTATCCCCAGTTTGGGGCGTACCACGATGCGCCCAACGGGACGACGAACACGGTGGTTCAGGACGAGGCCGACAACATGTCGTCGCTCGGCCCGATGCTGGAGTTGCCCCAGCACCACGACATCGGCGACTCCCAGTACGGCGACGCACCGTTCAGCTCGTGGCGCCACCTGTCCGGTGAGTACTGGGAGCGCCACGGCACCGCGCTCCCGACGCGGTTGGGCGACGACACGGACGTGCCTGCGGTGGAGCCGTACCTGGGCGGGAGTGGACCGGGCGATCCTGGGGACGTCGAGGTGGCGTGACGATGCGCCCGATCAGGGTGGCCCCAGGCACCCTGAAATTGAGGATAGATCGGCGTGGCCTGCCCTTAGCTCCCCCAAGCAGGGTAGGGAATTGCCATGGTGGCTGGAGACTCTGCTCGGGAGCAAGCGCGACGTGCGCGTGAGAAGTCTGCCCGCCTGGCGCGCTACGCAGACAACTGGGAGAAGGGCGCCGACGGTGAATCGCATACCGCCGCAGCGCTCTCTCACCTCGGGGTCGAGTGGACTCACATTCATGACCTGAGGTGGCCTGGCCGAAAACTGGCCAACATCGACCACTTGGCGATAGGTCCCGGTGGCATCTTCGTCATCGACTCCAAGAATTGGTCAGGACGCATCACCGTCAAGGAGAACGTCCTTCGCCAGAACGGATATCAACGCGAGACCGCGGTGTCCGGATGTGCCGACGCCGCGCTTGCCGTTGGACATCTCGCCCCGCGCTACATGGACTGCATGAAGCCGGTGATCTGCTTCGACCGCGATGAGGAGATCTCTGGCTGGGCACGTGAGGTGATGCTCTGCTCGACCGCGAACATCGTCGAGATGCTGATGAGCCGACCCCGCGTCCTCAGCGATGCCGAGATCAACCACGCCGCCACCCTCCTACGTCGATGCATGACGACCAAGGCAAGCCCCAGGCCTTCAGCGCAGCGGGCCTACTCCTCTCGGTCTTCATCGCCCAGGTCTCGCCGCGCCCGCCAGAGTTTCTCTCCTCCCAGGCGGCCTGTTGCGCCACCGGCGCCGCCCGTTTCAAGGAAGAAGCTCTCCCGCTTCTTCGTCGGGCTAGGAATCTGGTTCTGTCTGGTGATGGTCATCGGCGCAACGGCAAACGCGCTCGCCCTCAACCCTGACGTCGGCTCGATTGCTGCCTTGCTGGCCGGAGTTGTGAGTTGGCTCTTGGCACGCCGCATCGTGCGATAGCTGGGTCGCGTTGGTTGCGACGACGGGAGGACCATCCTGGGTGAAGCCACTAACTGCGACACGAGAGTTCGGTTCATCAGGGAGGATCGTGGCGTGCCAGCCCTCATGTCTGCGGCGATCCAGCGTCTTCGCGCAGGTGGAGTACGCGTCGAACGTGGCCTATCGGACTGCGAAGTGTCGCGGCTTCAGGACAAGTTTGGTTTCGGATTCGGCCCCGAGCACCGTGAGTTCCTCCAGTCGGCCGTACCTGTCGGCAAGTCATGGCCGGACTGGCGGCGTGACGCCGACGAGGACCTCCGGAGACGGCTCAACTGGCCGATCAAGGGCGTCCTCTTCGGCGTACACAACAACGGTTTCTGGCCATCCTCCTGGGCCGATCGACCGGATGCGCGAGAGGAACGGGAGCGTGAAGCACGTTCACACCGTGCCCACGTGCCGACCCTTGCCCCGGTCTACTCACACCGGTACCTGGCGTCTGGTCCGCAGTTCTGCCCGAGCCCGGTCTTCTCCGTCTATCAGATCGACGTCATTGTTTACGGTGACAACCTCCTGGACTACTCCGCCCGCGAGTTCCGCCTCTATCCCTTCGATCCGTCGGATCGAACGCACGTCCCGTTCTGGTCCGACCTCGCCAAGGGCGCTGAAGACCGAGACCTGTAGCACGCGCGCTACTCCCATTACTCGACGAAGTGACGCGGCTGGAACATCCGTGTCGAGGCGTGGAGATGAAGATCAAGCGGGACTCGCCGAGCGCCCCTTATGTCGTTCGTTGGGCGGGTGGGACTATGTTCAGGGTCCTAGGAACTGGTCGAAAGGTAAGGCATGTCTGAAGTGCCGTGGCAGAGCGACTTGATGGCGCGGAGCGCCGAAATCTCAGAAATCAGGGCTGAACGATGAGCGCGAACGACGTCATCCTTCTGACGGACATGGTCGACCGGACACGACTCGAGACGGCCAGTCTCAACGACTCCGAGCAAGAGACCTACTTCGTCGCTCGCCATTATTTGAGTGCCTATCGCCCGAGTCACGATGACCTCCTCTCTGGAATCGTCGACGGAACACTCGATGGTGGAATCGACGCGATCTACATCTTCGCGAACGGCTATTGCCTTCGCGACGACACCAACTTGAGTGCACTCGGCCGAAGCCCACAGTTGGACCTGGTGCTCATCCAGGTGAAGAACTCCAAGGGCTTTGGCGAGGCGGCAGTCGACAAACTGATCGTTCATCTCCCAAAACTTTTGGACTTCACCCGTGACGACGCCGCGCTCGCCCAGCAGTTCAACCCTCGCGTGATCGAGATAACCCGGCGATTCCTCGACACTTATAGAGCGATGGACATGCCGGAACTACGCATCTTCTCAGCATTTGCAGCCCTCAAGGCTGATCAAATTCACCCAAACGTCGAGGCTAAAGCGGCCCACCTACGAGAAACCTTGACAGGCTGCTTCGGCACATGCGAGCCGTTAACGCATCTGCTCGATGCCGCCGCTATGGCGAACATGGCCCGAGACAAGCCGCCGGTCACGATGCAGTTGGCCTTGGCTGAAAACCCGATCTCCACGGACATGGCTGGCGGATATGTCGGCCTGGTTCGCCTGAACGACTATCAGAAGTTCATCACGGACGACACCGGCAAGCTTGATGCCGCTCTATTCGAAGCGAATGTCCGCGATTATGAAGGCGAGTCCGGTGTCAACCGGAGCATTCAAGGAACGCTTGAGCACGAGGATAAAGACGTCGACTTTTGGTGGCTAAACAATGGGGTAACCATCGTCGCGGACAAGGTCCAACCCGCTGGAAAACTTCTGCAGTTGGTGTCGCCTCAGATTGTGAACGGTCTGCAAACGTCCCATGAGATCTACAAGCGCGGACGTTCCGAGGGCTTCAAGGAAGAACGTGGCGTTCTCGTAAAGGTGATCCAGGCGGATGACGATCAAATTAAGGACCGGATCATCCGGGCGACAAACAGCCAGACCTCCCTGGGACTTAGCTCGCTCCGCGCCACCGACAGAGTTCAGCGAGAGATCGAAGAGTTCTTTCGAGCGAAAGGCTTGTACTACGAGCGACGCAAGAACTTCTATTGGAACCGCCAGATTCCTTTGCACAAACTAGTTTCCATCGATCAACTCGGCCAGGCAGTGATGGCGACTCTCGTGCAAGTTCCTCACGTGTCGAGGGGAGAGGTGTCTAGAATCTTTCAGGACGAAGTTTATGACGTCGTTTTCGCAAGCAACAACCCGATTGAGATGTACTTTCCGGCAATCCAAGTAGTACGGAAATGTGAGTTGTATCTGCGCAATAACAGACAGACCCAAGGCCAGGTCGATGACTTTGTTTTCCATCTCTCGATGGCTTCGGCAGTTGCATTGACTCGAAAGACGCAGCCGAGCGCGAAGGATATCGCGTCGATCGAACTGATGCCATCCAATCAGCTTCTTCGAGAATTAATTGGCGCCGTTCAAGAAGAATTCGCACGCGTCGCGCGGACAACCAACCAAATATTGTTCGACAAGGTCGCAAAAGACCCGCGGACGACTCAAGCACTGCGCGAGCGAATGACGAAGTACTTGGGACCCTCGCGGCGTAGATAGTCCTGCCGCCGGCGGCGACTTGACCTCGTCGGATCTCAGAGAAATGGGGCGCCACTCTGGGCGGAATGGCCCCTCACCCCTGCTCGCGCAAGTACCTCCCAAAGTGCGGGACGGTAAACGCAATCCGGCCACGCTCGCCCGAGTAGATGAGGCCCTTCTTGAGCAGGGCGTCGCGGGCGGGGGACAACGACTGCGGCTTCTTGCCGAGGAGAGCAGCTACAGAGGCGGTGGGTACCGAGCCGATGTCGTCGGCATCTTCAGCAGCCAAGGCAGCGTCGGCCATCGCCCGCAAATAGTCGCGCTCCCCTGGCGTTGCCCGCTCAAAACGCGAACCGAAGAAGCCGACGGCCAGTTCGGCTTCGCCCTCGGGCGAAGCGACCGCTACGTCGTCGGCGGTGATCGGCGACCGTGGGGCGCGGTCCCAGACCGCCTTTCCGTAGGCCTGGATGAAGTAGGGGTAGCCGCCTGTCGCGACATACAAAGCAGCGAGCGCATCCGGCGAGAACGAGGCGTCTTCCTCCGCAGCCGGGGCAGCGAGGGCCCGGTCGGCGGCGTCGCGCGAGAGTCGGTCGATCCGCTGGTACGAGAACAGTCTTTCCGAGTACGACTTGCTTGCCGACAACACGGCCGGCAGGTGCGGCAGCCCGGCCCCAACAACCACCAGCGGCAGACCCGATTGGCTGATCTCGTGGCAGGCGGCGCACAACGCCGAGACGTCGTCGGGCCCTAGGTCCTGCATCTCGTCGATGAAGATCGCGATGCCCTTGCCCACCTCGGCAGCCAAGCCGCCCAGGTCGGTGAACAACTCCACCAGGTCGATCTCGATGTCGCCGGAATCCGCCCGTCCGCGCGCCGCCGGTACCGAGATGCCCGGGTTCCATGCCTCGCGCAGCTTCGGCGCGGGCCCGGCCTCGCGCTGGGCGAACGCGCGGATCACGCCGAGCACATGGTCGACCTGCTCCTGCGCCGGGTGGCCCAACTCGCGCACCGCCTGATGCACCGCCGACGACAACGGCCGCCGCAGCGCCTGATCGGGCCGCGCCTCCAACTTGCCGGTCCCCCAATGTTTCCGGACCGCCGCCGAACGCAACGCGTTCAACAGCACCGTCTTCCCGACGCCACGCAGCCCGGTCAGCACCAACGACCGCTCCGGGCGCCCACGGGCGATCCGTTCCAGGACGACGTCGAAGGCACCCAACTGTTCGTCACGGCCGGCAAGCTCCGGCGGACGTTGACCAGCACCGGGCGCGTACGGATTACGGATCGGATCCACCGTCCGACCGTATCGACGGATCTAAGCCAGACCCTAGATTTCGCTAGCGACGCGCAGATAGGCCGGTGGTTCGGGGATGGTCTCGACAAGCTCGACCACCAGGACGCAGATAGGCCGGTGGTTCGGAGACGGTCTCGACAAGCTCGACCAACGGGGCCTCTCGACCACCGGGACTCCGAGTGTCACGCGTACCGCCAGAAGCGCCGTCAGGCGATCAACTCAGCCGGCTGCATCGCCGCAGCCATCCCCGCCTGCAACGCCGCGATCAGCGCCGGGACCTCCTCGGCCCGCAGCCGGAAGCTCCCCGTACACAAGCGCTCACGCCACAACGACAGCACCACCACGTCGGCCTCTGAGTGCCACGTCAGCCTCAGCGCACGACCGTTACCGCGGTCGTCGATGAAGACAGACCCCTCGGCAGCAACGGAACTCCCTGACATACCGACATTATGCCTCATCAGTGTGACGGGTATCACGTCCAGGTCCCACGGTAGGGTGAACCCGTGCCCGAGCTACCAGAGGTGCAGGCGCTGAGTGCCGATCTGGCCCGGCGTCTGGACGGCCGTGCGATCGTCGCCATCCAACTCGCCGCCTTCAGTGCACTGAAGACCTACGACCCTCCGGTGCAAGCACTCGAAGGCACCTTCATCGAAGGCGTCACCCGCCACGGCAAGTTCCTCGATATCACCGCCGGCGGCCTGCACCTGGTCATCCACCTCGCCCGGGCCGGCTGGATCCGCTGGCGCGACGAGGTCCCGAAGCTGCCCGCCAAGCCCGGCGGGAAGTCCCCGCTCGCGGCCCGGGTCGTGCTCGACGACGACTCCGGGCTCGACATCACCGAGGCCGGAACCAAGAAGTCCCTGGCGATCTACATCGTCCGCGACCCTGCCGACGTCCCCGGTATCGCCCGACTCGGCCCCGACCCGCTCGCCGACGAGTTCACCAGCGAGGCATTCGCCGAGATCCTCGACGTCGCGGGCCGCTCCCAACTCAAGGGCGTCCTGCGCCACCAGGGCACCATCGCCGGCATCGGCAACGCCTACTCCGACGAGATCCTGCACGCCGCGAAGATGTCGCCGTTCAAACCGGCCAACTCACTCGACGACGACGAGCTCGCCACCCTCTACGCCGCGATCCGCGACACCCTCAGCGAGGCCGTCGCCCGCTCCGACGGCCTCGCGATGAGCGAACTCAAGGGCGAGAAGAAGTCGAACCTCGCCGTTCACGGCCAGACCGGGAAGAAGTGCCCCGTCTGTGGCGACGTCGTCCGCGAGGTCAGCTTCGCCGACTCCAGCCTGCAGTACTGCGCCACCTGCCAGACCGGCGGCAAGCCGCTCGCCGATCGCCGGATGAGCAAGCTGCTGAAGTAGCGCCGAGATCGAGTCAGAAGGCTCTCAGCCTCAGTCTTTCGTCGCCCGCGCCCGGCTCGCCGCCCGCGCCTCACGCACCGAGCGCCGCGTCCACAACGCCTGCTGCACCGCCAAGGTGGCCCAGCCGGCGACCACCATGCCGCTGATGTTGAGCACCAACTGCAGGGCGCTGCCGGTGATCTCGTGCCCCACACCGAAAGCGATCCCGAGCGCCACGTTGCCGGCGGCAGGCACCGTCGTCACCGAGATGAAGACACCCGAGAGGCCGCCCACCTTCGCCGAGGTCAACGACAGCACGCCCGCGGCTGCCGCGATCACCGCGACGATGAACGACCACTTGTCCGGCGAGTAGATGAAGTCCGTGCCGGGGCGCGGACCGGTGACGTCGTCGAGGGCCACCCAACCCAACGCCCGTGCGACCAGAGCAGCCACCGTCGCCAGAGTGATCGCCACCCCGAACCCCACGAGCAAGGTCCGGGCCGCGATCCGAAACAGCGCGCCGCGGCGGCGCACCGCGGCCAGGCCGAGTGCCGCGATCGGCACGAACTCCGGCCCCAACACCATCGCGCCCACCACCAACACCTGCGAGTCGATGACGATCGCGATCGAGGCCAGCAAGGTGGCCAGGGTCATGAAGGCCAGGTAGGTCCAGTTGAGCTCGGACTCCTCGTAGGCGCGCTGCGTGACGTCCGCCCACACGACCGCGTCCGCGCTCGCGCCCGGGGTCCGCCGCTCAGCCTCGTACCCTTCCCGCGATACCCAGGAGGTCACCGGAACGATGTGGATCGTGCCCCGCTCGGGAACGCCGAGCGCATCCAGGCGATCCAAGAAGTCGTTCGCCGCCTCACGGGCCACGTCGACGTCGACGATGTCGCCGGCCGGGTGCAGCGAGGCACCGCGGACCACGGACAACTGACTCACCGCCGGATCGTCGGCGAAGATCTCCAGCACCTGATCGGTCAGCTCCGGCGGCGTCGTGATCCGTACGTGCTGCACAGTCGACCTCCCCGGCTCACCGCCGACCCGATCGGGCCGCCGCGTGCAGAATCGCACAAGCCGATGCACAGCTGGGCGAACCCACGCCGACCGCCGTCACGCGTTCGCGCTCTATGCTGCCTGGACCAACACCACCCGCGCACTGCAGGAGCAGACCGCTCGATGCCCCCACGCCCGACGCCTGTCGCCTCTCCTCGCGCGGCCCTGCTGGCCGCGATGCTCGGCGGCATGCTCGGCGCCGTCGCGCGTTGGCAACTCCAGGAGCGGACGCCGACCAGCGAGTTCGGCTGGACGGTGTTGGCGATCAATGTCGGCGGCTCGGCGCTGATGGGCGTGCTGATGGCCTGGGTCGCCTCCGGGACCGCACCCGCTCTGGCCCGGCCGTTCCTCGGCGTCGGCGTCCTTGGCGGTTTCACCACCTTCTCCGCCTACGCCGTGGACGTCGTGACGCACGTCGACGCCGGCCACCCGGTCCGCGCTCTCTGCTACCTGGTGGCCACCGTCGTGGCCGCAGTGCTCGCCGTCGTCGTGGGCTCGCTCGTCGGCGAACGCTGGTGGCCTCGCGATCAGGATTCGCGACGGTTCGGCGCGTCTGAGCGACGGTTCGACGCGTCTGAGCGACGGTTCGGGAGGCGGGGGTGAGCGTCTTCCTGGTCTGTCTGGGCGCTGCGTTCGGTGCCGGCGCCCGTCAACTGCTGGCCGCGGCTCTGCCGCCGACGACCGCCGGGATCCCGCGCGCCACCATGCTGGTCAACATGGCGGGCTCCTTCATCCTCGGCCTGCTCGTCGCCTCGAACGCCCCGACCGACCTGATCCTGGCGCTCGGCGTCGGATTCTGTGGCGCGCTGACCACCTGGAGCACGCTGAGCTACGACGTCCTCGACGTCACCCGCCGACGCGGCGCCGCCGTCGCGTCCGCGTTGCTCATCGTCAGCGTGACCTCGGGCCTGCTCTGCGCGGCCGTGGGTTACGGGATCGGCACAGTTCTCTAGCTGATCGGTACCGCCCTTTAGGCTGGCTCCATGCAGGTTCCCACCGTGGCCATCGACGGCGTCCCCAACCCTCTGCCCGAAGGACTCGTCATCCTCGACGTGCGTGAGCAGATCGAGTGGGATGCCGGGCACATCGACGGCGCCCTGCACATCCCGCTCTCCGAGCTGATGAACCGCGTCGACGAGGTTCCCTTCGACCAGACCCTGGTGGTCTGCAAGGTCGGCGGCCGCTCGGTACAGGCCACCGCCTGGCTCGCCGGCCAGGGCCGCGACGTGGTCAACCTCGACGGCGGCATGCTCGACTGGGAGGCCGCCGGCCGGCCCATGGTGAGCTCGACCGGTCAGCCGCCTCAGGTCTTCTGAGTCACCCGCGCCTCACTCGGTGGGGCTGGGCTGGTCTCCCCCGTCATCTGCGGTGACGCACAACGCGGAGTAGTCCTTGATGAAGGCGGCGACCAGCTTCTGGTCGGCCGCCGGCAGCTCCGGGCTCTCGGACCGCTTCTCCCAATCGACGCCGTCGAGGGCCTTGGTGAAGAGTTCGAACCCCTTGAGTGCGTCACCCTTCACGCTCTCCGGCACACCGGTGTCGACGAAGTCGGACAGCGCGTCGCGGAACGGCTTCTCCTCGTCGCCCTGGGCGGCGGTGGTCAGCTTCGTCATGGCGGCACAGAAGTCGTCCTTGGACGCTACTTCCGCCTTGCCACCGCCATCGCTGTCCTTGTCGTCGGAGCAGCCGGCGGTCACCGCCATCGCCAGCAGCACGCTGGCTCCTACATACGCGAGTCGCTTCATGGGAAAACCCTCCCATGCTCAGCGCTCGCGCGTGGTCACTCCGGCTCGCCGAACTCTTCCGAATCGGTGGCGTCCATGCAGAGCTTGAAGTAGGCGTCACCGAAGGTGGCCAACGCCTTCTGCTCGTCCGCGGTGCTGTCCTCGGGCAACGTGACGTCGGCCGGGTCCATCGCGCCGACCAGATCGATGAAGACCTGGTAGCCCTCACCTGCGGAGTCGGCGATCACAGCCGGTGCCCCGAGCTCGACGAGCGCGGTACGCGCCTGTTCGAAACCCTTCGCGTCGTCCTGGCCGAGCACGCCGTAGAAGTCGTTCATCGCGCCGCAGAACTCGGACTCGTCTGCGGTGCGGGTAGCACCGTCGTCGCCGGTCGCGTCGTCGCCGCTGGCGTCGGCGTCCGCAGCGATGTCGGTGCTCTCGGTGTTGCTCGCACCCTTGTCGCGCGCCTCAGAGTCGCCGTCGTCGTCCGAACATCCGGTGAACGCGGCGCCCATCAGCACCACCAGTGCACCCCAACCAGCCAGTCGCTTCATATCCCCAGCATGCCAGAGATGCCTGCACCCACAACGCCGAACGGGCGCCCTGGCCATGCCAGGGCGCCCGTCAGTCGCAGTTGGTAGAACTGCGCTCAGATCACTCCGAGGGAATCTCGGTGGGGAGATCCTCAAGCTGCGACTGCAGGTCGCTGGGGAGGTCCTCCAGCTCGCTCGGCAGGTCGCTCGGCAGCTCGCTCGGCGCGTCGCTGTCGGTACCGGTCGGCGCGTTGGTGTCGGCGCACAGCTCCATGTACTTGGTGACGAACGCCTCGCCCTGCTTCTGCTCGTCCTTGCTGAAGTCGTCGTCGTTGCGCTCGTCCCACTTCACGTCGGCGAGCAGCTCGAAGCCCTTGCGGGCGTCACCCTTGATCTCCTTGGGCGTACCGACGTCGTTCAGCTTGTCCTTGGCGTCGTTGAAGTCGTCCTCGTTCTCCGAGGAGAGGAACTTCTCGGTGGCCTTGCAGAAGTCGCCCTTGTCGGCGTCCTCGGGTGCGCTGCCACATGCGGTCGCCATGCCGCCCACCAGTACGAGGCTGGCTCCAACCAGTGCAAGTCGCTTCACGTTCATTCCCCTTGTTCGATAGGTGACTTAGGGTGCCGTTGCACCCTGCCTGTGTCGCCTTGCGCGGCCACCACATCGCCGTAACGATCTGGCGTCCAGCACGTGACGCCTTCAGGCATCGCGGACACTTCTTCCCACGATCTCCGCGTTGAAACATGCCGATTTTCCGTTTCCTGAGCGCGAACCGCAGAAAATTCGGCCAACCGGGGCCGTGACGGTGGTCACCAGAACGCGGGCGGGGTCTCCTGCAGCTCCTCAAGCCGGCGCAGATACTCCGCCCGCTCCAGCTCGACGACACCCAACGTGGCGAGGTGCTCGGTCTGCCACTGGACGTCGATCAACCGATTCCCGCCCTGCGCCTGCAGATGCTCGACCAAGCCGATCAGCGCCGCCTTGGAGGCGTCCCGCTCCCGGTGGAACATCGACTCGCCGGCGAAGAGACCACCGACCGCCACCCCGTAGAGACCGCCGACCAGCTCGCCGTCGGCCCACGCCTCGACCGAGTGCGCCCAGCCCAGCCGGTGCAGCTCCTCGTACGCGCGCCGGATCGCCGTCGAGATCCAGGCGCCGTCGCGGGCAGGGTCGGCGCACCCCTCCATCACCGCAGCGAACGCGGTGTCGATCCGGATCTCGAAGCGCCTGGCCGTCTTCCGCAACGAGCGCGAGACCTTCAACCCGTCCAGCTCCAGGACACCGCGGAACTCCGGGCACCACCAGCCGAACTCCCCATCCACCTCGTCGACGTCGCCCAACGGCATCGGGAAGTACCCGGCCCGATAGGCGGAGAGCAGGGTCCCCGGTTCGAGGTCCGCACCGATCGCGACCAGGTCCTCGGTCCCCGGCAAGACGGGAGGGAATACCCAGGGGGTCGACGGAGGCTCTACCTGCACAACGCAAGCCTAGTTGTGACCTACGCCCCTAGGATGGATCGCATGGGTATCGGCAGCAAGCTCACCTCCACCCTCACCCCGAAGTTGGCCGGTGTGGCGCTCAACGGTGCCGCCCCGGGGCTGACCAGCAACTTCGTCCGCGAAGCCCTGGACCGGGCGGTGCGCGGCGTTCCGCCCGCACTCCCGCCGGCCGCTTTCACCGCCTGGAAGGTGAAGCGTGAGGCCGACGGCGACGTGAAACGCGCGATCCACGACGTGATCGAACGGCACGTCCGCTACGCCGGCGCGCAGGGTTTCGTCACCAACCTCGGTGGCATCGTCACCGCAGCGGTCACGATCCCCACCAACGTCTCCGGTCTGGCGTTGATCCAGTCCCGGATGATCGCCTGTATCGCCGACCTCCGCGGCCACGACATGCACGACCCCCGGGTCCGCGCCGCGATCCTGGCCGCCCTGCTCGGCGAGGATCAGGTTCGCACCCTGGTGAAGAGCAAGAAGCTCCCCGGTACCCCGATCCAGCTCGCCACCGGCGGCGCCCTCGATCCCCAACTGGAGAAGGAGATCGCGGGTCGGGTCGCCAACGAGCTGCTCACCCGGGTGACCGGCAAGAAGGTCGTCGGGACGGTCGCCCGCAAGGTACCGATCGCCGGTGGCATGGTCGGTCTCTGCGCCGACGGTTACGCCACCTGGAAGCTCGGCCGTTACGCCGACTCGGAGTTCCGCCCGCGCGCCAAGCGGTAGAGCTTCATCGCACGCCGTCCGGTACCGGAGTCCTCCAGCTTGCGGACCGCCTTCTCCCGCATCCGGTAGGTGGGCCGCAGGTAGGCCCGCTCCAACGCCTGCTCGGTGTCGGCGAGCCGCTGCTGCAACTGCTCCTCGTGCTCGCGCATCCGGACGTTCTCCTGCAGCAACGCCTTGATCGCCTCGACCGCAGCCTTGTTGACCTGACGCTCCCGCGGCCGGTCGGGGTTGCTGAACTTCGGCGGTTCACCGGTCGGCAACAGGTCGTCGAGATCGCCGATCACGTGATAGCCACGCTTCTTGATCTCGTCGACCCAGCTCTGCGAGAGGTCGCGTGCCCACTCCCAGACCGGCTCGGGCAGCGCGAGGCGCGGCGAACCGGTCCGGTGCGACAACGTCTGGTGCGCCAGGAGTTCACGGACCAGCGGCCGGTAGTGGGCCGGCTCGACCTCGGCGTTGACCGCCTTGTTGATCCGCCGGATCAGCGCCGTCTCCGGCACCCCGAGTGAGGCGTTGACCCGCTCGACATGCAGGTCCAGGTCGATCCCGGTCAGGCCGAAGGCGGTCGCGAACCGCTCCCACAACAACGTCTTCGGCGCGCCGGACGGCGGCACGGTGACCAGGTGCACCTGCTCCGGCGAGAGGGTGGAGGCCCAGCGGTCCAGGATGTCGGGGACCTCCTGGACGCCCCAGAACCAGGTCGCGATGTTGCCGCTGCGCTCCGGGTCTTGAAGCTGGTCGAGGAACGCCTGGTAGCTCAACGTGCGGCGGTGCTTGATGTTCTCCTGCCATTCGGCCGGGATCTGGCGGACCAGGTCACGCACCGAGAGCACCACATGGACCTCGGTCTCCGGGTGACCGAGCGACTCCAGCGCACGCTTCACCTGGCTGCGCGAGGCGGTCGCCAGGATCTCGTGGCTGATCACCGTGGTGCCGGGCCAACGCCGCGCCTCCGCTGCGAGCGCGTCCCATGCGCCGACGGCCTCCTTCTCGAGACCGCCCCACGGAAGCCGCATCAGGTCGAGCGCGGCCAGGAAGTGGCCGTCGAAACGCTCCGCCGGGTACGCCAGGCCCTCGGCCCGCAACTTGATCCGGTTGTTGAACAAGACGTCCTGCACATAGGACGTACCGGTCTTGGGCGTACCGACGTGCAGGATCACTCGCCTGCGACTCACCGCTGATCCCATCCTTCCCGCAGGAGCGTGACAACTGACTGGAGTACCAACTGCGGACGTGGCGCTGCGTTACTCGCCGAGAACGCCGTCAGAATCCCCAAGTCTCCATGAACAGGGTAGCCAGCGGCGACGATCCGGTCCGCCATCAGCCCGGCGTTCCGTTCCAGCCAAGGCCGTTGGATCGCCCGGACCCCGAGGGCCTCGCCGGGCTGGGCCAACGCCCACGGGTTCAGCAGCCCCTCGCGGAGCCGGTGCATCTGGTCGGCCGGCACCAGCACCCGCAGGGCCGTCACCACGTGCCGGACCGCCTCGACCGCCTCCGGAGCCGGCGACGACGTCGGTTCCTCCACGCTGATCACCACGTGTTCGCGGCCGAACTGGCGACTCCACCGCCGCGCCAACGTCGGCAGGTCGATCCCGACCGGAAGCCGATTCGTCTCGGCGAACCTGCGCACCCAGCGCCCCCACGCAGGAACTGCCCCGGTCAACGACCGCATCGCCCAGACGTCGTAGAGCATCGTCTCCAGCGAGGTGCCGACGACGGTCAACCGACCGCCCTCGCTGCGTGGTTCGCGCAGTCCGCCGACCGCCCGGTGGACCAGTAGCGGGTCCCCCTCGACATGGTGCCGGGCACGGCGGCGACGCCGGGTGGAAACCGGCGCCGGATCACGCTGCGCCAGCTCCTCGGCGAGCACCCCGGTGCCCAGCCGGATCAGCTCCTTGAGCGGAACCTGCGCAGGGTCGACCGGGCGAGGCCCGAACGCGGAACCGTTGTCCGCGCCGATCAGCTCCAGGTCGGGTAGTCCACGCCCAGGTGCGCTCGCCGCCAACACCCGTTCGACGACGTCCGGCTGGGGGTCTCCGGCCAGGTTCACCCGGCGGGCCAACTCCAACTGGATCGCGCCCGGCAGCCACGGGCCCTGTGACGCTGCATCACCGGTGAACTCGTGCCACGGCGTCGTCCCACCCGCTCGGAGATGCGCCACCCACGCCCAGCCGCGGCGCAGACCTGCGGAGTCGGCGTTCATCGGTCGTTCCTGATCCGGTCGAGCCCGGCCCGGACGCGCGGCAACACGCCCTGCTCCGGCACCGGGCGACGGGCGGCCTCCAGGGTGACCGCTTCCAGGGCCGCGATCGCGGCCCGCGCCAGGCGACGGCGGCGCGGCCGGTCGGGGTCGTTCCAGACGGCGTCCGGGTCCGGCGGTGTCGGCCGCAACTCCTCGACGTCGCCGACGACGTCGATGCCCGAGGCACCCAGCCAGTCGATCCACCGCTGCGCCTGGGCCGAAGCCCAGGGGTGCCGGTCCGGCGGGAGCTCGATCCGACGCTTGCCGCCCGCGAACCCACCCTGCTGAACCAGCTGCAGGAGCAGCAGGTCGACATCCTTGGAGCGCTGCTGGACCTGTTCCCCGGCGACCAGTCGGCGGTTGAGCCGGCGCAGCACCTGGGTCTCCTCGATGCCCATCGACTCGTTGACCCGTTCCGCGTCGTCGGGAGCCCAGGCCGGGTCGATGTCGAGCACCGAACAGAACCGGTGCCACAGCTCCTCGCGGGGTGCCTGCGGGCCGGGGACCGTGATCACGTGCACGTTCTCCTTCGGCAACTCCGCGGCCCAGTTGCCCAGCACCGTGGGGAGGTCGAAGGCGCGCATGAACCAGGCTCCGCCGTTCTCCACCCGGCGAAGGTAGCGCTCGAAGCGCCAGGTGCTGCCCTGCTTGATGCTCTCCTGCCACCCGGCCGGAACCTGCCGGGCGAGGTCGCGAGCGGTGTAGATCAGGTGGACGTCGTGGCCGGCCAGGTCGGACATCACCTTGCGGATCCGATCCGGCTTCGCCGGCGCCAGGATCTCGTGACTGATCACCACCGTGCCGCTACGGCGCCTCACCTGCTTGAGCATCGACTGCCAGGCGCCGTCGGCATGGCCGGGGGGACCGCCCCAATCCGCACCCAGGAGGTCGAGCGCGGCCCGGAAGTGGAAGAGCGAGGTGTCACCGAAGACGCTGGGGCTCGGATAGTGCACGCCGTGCTTGGCGAGCCGTCGCGCGTTGCGGGCGAGTCGGTCCTGCAGATAGGTGGTCCCGGTTTTGGGCGCCCCGATGTGCAAGAAGACGCGTGCCCGGCTCATGGGTGAGATTCTGCCCCAAGTGCCGTGACCACCCGAGATGGACTCGGCCTTCCCAGCTGAGCGGCCATCCAGACGCTGGTCTCCACCAACCCGGCCAGGTCGACGCCGGTACGGACCCCGAGGCCCTCACAGAGGTAGACCAGATCCTCGGTCGCCAAGTTGCCGGTCGCACTCTTCGCGTAGGGACAGCCGCCGAGCCCGCCGGCGCTCGCGTCCAGCGTGGTGACGCCTTCCTGCATCGCGGCATAGGCGTTGGCGAGCGCCTGACCGTAGGTGTCGTGGAAGTGGACGGCGATCTTGTCGATGCCGACCCCGGCGTCGGCGAAGGCGCGGAGCAGCGCCTTCACATGGCCGGGCGTCCCGGTGCCGATGGTGTCGCCGAGGCTGAGCTGGTCGGCGCCAAGGTCGAGCAACCGGCGTCCGGCGGTGACCACCTGCTCGATCGGGACCGCACCCTCCCACGGGTCGCCGAAACACATCGAGAGGTAGCCGCGGACGTAGAGTCCCTGCTCCTTGGCCCGCACCATCGTCGGCTCGAACATCGCCCACTGCGACTCGAAGGTGCGGTTGAGGTTCTTGTTCGCGAAGGTCTCGGTGGCGCTGCCGAAGACCGCGATCTGCTCGACGCCGAGACTCAACGCCCGGTCCAGGCCACGCTCGTTGGGCACCAGCACCGGCAGGTTCGGCAGCACCCGCTGTTCACCGGCGAGGCGTTCCAGGAGCTCCTCGGCGTCCGCCAACTGCGGCACCCACGACGGGTGCACGAAGCTGGTCGCCTCGATCACCTTGTGCCCGACCCCAGCGAGCCGATGGATGAACTCGGCCTTCACCTCGACCGGGACGATCGTCTTCTCGTTCTGTAGCCCGTCGCGCGGCCCGACCTCCCAGATCGTCACCTCCGCCGGCAGCCCCGAGGGCGCAGAGATAGCCGCCGAGGACGCAGTAATGGCGCGCGAGATCTCACTCATCACGGCGCCTCGGTCTGCTCAGGCTCCACGACGACCAACGGCGCACCGAGCGCCACCTGATCCCCGACGGCGGCATGGACACTCGCCACGACGCCGTCGAAAGGTGCTTTGAGAGTCAGCTCCATCTTCATCGCCTCCATGATCACCAGGGCTTCTCCAGCCTGCACCCGGTGACCCACCTCCGTCGAGACCGCGAGCACGGTCCCCGGCATCGGCGCGGTCAGCTCCCCCTCCGCCAACTCGTGGCCGGCGGGCGCGAACGGGTCGGGGCGGGTGAAGACGAACCGCTGCCCGCGGTGGACGACCTCGACCGCATGACCCGAGTTGAGCCCGCCGTCCACGAAGACGACCTCGCGCTCGCCGTCCACGGAGACCTCGAGCCGCTCGGCCGCGCCGACGCCCAACCGGACCCGGTCCAGCGTGCGGATCTTCCACTCGCCGATCTGCGACACCGTCCCGTCCCGGACGACGCTGATCGGCTCGTCGAGCTCGACCAGCACCGGTACCTGGTCACCCGAGGCACGCCAGGCGTCGCTGGCGAACGGGCCGGCGCCCTGGCCCAGGACCGCGTCGGCGACGGCGTGCGCGGCGAGTGCCCGGGCCAGCTCCGGCGCAGGTGCCGGCACTTCGTTGTGGTCGAGCCAGGCGGTGTCGATGGTCGCGTCGGCGAACTCGTCGCTGGCCACCAGCTGCCGCAGGAAACCGGCGTTGGTGGTCAGCCCGAAGATGGCGGTCTCGTCCAGGGCCGCGAGCAGGTTGCGCCGCGCGGTCTCCCGGTCGCGGCCGTGCGCGATCACCTTGCCTAGCATCGGATCGTAGGCGGTGGAGACCACCTGCCCGCTCAGCAGCGCATGGTCGACCCGGACCACATCGGCGGCGTCCTCACGAACCAGGCGGCTGGTCTCGGCGTCGGGCCAGTGCACGACCCGCGCGGTGCCGGCCTGTGGCAGAAAACCGTGGTGGGAGTCCTCGGCGTAGACCCGGGCCTCGATCGCGTGCGCCTGCGCCTCGGCGTCCTCCTGGTCGAACTCCAGACCCTGCCCTGCGGCGGCCCGCAGCTGCATCTCGACCAGGTCGTAGTCGCCGAGCGCGAGCTCGGTGACCGGGTGCTCGACCTGGAGCCGGGTGTTCATCTCCAGGAAGTACGGCTCGCCGGTGGCGTTGTCGACCAGGAACTCCACCGTGCCGGCACCGGTGTAGTCGACGGCGCGGGCCAGGGCCACGGCCGCCTCGGTGATCTTCGTGCGCAGCTTGGGCGTCACCGTCGGGCCGGGCGCCTCCTCCAGCACCTTCTGGTGACGCCGCTGGGTCGAGCAGTCGCGCTCGAGCAGATGGAGGACGTTGCCGCGGGTGTCGGCCATCACCTGCACCTCGATGTGCCGGCCCGACTCGATGTACTTCTCGATCAGCAGGGTGTCGTCGCCGAAGGCCGACTGCGCCTCGCGGGCTGCAGCCGCCAGTGCGTCGGCGTACTCGTCGGCGCTGCGGACCACCCGCATCCCCTTGCCGCCGCCGCCGGCCGCCGCCTTGACCAGGACGGGGAAGGCGAGCTCCGCCACTGGGGTGGCGAGGTCGTAGGCGGGAATCACCGGGACCCCGGCCGCGACCGCGATCTCCCGGGCAGCGTCCTTGCGCCCCATCTGCTCCATCACCACGGCGGTCGGTCCGACCAGCCGGATGCCGGCCGCCTCGACCGCGCGAGCGAACGCCGCCCGCTCGGAGAGGAAGCCGTAACCGGGGTGGATCGCCTCAGCGTCGGCATGGACGGCCGCCGCCACCACCGCGTGGATGTCGAGGTAGGAGTCGACCCGGACCGCCTCGTCAGCGGCCATCACGTGCGGGGCGTCGGCGTCCAGGTCGGTGTAGAGGGCGATGGTGCGGATGCCGAACTCGGCGGCGGTCCGGAAGACCCGGAGCGCGATCTCGCCACGGTTGGCGACCAGCACACTGCGCAGCGCGGGCGCGTCGTAGTCGTCGTCGAAGAAATCCATCGCGTCGCCAGCCTCTGCGAACTCGTTGTTCATTGCTGCCTCACATCCGGAAGACGCCGTAGTTGGGGGCCGGCGTGGGCGCGTTCGCCGCGGCCGCCAGCCCCATGCCGAGGACCCGACGGGTGTCGAGCGGGTCGATCACGCCGTCGTCCCAGAGCCGGGCGGTGGAGTAGTAGGCGGAGCCCTGCTCCTCGTACTGGGCGCGGATCGGCGCCTTGAAGGTCTCCTCGTCCTCGGCGCTCCACTCGTCGCCGCGGGCCTCCAGGCCGTCGCGCTTGACGGTGGCCAGGACCGAGGCGGCCTGTTCGCCGCCCATCACCGAGATCCGCGCGTTGGGCCACATCCAGAGGAACCGCGGGTCGTAGGCGCGGCCGCACATGCCGTAGTTGCCGGCGCCGAACGAGCCGCCGATGACGACGGTGAACTTCGGCACGACGCTGCAGGCGACCGCGGTGACCAGCTTGGCGCCGTCGCGGGCGATTCCGCCGTTCTCGTACTCGCGCCCGACCATGAAGCCGGAGATGTTCTGCAGGAAGACCAGCGGCACCCCGCGCTGGTTGCACAGTTCAATGAAGTGCGCGCCCTTCCGGGCGGACTCGCCGAAGAGGATGCCGTTGTTGGCCACGATCCCGACCTGGTGGCCGTAGATCCGGGCGAAGCCACAGACCAACGTCTCGGCGTAGAGCTGCTTGAACTCGGTGAACCGGCTGCCGTCGACGATCCGGCGGATCACCTCGCGGACGTCATAGGGCGTGCGGGTGTCGGCCGGGACGACGTCGTAGAGGCCGATCGGATCCTCGGCCGGCTCCTCTATCGGCGCGGTCTCCGCGATCCGCGTGGCCGGGACCGTGTCGAGGATGCCGCGGACGATCGCCAGAGCGTGGGCGTCGTCGAGCGCGAGGTGGTCGGCGACCCCGGACTTGCGGGCGTGGACGTCGCCACCGCCGAGCTCTTCGGCAGTGACCACCTCGCCGGTCGCGGCCTTCACCAGCGGCGGGCCGCCCAGGAAGATCGTGCCCTGGTCCTTGACGATCACGGTCTCGTCGCTCATCGCCGGCACGTAGGCGCCGCCGGCGGTGCAGGAGCCCATCACCGCGGCGATCTGCGGGATCTGCTCGGCGCTCATCTGCGCCTGATTGAAGAAGATCCGGCCGAAGTGCTCCTTGTCCGGGAAGACGTCGTCCTGCATCGGCAGGAAGGCGCCGCCGGAGTCGACCAGGCTGATCACCGGCAACCGGTTGGTGCGGGCGATCTCCTGGGCGCGCAGGTGCTTCTTGACCGTGATCGGGTAGTAGGTGCCGCCCTTGACGGTGGCGTCGTTGGCGATGACGACGGCGAGGCGACCGCTGATCGAACCGATGCCGGAGACCACGCCGGCACTCGGCACCGGGTCGTTCTGCCCCGTGGCGTCGGGTGCTCCATACATGCCGGTGGCAGCCAACGCCCCGATCTCCAGGAACGGACTGCCTGGGTCGAGCAGGCGGTTCACCCGGTCCCGGGCCAGCAACTTGCCCCGGTCGGTGTGCTTGCGACGGGCGGACTCAGTGCCGCCCTGGTGGGCCTTGGCCAGGCGCTCGCGGAGGTCGTCGGCGAGATCGCGCATCTCGGTCATGGGGTTAATGATCGCTAACCAGACGGAATGGCGCAAGCAAGTCGGGAAAGTCACCCTAGGATCGCGACATGCGACTGCGCCTTGGACGCCCGCGACTCACCGACTACGCCCACCTGCTCACCGTGCCACCCGCCGTCGAGCGGTCGCCGTTCGCCGCGACCTTCCTCGGTGTCAGCACCCTGCTCCTGGACGACGGCACCTCCGCGATCCTGACCGACGGCTTCTTCAGCCGCCCCGGCCTGCTCCGGGTCGCCGCGGGACGGATCGAGCCGGACCAGACCCGGATCGGCACCGCGCTGACCCGCGCCGGCATCGACCGGCTCGACGCCGTCCTGCCGGTGCACACCCATTTCGACCATGCGCTCGACTCGGCCGTCGTCGCCGAGACCACCGGCGCCCTCCTGGTCGGCGGCGAGTCGGTGGCCAACATCGGCCGCGGCCACGGACTGCCGGAGTCGCGGATCGAGGTGGTGACGTCGGGCGTGCCACAGCAGTTCGGGAACTGGGAGATCACCCACCTGGCCTCCGAGCACTGCCCACCCGACCGCTATCCGGGCACCATCGACGCCCCCGTCGTGCCACCGGTGCGGACCACCGCCTACCGGTGCGGCGAGGCCTGGTCGATCCTGGTCCGGCACAGCTCCGGACGCCGGCTCCTCGTCCAGGGCAGTGCGGGTTTCGTCCCCGGGTCACTGGCCGGGCAGCAGGCGGAGGTCGCCTGGCTCGGGATCGGACAGCTCGGCGTCCAACCGGAGCAGTACCTCCGCGACTACTGGACCGAGACGGTCCGCACCGTCGGCGCCCGGCACGTGGTGCTGACGCACTGGGACGACTTCTTCTCCGCACTGCCCGACGAGCATGCCGGGCTGCGCGCCCTGCCCTACGCCGGCGACGACCTCGATGTGACGATGCGGGTCTTCCGCGAGCTGGCTGCCGCGGACGGCGTCAGCCTCCATCTGCCGCGGCTGTGGCAGCGGGAGGACCCGTGGCTTCTTGACCATCTTTCGGCACCTGGCGACCCGGCTCGGTAGGCTGCGCCGGTGAGCCGACGAGACCAGATCCTGGAGACCGCAGCGGAACTGTTCGCCGCGCGCGGGTTCCACGGCGTCTCCGTCGCCGAGCTCGGCGCCGCCTGCGGCATCTCCGGACCGGCGCTCTACAAGCATTTCCCGTCCAAGGACGCGATGCTGGCCGCGATGCTGGTCGGGATCAGCGAGGAGCTGCTCGACGAGGGCCAGCGCCGGGTCGCGGCGGCCTCGGGCGCCGAGGACGCGCTGCGCTCCTTGATCTCGTGGCACATCGACTTCGCCGTCGAGCGGCGCGCGCTGATCGTCGTCCAGGAGCGGGACTGGCAGTCGCTGCCCGCGGAGGCTCGCGAGCGGGTCCGCACCCTGCAACGCGACTACGTCGACCTGTGGGCAGACCAGCTCCGCAAACTCGACGGCGCCCTGACCCTCGACCGCGCCCGCGCCATCTCGCACACCAACTTCGGCCTGCTCAACTCCACGCCGCACTCCTCCCGGATCCCCGCCGGCGAGATGCGCGAGGTGCTCGAAGTGATGTCGCTGCGCGCCCTCGACATCAGCTGAGCCCGACTCGGGTCCACTTGGGTCGCACCGTGCTCCCCGGTAGCGGGAGCCACGCGCGACCTAACCAACTGCGCCAGGCGCTAGCGCGACGACACCGACCTCGGCGGCGGCCTGCTGGAGCCGGTGGTCATAGGTGAGGATCGCGTGCACGTCGAGCGCGATAGCGGCCGCGAGATGCAGGGCGTCCAACGATCGCAGGCGCGGGCCGGGCATCAGGCCGGCCTGGCGGTAGACGGCGTCGGTGACCGAGTAGAGGTCGAGCGTCGACAGGAACGCGGTGATCTGATCTTGATGCAGGGCGAGCGCCCGATGCGCGGCACGTCGCATCTCGGTCTCCAGCAGCCGAGTCGCCACCAATCGAGCATCGGAGGCCTGGATCGCCTCGGCCAGTGCCGCCGACTCACGCTCAGCCGCAACCAGCTTCAAGGCGGCCGAGGTATCGAGGTACCAGACCGGCATCGAATCAGCGCTCGTCGCGGAGGTCGTCGAGCAGTTCGGCGCTGTCGATGCCCAGTTCGACACGCGGCCAGTCCTGGTAGTCCACGCGCCGACTGGCCGGCTGACTGATCGGCAACCCAGGAGTGAGGTCCGCCCCTTCCACCGGGCGCAGCACAGCGACCGGCTTGCCGCTCTTGGTCACCAGGAACGACTCCCCCTGCTCGACCGACCGGATCACCTCCGCATTGTCGTTGCGGAGCTCGCGCTGGCTGATGGACTTCATAGGTCCAATCTACCGCGGCACGTAGCACATCTGTAGCACCACGAGTTCAAGGAGCTCACTCAGGCGGCAGCTAGCTCCCTGTTGGCGGGAGCCAGCTGCCACTTGGTCTGCGCACGCCAGGCCCAGATCGCGGCAGCCAGGTAGGCGACACCGAAGGCCATCCGACCGAACGGCGGGAGGTAGAACTGCGGCAGGAAGACCGCCACCAGGAGGCCGAGCGGCCAGGCGGCGTAGCGCGTTGCAACAGCCGCCCCGGGCTGGAACGAACGGGCGACGGCGACCGCGGAGGTCACGCCGGCGACCGCAAGCAGCAGCAACCCGATGCCGAAACTGCTCATCGCCGCCGCATGGTTGCGGACGGCGTCAGCTAGCTCGAGGTCGACCAGGTCGCCTTCGAGGTAGGCCTGCCCGATGGCATGCAGGCCGAACGACTCGGCGCCGTAGTAAGGGAGCACGAGCACCGCGCCCGCCACCGCCGAGCCGCGCACCACCGCGCCGAGCCGATCAGCGCCGGCCACACTCCACGCGAACGCAGCGAAGCAGGCCAGCGCACCCACTCCGCACAGATGCGCGATCAGCCACCAGGGCGAGGCGAACGCCTCGGCCGTCGCCGCCACTCCGCGCGTGTCGCCGTAGGGCCGCAGCAGTAGATACGCAGCCATCAGCACCCCCGACGAGAGCACCGCCACCTCGCCCACCCGGGCGCTCGACCTCTGCCGAGCCGCCTGCGTCAACACTTCTCGAACCACCATCTCCAACCCTCCAGTCATTTAAGAGAGCACCGCTCTCTCAATCGAGAGTAAGCGCCTGGTCGCGGGAAATGCAAGAGCACTGCTCTCTCTTCTGGCAGACTGGTCGCAGCCGACGAGAGGACCTGCCATGAAGCGCGCCGAAGCCCGGGAACAGATGCACGCGCAGATCCTGACCGCGGCCCGCCAGGAGATCGCCGTACACGGGGGCGGCGCGCTCTCGATGCGCGCGATCGCCCGCGAGGTCGGTCTCGTCTCGTCCGCCGTCTACCGCTACTTCCCCACCCGCGAAGCGCTGCTGACCGCGATGATCACCGAGAGCTACGGCAACCTCGCCGAAGCACTCGCCACCAGTGGGGCGGACCGCAAGCGCAACCTCGCCAGGCGCTGGGAGACCCTCGGTCGAGCCTTCCGGGTCTGGTCGATGAGCAACCCGCACGAGTTCCAACTGATCTACGGAACGCCGATCCCCGGCTACATCGCGCCCGCGGAGACCATCCCGGCCGCGGAGTCGGTCGCCGTCCACTTCCTCACCACCGGTGCCCGACGTCCGGTCGGGGAGTTCAACTCCTCAGCCCTGCACCGCCAGATCAGTCCGACCGCCGGCTCCCTCGACCTCGACCCATCCGGCACCGCCGCCGTGATCGCCGAGATCGCCGCCCTGGTCGGCATGCTGACCGCGGAGATCGCCGGCCACTTCGTCGGCACCGCCGACCCGGCCGACCATCTTTTCGAGGCCTTCCTCCGTCGCCAGACGACGACGCTCGGGCTCAGCTAGCGCCGTCGCCCGACTCCAGCAACAACTCCCGGGCCCGGCGGACGGCGTCAGCTGCGGAGTCGAGGTCGGCCTCCTCCTCAAGGTTGCCGTCCTGGGTGCCGGCGCCGCCGAGTTCGTGGAGTCGGGCCAGCAGCTCGTCGCGGGCAAGACCGCGTAAGCCCAACAGGGCAAAGGGATCGGCGTCCACCAGCCAGGCGAACTGGGTGAGCACGGCTAGCGCATGCGGACAGGGTGGCGTCCAGTGGTCGCAGTTGCAGTCGGCGGCCAACTCACCGCCGTAGGGCAGCAGTTCGACTCCCGCCTCCTCGGCGTGCTCCACCAAGGTGTGCGGCAACTCCCCGGAGACCAGCGCCGCGATCCGGCCGGCCTCGGCAGCGACCACCTCGACGAAGGCGTCGACGCTGTCAGCCTCCAACTCGGGCACCGCGATGGTCACGGTCCAGGCGTCGTCACGTTCCACGACCGCGGCGACCACCCGGCCCGCACTGACGCTGATCGCGCCGACCGCGCCGCCACGAGCCAGCTGCCGCCCCCGCTTCAGGTCGCCCTCGGAGAACGCCGCCTCCTCGACCGCCCGCACCCACGCCCGACCCCACCAGGTAGCGGCCTTCGCGGAGCTCCGCCGCGCCGCGAACCGCGGGTGGGTGACGGTGCTCATAGCGTCTCCCAACCCATCCGGCGCGCATCCTCGCGGCGTAGCGTGACCAACTCGCGCAGCTCCGCATCGCTCAGCTCGGTCAACGCGGTCTCGCCGCCGGAGAGCACTGCGTCAGCCAACGAACGCTTGCGCGTCAACAGTTCCGCGATCCGAGCCTCGATCGTGCCCTCGGTGACCAGCCGGTGCACCTGCACCGGCTTGGTCTGCCCGATCCGGTAGGCCCGGTCGGTGGCCTGATCCTCGACCGCCGGGTTCCACCAACGGTCGAAATGGATCACGTGGTCGGCACGCGTCAGGTTGAGGCCGGTGCCGCCAGCCTTCAACGAGAGCAGGAAGACCGGCACCTCGCCGGCCTGGAACGCAGCCACCATCTGTTCGCGCTCCGCCACCGGCACCCCGCCGTGCAGCAACTGACTGGCCACCCCGCGAGCGCGTAGGTGCCGCTGCAGCAACTTCGCCATCTGCACGTACTGGCTGAAGACCAGCACCGCACCGTCCTCGGCGATCACCGTGTCGACCACCTCGTCGAGCAGGTCCAGCTTCTCGGAGCGTCCCCGCAACCGGGGGTTGACCTGCTTCAGGTAGTGCGCCGGGTGGTTGCAGATCTGCTTCAGCCCGGTCAGCAACGCCAACACCAGGCCGCGGCGGGTCTCCTCGTCCGCGTTCTCGATCTTCTCCATCGAGGTACGGACCAACGTCTCGTAGAGCACCACCTGCTCACGGGTCAGCCCGATCAGGTGGTCGGTCTCGGTCTTCGGCGGCAGTTCGGGTGCGATCCCCGGGTCCGACTTCTTGCGTCGCAACATGAACGGCTGCACGAGATCGGCGAACCGGCGGGTGATCGCCGGGTCGACCTGCGCCTCGATCGGCGCCGCCCACACCTTGCGGAACGCCGCCCGCGACCCGAGCAATCCCGGCGTCGTCCAGTCCAGGATCGCCCACAGTTCCGCGAGCTCGTTCTCCACCGGGGTACCGGTCAACGCCACCCGGGCCGCGCTCGGGATCGTCCGTAACGCGCGCGCCGTGGCGGACTGGGCGTTCTTCACGTGCTGCGCCTCGTCGGCGACCACCAGATCCCAACCCACCGCCGCCAGTCGCTCGGCGTCGGCCCGCATCGTGCCGTAGGTGGTCAGCACGAAACCGCTGCCGACGCCGTCCAGGGAGCGCTGGGACCCGTGGAACCGTTGCACCTCGACGCCGGGAGCGAACTTCCGGATCTCGGCCTCCCAGTTGCCCAACAGGCTGGCCGGGCAGACCACCAACGTAGGCCGCTCGATCCCGAGTGACTCCCTGCGGTGCAGGTGCAAGGCGATCAGGGTGATCGTCTTGCCGAGACCCATGTCGTCGGCAAGACAGGCACCCAAGCCCAGCCCGGTGAGCTCGCTGAGCCAGGTCAGGCCCTGGCGTTGGTACTCACGCAGCGACGCCTTCAGCCCGACCGGCACCTCGACCGGCTCCGCCGTCGCTGCCCCGGTGAGCTTCGCCCGTACCTTCTCCAAGGTGGCCCCGACGATGACCTGGACGTCGGCCGACTCGATCGAGGCGACGCCGGTCAGGGTGGCGGCCAACGCCTGCGCCGGCTTGACCGACCCGATCATCCGCTTCCGGGCCCGCTTCAGGACCGCCGAGTCGACCACCAGCCACTGGTCCCGCAGCTTCACGATCGGTTGCGCCGCTTCGGCCAGCTGATCCATCTCCGCGTCGGTCAACGGGTCGCCGTGCAACGCCAGCTGCCACTTGAAGGAGAAGAGTGACTCGGGCCCGAACATGCTGTCCTGTAAGGCTTCCTCGCGCTCCATCGGCGCTGAACGTCCACCAGGACCGAGCACCGCCGTAGAGGTGATCTCACGGCCCAGACTCCGCGGCCAGTGCACCTCGACACCGCGCTCCTGCATCGCCGCGACACCATGGTCGAGGAAGCTCAGGATCTCGTCGGCGTCCAGGGTGATCCGGTCCGGGACCCGGAGCTCGGCGAACCGGTCGATCACCGGCCAACTCAACGCCGCCTCGCGGAGCAGCACCATCGTGTGCAACCGCGCGCGGTCGCCGAACCCGTGACTGGCACCGGGGCCGGACTCCGCGAAGAGGACCGCGGCGTCGGCGAGGTGGAGCGAGTTGCGCGCATCGTGGACCTGGAGGACCAGGTCGACGGCACCCGCGATCAGCGACTCCTCCGGCGCCTCCACCCGCAACGAGAGACTGACCAACTGCGGAAGGTCCGAGTCACCGCCACTCTGCGCCCTGGCCTGGAGCCGCCGTACGAACGTCGGATCCGGTGCCAGCGAACGCCGCGCGCGGGCACGGGCGAACCGGGAGAGCCCGTCGTCCTCGCCCTCGGCCGCCGCCCGCTTGGCCGCAGCGGGCTTCGCCGACGGCGGGCTCGGCGGCAGCGCGTCGACGACGGCGCCCAGCACGGCAGCGGCACGATCCTCGGCCGACATCTGCTCGGGATGGGAACCGTCGACCGGTTCGGCGGCAGCAGCTTTGAGCCCCAACATGTGCAGCCGATCGAGGTCGCGCTCGTCCAGGGCCGGGATCCACCAGCCCTGGGGGCCGGGCCCGATCCGCCCAGCGGCGACGACCTGCATCGCGATCAACGCGGCACCGGCGAGCAGGCTCACGCTCGGATGCGCGGCGTCGTCGGTGCGGGCGCGGGTCAGCACCGGCAGGGCGGCACGCATCGGCAACCGGACGGCGCGAGCGCCCCCGGTGAACTCGATCTCGCTCTCCCGCGGAGGTTCAGCAGGGTGGAAGGTGGCCGGCCCAACGATCGGCACGAAGCTCACGCCACCACTCCTTCGTCGTCCGTGCGCATGTCAATCCCCGAGTCAACCACCCACCCCCTACAACACCGAGCGCTACCCTGCGGAGCATGAGCATCCTCGATACCCCGATCGCCCGTCTGGACGGCACCGCGGCAACCCTGCGTGAGCTGACCGACGGTCGCCCCGCCCTGGTCGTCAACGTCGCCTCGAAGTGCGGCCTCACGCCGCAGTACTCCGGCTTGGAAGAGATTCAGAAGACGTACGGCGACCGCGGCTTCACCGTCGTCGGCGTGCCGTGCAACCAGTTCATGGGCCAGGAGCCCGGCACCGCCGAGGAGATCGCCGAGTTCTGCTCCGCCACCTACGGCGTCAGCTTCCCGATGACCGAGAAGATCGAGGTCAACGGCGAGGGTCGGCACCCGCTCTACGCCGCCCTCACCTCGTTGCCGGACGCCGACGGCGAGGCCGGCGACGTGCAGTGGAACTTCGAGAAGTTCCTGGTCGCTGCCGACGGCACGCCGGTCTCCCGCTTCCGCCCGCGCACCGAGCCGACCGACCCGGCGATCGCTACCGCGATCGAATCACTGCTCGGCTGAGTACAGCCACGAAGGTCGCCGCACCGGCGGCCAGCACAACGGCGATCCAGACGGCGGGGTGTTCGGTGTCCAGGGCGACCGAGACCACGGGCACCAACACCGCGCCGGTCGCGAGCGCCAGTACCCGGTAGCCGACCGGGCCATCACGCCACGCCAGCCAGAGCCAGAAGGCGATCAGCAGGGCGCCGCAGAGCAGCACGACCCAGAGGTCGTTGTGGAAGGCGTCGGCGGAGAGGTCCGAGCCCTCGGAGGGCATCTCCCCGTCCGAGAAGTCGGCCGAGAACGCACCGATCATCTCGAAGAAGAAGGCGGCCACTCCCAGCCCGATCGCGGTCACCGTCAACGAGACCATCCCGACCAGGCCGACCACGACGCCGAGCAGTTCACCACCCGGCAGATAGCGCCGGCCGAGGATCGTGATCACCACGACGAAGAGCACCGTCGCCACCGCGGGCACCATGCCGGCGTTGTCGCCGATCTCGTCCAGATCGAGGGCGTCGCTGAAGAGATCTTCGACACCCTGCAGGTAGAGCACCAGCAGGCCGAGAAGCGCGCTGAAGAGGAACGGCGGGCGCGGCGTGATCAGGTGGCCCAGCACGCTGAGCGCCAGGATCACCGCTCCGACCACGTAGGTCGTGCCGGTGGTGTCGTCCATCCCGACGCCGATCATCAGGCCGATGCTGATCGCACCGACGGCGCCGGGCCAGGCGATCAGATTGGCGCGACGCTCCGGGTCGCCGACCACCTTCCACGCCGCCAGCGCCACCAGGACCAGGCCGAGTGCCGCTCCCAGACCGGGTCCGTAGACGGCCCAGTCGAGGTCGGCGTCGGGTCGACTCCACCACAACGCGAAGGTGACGGCGGCCGCCAGCAGGGTCGTTCCGAGCGCGACGGTGACCGTCTCGCCGCGGTGCAGGATCGCCGGTTGAGCGACTCCGGCACGCCATGCGGCGTCCGCCTGGGCAGGGGTGAGGTTCCCCGAGGTGACGAGATCACCGAGTGAACGGCGGAACGGATCGTGCTCAGGCGGGTGCTGACTCATAGGCGTGACGCTACCGGTGCCGAGCTGAATTGATTCGCAGATACCAGGACCGACTCTCTACTCTCTTCTGGTGTCCACAAGCAATTCACTCCAAGACGGCGCTGCTCCCCACGACGGCGCAGCGCCGCACGACGACAAGCTCGACCGCAAGACGCTGATCATCGCCGGCGTTGTGGTCCTCGGCTCCATCATGTCGATCCTCGACATCACCGTGGTCTCGGTCGCGCTGAACACCTTCGTCAAGGAGTTCGACGCCACCACCGCCCAGGTGGCCTGGACGATGACCGGTTACACCCTCGCGCTGGCCTCGGTGATCCCGTTGACCGGTTGGGCTGCGGACCGGTTCGGGACCAAGCGCCTGTACCTGTTGGCGATCGTGCTCTTCACCATCGGCTCCGCCCTCTGTGCGATGGCCGGCAGCCTGGAACAGCTGATCGCGTTCCGCGTGATCCAGGGTCTCGGTGGCGGCATGCTGATGCCGCTGGGTATGACGATCCTGACCCGTGCCGCCGGTGCTGACCGCGTGGGGCGGGTGATGGCTGTGCTCGGTATCCCGATGCTGCTCGGCCCGATCGGAGGCCCGATCCTCGGTGGCTGGCTGATCGATGCCGCCTCGTGGCACTGGATCTTCCTGATCAACCTGCCGATCGGTGTGATCGCGTTGGTCTACGCCTACAAGGCACTCCCGACCGACCACGTCGAGCCGTCGGAGAGCTTCGACTGGCTGGGCATGCTGCTGCTCTCCCCCGGTCTCGCGGCCTTCCTTTACGGCGTCTCGATGGTCCCTGAGACCGGCACCGTCTGGGACGCCGAGGTACTCGCACCCGCGGTGATCGGTCTGCTGCTGGTCGCCGCCTTCGTGCCGTGGGCGTTGAACCGGCGCAACCTGCACCCGCTGGTGGACCTGCGCCTGTTCGCGAACCGTCAGATGACCGTCGCGGTGATCGCGATGTCGCTCTTCGCGCTCGCCTTCTTCGGCGCCAGCCTGCTCTTCCCGATGTACTTCCAGGTCGCTCAGGGCGAGACCCCGCTGAAGTCCGGCATCCTGCTCGCTCCGCAGGGTCTCGGCGCGATGTTGACCATGCCGCTGGCTGGTTTCCTGGCCGACAAGATCGGTCCGGGCAAGGTCGTCATCCCGGGTATCGCGCTGATCGCCGTGGGTATGGGCATGTTCACCCTGCTCGACGCCGACACCAGCTACTGGTTCCTGCTGACCGCTCTCTTCATCCAGGGCCTCGGTATGGGCGCCACGATGATGCCGATCATGAGTGCCGCGCTGGCGACCCTCAAGGAGCATCAGATCGCTCGCGGTTCGACGCTGATGAACATCATTCAGCAGGTGGCCGCCTCGGCCGGTACCGCGCTCTTCTCGGTGCTGATCACCAACGCCTTCGCCGACCGCGCCTCGACCGCGCTGGCATTCGCCGGCAAGGACGAGAGCAAGGTCGCCGAGGTGATGAAGACGTTCGGCATCAACCCGGACGCCGTCAGCGACGTGATGGCCAAGTTCCCGGTGGACGTGGCCTCGGCCTTCGCAGGCGCCTTCGTGATCGCCACGATCCTGGTCCTGGCGGTCCTCATCCCGGCAGTGCTGCTACCGCGTCGCAAGATGGTGACCGAGGGCGAGCGCCCCCAGGTGCTGGTGCACTGACCCCGGAGGTCGAGCTTGCCCCCCGGAGGTCGAGCTTGCCCCCGGAGGTCGAGCTTGCCCCCGGAGGTCGAGCCTGTCGAGACCCTCGGAGGTGATCTCGACAAGCTCGATCAACGGGCCCCGTCCCGGAGGTCGAGCTTCCCCCCGGAGGTCGAGCTTGTCGAGACCCGCCAGGATCTCGACAAGCTCGATCAACGGGCGGACCGCTTACGCCTGGACGGCGAGCGTCAGCGGCAGCACCTCGGCGGCACCGGCCGCGCCCAGTGCGCGGGCCGCGAGGGTCAACGTCCACCCGGTGACCACCTGGTCGTCGAGCAGCAGCACCCGGCCGCCGGGCAGCACGCCTTCAGCCGACGGCGCCAGATCGAGCCGATAGCGACGGCTCACCGCAGCCACACGCTGCGCGGAGTTCATCGCCCCCGCGCCGGGCGTGACGCTCGGATCCGCGATCGAGTAGCGCGCCACGATCGGCACCCCGAGATAGCGGGAGACGCCGTCGGCCAGCGAGCGGGTGAGTACCGGTCGCCGTGCGGAGTCGAGGTAGGCGACCGCGTCGGGACGGACCCCCCAGTCGTCGAGCACCTCGATCATCGCCCGGGCCAACCCGGGCGGGACCTCGCCATCGCGCACCCCCTGCGGCTGCTCGGGCGCAGCCGCGAAGAGTTCGCGCAGCGCCTGCCCGTGGCCCAGGTCGGTGAGTCGAGCCACCGCACGCCCCTCGGCGGCGGCGTGGTCGAGCTTGCCCTTGAGGGTGAGCCCGAGGCGGTCGAGACCCGTCGGCCACATCTTGCGCGGCGCGATGGTGACCCCCGGCCGGAGCAGGGCGTCCCGAGCACTGCCCAAGGCTGCCTCGGAGATGTCGGTGGTGAAGCTGACCCCGCCACAGTTGTCGCAACGACCGCAGACCGCGGCGTTCTCGTCGTCGAGTTGGTGGCGTAGGAAGAGCATCCGGCACTGGTCGGTGGTGATGTAGTCGAGCATCGCCTGCTGCTCGGCGGCACGTGCCGCCTCGACCCGCTGGTAGCGCTCGGTGTCGTGTTCCCACGCTTGCCCGGTCGACTCCCAGCCGCCGGAGACCCGACGGACCGCGCCGTCGACGTCGAGCACCTTGAGCATCATCTCCAGCCGGTTCCGGTTGAGCTCGACCCGGGTTTCCAACGCCGGGGTACTGAGCGGGCGCTCGCTGACGGCCAACTCCTCCAGGGTCTGCCGGACCAGCGGCTCGGGCGGGAAGGCAAGCGAGGCGAAGTAGGCCCAGATGTCGCGGTCCTCGATGGCCGGCAACAGGACCACCGTCGCCGACTCGGTGCCACGGCCGGCACGACCCACCTGTTGGTAGTAGGAGACCGGCGAGGAGGGCGCGCCGAGGTTGATCACGAAGCCCAGCGTGGCGTCGAAGCCCATGCCCAGCGCGGAGGTGGCGATCAGCGCCTTGACCTCGCCCCGGGCCAAGGCTCCTTCGAGTCGCTGCCGTTCTTCAGCGTCGGTCTGGCCGGAGTAGGCGGCGACCTCGAGGCCGGCGGAGCGCAGATGCTCTGCCACCTCCTGGGTGGCCGCGACGGTGAGACAGTAGACGATCCCGGAACCCGGCAGCTGCGCCACGTGCTCGGCAAGCCACGCCAACCGCTGCTCGGCGGTACGGAGTCGGACCACGCCCAGGTGCAGGGACTCGCGGTCCAGCGAACCGCGCAGGACCAGGACGGAGTCGCCGATCGCCTCGCCGACCGCCAACTGCTCGGCGACGTCGGTGGTCACCCGGGCGTTCGCGGTGGCGGTGGTGGCCAGCACCGGGATACCGGCCCGCAACTCGCTGAGCAGGGTGCGGATCCGGCGGTAATCGGGGCGGAAGTCGTGGCCCCAGTCGGAGATGCAGTGCGCCTCGTCGACGACCAGCAGACCGGTGGTCGCGGCGAGCCGCGGCATCACCTGGTCACGGAAGCCAGGGTTGTTCAGCCGCTCCGGACTGACCAGCAGGACGTCGACCTCGCCGCGCTCGATGTCGGCGTGGATCGCCTCCCAGTCGGAGAGGTTGGTGGAGTTGATGGTGACCGCACGGATCCCGGCCCGGGAGGCGGCTTCGATCTGGTTGCGCATCAACGCCAACAGCGGCGAGATGATCACCGTCGGCCCGGCGCCCCGGGCCCGCAGCAGCGCCGTCGCGGTGAAGTAGACGGCCGACTTTCCCCAGCCGGTCCGCTGCACCACGAGTGCCCGACGGCGGTCGACCACCAGCGCCTCGATCGCCGTCCACTGGTCGTCGCGGAGCCGGGCGTCGTCGCGGCCGACCAGAGCGCGGAGGTGCGCCTCGGCGTCCTGGCGCAGGGCCGCGCGGTCAATCGTGGGTGCCGTCATGCCTCATGTCTACCAAGACGCTCCGACGCGAACCGCAGGCACCGCGGCGCCGTTGCGAAGAGCGGCATCCGCAGACACGTGTACTCAGCACAAAGATGGCCACCAGCCACTAGATTGAGGGACTTCACCCGCGACTTTACGGATGTGACATGACCCCACGACGCAATCGCGCGCTGCTCGGTGCCGGCGCGACCCTCACGTTGTTGACCGCAGGCCTGGTGGCCGCGACGTCGACGGCGACCGGCGCCCCGAGCCCCGGCGTCTCCGCCGACTGCCCGCTGCCGTTCCCGGCCGAGGACCTGGTCCCCGGCCTCACCGTCACCGGCAAGACGACGGCCGGTACCTATAAGCGCGGTGCCACGATCCACAGTTCCCCGGAGACGCCGGAGGCGTTCACCGGCACCTACCTCTCGACGATCGAGGACGCCACCGGCGACCTCTTCCTCTTCGAGCTCGAGGGTTCCCGGATCAGCAACCCCGACGGCAGCGTCGACGCCGGCATCTGGGCGGGCATCTCCGGCTCCCCGGTCTACGCCAACGGCCAACTCGTCGGCTCGGTCTCCTACGGCTTCACCCAGGCCACCGGCTCCCGGATCGCGGGCATCACCCCGGCGGCGGCGCTCTACGACCTGCTCGGCGAGACCGACCCAGCCCCTGCGCAGCGGATCGTCCCCAACCGCGCGCAGCGCGCTGAGCTGACCCGGGCGGGTGTCTCCGCCTCGGAGATCACCGGCGGCCTGAACCGGTTGACCAACCCCACCGTCCTGGCCGGTGCGAACGGCCTGAGCACGAAGACGCTGCGCGCCATCGCCGCCAAGTCGGGTCGCCCGATGCCGAAGCTGGCCGGCAGCACCGGCAACCAGGCCAACACCGTGCCGATCGTGGCCGGCGGCAACGTCGCGGTCGCCGACAGCTACGGCTCGGTCGCGCTCTACTCGGTCGGCACCGCCGCCGCGGTCTGCGACGACATCGTGATCGGCTACGGCCACCCCAACGTCTGGTCTCCGGCCCAGGGCACGATCCACGGCGCCTCGACGGCGACGATCATGGCTGACGGCGCCGTCTCCTACAAGATGGCGAACCTGGCCGCCCCGGTCGGCACCCTGCTCCACGACCGCCTCGCCGGCATCACCGGCCGGATCGGCGCCACGCTTCCGGCGAGCACCACGGTCACGGTGACCACGACCGGGCCGAAGAACTCGGTCACCGAGTCCATCGTCCCGAACATCGAGGCGCTGCCCTTCGTGGTCGGCACCCAGACCTACCGCGACGCTGCACTGAGCGTCAACGAGACCGGCCCCGGCCAGGCAGACGTCGCCTGGGACATCACCTTCAAGCGGGCCAACGGCAGCACCCAGACCTTCAGCCGCTCGCAGCACTATGCGAGCGCACTCAACATCGCCGACGAGGTTCCCAGCGGTGTCGCCGGTGACGTCGCTGCCATCCTCGACAACGGCTTCGAGGACGTCACCATCACCGACGTCCAGGTCCGCCAGAACCTCACCCGCTCCTACAAGGGCATGCTGCTGAACCGGGTCGAGGCCTGGGTCAACGGCAAGTGGACGACGGTCAAGGACGGCGGTCGGATCACCGTGAAGCCGGGTGCGACGGTCAAGGTCCGCGCACACCTGCTCAAGGACGGCCGCAAGTCCAGCGGAACGCCGACCAGCAGGGTGTTCACCTTCTCCACCCCGAAGAGCGCCGCCGGCAAGGCGGGCCTCTCGGTCGCCGGCAACGGAGTCAGCTTCTGGGACGACTTCGACGAGCTCTTCGGTGAGCTTCTCGGCGGGGAGGGGTTCTCCGAGGGTCCGGTCGTGACCAGCCTGAACGGCCTGCTCAAGCTGCTGCAGAGCGAGCCGAAGCAGAACACGGTGACCGCCGACCTCTCCGGGATGACCAAGTACGGCAACCTGTTCACCCGCACCAGCACCTGGACCACCCCGTCGGTGGTCACCGGCTCCAGCACCATCCAGGTGAAGTTCCAGAAGCCGGTCAAGAAGCGGACCGTGAAGAAGTCCGCGAAGCGCTGAACCGGTAGCACTTAGGCGCGGAAGGCTGCCTCGATCAGGCGCGGGGCGACGTCGTCGACGTCGACCCGCGCCGCAGCCTCCACGTCGGTGCGGTACCCCTTCTCCACCAGCTCCACCCCACTCGCCACCGTCATCAGAGCCTGCTCTGTGGCGGTGGCGATCTGGTGGTAGGCGTTGCTCGCGGCCTGTGCCTCGGGGCTGATCCCCTCGACATCGGCCCCGGCCAAGGCGGCGATCACCGCACCTGCACCCCACAGGTCCTCCCACGCCGGGCGGAGTGACTCATCGGGCCAACGCTCCCCGGCAGCGACCACCGCTACGGTGCCGCCGTCGGCGAGCAGCGGCTGCAACGCCCGGGCGACGGCGCCCGCGTTGCGCAGACTGGCGGCGTAGACGGCGGCGCCGCTGTCGGCCAACTCGAAACAGATCGTCGAGCCGTTGGGGCTCGGCAGGACCAGCCGCTCGACGCCCTCGATCCGCTCCATCGCGGCAGGCGAGAGCGAGACGTGCGCCCCGCTCGTCGCACTCCGCGCCTCGAACCGGCCGACCGCCAACTTGGCTCCCTTGCGCATCGCATAGGCCGCGGCACCGGCGTCCCGCCATCGGTAGGGGTAGACCGTCACCCCGCGGGTAGCGGCGATCGAGACCGACGTGGTGAAGGAGAGGACGTCGACGACGACCGCGGCGTCGACCCCGGGCGCCGTCAACGCCGCAGCGCCCGACTGCCCCCACTCGAAGCGCACCCGGTAGGGCGCCTGGGTATGGGCTCGGTCGAAGTCGACGTCGTCGTTGATCAATGCGGGCGCGGCTCTCGACCGAGTCGGACGCACGCCTGGTCGTAGAGCACCACGATCTCGCGCCGGATCTCCGCGCGCTCGGTGATCGGTGCGCCGGGCCACGGCACCCGCAACTCGGCGTCGCCGGTCGGGCCGGTGACCTGCCACAGACCCGCCTCACCGTCGAGGCCGGTCATCGTCGCGGCTGTCGCCTCAGGCAGGCCGAAGGCGTGCGCGATCAGCAGATTGTCGTCGGTGTGGTCGTCATTCATGTGGGCCAGCACGGCCGCAACAACCTCAGGGGCGAACGTCATGCGCCCATCATCGCCCATCAACCGTGACGCGGCTGGTTACGGCGATCTCGGTCGGGGTGCAGGCGCTCTTCTCCCTGGGCGACCCGCAGGCCGGAGCGGTCTACGCGACGCCGATCCCTGGCGACGACCTGCTCCGGATCCAACTGGTCTGTGCTCAGCTGGCCAACTGACGTCAGCTGAATTACCGACTGCCGCGTTCCTGACTCAGGGACGCGGCAGTCGACGTGTCAGATCACCAGATCCGAACGCGTGCCTCGGGTTCGAGCCAGAGGCCGTCACCCGGCTTCGTACCGAACGCGTTGTGGAACTCGTTGAGGTTCCGCACGATGTTGGCGCGGAACTCCGGTGGGGAGTGCGGGTCGATGGTCAGGTACTGCTGCTCCTGCTCGGTGCGCCGCTTGGTGCGCCAGCAGTAGGCCCAGTTCATGAAGAGTGCCTGGGACTCCTCCGCCGACGGCTCGCGGCCCAGGAAGATCGCGAACGCCTTGTGACCGATGGTCAGGCCGCCCAGGTCGCCGATGTTCTCGCCGACGGTGAGCTGTCCGTTGACGTACTCGCCCGGCAGGTTGCGGGGGCTGAAGCCGTTGTACTGCTCGACGAGCGCCTTGGACTTCTCCTCGAAGGCGGCCTTGTCGTCCGGGGTCCACCAGTCGTTGAGGTTGCCTGCGCCGTCGTACTGCGCACCCTGGTCGTCGAAGCCGTGACCGATCTCGTGGCCGATCACCGCTCCGATGCCGCCATAGTTCTCCGCCGGATCGGCGTCCGGGGAGAAGAACGGGCGCTGCAGGATGCCTGCCGGGAAGCAGATCTCGTTGGTGCCGGGGTTGTAGTAGGCGTTGACGGTCTGCGGCAGCATGAACCACTCGTCGCGGTCCACCGGGCCGCCCAACTTGCCCAGCTGGCGGTCGGTCTCGAAGGCGGCGGCAGCCGCCACGTTGCCCATCAGGTCGTCCGAAGTGACCCGCAGCGCGGAGTAGTCGCGGAACGTCTCCGGGTAACCGATCTTGGGCCGGAAGGTCGCGAGCTTCTCGTAGGCGCGCTCCTTGGTGGCCTCGGTCATCCAGTCGAGGTCCGCGATCGAACGGCGGTACGCCTCCAGCAGGTTGGCGACCAGTTCGTCCATCATCTCCTTGCTCTGCGGCGGGAAGTGCCGTGCCACATACTCGCGGCCGACCGCCTCACCGACCGAGCCCTCGACGAAGGCAACGGCGCGCTTCCACCGGGCGCGGAGCTCCGGCGTCCCGTTCAGGGTCCGGCCGTAGAAGTCGAAGTTGGTCTCGACGAAGTCGTCGGTCAGGTACGGCGCCGCCGACCGCAGCACGCGGGTCAGCATCCAGTTGCGCCACTGCTCGATCGGCGTGCTCGCCAGGACCGAGGAGAGGTGCTCGAGGTAGGACGGCTGGCGTACGCAGACCTCGGCCAGCGTGTTGCCGTCGCCGCCCAGGTTGCGCACGTAGGCGCTCCAGTCGAAAGCGGGCGCCAGTGCGTTGAGCTCATCGGCCGTCAACAGGTTGTAGGTCTTCTGGACGTCGCGGGTCTCGGCCCGCTCCCAGTGGCCCGCTGCCAACGTGGTGTCGAGTTCGAGGACCGACTGTGCAGCACCGGCCGGATCCCCGTGCCCGCTGAGCACGAAGAGCCGGGTCAGGTAGCCCACGTACTTCGCCCGGATCTCGGCGAACTTCTCGTCGCGGTAGTACGACTCGTCCGGCAGGCCCAGACCGCCCTGCGAGATGTGGAACAGGTACCGGTCGGAGTTGCGCGAGTCGGTGTCGACGTAGGAGCCGAAGAGGCCGGCGCCGCCGACCCGTTCGAACTCGCCGAGGAAGGCGGCGAGGTCGCGGACGTCGCGGAGCCCGGCGACCGCCTTGATCAGCGGACGAACCGGCGCCAGGCCGCGCTGCGCGATGGTCGCGGTGTCCATGAAGGAGGCGTAGAGCGCCGCGATCCGGCCGGCGTCCGTGCCGATCTCGCCCTGGCTGGCGGCCAGATCCTGGATCAGCTCGCGCACCTGCTCCTCAGCGGTGTCCGCGAGCTGCACGAAGGGTCCCCAACTGGAACGGTCGTCGGGGATGGGGGTCGTCTCCAGCCACGCGCCGTTGACGTGGCCGAACAGGTCGTCCTGGGGACGTAGGGCCAGATCCATGCCGGGGCGGGCGTCGTCAAGGATGCTCACCCCGTCGACCCTACCCGGCAGTTGCGAACGGCGAACGGGGTTCCCCGGGCGTTCATACCACCCTTATGGGTCATTTCTTCGAGCCGGTAGGTGTCTAGTCAACCCCAAAAGTGGTGAAGGATGATGAACCATGCCCCCGTTGGTCCGTCCTGCCGTCATCGCCGCCTCGGTGCTCTTCCTCGCCCTGGCGGGGATCGCCCCCGCGACCAGCATGGACACCGGCGCGACCGCGGGGAACCCGCCCGCCAGTACTACCCGGGTCGCGGCCAAGGTCAGCACCGCCGAGGCGACCTGGGAGAAGAAGATCCTCACGATCACCAACAAGCACCGGGCCAAGGCGGGCTGCAAGGCGTTGAAGTTGAACACCAGCCTCCGCAAGGCCGCCCGCAAGCACAGCGACCTGATGGCGCGCGCGAAGACGCTCTCCCACCAACTGCCCGGCGAGGCGTCGCTCGGCAAGCGGATCACCAGGGCCGGCTACCGGAACTGGCGCAGCGTCGGGGAGAACGTCGCCTTCGGCTATCCGACCCCGGCCAACATGATGGCGGCGTGGATGGCCTCCCCCGGGCACCGCAAGAACATCCTTACCTGCAAGTACCGGCACCTCGGGGTCGGCGTGACGGTGAAGAACGGCGTCCCGTGGGCGACCCAGGACTTCGGGCGGAAGTAACTCAGCGCATCGCGACGACGAGCTTGCCGACCGCCTTGCGGCCGTCGAGGTCGAGCAGTGCTTGACCGAACTCCTCCAGCGGGTAGATCTTGCCGATCGGCGGCTTGATCGAGCCGGTCTCGATCAACGGCACGATCTCGTTCCACTGTTGGGTGAGGTAGCCGGCCCGACGCATCGCATAGTCGCCCCAGCCGACGCCGCGGACGTCGATGTTGTTGAGCAGCAACCGGTTGACCTTGACCTCGGGGATCCCCTGGCCCGCCGCGAAGCCCACCACCAGCAACCGGCCCAGCGGGGCGAGCGAACGGAGCGAGTCGGTGAAGACGTCGCCACCGACGACGTCGAGGACCAGGTCGACACCGCGACCGTCGGTGAGCTTCTTGACCTCGTCCTTGAAGCCGTCGATCAGTAGGGCGTGGTCGGCACCGGCAGCGAGAGCCACCTCCGCCTTCTCCGGTGTGGAGACGACGGCGATCGCGGTCAGCCCGAGCGCCTTGGCGGTCTGGATGGTGGCGGTGCCGACACCGCCGGCGGCCCCGTGGATCAGGATCGACTCACCGGGCTGGGCCTGGCCGCGGACGACCAGCGCGAAGTGCGCGGTGAGGTAGTTCATCGGCAGGGCCGCGCCCTCGTCGAAGCTCATCTCGTCGGGCAGCGGGAAGACGAAGTCGGCGCCGACCGCGATCCGTTCGGCACCGGCGCCGTAGGGCACCACCGCGCAGACCCGCTGGCCGGCGGTGAAGCCGTTGCCGTCGGTGACCACGGTGCCCGCGACGTCGACGCCGAGGGTGAACGGCAGCTCCGGCTTGAGCTGGTACTGCCCCCGCGACAGCAGCAGGTCGGGGAAGGAGATCCCCACCCGGTGGACGTCGATCAGCACCTCCTGCGGGGCCGCCGTCGGTTCGGCGATGTCGAGGATCTCGATTGCTTCCGGCCCGTCGAGGCGGGTCACCTGAACTGCGCGCATGTCCCGAACCTATCCCCGAACCGGCAGGCAGACGCGCCGTCCCGTCAGGTGATCGCGCCGAACCGGCAGGCCCACGCGCCGAACCGTCAGGCATACGCGCCCAACCGTCAGGCGTACGCGCCCAGCCGTCAAGACTTCAGTGGGGCTCAGCGCGGGTCGACGAGCGCGTTCATCTCGAAGTGCATGGGGTCGGTCCACTTCCAGTCGCCGCCCCAGCCGAAGCCCCACTTCTTGAAGATGGAGACGACGGTCCGGTCCATCTCGCCGACGGTGCCGCGCTGGTTGCCGGGGACGTTGAAGTCCAACGCGATACCGAACGAGTGCAGCGAGAGATTGTTCGAGTTGGCGATGAAACGCGGGTAGTAGCAACCGGCGTACTCACCCGGGTGGATCTTGTCGGCGAGGCCGCGCTCGACGATCTCGGTCAGCGCTGCCCGAAGCTGCGGCAGCACCACCTTGTGACAGGTGACCGCACCGACGATCGGCACCTGCTCGGTGCGGATGTTCGCCCGAACCCAGGCCGGGTCGGGTGCGATCCGGCCACCACCGATCACCCGGTAGGAGAAGGAGCCGACGGCCTGGGCCACCGAACCACCGGTCAGGTAGGCGGTCTGCTTGGCGTTGGGGTCGAGGCCGAACCGCGCGACGACGTCGAGCATCTGGATCGAGGCGACGTCGGCGACCAGGCCCTTGAGTTGCTTGCGCACCTTCTGCGGCGAGCCGATCCCGGTCGAGATCAGCAACGCGTTGTCCTGGACCAGGCCGAGGTCCTTGGTCCAGGCCCGGTTCAGCACCATGTCGACGTTCGGCACCTGATCGGCGTAGGCACCGACGTGGACCCGCGGGGCGTCCTTGTCGTTGCCGAGCGTCACGTAGGCCTCGTCGTCGGCGACCTCTTTGGCCAGGGTCTGACTGAGCGCCAACTCGCCTCCGGCGACGCGCTTCCAGATCTCCTCGCTCTTACCGGAGCTGGTGAACCGCCGATACGTTGCCGGGTCGACCGAGGCCACCTTCGCCACGCTGTTCTGGATCGAGACACTGCCCAGGTCGATCAGCTCGGTGGCGGCGACGTCCTTGAGCTTCTTGACGTTGGCGATCAACTCGGCAGGGAGCGGCTTCGGGTCGAGGGCGACCAGCATGATGTCGGCCGAACGCAGCGGGTCGGTCAACGCACCCGGCGCCTCGACGCTCCGCTCCGAGTCGGGGTTGGCCGGGCTCTGCGACGAGGCGGGCGGGGTCGACGGTTCGGGCTTCGCCTGCGGCGATCCTTCCCCGTTTCCGCAGGCAGCAAGGACCGCGACGCAGAGCGACGCCGTCAGCGCCCGCGCGAACCTACCCGCAGCCAACATCCCAGTCCTCCCAGACCGCTCACCACTCGTGTCGCCGAGCATAGGCGCGGCCGCCGAACTTCCGCATCGAACTCCGGAACCTGCGCGCAGCGCATCCGTGGCTCAGTGCGGGTTGAGCACCCGGTCGGCCATCCAGGCGATCCCGGCGGCGGTCTCCGCGGGCGACGCGGTGGGCTGCATGACGTGGCTGAGCACGACCCGCACCACCATGTCGATGGCGACGTCGAGCTGCGCCGGCGTCAGGCCCGTGTCCTGGTTGGTCACGAACTCGGCGACCACCGCTTTGGCGACTCCCAGCAGCGACTGGGAGTTGGTGGTCAGCAACGGCAGCAGCTCGGTGTCGGCGCCGTGGGTGGCCGAGACGATCGCATGCAGCAGCGTGTTGTCGTCGGCGTGTTCGAGGACCGCGCGGGAGGCGCCCTCGATCGCCTTCACCAGGTCGTTGGGGTGGTCGGCGAACGCCTTGTTCACCAGCGACAGGAACCGCGCCAGCTCGTCGAGCACCATCGCCTCGGCGAGGGCCGGCTTGCCGCCGATCTCGTTGTAGACGGTCTGCCGGCTGACGCCGACGACGTCCGCGAGCTTCGCCATCGTGACGGCGGCCCACCCCTGGGCCATCGTCATGGTCGCCGCGGCACGCACGATGCGTTCGCGTAGCGCGAGCATCGGTTCCTTGGCGACCATGACGTCGATCCTATGGAGCAGTGCTCAGCCCTCCAACGAGAGGGCCAACACGGGGCACGAGTTGATCGCGGCGGTCAGTTGCCCGCGGAACTCCTCGCTGGGGTTCTCATCCAAGACGTGCATCACGTCGTCGTCGTCGAGCTCGAAGAACTCGTGTGCCATCGACTGGCACATCCCGATTCCGTCGCACAGGTCGCGATCCACCACGATCTTCATCAGGCCACCGCCGGGGAGACCGGGACGAAGTCGACCTTCTCGCGCACACCGCAGTCGGGGCAACACCAGTCGTCGGGGATGTCGGCCCATGCCGTTCCGGCCGCGAAGCCCTCGTGCTCGTCGCCGGCGGCGACCTCGTAGGTGTAGCCACAGCCGGGACAGCGTGCGGCGAGCACCTCGTCGACCTGCGCCGCGGCGGCAGCGGCAGCCGCAGCGATCTCGTCGATCCGGGCGGCCTCAGCCCGGTCGGCAGCCTGGCTCATCGCGACGCCGTACTTGGCGAAGACCTTCTCCCGCTTGCGGGGCTGCACGTTGGCGAGGGTGAGGTCGCCGTCGTAGTGGTTGATCACCCGCGGGTCCATCACCCGGCGCCAGATCGGCGGGAAGAGTGCGAGCACGATCATGCCGGCGTAGCCGGTGGGCAGGACCGGCGACTCCTCGAAGTCACGAAGCGTCTGGTAGCGACGGGTCGGGTTCGCGTGGTGGTCGCTGTGCCGCTGCAGGTGGTAGAGCAGGACGTTGGTGGCGATGTTGTTGGAGTTCCAGCTGTGCGAGGGCAGCACGCGCTCGTAGCGCTCCTTGCCCGGGCGGCCGACCTTCTGGCGCAGCATTCCGTAGTGCTCCATGTAGTTGACCACTTCGAGCAGCGAGAAACCGACCACGGCCTGCAGGATCAGGTACGGCAGGATGTCGAAACCGAAGACGGCGACCATGCCGCTCCACAGCACCACCGACATCAGCCAGGCGTTGAGCACGTCGTTGCCGAGCCGGAACGGGTGCTTCTCCTTGCGGGCGTACCGGCGCTGCTCCAGCTCCCAGGCGCTCTTCAGCGAGCCGCCGACGGTGCGCGGCCAGAAGGCGTAGAAGCTCTCGCCCATCCGGCTGCTGGCGGGGTCCTCGGGGGTGGCGACGCGGACGTGGTGACCGCGGTTGTGCTCGATGTAGAAGTGGCCGTAGAAGACCTGTGCCAGCGCGATCTTGGAGAGCCAACGCTCGTGGCTCTCCTTCTTGTGACCGAGCTCGTGGGCGGTGTTGATGCCGATACCGCCGATGGCGCCGATGGAGACGGCGATCCCGATCTTGGAGATGACGGAAAGATCCCAGGTGTCGATCACCCAGAAGGCGCCGATGAAGCCGGCGTACTGGATCGGCAGGAACAGGTAGGTGATCCAGCGGTAGTAGCGGTCGTTCTCCAACGCCTCGATGACGTCGTCAGGCGGGTTCACCCGGTCCAGGCCGACGACGAGGTCGATGGCAGGCACGATGCCCAGGATCACGATCGGGCCGAGCCAGAACCAGAAGGTGAGCCCGGTCAGTTCGTAGAGGCCGATCGCGGCGAAGGCCAGCGAAGGCACGACAAGGCCGATCAACCACAGATAGCGCTTCTTGTCCTTCCACTGCTCGGTTGATCCTGCGGGCACGGTGCCGGCAGTGCGGGAACCGCTACTGCTCGGCGTCTCCGGGCTGCTCGCCTGGGTCATGGCGTCCTCCTTGGTCGGCCGATCAAGGTCGCCTGTGACCTGGATCGCTTTACAAGAAGGTACGAGATGTCAAGGCGTTTGACAAGACCTAAGTTTTTGTAAACCGCTCCGCTTCCCCGGGACGTCATACGGACGGGGCAACCGCTCCCTCGGAGCGCATGACGTCCTGGGGCGCTACCGGACGAAGACACCCAGCCCGTTCGGCACCACGCGCTGGCGGCCGTCCGAGGGGCGGTTGCGGACCGACAACTTGCCGCTCTTGCTGCGGGCGACCATCGTGCTGGAGCCGCCGCCGTCGAGGTTCAACGCGTCCTCGACGCCGAGCTCGATCATCAGGTTCGCCAGCTCCACCATCGAGAAACCCCGGCTGCTCGCGGTGCGGCCGTCGACCACCACCCAGTACATCGACTTCGTGTCGCGGTCGATGCCGACCGCGGTGCGCGGGTGCAGGGTGACGTTGTCGATGACGCGGCGGACGCCGTCGATGAGCAACGGCTTGTCACCGCTGATCGCGACCGTCGGCCGACCTTTCAGCCGCTTGCTGACGCGTACCTTCTTCCCGACCTTCAGCGGGGCCAGCTTGGTCGCCGAACGGCCACGGCCGATCAACACCGTGCCGCGGATCGGCTTACCCACCGAGAGCTTGCGGGTGTTCGAGACCACCCGACCGTTGCGGAGCACCACCTGGCGCACGATCCGCTGGCCGCCGGTGACGGCGCGCCCAGGCGTCACGCCCCACGCCGAGGTGTAGACACCGAGCCCGCCCTTGGCGACCTGCGGCGAGTTCACGTTGGTGACCACCAGCTCGGGATGCTTGAGCACCTTCGCCACCACCGGCAGCTCGCCGACCGCCCAACGCCCGTTCACCTTGTAGATCGCGTTGTTCCAACCCGCCACCGGCCCATGCCGCAACCTCGCGCCAGCAGTCGCCACACCGAGCGGCGCCCCGGTGTTCCCGATGTCGAAGAAGTCCCCGTTGATCCCGGCGATCGCCTTGTTCTGCTTGACCATCGTCGACATCTCCTGACGGCCCGCCACCGACGGCGCCCCGATCGCGGCGACCTTCAAGCCCTTGGTCCGGAGGTCGATCCTGACCACGTGGATCCGGGCCGGGCCGCGTTCGTCGGTCCGCACCCACCGTCGATAGGTGACGCCCGGACCAGCCGGCCAGCTCACCGACGACGTGTCCACCGGGTCACGTTTCGCCAACCGGGCTGACCACGGGACCCGAGGCACCCACCCCGGCTCCCCGTCGGAGGTCTGGCTGCCGTCCCCGCGCACCGACGGTGCCGCGAACCGCGCCTCGGCGACGGGCGTCTCGACCGGCATCAAGCCAACTCCGAGACACCCCGCCAGCGCGGCAACCGAGAAGAATCTGGCCGAACGGAGGGCAACCATGGCCAGCACTCTAGTGTCGCGCCGCTCGTAACCTGGGCGCTTCAGACCTCGTTGCGCCCGTTGTGAATCAGACCCGTGCCCGCCGAACGAGCCGCACCATCGCCGCCGGGGTGGCCACCCTGCTTGCGGCCTCACTCGCCGCGGCCGTTCCTGGCACGCCCGCCGCCGCCGACCCGCCGAGCGACCTGAGGTGTGCGGGGCTCGCCCTCGGCAGCACGGGCCTGCCGGGCCTGCGCGACCAGATCCCCAGCGTCGACCCGAACCGCGGGATCGGCGCGATCTCACCCGCGTCCGCGAAGTTGCCGAAGGACGTGGTCTTCGAGGACGGCCGCCACGCGATCAGCAACGCGTACGCGTTCGCACTCCGCCGCGGCACGCTGCATGTCCGCGACGCCGACGCCGGGCGAGCGAAGAAGGGTTCACGGTGGCATCGGCTCACCTTGCCCAGTTGCCTGCAGGGCGCGATCACCTCGGTCAGCGCCGACCACGAGCTGCTCACCGTGACCACCACGGACGGCCAGCTCTACAGCCACGACATGCCCGGCAACGACCTTTCCGCGCAGCGCTGGACCTGGCGCTGGGGCCCGTTCCTCTGGCTTGGTGCCGGGATGAAGATGTTCCCCGGCGTCGTCGACTGGTCGATCTCCTCCTTCAACGCCAACGAGACGTTCACCGACAGCGCCGGCCGCAGGCACCATCCGATCGGCGTGGCCACCGGTTACCTGCTCCGCAAGGACCGGCGCACGATCACCTATATCGACCCATGGCTGCCGGTCGACGAAAGCCGCGAGATGTGCGGACCTCGGCGTGGCCGGCTCATCCTCGCCTCACTCGACGCCAGCGGCTCCACCGTGCTCGCCGCCGGGACCGACGGCTCGCTGTGGACCCGGCTCTACGACTTCGACGTCAGCGGCGCCAACAGCATGGCCGGGAGCTACACCTGGCAGCGCGACGTCGCCCCGGACTCGGCTGCGTTCCAGCTCCCGGCGCCCGGCTGGAAACGGCAGCCGACGCCGCCCGGCGCGGTCACCGATCGTGTCACCATCGTGAAGACCGGCACCGACGCCTCCGACCGCGAACTCCGGGTCGAAGGCCGCAACCGCAAGGGCCGGAACGGCTGGTGGCGCAAGCAGATCGGCGCTTCCTCGTGGCGGTTCACAGCGAGCGGCAGATCCTTGGCGGGCAAGGTGTTGAAGGCCCACACCGAGCTCGCCACGAGCCGCGACCGCCGCTACGTCGGCTCGATCGCCGGCGCGCCCGCGGTGGTCAGCAACTTCAACTCCGCCTGCTCCGGAGCGGATCTGGCCGTCAAGCTCGACGGCGCCACCTTGAACCTGCGCCTGCACTCCGAGGACGTCCTCCGCCAGGTCGAACGCGGCCCGGGCCTCGACGACGTCCCCCGCCAGTACAACGCAGCGATCGAGATTCCCGGCACCACCTGGCGGAACCTGAGCAAGGCTCCTCCCGCGGTGCGTTCCTTCGTGGCGAGCCACCTGGACGGCCAGATCACCGAGGTCCCGATCTCGGTCACCGCCACCCGCCTCCGGATGCGTTACCAGTGCTGGGAGTTCACCCTCGACGGTGCTCCGGCCCGTGCCGACCGGCCCGCCGATCCACTCGACGTCGGCCTCCTCCTCAACGCATTCAAGGAGGTACCGGCACAGGGCAAGCTCGCCTCGTGCTGAGGATCGACCGGCGCTGGGTCTACGACGGCGCGACGACGTAGACGCTGCCGCCGGCCAGGTCGATCCGTTGGCCCGCAGTGAGTTCGACGGTGGCGCCTGGTGCCACCGTCACCCGCTGGTCACCGGCATAGTGCGCCGTCCAGGGCTGGTCGGTGAGGTTGCTGAGCCCCCACCTGTTCGCGTCCTGCGGGTGCGCGCGGACGGCGGCGAGCGGCGTGGGCTGATCGGCGTCGACCCCGACGTGGTCACCGCGGACCTGCGCCATCGCGCTCACCGCGATCCGGCGGCGTCCGACCTGCAAGACGAACGGCGGCGTGAGGGCGACGCCGCAGGACCGGCAGAGACGGTCCGGATCGGCGTCGTCGAAGAAGCCGGTGGTGCCGCACGAACAGCGGACCATCGCATCACCCAACCGGTCCATCGCCTTCAGCCATTGGCCTTCGGTGACCCGTGCGCCTGGATCACGGAGCCCGTCGACGAAGGCATGCAGGAAGAGTTCGCGCAGGAAACCGGGGTAGAGGTCCCAGTACTGCTGGACGATCGCGGGCGGCCGGTTCTCGGTGCGCTCCGGATGCAGACAGAAGACCGCGCCGGAACCGAAGTGCTGGGTCAGCCAGGCCGGGTCGCGGAGCCCGCCTTCGGTCAGTCGTCCTTCGAGCGGGTGTCCCGTGAAGAGGATGTAGAAGAGCAGCACCGCCAACGAGTGTCGGTCGGTGTCGGTGTTCGGCAGGGTCGCGAAGGTGGTGTCAGCGACCACCTCGGGGGCCATGAAGAACGGCGTCCCCAGCACCCTGCTCTCCCCGTTGTCGACACCGACGTTGTCGTTGTCGCAGATCAGGATGTTTCCGCTGGCAGGCTCGAAGAAGACGTTGCCGAAGGAGATGTCGCGGTAACAGAGCCCTCGGGCGTGCAGCCGCAGGAAGCTCCCGGCCAGCTGCCGGCACATCGCGATCGTCGCCGCGAAGCTCACCTGCAGCTCGTGGCCGTGCGCATCCCGGTTGGCCAGGAGCCGACTGAGCTCCAGGAACTTAGGTTCACGCAGCTCCATCACGTACCCGAAGCCGGGGACGCCGACCACCTCCGCCATGCTCAACGGCCACAGGTACCGATGGTCGGGAGCACCGAAGTCGACCAGGGTGCGGATCCCTTGACGTTGTTGGTCCGACGCAGACTCCGGGCGGTACCACTTCAGCGCAAGCATCCGCCCCGACGCCTGCTGGACCCGGTAGACGAAACCCTGTCCGCCCTGGCCGATCAGGCCGGTCACCCGAGCCGGGCCGAGGAGGTCGAGGTCGACCAGAGTGCCGTTGTTCAGCATGGTCGCACCCCCTTCGTGAACCTCATCGCCAACGACTGCTCACGGTATATCCTCGCCACAGGTGACGGGTGGAAGTGAAGGTGGGCCAGATGAGTGATCGCCTCGGCGGCGCGGTGGCCCGTCGCCCGTTGCACCTCTTCTTCGTCCTCGACGTCTCCGGTTCGATGTTGCGTGGCGGTCGGATCCAGGCGCTCAACAACGCGATCGCCGAAGTGATCCCGCACCTGCGCGACGAGGCTCGCAACAACCCGCACGCCGACGTCCTGATCCGAGTACTGGCCTTCGCCAACGAAGCGACCTGGACCGTCGAAGTGCCCACCCCCGTTGAAGAGTTCCGCTGGCAGCGCCTGGAAGCGGTGCCCCAGGGGTTCACCGAGATGGGTAGCGCGTTGGACCTCCTGGCTGACGCGCTGACCGAGGTCGACCAGAGCCAGGGCGCCTTCCCGCCCGCGATCATCCTGGTCTCCGACGGCATGCCCACCGAGACCACAACCACCTTCGCCGACGGGCTCGAACGGGTGCTGGCCACCCGCAGCGGGACCCACGCCGTCCGGCTGGCACTCGGGGTGGGCCGGGACGCCGACCTGACGTCGTTGCGCCGGTTCATCGGGAACGACGAGATCCCCCTGCTCCGGGCCGACAGCCCCGAACAGCTCATCGACTACGTGGTCTGGGCATCGAAGGTCGCGAGCCGCGGCGCATCACTGCCCGCCGTCGCCAACGGGGCACCCACCTACGCACCTCCACCGGCACCGGCAGGTGACCCGATCTGGAGCACCCTGCGGTGAACTGGGTCGTCGCGTCTGCCAGTCAGCGCGGGTCGGTCCATCAACGCAACGGCGCCCCGAACCAGGACGCGCACCACGCTGAGGCGTCGGCGTCCGACGGGGTCGCCATCGTCGCGGACGGGCACGGCAATCAGCGTTACCTGCGCAGCGAGATCGGCGCCCGGCTCGGCGTCGAGACAGCAGCCGACATCCTGCCGGGGTGCTTGGGTCGGATCACCGCCGAGCTGGCGAGCCCGTCAGGCTTGGACGTCGACGGGTTGGAAGAGGCTCTCGCCCAGGTGGTCGTCACCCAATGGCGGTCGGCGGTCGGCGGCCATCTCGCCGCGCATCCTCTGGACTCGATGTCGCAGACCGACGCGATGACCACCTACGGCACCACGCTGCTGGCCGTCGCGGCCAATGCGACGCACCTGTTGGCGTTCCAGATCGGGGACGGCGAACTGGCCCTGGTCTCTCCCGACGGCACGATGACGCAGCCGTTCGCACCCGACCCGACCCACGACGGGGTACACACCCATTCCCTCGCCGAACCTGATCCGGTACGCGCGGCGCGGGTCGCGCTCATCGATCTGGCCACCCACCCGGTGGCGCTGGCGTTCGTGGTCACCGACGGCTTCGGCGCCCCGCAGGTCGAACGGGACTGGGTCCAGCAGGTCGGCGCCGATCTGCTCGGACACCTACGCAGTAACGGGATCGACTGGGTGCGCGAGAAGCTCCCGGGGTGGCTCACCGAGCCGGCTGAGGTCGGCGGCGACGACACCACACTGGCGCTGCTGGCACGACTCTGAGGCGTCGACCTCCCTTCCCGTGGTTGGCTGGACCCATGCCACAGGTCGTCGCTCGGGTCGTCGTGCCGGTCTCTCCCGCGATCGCGTTCGCGGTCTCCCAGACCACCGGAGAACTCCGGCTCTCCTGGGACCCGTTCATCCGGCGTCAACACTTCCTCGACGGCGCCACTCTGCCCGACAGGGGCGTGCGGACCCGGACCTGGTCGCGGATCGGGCCACGGATGGACAGCCAGTACGTCTCCTACCAACCACCCACCAACGTCGGGATGACGATGGTCGATGGCCCATGGTTCTTCGCGAGCTTCGGCGGCGGCTGGCGGTTCAAGGCGGTCGACGGCGGCACCGAGGCGACGTGGAAGTACACCTTCGCGACCCGGCCGCGCTGGTTGAGCCCGATCGCCGACCGGATCGGAACCTTCGTGTTGGGGCGCGAGATCCAGGCCCGGATCAATGCCTTCGCGCGTGCCTGTGATGACGCGCGGATCGTCGCGGCGGTCACTCCCCCGCCTCCCGGCGACGGCGTCAGCTGAGACGGCGCGAGCCCTGCCCGTGCTCGGGTGTGCTCGGTGGTTTCGCTGCGGGAGCTGACGGAATTCGGCAGGGTGATCCCTACGCCCCCAACCCTGAGGAGACCCGATGGGCCGTTTCTCGTTGCCCGAGACCAAGCCGTCCGGCCTCGACTCGCCCCTGACCGCCAAGTTCATCAAGGTGATGGCACGCACCCAGGTGCGCCTCTTCCGCGCCACCAACGGGCGGATCGGCAGCAAGTGGCGGGTCGGTGCAGGGTTCCTGAATCCGGTGCAGACGCTCCTGCTGAACCATGTCGGACGCAAGTCCGGCACGGCATTCACCACGCCGCTGCTCTACCTGAACGACGGCGAATCACTGGTCGTCGTCGCGTCACAGGGTGGACTGCCGAAGAACCCGCAGTGGTTCCCGAACCTCGTGGCGCACCCCGCGACCACCGTCGAGGTCCGCGGGCGTGGGGTGGTTCCAGTGACCGCCCGCGTCGCCGACGCCGACGAGCGGGCCCGACTGTGGCCGCGCCTGGTCGACCTCTACGCGGACTTCGCCAAGTACGCGGTGTGGACCGACCGGGAGATCCCGGTCGTCATCCTCGACCCGCGCTGAGGCTCATCCCGGCCGCCGTTGGCCGGGCTCCATCCCGTTGATCGGGCCCCATCCCGTTGATCGAGCCCATCCCGTTGATCGAGCCCCATCCCGTTGATCGAGCCCCATCCCGTTGATCGAGCTTGTCGAGATCACCCCCACACGTCCAGCTCCGGTCTCGACAGGCTCGACCTCCGGGGCTCGACCTCCGGGCGCGGGGTTACGGTCTCGACAGGCTCGACCTCCGGGCTCGACCTCCGGGGCTCAGTCCTTGTGCAGCGGGCGGCCGGCGATGGCGGCTGCGACCCGCTTGGCGACGTCCGGGTGGAAGACGCTGGGGATGATGAACGAGGGGTGCAACTCTTCGTCGGTGACGACGTGGGCGATCGCCTCGGCGGCACGCAGCAGCATCTCGTCGGTGACGTGGCTGGCCTTGGCGTCGAGCAGACCGCGGAAGACCCCGGGGAAGGCGAGCACGTTGTTGATCTGATTCGGGTAGTCCGATCGGCCCGACGCCACTACGGCGGCGTGCTTCGCCGCCTCGGCCGGGTCGACCTCCGGGTCGGGGTTGGCGAGAGCGAAGACGATCGCCTCGGGCGCCATCTCCTTGATCCACTCGGGGTTGAGCAGGCCCGGTCCGGAGACACCGATGAAGACGTCGGCACCCTGAAGGCCGTCCTGCAGCGTGCCGCGACGCAGGTTCGGGTTGGTCCGTGCAGCGAGCGAGGCCTTCGCCTCCGGCAGCGTCTCGTCGTCGCGCGACAGCAGACCTTCGCGGTCCCAGACGGCCACGTCAACGGCGCCACCGGCAAGCAACAGGGAGGTGATCGCAGAACCGGCCGCGCCACCGCCGGCGACCACGATCCGCACGTCGGGCAGGTGCTTGCCGACACAGCGCAGGGCGTTGGTCAGCGCAGCCAGCACCACGATCGCGGTGCCGTGCTGGTCGTCGTGGAAGACCGGGATGTCGAGCGATTCGCGCAGCCGCGCCTCGATCTCGAAGCAACGCGGGGCCGCGATGTCCTCCAGGTTGATGCCGCCGAAGCCGGGGGCGATCATCTCGACGGCGCGGACGATCTCGTCGACGTCCTGGCTGGCCAGGCAGATCGGCCATGCGTCGATGTTCGCGAACCGCTTGAAGAGAGCTGCCTTCCCCTCCATCACCGGCATCGCGGCGCCCGGGCCGATGTTGCCGAGGCCCAGCACCGCGGAGCCGTCGGTGACCACGGCGACCGAGTTGCCCTTGATGGTGAGGCGGCGGACGTCCTCGGGGTTCTCTGCGATCGCCATCGACACCCGGCCGACACCGGGGGTGTAGGCGAGCGAGAGGTCGTCACGGGTCTTCAGCGGAACCTTCGAGGCGACCTCGATCTTGCCGCCGAGGTGGATCAGGAAGGTACGGTCCGACACCTTGTGCACCTCGACACCGTGCAACCCGTCGACCACCTGGACCAGCGCCTGGGAGTGCGTCTCGTCGACCGCGGAGCAGGTGACGTCGACGACCAGTCGCTCATGGTTCGACTCGGCGACGTCGATCGCGGTGACGATCCCACCCGCCTTCGCCAACGTCGTGGCGACCTGTCCCACCACGCCGTGATCCGGCAGGGTGTGCAGACGCATGGTGATCGAGTACGAGGAGGCGGTGGCTGACATGGCCCCATGCTTCACCCCTCTCGGGGTTACCACCAAGTCAGCAAATTCGCACGACTAACTCCCGAAGCACGAGACGCAGGTCACGCCGAATCCTTTTGCACTCAACCCCAGCGAAGTGCAAGACTGCACTCTGTGTCCGAAAGTGCAAACTCAACCCTGACTCGTCGTGAGCGCTCTGCCCTGCAGATCGCCACGTGCGCGCAGCAGCTCGCCGCCGAGCGTGGCTTCGAGGGCTTCACCATGGAAGACCTCGCACAGGCCGCGAAGGTCTCCCGGCGCACCCTCTTCAACTACTTCGACTCCAAACTGGACGCCGTCCTCGGCCCGGAGCCGGAGCTGACGGAGGAGTTCACCGGCGAGTTCCGGGCTGGCGGCCCGACCGGCCACCTGCTCACCGACCTCGGCCACTTGGCGCACCGCCACTTCGAGCGGATGCCGCAGGAGAAGTCGCAGATCACCACCATGCGTCAGGTGATCCGCAACCCCCGGGTGATGGCGGCCTGCCACGAACGCTTCGAGACGCTGGCCGCCACGGTTCTGGAGATGATTCGCGAGCGCGAGGCCGGTCACTACGACGAGGTCCGCGCCAAGGTCGCCCTCGGCCTGCTCATCGTGCTGTGCCAGGTCGCCCTGGAGAGCTTCCTCGAAAGCACCGACGACCGCGGCTTCACCGACTACTACGACGAGGCCGCGGCGCGAGCCAACACGCTCTTCGTCTGACCCGACCCACCCATCCTGACCACCCACACACAGGAAGCCACCACGATGGCAACTCTGCTCTACCGACTCGGCAAGACCGCCTTCCGGCGCTGGCCGATCTTCCTCGCCGCGTGGCTGATCGCCATCGTTGGCCTGGGCTCGCTGGCGGCCACCTTCGCCAAGCCGATGACCGACGCCATGTCGATCCCCGGCATCCCGTCGGAGAAGGCCGCCGACCTCCAGTCCGAGCTCTTCCCCGGCTCCGCCGACGCCTTCGACGAAGCCAGCGTGAGCGTCGTCGTCCAGGCTCCGAAGGGTCACACCCTGGCCGAACCCGAGTACATGAATGCGATCGACTCCCTCGTCGCCGACCTGATCGACGGACCCCAGATGTTCGCTGAGGGCGCCGAGCTCGACTCCGGTGCCCCCGCGCCGCTGCCGGCCAATCCGGTCACCGCAGCCAAGGACCAGTACGCACAGATGGTCCAGACCGAGATCGAGAACGGCGCGACGCCGGAGGCTGCCGCCGCCACGGTCCAGGAGAACCTGCTCGGGATCAAGCAGCTGCTCGCCCTCACCGAGGACGGTCGCACCGGGCTGATCACCTTCCAGTTCGACGTCGACACCGTGATGGACGTCGAGGTCGACACCGTCGAAGCCGTCGAAGACGCGATGGACGCCGCCCGCGACTCCGGCCTCACCGTCGAAGCCAACGGCTCCGGCATGTCCGCCATGGCTCCGCTCGGCCTGACCTCCGAGATGATCGGCATCGGCCTTGCCCTGCTGGTCCTCGTGCTCACCTTCGGCTCGCTGGTCGCTGCCGGCCTGCCGATCATCACCGCCATCATCGGTGTCGCGATCGGAATGATCGGCATCCAGTTGATGACCGCCTTCACCGACATCGGCTCAAGCACGCCGATGTTGGCCACCATGCTGGGCCTGGCGGTCGGAATCGACTACGCCCTCTTCATCCTGGCGCGCTATCGGAACGAACTCGACCACACCGACGACCGTGAAGAGGCGGTAGGCATCGCGGTCGGAACCGCAGGTTCCGCGGTGGTCTTCGCGGGCCTCACCGTGCTGATCGCGCTCTCCGCGCTCTCCGTCGTCGGCATCCCGTTCCTGACCACCATGGGTCTGGCCGCCGCCGCGACAGTCTTCGTCGCCGTCCTGGTGGCCCTGACCCTGCTTCCCGCCGTCCTCGGCCTCTTCAAGACCAAGGCGTTCGGCGGTCAGGTCCGCAAGTACCGCCCGGCCCGCGACGACCGCGGCCTGGTCCTCAACAACGGTGTCCGTTGGGCTCAGTTCGTCGGCAAGCGTCCGGTCGCCGTCGTCCTGCTGGTGATCGTCGCCCTCGGCGCGATCGCCATCCCGATGAAGAACATGCACCTGGCGTTCCCGACCGACAGCACCTCGCCCACCGAGACCACCCAGCGCAAGGCGTCCGACCTGATCGCCGACGCGTGGGGTCCCGGCCGTGAAGGTCCGATGCTGCTCGTCGCCGACGCCCGCGACGTCCCCGAGGACGAGCGGATGGACAAGATCAACGAGATCGTCGACTGGGCCAAGGGCCAGGACGACGTCAGCCTGGCCACCCTCGCCGCCACCAACGAGGACCAGAGTGGTGCGCTGATCACCATCCTGCCGTCGTCCGCACCGGACGACACCGCGACCGAGGATCTGCTCGCCGACCTGCGCAACGGCCAGAACGCCATCGAAGCCGCGACCGGCACCGACACCGGTATCACCGGCCTCACCGCGATCACGGTGGACATCTCGGAGCAGTTGGCCGACGCCCTCCCGATCTACCTGGCCGTCGTGATCGGTCTGGCGTTCATCCTGCTGATGATCGTCTTCCGTTCCATCCTGGTTCCGCTGACGGCGACCCTCGGCTTCCTGCTCTCGGTGCTCGCCACCCTCGGCGCCACCGTGGCGGTCTTCCAGGAGGAGGCGTTCGGTCTCTTCGAGGGCCAGCCGATCGTCAGCTTCATGCCGATCTTCCTGATCGGTGTGGTCTTCGGTCTGGCGATGGACTACCAGGTCTTCCTGGTGACCCGGATCCGCGAGGCCCATGTGCATGGCGCCGACTACCGCGAGGCAGTGATCGACGGCTTCCGTGGCAGCGCCCGCGTGGTGGCGGCGGCCGCAGTGATCATGACCTTCGTCTTCGCGGCGTTCATGCTCCAGGCCGAGCCGATCATCAAGATGATGGGCTTCGCTCTCGCAGCCGCCATCGTCTTCGACGCCTTCATCGTGCGGATGACGCTGATCCCGGCGCTGATGTACCTGATGAAGGAGAAGGCCTGGTACCTGCCGAAGTGGTTGGACAGGATCCTGCCCAACGTCGACATCGAGGGCGAGAACCTGCACCGCCCGCACATGGACACCCTGCACCGCAGCAAGGACGACGACCTCGACCCCGAACTGGTCGGTGTCTGAGATCTGACTCCGCCGAAGGCCGTCCCGAGTTCGCTCGGGGCGGCCTTCGCCGTTTTCACCGATAGCGCAGTCCGGCGTCAGCTCTCCGGGGTCTGCCCCGTCACCCTCGGCAGGATCAAGGCTTCGGCCCGCTGCACGGCGGCCTCCAGCATGTCCGGGAACTCTCCGACCAGGGTGCGGGCCTGTTCCCGGTCCCGCATCACGGAGTGGATGCCGCGCAGCGTGGCACCGGCGTGCTGGCGGAGCACCTTGGCGGGGACGTCGGCCAGGAATCCGAGCGCGATCAACCCCGGCCACGGCTTGATCCGACGGTCGGAGCGGCGCGGGTCGAGCCGGACGGCGCGCGTGTTCCCCAGGTCGTGGACGCCGTCGAGAAGCACCACGTGATCGTTGCTGTACGCCTGGGTATTGGCCCCCACCGAGGTCTTCACCTGGACCCCGATCACCAGTAGTTCCTTGGTGTTGAAGACCACGAAGTCACTGTTGGCGTTGACGTGACGGCCCTCTTCGTCGAGCACCGCGGCGCTGAACGCCTCGAACCTCCGCGGGGCCGGCAGCACACAGAGATCGGGGTGCCGCTTGCAGAGCTCCAACAGCACGATCGCGGCGTCGAGTTCGGTGGCGATGCCGGAGATCTTCCGCCGGTAGGCCGCGTTCTCCTCGGCGTAGTAGGCGTCTGGCGTGTGGTCGGTACGTCGGTCGCGATCCTCGGCGTGATGGGTGCCCGCCAACGCCAACGAGATCTGCGCGTCGCGGATCTCTTGCGCTCGCGAGTGGTCGGTCGGCACACCGATCGCCAGACTCCACATCGCCAGCATCGCGTGGTTGAGGATGTGGAAGTTGATCTCGGTGCCTGGGAACGCCTTGCCCTCGGCCTCGGCGGCGTTCTGCGCGCGATGACCGATCTCGGTGATGTTCGTGCCGACCGAGAACGCGTAGTCGCTCAGCATCGAGCGCCATGTCGCGCTGGCCTCGGCGGCCTCCGGGGAGTCCGGTGCCAGCTCCTCCATGGCATCCCAGTCGGCCGACAGCCAGTTGAAGAGGTGGGCGCCGAACCAGTCGTTCGCGGTCCGGATCGACTGCAGCTCACGGTCGGTCTCCGACCGTGTCGACGGCGTCGGCGGGTCCTTGACGAACACCTCTGACCATTCCAAAAATTTCATCTCGTTCGCGGCCCGACGCCGCTGCCCCCAGCAGATTGTCGTTGTCGTGTCGGTACATGCTCCAGCCCACCTAAGGGCCGCGTAAGCGCGTTTCCTCAGGTTCAACGACCAAGTACCGGAACTTGTCACCCTGACCACAAGAAATTTCCCGGAGCGCCGTACCGTTCTCGGCAACCGACTTCCCGGCGCGACGCCGGACATTCTTCTCGAGGAGCATCAAATGGGTCAGGTCACCGCCACTGCCGAAGCCACCATCGCCGCCGCACCGGAGCAGGTGCTCGCCGCACTGGCCGACTACGCCACCGTGCGTCCGACCATCCTCACCCGGCACTACACCGACTACGCCGTCCAGGAAGGCGGCGTCGGCGCAGGGACCGTCGTGGCATGGAAGCTGCACGCCACCGAGAAGCGGACCCGCGACGTCGTCGCCGACGTACTCACCACCTCCACCTCGGTCACCGAGAGCGACCGGAACTCCTCGATGGTCACCACCTACCAGGTGACGCCGAGCGGCACGGGTAGCAGGGTCGACGTCACGACCACGTGGACCGGTGCCTCGGGCATCGGCGGCTTCTTCGAGCGGACCTTCGCGCCGAAGGGTCTGCGTGCGATCCACGAAGAACTGCTGTCGAATCTTTCCCGCTCACTGTGAGCTGAGCGCCGTAGTTCGACCCAGATCCGCGCGCTGAGGTCACATTGAGCCGTTGACCTCGGGCGTGATCTGACGCTCCAGACGGAGCGCGAAGACCGCGAGCAGCGCGCACCCGGCGAGCAGCACCGCGATGAAGGCGGCCGAGAGGTCGTGACGCAACAGGAAGCCCGCCGAGAGCGGCGCGACCACCGCGCCGAGTTGGAACGCAGCCGCCCCCAAGGCGTTGTAGCGGCCGCGGAGATGGGCCGGTGCCAGATCGTTGGTGATCGCCGGCAGAGTCGGCTGCAGCAACGTCTCGCCGCTCGCGAAGAGGGCATGGAAGACCAGCACCATGGTGGCCGCCGCCGCGGTACCGCTGAAGAGTCCGGTGGAGCCGAGGATCAGCCACGAGGCCGCCCAGATCGCGGCCATCACCATCATCACGCGGGTCCGACGATGACCCTGCATCCGGCGGAGCACCGCGAACTGGAAGAGCACGATCACCAACGTGTTCAGAGCGAACGCCCACCCGATCACCCGCGTCGACACCTCGCTGACGCCGCGCGCGAACGCCGGGAAGCCGCCCTCCATCTGGCCGTAGCCGACGAAGGCGAAGACCAACCCGATCAGCACCAGGTTCGCCACCCCCGGACGCCGGAGCAGGGAGAGATAGGTGACCTTCGGGCCGCCGATCTCCTCCGGAGGCACCTCGCTGCGACCGTGGACGGCGCGCAACGGGCCGAGCATCAACGCGATCGGGATCAGCATGCAGACCGCGTCGATCAAGAATGGTGGTGAACGTCTCGGCGCGGTCGACGTCGACGAAGACGCCGCCGATCACGCCGCCGACTCCGATCCCGAGGTTGATCAGCGCGAAGTTGATCCCGAAGTACTGCTGGCGCAGCGGTCCGTCGACGATCGAGGCGATCAGCACGTTGAACGCCGACCAGCCACCGGCGTTGCAGATGCCGATGAAGAACATCGCCACGGTGACCTCGCCGACCGTGTCGGCGAAGGCGAGCAGCCCGACCCCGATCACCTGCGCGGCACTGCCGATGATCACCATCATCCGCGCGCCCCACCGGTCGGTGAGGGTGCCGGCCAACGGCGTGAAGACCAGCGCGACGGCACCGATCAGCGCCATCATCGCGCCCGCGACGTCGAGGCTCAGGTGACGGACCTCGTGCAGGTAGATGATCGTGAACGGCAGGGTGAGACCACGGCCGAGGACCTGGAAGGCGGTGGTCGCCAACAACCAGCGCCCCGGGGTGGGGAGTGCCGCCAGGAAGTTGCGAAAGGTCACGTCGGTCGAACTCACCGACCTATCATCCTCGCCACCTCCGACCGTCGCGAGCGGTTATCGGACCGGGCCGCACCGCACCTGACGAACCTCCGCCCCGACGTAGCCATCGGCCGGGCACCCGGCGTACGTTGACCCGGTGCGGATCCGTGGCGCCGCGACCGGGCGGCCGATGCTCCAGACCCTGGCCTTCCTGTGCGCGCTGCTGACGGCGAGCACGCTGGCCGCGTGCAGCGACGAGCCCGAGGCCAAGCCGGACCACGAACACGACGTGACCCGCTCCGAACTGCTCTCCTCCGAGATCCCGCAGGCCACCCTGGACGCCGAGGCCGGCCTGCCACGGGCGAAGGCCACCGAGGAGAACGAGGCGACCACGCCGAGCAGTAGCCGGGTCCGCGACCACCTCGGCATCGACGCCTCGCACCACCAGGGCGTGATCGACTGGAAGAGGGTCGCCGCGGATGAGATCGAGTTCGCCTACCTCAAGGCTTCCGAGGGCAGCACCTTCACAGACCCACGCTTCGCCGACAACCGCCGCCAGGCCCTCGCGGCCGGGCTCCGCGTCGGCGGATACCACTACTTCAGCATCTGCTCACCGGGCGCACCGCAGGCGAAGCACTTCGTCCAGGTGCTCGGCGAGCAGGGTGATCGGCGGACCACCCTCCCGCCCGCCGTCGACCTCGAACTGGGCGGAAACTGCGCCCAGCCCCCGGCCCGCGCCGAACTGCTGCGCGAGGTGCAGGGCTTCATCGACGACGTCGAAGCCGCCACCGGGCGCAACGTGGTCGTCTACGCCTACCCCGACTTCGAGGAGCGGTTCCACCTGACGGCGGCCCTCGACCGTCGGCTGTGGGTGCGACTGCTCGGCAAGGAAGAGCCCGGCAGCGATTGGTGGATGTGGCAGAAGTCGGACAGCGCGCGCGTGGACGGCGTCCCGGGCAACGTCGACCTCAACCTGCTCCGCGAGACCAGCTAGCCCGACGGTCTCAGCTGGCGGGTTTGCCGTCGTCGAGGTCCTCGAACCGCAACGGCTGCGTCGGCTCCAGGTCGTCACCGGGGTCACCCGAGGGCTCGGCCCGGCGCTGCTGCTGGAGCCGGGCCAGCGTCGACCGTTCGGCGGCAGCCCGTTCCGCGGTCTCCCGGGCCACCTTGAGATCGAGCGGTGATGGCCCGAATCGGACCTGGATGTCGGCGAAGTCCTTGGTCCGTTGCGCGCGGGCCATCCCGGTGTAGGCCCGCCGGTCGCCGTCGGTGAGCTGGACGTGGTCGGTGAACGGGGTGAGCAGGGCCCGCGGGTAGAGCCGTAGCGCGAGCACCACGTTCAACGCGACACCGAAGACCGCGGCCACCGAGCCGGCGTAGAGCAGACCGATCAGACCGAGAACGACACCGAAGACCTGGGTCATCTCGGAGGTGCCGACGATCACCTTCGCCACGAAGACCGTTCCGAAGTGCTGGACGACCTGCCAGAGCACGGCGACCGTGAACGCACCGGGCGCGGCCCTGAGCAGGTGGTGATCCTTAGCGGTGGCGACTCGGAAGAGCAGGGTCAGCACGGTGCCGATCAGCAGCACGTGGGCCAACCGGATCAGCCAGGAGATCCCGGGACGCAGCGTCCAATTACCCAGGATGTCGGTCGAGCTACCCAGCGTCGCGAGCACCGAGATGGCCACCATCCCGACGCCGACCACCGAGAGAAGCGCCACACTCTTGAGTCGCAGCAGGATCGGGTTCGGCCGCGAGTTGCGCGGCACGTACCACGCGACGTTCTGCACGTTCTGGATCGCCTGGCCGAGCCCCATCGCACCGTAGAGCGAGACCAGCAGACCGGAGATCACACCGGCGGTCGACCCTTTCAGGCCCTCCGGGCGACCGAGCTGGTCGCCGATGATCGGGAACTGGCTGAGCGCGGAGTCGAGAAGCTGTTCTTGCAGCTCAGGGCGGCCTTCGAGGAAGAAACCGAGGATCGAGGTGGCCAGCAGCATCAGCGGGAAGATCGCGATGAAGGCGTAGTAGGTGAGGATCGCGGCCAGATAGTTGCCCTGGTCCTCGAAGAACTTGTAGATGACCGCAAGCGGGATCGACACAGCCCGGACCCGTCTCTGGGCCCGGTCGAGGACCGACACCGCCCCACGGAACATGTAGGTCAGGTTATCGTCATGTCTGTTCGATAGGGCACATCCAAGGCCGTGACCACACCACTCACACCAGCCACTCAGGTGCCCGCTTCCTGAGCCCGTTCACACCTCTGCGCGCGCTCATGGCAGAGTCTGACCAGCAAGACCGTGAAGAATCATCAGGAGAGGACAGATTCAATGGTCGATGTGGAAGCGGTGTTGGACGAAGCAGGATTGTCCAACCCGAAGGTTCGGGAGTACGTCCGATACTGGGCGGAGCTGACCGGCGCGGAGCGTGTCGAGGTGGTTGGTGCCGCTGACGACGACCGCCTGATCGCGGAGGCACTTGAGGCAGGCGAGCTGCTGCCGGCCGGCGATGGTCGCTACTACTCCCGGAGCTACCACAAGGACACCGCACGCTCGGAAGAGCGCACCGTGGTGGCCACCAGTGACGAGAAGGACAAGGGCGTCTACAACAACTGGCGCCCTTCGTCTGAGATGAAGCCTCTGCTCGAGGGCCGCATGCGCGGCGCCTCGGCCGGTAAGACCATGTACGTGGTCCCCTACCTGATGGCTCCTGCCGGCAACGCGCTTGCTCCTTGGGGCACCGGTGTCGAACTGACCGACACCCGCACCGTCGTGCTGCACATGATCCGGATGGCTCGGGTCGGCGTCGAGTACGTCAACGACCTCGAGGACCCGGACTCGTTCGTCAAGGCCGTGCACGTCACCGGCGACCTGGAGAACCTCGGCCAGGGCACCCCGGACGACCAGCGCTGGTTCGTGACCGTCGCCGACGAGCGCACGATCCTGCACTACGGCTCCTCGTACGGCGGCAACGCGCTGCTGGGCAAGATCGCCCACGGTCTGCGTCAGGGCGCCTACGACGGCTGGGCCTCGAAGAAGTTCCTTGCCGAGCAGTACATGCTCATCGGTATCCACGACAAGGAGACCGGCAAGGACTACCACATCTGTGGTGGCTTCCCGAGCGCCTCCGGCAAGACCAACCTCGCCATGATGCTCGCCCCGGACGTCCTCGGCGACCGGTACCACGTCTCCTTCTACGGCGACGACATCGCGTGGCTCTGGGTCGACGAGAAGAGCGGCAAGCTCTACGGCATGAACCCCGAGTACGGCGTCTTCGGCGTTGCCAAGGACACCAACGAGGTCACCAACCCGACCGCTCTGGAGTCGCTGGCCGAGGGCACCAAGGTGATCTTCACCAACGTCGCCTACAACCCGACCACGCAGGAGGTCTGGTGGGAGGGTCGTACCGACGCTCCCCCGGCCGACGTCACCGGCTGGGAGGACTGGAAGGGCGACGCCATCGCCGACCGCTCCCCCGAGCAGGCGAACGACCCGTGGGCGCACCCGAACAGCCGCTTCACCACCACGCTCGGCAACGTCCCGAACATCGCGAAGGACTACGACGAGCCGGCCGGCGTGCCGATCGACGCGATCATCTTCGGTGGTCGTACCCGTGACCGCGAGCCGCTGATCCGCGCGATCACCGACCTGGCCGAGGGTGTCTACGACGGCCTCACCCTGGGCGCGGAGGCCACCTTCGCCGCCGAGGGCAAGGAAGGCGTGCTGCGCTACGACCCGATGTCGAACCGCCCGTTCATGGCGTACGGCGAGGGTGACTACGCCCAGCACTACCTGAACGTCGTCGGCGCTGCCAAGGAGCAGCCGATCTTCGCTCACGTGAACTGGTTCCAGCGTGACCCCGAGGACGGCCACTTCCTGTGGCCCGGATACCGCGACAACCTGCGCCCGCTGCTCTGGCTGATCCAGCTCAAGAACGGCGAGGTCAAGGGTCACCAGACTCCGGTCGGCATCATCCCGACCAAGGAGGAGCTGAACCTCGACGGCGTCGAGATCAGCGAGGCCGACTTGGCCAAGATCCTCTCCATCGACACCGCTCGCTGGCAGCAGGAGATGGGCTACCGCACGGAGCACCTCGAGCAGTTCCCGAACATGCCTGAGGCGATCTGGGAGGCTCACCGCCGCGTGGAGAAGGCCCTCGAGGACTGATCCCCCGGCTCACCGCTTGAAGAACGCCCGCCCCAGCCACCCGGCTGGGGCGGGCGTTTCCCTTTCCCTGCGCTCGATGTGACCTCAGCGTCGCGTTTCGTCCCGAAACGGCGCGCTGAGGTCACATCGAGCGTTCTAGCCTGGGATCCCCATAATTGGGTACTGCAGATGCCTACTCGGAGGGTGTGCGATGAAGTTCCAACGGGCCGTCGGGCTGATCATCATCGGATCGGCCGTAGCCGGTGCTGCGCTGATGCTGTTCGCCGTGGCATGGACCGACCCGCTGATGGCCGAGCCGCCCGAGCACACCCTCATCAGCGACACCTGGAACGTCTTCTACGACGACTCGGTGCCACCGTTGCGGATCCTGATCTTCGCGGTCGGACTGGGGCTCGCCCTGGCCGCGCTGGTCGCACTGGCCGAACGCCGCATCTCGCTGCGCTCCCGGCGCAGCATGATGCCGGACGTCCTGCCGCTCGCTCCGCGCGTGATCATGGCGAAGACCCGCGGCGTCTTCGCCGGCCCGGTGACGATCACGGTGCTGGTCCCCGCCCATAACGAGGAGGCGGCGATCGGCGCCACCATCGACTCGTTGAAGGCCCAGTCGTTCCCGCCCAGCCGGATCGTGGTGGTCGCCGACAACTGCACCGACGCCACCGTCGAGATCGCCCGGGGCCGCGGCGTCGACGTCCTGGAGACGGTCGACAACTCACACAAGAAGGCGGGTGGCCTCAACCAGGCACTGCGCCAGGTGTTGCCCGGACAGGGCGACAACGACCTGGTGATGGTGATGGACGCCGACACCACGTTGGACGCCGGCTTCCTGGAGATCGTCGCCACCCGGATGACCGACGACCGCGCGCTGATGGCGGTCGGCGGACTCTTCTACGGTGAGGACGGCGGCGGCCTGATCGGCCAGATGCAGCGCAACGAGTACCACCGCTACGGACGCGAGCTACGCCGTCGGCGGGGTCGGGTCTACGTGCTCACCGGCACCGCCACCGTCTTCCGTCCGATCGCCCTGCGTACCGTCGCCGCAAGCCGCGGCGGCACCCTTCCGGGCGTACCCGGGGACGTCTACGACACCCTGGCGCTGACCGAGGACAACGAGCTCACCCTCGCGCTCAAGAGCCTCGGCGCGCAGATGGTCTCCCCGCACCAGTGCACCGTCGTCACCGAGGTGATGCCGAGCTGGCGCGCGCTCTGGGCCCAGCGCCTGCGTTGGCAGCGAGGCGCGCTCGACAACCTCGGCGCCTACGGTTTGACCCCGCAGACGATGCGTTACTGGGCCCAGCAGCTCGGCATCGGCTACGGCGTCCTGGCGCTCACCAGCTACCTGCTGTTGATGGCCCTGATGATGCTGTCGATGGACTCGTGGGTCTGGTTCCCGTTCTGGCTCGGCATCGGCCTGCTCTTCGTACTGGAACGGGTGGTCACCGTCTGGCGTGGCGGTTGGCGGGCGCGACTGCTCGCCCTGACCCTCTTCCCCGAGCTCGCCTACGCGATGTTCCTCAACATCGTCTACGTCCGAGGCGTGATGGACATCGCCCTGGGCCGCGAGGCCGCCTGGAAGCACATCGTGCAGGCCGACGACGGCACCGTGAAGGTGGAGGACTGACCATGGAGACCTGGGGAATCCTCTTCCCGGAGAGCCTGCTCCGCTCGCACGCGGTCGCCGTCCTGGCTGCCTTCGTGGCGATCAATACCGTGCTCTACGTGGCCTTGGCGATCGCCAAGTGTCTGCCCAAGATCTACGTCCAGGACTGGATCGGCCGTCGCAAGCAGCGCTCCGAAACGCGCAGCATCCACCCCGACGGCCCCATCTGAGCGCTCAATGTGACCTCAGCGCGCCGTTTCGGGACGAAACGCGACGCTGAGGTCACATTGAGCGGCAATCTCCTCCGGAACCCATCCAGGCAACCGATGATGAGGAGACGTAACGCCAACTCTGCAGGGGGTCTTGTGGTGCCATCACCACGGTCTGTGATGCACCGCGCCTCGACGACGGCGTTGGCGGGACTTCTCGTCGCCATCGGGCTCAGTCTGGTGGCGGCACCCGGCCCGGCGACCGCGACGGCGGCAGCACCCCGGGTCGAGGAGCGCCGCGCCCCACTCGCCCTGCCCGCCATCACCCCCCGTGATGCGATAGCGGGTGAACGGATCGTGGTCAGCGGATCGATCCCGAAGAGATGGCGCAGGTCGGGTTCCCGTGCCCTCATCCAACTTCACACCGGCCGCCGGTGGAAGACCGTCGCACGGACGGTCATCAACAAGAAGGGGAGGTACCGGGTACCTCTCACCATGCCTGGCACGAAGCGTCAGCTACGGCTCCAACTGGCGGGGCGGAAGGTGTCGACGGGCACCGTCCGGTTGAGCCCACGGCGCCAGGAGGCGACGCTGAACGCCGGTAGCGCCGCCCGCGGCGCGATGCTGTTGAGCGGCACAGTGGCTCCGGCCCGCACGGGCAGGAAGGTCACCGTCCAGGAGCAGGTGGCGGGTCGATGGCTGACCCGGCACACGACCCGCACCGACAAACGCGGCCGGTGGACCGTGGCCCCGACCTCAGCGAGCGTCCGACTCCATCGCTGGCGTGCCACCATCGGCAGCCACCGTGGTGCGCCGGGGCTGACCACTCCGACGCTCGAGGTCCTCGTCCGTCCACTGACCGGTTCCGTCACCACTGAGATCACCGGCGAGCAGGTCACCGTGGCCGTGCAGACCGATCAAGCCCTCGACCAGGTCGAACTCTTCATCGACGAACGGAGTGCGGGTATGGCCCACTCCGTCGACCAGCGGAGTTGGGATGCGCTTCTCGACGTGGCCGAGCTGCCCGCCGGTGAACATCGAGTCACCGCCCGGCTGGTCCGCGGAGCGGAGCGTGGCCTGGTCACGTCCGCGCCCTTCCACCTCGAGCGCGCACTACCGGTTCCGCCCGGCTATAGCCAGGAGACCCTGGCTGCCGGGCTCGTCAATCCCACCACCTTCGCCATGATCGGCACCGACAGCGCCTTGATCGCGGAGAAGGCAGGGGCGATCTGGCTGGTGACCGATGGCGTACGGGGAGAAGTCCCCGTCATCGACCTGACCGATCAGGTCGATGACGAACACGACCGTGGCCTTACCGGACTCGCTCTCCACCCGGATTTCGACCACCAGAGGCTGACTGGCTGGGTCTACGTCGCCTATGTCTGGGACGACCCTGACATCTGGACGTCACCACTCGCCAAGAGCCAGCGGGTCACCCGGGTCCATCTCCGGCGCGGGGTCCGCGACGGCGCGGAGCAGGTGATCCTCGGTAACGTCTCGGGGCGCCAATGCGACCGCGACAACCCTGGTCTTCCGGACTGCATTCCCTCGTGGGGCACCTCCCACACGATCGGCGACCTGCTCTTCCACCCGGACGGCAGTCTCTTCGTCAGCATCGGTGACGGCGTCATCTACTGGGGTGAAGAGTTGGAGAACATCCGCGCCCAGTCGCTCGACGTCCTGGCCGGCAAGGTGCTGCGGATCGACCCCGAGACTGGTCTCGGGTTGCCCGACAATCCCTTCTACGACGGGGCCGGCACTCCGGGGGTTCGCAACCGCAACCGGGTCTACGCCTACGGCCTGCGTAACCCTTTCCGGATGGCTCTCGACAGCAACGAAGCGCTGATCGTCGGGGAAGTGGGCGGAAGTCGGTGGGAGGAGATCAACCGGATCAGGCCCGGCGCCAATCTGGGCTGGCCATGCTTCGAAGCGGCGGATCAGATCTTCACCCCGCCGCGGGTACCCCGTCCCGGGTGCCCCGAGATGTGGCAGCAGGTGGCGGATGGGGAGAGCGACCTGGACTGGCCGATCTTCGTCTACCCCCACCGCAGAGATATGGGATCGGTGACAGCGGGCGTGACGCTCGGGCAGAACTGGCCCGGCGGGCTCGCGGGACGTTTCCTCTATGCCGACTACGTGTTCGGCGAGATCCGGACCGTCGATCTGGACGCACCCGAACCGGCAGCTACCGATGCCCTGCTCTTCTCAGGTCAGCTCGCAGGCACCCCCGTGAAGATCCTGGCCGACAGTCAGGGTCGGCTCTGGTATCTCTCCATCTTTCCCGGAGAGCTGCGCCGGATCGAGCCCGGCATCGACGGTGTGATCTGCGGACTCGACAAGGTCCGCGCCGAGTGGTTCCACGGCACTGAGCCCGTAGGAGAGCCGGCTGCAGTGTCCTGCTCCGACGCTGCCACCCTCGACGACGTCCCGACCGAGCTCGCCGGCGAGCCTTACACCGTGCGCTGGCGATCCCGCCTCCGATCCGCGAGTGGGCCTCTGGAGGTCGCGGTCCAGAGCGACGGTTGGACGCAGGTCCAGGTGAACGGCCGGATGGTCCACGACGCTTGGGGGCCGACACCCACCGACGAACGGATCATCGAGCACGTGTCGGCCGGCGTAGCGACGGTCGTGGTCGTGCATCGGGTGAGTGATCCCTACGCGGAACCTGTGGTCGCCTTCTCACAACCTGGGGGCTCTCCAACCGTGTCCATCACGCTCCCCGAGGGTGGCGCTTGGGTAGGCGTCGACGAGGCCTTCACCTGGCAGGTGCTGGCACAGGACGAGGAGGGCCGAGACCTCTCCGGCCAGGTCCAGTTGACCGTCGAGCTGATGCACCACGGCGAAGGCGACCTCCACCTGCATCCCGCACTCACCCGACGCGGGAGCAGCGGCGAGCTCACTTTGGGCGCAGCCCATGCCCCCGGGCTTACCGCCTATCGGCTCAGCGCGAGGGTCACCGACTCACAGGGTCGAACCGGGTTCAGCGCTCCGGCGTACGTCTGTCTGCGCGAGAACCAGGTCGGCGTCTGTTCCTGAAGCTCAACGTGACCTCAGCGCGCCGTTTCGGGACGAAACGCGACGCTGAGGTCACATTGAGCTGGCTGTCAGCGGCGTCGATCGGCGGCGATCCAGGCAGCCCCCGCGCTGACGGCGGCAACCGTGCCGACGGAGGGCCAGACGCCGATCTTCTTGGCCAGCGGGTGCGAGGCACCCATCGCGCCCCAGTAGAGGGCGGAGAGCCCGGCGGCAGTGGCCGGGCCACGCGACGTCCAGGAGGGCAGGGCGGCGGCGTTGGCGGCGGCCATCACCACGCCACCCAGGGGACGGTTGCCGGTGCGGTTCGCGAGCACGAAGCCGCCGACCAGGCCGAGAGCGGTCAAGGGCGCGGTGGGAATCGAGGAGAGCTTCACGGCCCCCACGTTAGCCACCCGTTCAATGTGACCTCAGCGCGCGGTTTCGGGACGAAACGCGACGCTGAGGTCACATTGAGCTAGCGCACCTCGAAAGAAACGGCGTCGACCGGGTTGTCGAACTTGGTCAGGCGCATCCCCATCCGAAACTCCCAGTCACCGGACGTCGGCAACACGATCCGGCTGGTCCAGGCACCGTGACCGACGATCTCCAACCGTTGCTCACCGAGGCTGTTGCCACCCCCACTGACGGAGAGTGTCGGCTTGGTCAGCGGGGCGCCTTCCGGGTACTCGACATGGACCGAGAGCGTGTTGGCGCCGACCCGGGCCGGCTCCAGCGTCAGGTGCACCTCCGCCTCCCCCAGCACCAGGGTCCGGGTCGCCGGCTGGCCGGGCACCACGAACGCCTCCTCGACCCGTGGCGCCCGGTCGACCAGGACCGCGCTCAACGCCAGCACCGCGACCAGCAGGACCGCCTCGGCCCGCACCACCCGGCCGATCGCCAACAGACCTTGGCGTTCCGCCTCATGACCCACCGTTGCCCGAGCACGCGGCAGCAGGACGAACCGGTTCCAGGCGGCGAACAGCACGACCACCACGACCACCGCCACCTTGGCGAGCAGGACCCGGCCGTAGGTGGTCTCCACGAGAGCCTCCCAACTCCCCACGATCCGCCAGGCCAACAGCGCGCCGGACGCCGCCAACGCGACCAGCACGCCGGCCGCAAGCGTCGAGAACCGCGCTACCAGTTCACCGGCCTGGCGCCGCCCGGCGAGCCGAGGCAGGACGATCGCCAGGGCGACCGAACCGCCGAACCAGGCGCTCCCCGCCGCGACGTGGACGACATCCGTCACGATCACCGGGAGCTGTGGGTCGAAGGCCCGGGTATGACCGGCCAGCGCCGGGCCGACAGCACCGGCCAGCATTGCGGCGACGATCGGCCACAGGTCGGTGACCCAGCGCAGCGCAAGGAGCGCGGACGCGGTGAGCAGACTGGCGGCGAGCTCCGGTGTCGACCAGGTCCAGTCACCCGGTCGCAGCAGCGCGCCGAGTCCGCTCTGCGTCGCCGCTGCGGCGCGGACCCAGAAGACCAGCACCCAGGCCACGGCACCGACCACGGCAGCGATCCGAACCATCCGCAGCAAGCGCTGTCCAGCCGGGGCCAGTCGCTGCGTCCCCGGCAGCAGGAACCGCCAGAACCCGACCACCCCGAGCGCCAGGAAGAGCGCTAGATAGGCCGCCGCGGTGACGACGGCGACCACGTGCCGCACCATCCCGCCGTCATCGCCGTCAGGCCGGACGACGCTCGCGCTCGGCTCCCCGATCGCGAAGGTGATCGACCCCGCCACCGGATGCCCGTCCGCCGAGGTGACCCGCCAGGTCAACACGTGGCTGCCGCGCGACAACCCGCCCGGCAGGGCCACGGTGACGGTGCGGTCGAGCGCCGACGCCGTCACCTCCCGTTCGGTACCGTCCGCGTCGTAGAGCCGGACCCCGCCCTGCGGCAACGCGACCGACTCGGTGAACGTGAGCGTCGCCTGCTCCGGCGCCTTTGCCAGGACAGCGCCGTCGACCGGATCGGACGACGCCAACGTGGCGTGGGCCGCGGCCGGGCCGGCCCCGCCGAGCACCACCAGGATGCTCAGGACGAGGCCGGCCAGGCTGGCCCGGAGGAGTCGGTTCACGAGGTCCGGCGGGTGCGCGCAAGCGCCACTCCGCCGGCGACCGCGCCGAGCAGACCGGCGCCGAGACCGACGGCGCCCATCCAGTTGCTGTCGTCGTCCTCGGCCTTGGCGGCCTTGGTCGAGGAGTCGGCGTCGTTCTCGGTGTCGTCGCTCGCCGCGTCACCGGCTCCAGCGGCGGCACCGTGGCCGGAGCCCTCGGCAGCGGTCACCGTGAGCACCGGTGCCGGGGACTCCAGCTCGTCGGCGTTGCCGTCGCTGGCCACCTCGGTCCAGGCGGTCTCCCCCTTCTCACAGCTCTGGATCACCGGGAAGGCGAGCGTCTCGCCCTCGGCGTCAGGGAGCTGGACCGAGAGCTCGAACGTGTCGCGGACGCCGTCCGGGAGCGGCTCGGTGGCGGTGAAGACGACGACCGCGTCACGCTCGGTGACCTTGGCGCCGTGCGCGTCGGTCACCGGTTCGGCGAGCTTCTCGCTCTGGACCTCGAGGTCCCAGAACGGGGTGCGGGTCGGCGTCACGTTGAGGATCTGCTCCGGGATGGAGATCTCCATCTTGGTGGTCGGCGACCCGTCGCAGCCGTGGCCCGCGCTGAAGGTGAGCACGGTGTAGGCGCCGGCGGCCGAACTGGACGCGGTGACGGTGACGTGGGCCGATGCCGGTCCGGCGGTGGCCAACGCGACCAGGCCGAGCACGGCGGGGACGGCGAGCAGGCGAGAGGTGGTACGGAAGTTCATCAGAGTTCTCCTAGGCAGAGTGCAGGGAACGCGGTCACCAAGGGACGCGTTCGGGGCCCGCCGGGGGGTTCGCGGCGGGCAGGACTGTGCCTGGCCTCGGGTGAGGTCAGGCAGCGAGGGAAAGACTCTGCCGAGGTGGCCCACGGCGTGGGCTGTCCCGGACGACGCGCAAGGCGATCGGCGCGGCGCACCGGCCCTCGACCAGGAGGGTCCGCGGCGCCATGGGCGGCGGACTGGCCAGCAGTTGCGCCCAGTGCAGGATCGCATCGAGGGAGCGGCGGCGCAGCGCCCAGATCAACCAGGTGGCAACCGCGCCGACGGCGTGGGCGAGGAGCATCTGACCGCTCATCTCGCCGAACATCGTGCCGTGCGCGTGGCCGGCGTCCGGGCTCATCGCCGTCAGCAGATGGTGCAGGCCGAACTGTGCGGCGCCGACGCCGAGCGCTGCTGGCAGCAACGAGAAGCTGCCACGCATGAGTAGCGCACCGCTCAGATAGACGAGCCCGCTCATCGCAAGCAGCCAGGGCAGAGCCGGCAGTTCGCCGCCCGCCCAGACGTGTGCGCCGGTGACGGCGGCCATGATCTCGACCGTGGCCAGCGCGGCCCGGAGCCGGGTGCCGGGTGCCGGGCGAACCTGCACGCGTACCCCGGAGCCCGGGGTTACCTGCGTGCGGATCACCGGATCAGGGTAACGGTCGCCTCGCTCAGGACGCGACGCCGTCGAACATCACCGCCATGATCGCGGCGCTGAGCCGGCGTTGGTGCTCGGGTTCAGGGCGGCGGATGCCGTCGATCGCGGCGGCCAGGATCATCCCGTTGATCGCCCGTGCGGTGTTGACGACGTCGAGGTCGGGACGAAGGTAGCCGCGTTCGACTCCGTGCGCGAGGTAGGCGGCGTTGAGCTCGACGGCGAGGTCGAGGAAGTCGAGGATCCGGTCGGCCATCTGCGGATCGATCCCGGGGGCTTCGACGATCAGCATCCGGGGCACCCGCGGGTCGTGGGTGATGATCTCGCCGAGGGTGTCGGCGATCCGGCGGCTCTGCTCGCGGTACCCGGCGAGGGTGTCGACGGCGCCGGGCGCGTTCTCGGCGGTGAGCGCGCCGATGATCCGGTCCATGGTGGCGGTGACGACGTGCTCGACGATGTCGCGCTTGTTCGCGAAGTAGCGGTAGAAGGTGCCGTGGCCGATGCCGAGGCGCGCGGCGATCTCGGCGATCCCGGTTGCGTGGTAGCCCTGCTCGGCGAACGCCTCGAAGGCGGCGTCCAGGATCTCGCGGCGCAGTTCGGCCTTCTTGCGCTCGGTGCGGCTCAGGGCTGGTTCGACACTCACGTCGCTGATTCTATTGCCAGCTCTCCGAAAACTGACATACCGTTCCGCAAGTGACACCGAGTTCCGTTCGACCGAGAGCCAAGGAGCAGGGATGAGCAGAGTCCACGACGCCGTCATCGTCGGTGCCGGATTCGGCGGGATGGGCGCAGCGATCGCCCTCAAGCGCCTCGGCTTCGACGACCTGGTGATCCTCGACCGTGAGTCCGACCTCGGCGGCACCTGGCACGTGAACCGCTACCCCGGCCTCGCCGTCGACATCCCTTCGGCGACCTACTCGTACTCGTTCGAGCCCAACCCCTACTGGTCGCGGCTCTTCGCGCCGGGCACCGAGCTCAAGCGGTACGCCCAGCACGTGGCCGACAAGTACGACCTGAGTCGGCACATGCAGTTCAACGCCGTCGTCGACGGGGCCACCTGGCAGCCCGAGTCGCAGACCTGGCAGGTCCGCGTCGCCGACGGTGAACCGATTGAGGCGCGGTATCTGCTCACCGCCACCGGCTTCCTCTCCCAGCCGAAGATGCCCGAGATCGACGGGATCGACCTGTTCGAGGGTCACGTGGTCCACACCACCGACTGGGACGACGACTACGACTTCACCGGCAAGCGCGCCGCCGTCATCGGTACCGGCGCCACCGCCGTCCAGTTGATCCCAGAGCTCGCGAAGAGGGTCAGCGACCTCACCGTCTACCAGCGGACGCCGATCTGGGTCAGCCCCAAGGTCGACTTCAGCGTGCCCGAGGCGGTGCAGCAGTTCTTCGCCTCGGTGCCGCTCTCGCAACGCGCCGCGCGCCTGGTCGGGACCTCGATCCTGGAAGGGATGATGGTCAGCGGCGTGCTCCACTACCGGCAGGCGAAGCTGATCAACCAGCTGGCCGAGCGCGGCTGCCGCGCCCACCTGGCCCGCCAGGTCAAGGACCCGGCCTTGCGCCGCAAGCTCACCCCGGACTACTCGTTCGGCTGCAAGCGCCCCACCTTCTCCAACGAGTACTTCCCCACCTTCAACCGCGACCACGTGCACCTGGAGACCACCTCCATCAGCCACCTGGACGCCACCGGGCTGGTCACCTCCGACGGACGCCGCACCGACGTCGACGTGCTGGTGCTGGCCACCGGGTTCAACCTGTGGGACGTCAACTTCCCGGCGATCGAGGTGATCGGCGCCGACGGCCGCAACCTGGGCGAATGGTGGCGAGCCACCCGGTTCCAGGCGTACGAGGGCGTCACCGTCCCCGGCTTCCCCAACTTCATCTCGCTGAACAGCCCGTACTCGTACAGCGGGCTCTCCTACTTCACCACCATCGAATGCCAGATGCGGCACATGGAGCGGCTCTTCACCGCCCTCGCGGACCGTGACGCCACCACCTTCGAGGTCACCGAGGAGGCTAACGACGCCTTCCTGACCCGGATGCGCGACCTGGTCGGCGACTCCGTCTTCGCGCTCGGCCACTGCTCCACCGCGAACAGCTACTACTTCAACCAGCACAACGAGGCGACGCTGCTGCGCCCGACGTCGACGGTGAGTGCGCTGCGCGCCGCCGGCAGCTTCCCGCTCGACGCCTACACCTACGCCTGAGGAGCACCATGTCCCGCTACCCCGCCGTCTCGCTGTCCGGCGCGAGTGTTGCCATCACCGGCGCTGCCCAAGGCATCGGGCGCGCCACCGCCGAGGCGCTCGCCGCCCGTGGCGCCCAGGTCGCGATCGGCGACCTCGACCTAGCGCTGGCCGAGAGGACCGCGGCTGCGATCGGCGGGACCGCACACCGGCTCGACGTCCGTGACCGTGATGCGTTCGCTGCCTTCATCGCGGCGGCTGAGGCGGCGCACGGCCCACTGGAGGTTCTGGTCAACAACGCCGGCGTGATGCCGAACGGCGGCTTCCTGGAGATCGACGACGCCACCAATCAACTGATCATGGACGTCAACGTGGGCGGCGTCGTCAACGGGATGCAGGTGGCTCTGCCCGGGATGCTGAGCCGTGGTCGCGGGCACATCGTCAACGTGGCGTCGCTGGTCGGGAAGTTCCCGGTGCCGGGCCTGGCGATGTACACCGCGAGCAAGTTCGCCGTGGTCGGGCTGACGGCGGCGACCCGGCGCGAGTACGCCGACTCCGGGGTCAGCCTGACCGCGATCCTGCCGTCCGCAGTCGACACCGCGCTGGCTTCGGGGCTGGACATGAAGCCCTTGCCCAAGGTGCAACCGAGCGAGATCGCGGACGCCGTCGTCGCCTCGATCGGTTCTCGCAAGGCGGAGATCGCGGTCCCCCGTTACGTGGGCGCGCTCTCCACCTTCATGGCCGTGATCCCGAGCGCCGCCGAGGAGCAGCTTCGCCGGATCACCAAGGACGACCGGGCGCTGCGCACCCACGGCGGCGAGCGCGCCGCCTACGCCCAACGGATCGAGGACCAGTCCCGCTCAATGTGACCTGAGCGCTGGCTTTTGCCCCGAAATTGGACCGTGAGGTCACACTGAACGGGGGCTGTACATGATGATCGCGACCCCGACCAGACAGACCAGAGCGCCTACGACGTCGTAGCGGTCCGGGCGGAAGCCGTCGACCGCCGTCCCCCAGAGCAGCGAACCCGCCACGAAGATCCCGCCGTAGGCAGCCAGGATCCGGCCGAAGTTGGCGTCCGGCTGCAAGGTGGCCACGAAGCCGTAGAGCCCCAGCGCGACGACGCCGCCACCGATCCACAGCCAGCCGCGGTGTTCCCGCACTCCCTGCCAGACCAGCCAGGCACCGCCGATCTCCGCGAACGCGGCCAGACCGAAGAGCACGAGCGACTTGGCGAGCGTCATGGCTGGCATCGTTCCACAGCGTCAGGCGGAGAGCTGGTCCAGCAGCTTCTCCTCGGCCTCGCGCTGCGCGGCGACCTCGTCCGCGAGCTCGGCGCCGTCACCGTCGGCGAGTTCGCCGCGGTAGTCGTCGGCGATCTCGACGGCACCGTCGTTCAGCTCCCCGAGCAGCTCCGCCAACAGCCGGGCGAACTCCCCGTCGTCGGCGGCAGTCAGCTCGTTGAGCTCGTCGGCGTCCGGCATCCCCGGAAGGTCGCCGCCGGTCTCGGTGTCGGCAGCGTGCGGCCCGTCCTCGCTGTGACCGACGTTCGCGTGGTCCCGCACCGTCGCGGGCGTGGGCGCCGAGAGTTCGGCCAGCAACGTCGTCAACGCCTCCACCTCGGTGGCGCGATGCAGCTGCACCTCGCTCAACACCGTCGTCACCTCGGCGGGCAGGATCCGCTCCCGGGCCAGGTCGAGCAGGGCGAGCACCTGCGCATCGTGCTGGAGCAGGTCGGTGGCGAACCCGACCTCGGCCTGCTCGGGGGTGCGCGTCGACTCCCCGTCAGCGTCATCACCGCATCCCGTCAGAGCGAGGGCGACGACGGTCGCGAGAACCGAGGCACGGAGACGACGAGCGATCATGGGGGGCATGCTGTCACGTGTCACCTCGCTTCACCGACGACGCAGCACCGCCGCCGTGACCAGCCCGGCGACCAGAGCCCAGAACGCCGCACCGATCCCGCCGACGGTGACACCGCTGGCGGCGACGACGAAGGTCACCACCGCGGCTTCGCGGCCCTCGGTCGCCGCAACGGCGGCCGACAGGCTCGCGCCGAGGGTGCCGAGCAGAGCCAGCCCCGCCACCGTCTCCACCACACCGGGTGGACCGGAGACCGCCAGCGTGGTCAACGCGACCGAGGCGACCGCGAGGACGAGGTAGGACCAGGCGGCGGTCTCGGAGGCGATCCAGCGCCGCTTCGGGTTCGTCCCGGCGTCCGGACCGGCACTGATCGCGGCAGTGATCGCGGCCAGGTTGACGGCGTGGCCGCCCCCGAACGCCGAGCCGACGGTGCCGATCCCGGTCACCGTCATCGTCTCGCGCCACGGCACCTGATAGCCGTAGCTCGCCATCACCGCGACGCCCGGCACGTTCTGCGAGGCCATCGTGACGACGTAGAGCGGCAGGGCGATCCCGACCAGTGCGCCGACCTCGAAGGCGGGCATCGTGGTCTCGACCTGCGGCAGCCAGGCGCCGCTCGGACCGCCGTGGCCCGCGGTCCAGATCACGATCAGCGCCACGACGAACGCCGCCGGTACCGCCAGCCGCGGGAGGAAGCGGACCAGCACCAACCAGGTCACGATCACCGGTGCGATCACGGCAGGGTCGTCGACGACGGCACGGACCGGCGCCAGACAGAGTGACAACAGGACCCCGGCCAGCATCGCCTGGGCGATCGGCGCCGGGATCATCGCGATCAGTTCGCCCAGCCGCGGCCACAGTGCCGTCAGCAGGATCAGCACACCGACCACCACGAAGGCGCCGACCGCGGCCGGCCAACCGCCGTCCGGGATGCCGGTGCCGGCCAGCAGCGCCGCGCCCGGCGTCGACCAGGCAAGGCTGATCGGGATCCGATGACGGCGGCTCATCCAGAGCATGCCCAGCGCCTGGGCCACACAGAGCACCAGGAGCCCCGAGGCCGCCTGCGCCGGGGTCGCCCCGACCGCGGTGAGCCCGGCCAGCACCACCGCGAACGAACTGGTGAACCCCACCAGGGCGGTCAGCACTCCCGCCGTGATCGGTTGGCTCAACCTCGACGTCTCACCGCTCATCGGGTTACGAGACGAACCGAGCGTCGACCTCGGCCTTGACCTCGATGTCCTCGGGGAGCAGGGCGAGTTCACTGCTGCCGCCACCGCCCGCCGCGCCACGCATGTAGGCGGCGGCCGGCATCGCGGTCGGCCCGATCCCGGAGCTGAGCATGCCGGCGTCCGCGATCGCGACCGGCCGGACCGGGCCGAGGTCGAGCGCGTCGGCGTACGCCTGGGCTCGTTCGGCGGCGTCCCGGACGGCCGCTGCGCGGACCTCACGCTGCAACTCGGCCTGGCGCTTCGTCGTCAGCGCCCAGTCGACGCCGTCCAGGCTGAAACCGCGGGTGTGCTCGACGTGCTGCCCCACCCAACGGGAGAGCTCGGCGAAGTCGGAGAACTTCACCGAGAGGCTGACCCGGGCGTGGTGCACCAGGGGCAGTTGCTTGCCTTCGTTGTTCCACGGACGGTTGGCCCAGGTCCGCACCTGCTGGGTCGACCACCAGGTGATCGGACCGGCATCGGGTCGATGCAGGGGCGCGATGCTCTGCGACACCGCCTCCAGCGACCGGACCACGTGCTCATAGACGGGTGCCAGCGCCGGGCCCTCCAGGCCGATGGTGGCTTGGACCGTGCCACGCTCGGGCGTGCGGAAGGCGCTGAACCGCCCTTGGACCGTGAACTCGACTGCCATAGCGGCACGCTACCGCCCAGCAGCCCGGCGCCTGGTCAGGATCGATGACGGTTCTTGGATCGGCGGCTAAGTCGGAATAACGCGCCAGTTATTCCGACTTAGTGGTCATAAGTCGGAATAACTGGGAGGATGTTCCGAGTTAGGAGACCTCATGCCGTCGATCCCGATACCGCCGCACCGCCGCTCGGTCGCACCATGGCGCCAGGAATTCCGCGGCGGAACCCGCGAAGACAGAATGCTGCGCAAGGTCGAGGTCCAACGCCCGCCGCTGATCGCCGACCTCGACGTCGTTGTTCCGGCCGAGCTTCGTGCGCTGACCGACGATGCCCTGCGTGAGATCGCCGCCGTCGACGAGACCCACGGCCTTCACCTGCAGCCGCTCTCACTGATGCTGCTGCGGGCGGAGTCGGTGGCCTCCTCCAAGATCGAACGGATCGAAGCCAGCGTCGACGACTACGCTCGTGCCCTGCACGGGGTCAAGGCGAACACATCCGCCACCTCGATGGTCGCCTCCACTCGCGCCCTCGACCAACTGATCAATGCCGCCGCGGGCGATCGCACTTTCGAGATCACCGACGTTCTTGCCGCCCACAAGGTCCTGATGGCCGAAGATCCCCACGAGAAGAGCTATGCCGGACGACTGCGCGACATGCAGAACTGGATCGGTGGCTCCGACTGGTCTCCCCGCGAAGCGCTCTACGTGCCGCCTCCTGCGGAGACCGTCGCCGGCTACCTCGATGACCTGGCAACCTTCGTCAACCGCGACGATCTCGGTGTCCTGGAACAAGCAGCCGTGGTGCATGCCCAGTTCGAGTCGATCCATCCGTTCACCGACGGCAACGGGCGGATCGGCCGGGCGCTGATCAACACGGTCTTCCGTCGCCGGGGCGCAACTCGACGTGTGGTGATCCCGCTCGCCTCCGCAGTCGTGGCTCGACGCGACGAGTACTTCGCTGCGCTCGGCGCCTACCGTGACGGCGACCTCGCACCCCTCCTGACGGCGTTCACCACCGCCAGCGCCCTCGCCGCCCGCGAATCACGCGTCACCGCCCAACGCTTGGCTGAACTCCCCGATCATTGGCGGGAACGGGCCGGTAGACCACGCAAGGGAAGCGCTGCGGCGAAGCTCCTCGACAACCTCACCGACCACCCGATCTTCTCTGCCGACGATGCCACGGCGCAGGTCGGCGGCGCCACCTCCAGCCTCTACACCGCTATCGAGCGCCTCCATGCCGGCGGCGTCATCCGTCCGCTCACCGACCGGGCCCGCAACCAGGTCTGGATCGCCAGCGCACTCGCGGACGAGCTTGAGGATCTGGGCGTTCGGATCGCAGCGCGCGCCCGCTGACGCCCCGGGCTCGTCAGTGGCTGACGCCAGCCGCCCCGTGAAGGTCAGCCTGCTGCCCTTGCGGCTCCCGGATCACCAACACTGCAACGATGATCACCATCACCACGGCGGTCAGCGTGATCGGGATCGGGATCAGCGGGTCGAGAAGCACCAACACCGCGCCGGCAGGGACCACTGTGTTGACCACCCGGTCCGCGCACTGGCGGATCGCGATCCACCAGATGCCCAGCACGAAGACGGCGATCGGCACCGTGACGGTGAAGGAGGCGGCCATCTCGCTCAGCTTGCTGTGGTCGGTGAGGACGTCGATCTCGACCTCGACACCCGCCGAGAAGGCGCCGGCGGCGGCGAAGACGAAGTAGTGCACGTAGCCGTAACGCAGCGACTCGCGCAAAGTGCCGATCGCGTGGTGATGAGTGGGCCAGAAGTAGATCCACCACAGCGATGCGGTCACCACCAACGTCAACACCGCCATCGCGATCAGCGGCGCCAACTCCTCCTGGTCGTGCACCGCCTTCAGGATCGCGTTCGCCGAGGCGAGCAGGCTCTCGCCGAGAAGGATCAACGTGAAGAGGCCGTACCGCTCGGTGATGTGGTGCGCGTGCCACGGCGTGGTGCCGCCCCGCTCCGCGATCACCGGCACCGACAACTCGGCGGCGATCAACGCCAGCACCAGGTACCCCGCGAAGTCGGTGTCCGAGAGCGGGATGAAAGCGATCCACAGCACCTGGACGACGGCGATCCCGAGCGCATAGGTCTGCGCCGCCCGGCGGTGCGGTCCGCCAGAGCGCGACGCCCGCAACCATTGGGTCACCATCGCGATCCGCATCACCACGTAGGCGGCGATCATCAGCCGGAAGTCATCGTCGGCGAAGACCGGCTCGATGCTTGCCGCGAGGACCAGCACACCGCCCATCTGGACGATCGTCACCACCCGGTAGAGCCAGTCGTCGGTGTCGAACGAGGTGGCGAACCAGGTGAAGTTCATCCACGCCCACCAGATCGCGAAGAAGACCATCGCGTAGTGCAGCAGGCCATCAAGGACGTGGCCCTCGGTCATCTGGTGGTGCAACTGAACCGCAGCCGTACTGACCGCGACCACGAAGACCAGGTCGAAGAAGAGCTCCAGCATGCTCGCAACCCGCGCCGGCTCGGCCGGGTCACGCGGCCGCATCGGAGTGAGCTTCAGCCGACCGGTGTTCGTGACGTTTGACATGGACGATTCCCCCTCGAGCAACGTTTCAACCCGAGGGGGAACCTATAACAGAGTCAGCCTGATCAGGAGGCCCGGAACCGCCGCAACCGCAGGCTGTTGGTGACCACGAAGACCGACGAGAACGCCATCGCGGCACCGGCCAGCATCGGGTTCAACAGACCGGACGCCGCCAACGGCAGCGCCGCCACGTTGTAGGCGAACGCCCAGAACAGGTTGCCCTTGATGGTGGCCAGGGTTCGACGCGACAACCGGATCGCATCCGCCGCCGACCGCAGGTCGCCACGGACCAGGGTCAGGTCGCTGGCCTCGATCGCGATGTCGGTACCCGTCCCCATCGCCAGACCGAGGTCGGCCTGGGCCAATGCCGGCGCATCGTTGACGCCGTCACCGACCATCGCCACGACCCGGCCCTCGGACTGCAGCCGCTTGACGACGTCGACCTTCTCGCTGGGAAGGACCTCCGCGATCACGTCGTCGGCGTCGATTCCGACCTCGGCAGCGACCGTTCCGGCGACAGCCGCGTTGTCACCGGTCAGCAGGACCGGACGCAGGCCCAGACCACGCAGCTGCGCGATCGCCTCCGCCGACGTCGGCTTGATCGCATCCGCGACCACGATCACGCCGCGGGCCGCACCGTCCCAACCGACAGCGACGGCGGTGCCGCCCTCCTGCTGGGCCCGGTTCAATGCAGCGGTGAGCTCGTCATCGAGGTGCTGGCTCCACTCGGCCAGCAACCGCGGCCGACCGACCAGAACGGCGTGACTCTGCTCGCCGTCGACCACCACACCCTGCACACCGAGCCCCTCGACGTTGCTGAAACCGTCGACCTCGGGCAGCGCACCGGTCCGTTCCCGAGCGGCGTCCGCGATCGCCTGGGCGATCGGGTGCTCGGATGCCGCCTCCAATGCGCCGGCGAGACGGAGGACCTCGTCCTCGTTCTCCCCCGCCGCCACGTGGACCGTGCGCAGCGCCATCTGGCCGGTCGTCACGGTGCCGGTCTTGTCGAGCACCACGGTGTCGACCTTGCGGGTCGACTCCAACACCTCAGGCCCCTTGATCAGGATGCCCAACTGGGCGCCCCGACCGGTACCGACCATCAACGCGGTCGGCGTGGCCAGACCCAGCGCGCACGGGCAGGCGATGATCAGTACCGCCACCGCTGCCGTGAACGCCGCACTCAGGCCGTTGCCGGTACCGATCCAGAAACCCAGGGTTCCGGCCGCCAGGAGCAGCACGATCGGCACGAAGATCCCGGAGATCCGGTCCGCGAGGCGTTGCGCCTGCGCCTTGCCGTTCTGGGCGTCCTCAACGAGACGCGCCATCTGGGAGAGCTGGGTGTCGCTGCCGACGCGGGTGGCGCGGACGACCAACCGGCCGCCGGTGTTCACCGTCGCTCCGGTGACCGTGTCGCCAGGGCCGACCTCGACCGGGACCGACTCGCCGGTCAGCATCGAGGCGTCCACGGCGGAACTGCCCTGGTCGACGACGCCGTCGGTGGCGATCTTCTCGCCGGGGCGCACCACGAACCGGTCGCCGATGCTCAACTCCTCGATCGGCACCCGACGCTCGCTGCCGTCGTCGGCCAGGACGTTGGCCTCCTTGGCGCCGAACTCCAGCAGTGCGCGCAGAGCCGCACCCGCGCGACGCTTGGAACGCTGCTCGGCGTAGCGGCCGGCCAGGATGAAGGTGGTGACGCCGGCCGCCGCCTCCAGGTAGATGTTCCCGGCGCCGTCGCTGCGCTGGATGGTGAGCTCGAACGGGTGGGTCATCCCCGGCGTCCCGGCCGTGCCCCAGAAGAGCGCGTAGATCGACCAGCCGAGCGCAGCCAACGTGCCCAACGAGATCAGCGTGTCCATCGTGGCCGCACCGTGGCGCAGGTTGGTCCAGGCAGCCCGGTGGAAGGGCCACGCGCCCCAGACCACGACCGGCGCGGCGAGGGTCAGCGAGAGCCACTGCCAGTAGTCGAACTGCCAGGCCGGGACCATCGCCAGAGCGATCACCGGCACGCTGAGGATCGTCGAGATGACCAGCCGATCCCGCAACGGGCGGGTCGGGTCCGCCTCTTCCGCGGGCGCGTCTACCGCGGCGCGCTTCGACTCAGGGAGCTTCGCGGCGTAACCGGCGTCGGCGACCGCCTGCAGCAGGGCGTCGGTGCCGACCTCGTCCGCGAAGTGCACCTTCGCCTTCTCGGTGGCGTAGTTGACGGTCGCGGTGACGCCGTCGAGCTTGTTCAGCTTCCGCTCGATCCGGTTGGCGCAGCTGGCGCAGGTCATCCCGGTGATCGCCAGCTCGACCTCGCGGTCGGTGGCGGGAGCGTCAGTGCTGGTGCTCATCGCTGCTCTCCTCCTCGGTGGGACTCGACGGTGTCTGGCTCTGGTCTTCGGGCGCCGATCCGGCGGCCCCGACGTCGAGCACGAAGGGAGCGGTACGGACCACGCCGTCGTGCTGGAAGTCGAGATACAGGTGGTACTGGCCCGCGCTCGGCGCGGTGACATGGAAGCCAACCTCCGGCCCGCTCGGCGTCGCCGGGTCGCTCGGGTCACCGCCGGGGTGGGCGTGCAGGTAGGCGAGGTCGCCGGCGCGCAACGCCACCAGGTGACCGTAGGCGCCGAGGTAGGGCTGCAGGTCGGTGACCGGCTTGCCGTCCTTGGTCACGGTGAAGCGGAGCTCCTTGCCCTCGCCTGCAGCCAGCTCTCCGGCCAGGGTGACTTCGTAGTCACCGACCTGTGCGGCCCGGTTCGGTTCGGTGGCGACGTGCTTGGTGACACCTGGGACGTGGAGGTCGGCGCCCAAGGTGAGCGCCGGCCCGCCGGTCGCCTGGAAGTCGGCGAAGACGCGCCACGTACCCGGCGTCAGGTCGACGTCGATCCGCCAGGTGCCGTCGTCGGCGCGGACCGGGTGGACGTGCTGGAAGCCCGTGAAGTCGCGGCGCACCAGGATCAGGTGCAGCTCCTTCTCGTGCGCTACCTCGAACTCCGTGACCGGCGTGGCGTCGGGCCCGATGATGCGGAAGGCGAGCTCGCGGCCTTTGCCAGCCTCGGCGTGGGCGGAGGCGAGAGCGAGGGTGTAGCCCTGGTCGGAGATGCTGAGCCCGGCGGGCGCGCTCTCGGCTGCCTCGGGCGTCTCGGCACCGTGTTCGTGGGGCTGCGTCTCGTCGCTCGGGGAGTTCTCCGCACCGTGGCCGGCGTCGTGGCTCTTCGGTTCGTCGTCGATCGGGCCGATGGCCCAACCCGCGATCACCGCAGTTCCGAAGACGAAGGCCAGCGCCGAGGCGAAGAGCCCGATCCGCAGTGGCGTGTTCATGCCAGCTGGTAGCCGGCCTCTTCGACGGCGGCACGCACAGCGGCTTCGTCGAGGGCGTCGGCACTGGTGATGGTCACGGCTCCGGTAGGCAGGTCGACCTCGACCGCGGAGACGCCTGGAATCTCCTGGACCTCTTCGGTCACCGAGGAGACGCAGTGTCCGCAGGTCATTCCGGTCACGGTGTAGGTGTTCTGAGTCATCTCTCTTGTCCTTCTCGATCGGTCAGGAGCGCACAAGACGCGCGATCGCGTCGTTGGCTTCCTTCAACTTGGCTTCGGCTTCGTCGCCGCCGGCTCGCACCGCATTCACGACGCAGTGCGCCATGTGCTCCTCCAGCAGCCCCAGGGCCACCGCATCGAGCGCCTTCTTGGCCGCGGAGACCTGGGTCAGGATGTCGATGCAGTACTGGCCCTCCTCGACCATCCGCTGCAGCCCGCGTGCCTGACCCTCGATCCGCTTGAGGCGCTTGAGGTAGGCCTCCTTGTTGCCGTGCGCGATGTAGCTGTGCTCATCGGCGTGGGGCTCGGCGTGGTCGGGCTGCTCGTGGACGGTCTGCTCGGTCGACATGTCACATACCGTACCCCCCTAGGGTATCCATTTCAAGGGTGTGCTCGATCACCGCGCGCGCCGTCATCCGTTACGCGCGCTTCCCCGGCGGCTGGCTAGAGAGCCAGGCGATCCCCGACGGCGAGCAGACCGGGACGCACCACATCGGCGTAGACCGCCGCGCAGGTATCCCGCTCGGCGCCGAGCAACTTGAGCCAACCACCGGAGGCGGAGGCGCCGTCCTGGTCGAGGTCGATCATCCGACACCGCGGTAGCCGGTCGACGATCCGCAGTATGACGCCTCCGACCCGCACCTCCCCGCCGACCCAGCTCTCCTCGACGAACGGTTCGTCGGTCTCGACCACGAGATTCGCCCGCAGCCGGCGCGGGTCGGCCTCGATTCCGCGCTCGGCTGACCAGGCCAGGGTCGCCGTCCCGATCAAGGAGACGGGCCCTTCGTCGAAGTGGTCGACGGCGCCCTCGGGCAGCACCCGGACCGCGGCCCCCATCGCGCGCGACAGGTCGGCATCCAGTTCGGCGTCACCGACCGGCCACTGTGTGCCGTGGCGACTCACCAGGACCTGGTCGCCGTCGGTACGCGCGGTGTAGTCGAAGATCGCGTCGCGGCGCCGGAAGCGCCGGGTGTCCTTGCCGGAGGCAAGCTTCCCATCGGCATCCACCACCGCGAACCAGCGGTCTCCCGCCAGCCCCCGGCCCTCGACGACGGCCTGCGACAACGCCTCGCCACCCATCGACTTGACCGGGTAGCGACGGATCGCCGCGAGGCTCATCGTCATCTCAGCGGACGACCTCGAAGACCTGCTTCTGGATGCCGTTGGCGTAGCTCGCGGAGTCGAGCAGGTTCAGTTTGATCTTGGCCAGGTCGGCGTCGCTGAAGAGCCGCTTGCCTGCGCCGAGCAGGACCGGGAAGACCAAGAGGTGGTAGCGGTCCACCAGCCCGGCCTCCTCCAACGAACGGGCCAGGGTGGCACTGCCGTGGACGGCGATCGGTCCGCCCTCACCCGCACGGAGGGCGGCGACCTCGTCGAGCGAACGCAGCACCTCGACCGGCTGCCACGGGCCGGCGGCGACCTCGTCGGCGTCGAGGCTGGTCGACACCACGTACTTCGGCATCGCGTTGTAGGTGGCGAACTCCTCCATGCTGGGCCAGACCGGCGCGAACGACTCATAGCTGACCCGACCGAGCAGCAGCGCCGTCGTCTCCTCCTGTTCGGTGCCCTTGAGTTCGTAGGCCTCGGGAAGGAAGTCGATGTCCTGGAAGGTCCAGCCGCTGCTGCGGTGGCCCGGCTCGCCGCCGGGCGCCTCCACAACGCCGTCGAGCGAGATGAACGCGGTGACGATGATCGGACGCATGCTTCGATCATCCCCCCAATGTGACCTCAGCGCGCAAAATCGACCCGATTCTGCGCGCTGAGGTCACATTGAGTTAGAGGCGGGCGGGGCCCTTGTGGCGCAACGCCACCTCGATCCGACTCATCAGATACGGCTGCATCGGCGGCAGGTCCTTGACCCGGAACCAGCCCACGTCCATCGACTCGTCGTCGGCGATCCGCGCCAGGCCGCGGAGGTAGCGGCAGCGGAAGACCAGATCGAGGTACTGCGCCTGGTCGCCGTTCGCGTGGACCACCGGGGCGCCCACGGTGACCCAGACCAACTGCTCCACCAGGCACTGCACATCGGTCTCTTCCAAGACCTCGCGGACCGCCGTCATCGCCGGATTCTCGCCCGGGTCGACGATGCCGGTGACCGGCGACCACTCTCCGTTGTCGACGCGGCGGACCAAGAGGATCTCGTCGCCCCGCACCACCACGCAGGTGACCGCCGGAAGCCAGAGCGGGTCGTGGCCGATCCGCTTGCGCAGCTCGACGATGAAGTCAGGAATCGGCATGCGCGTGGGCCTCCCGGGCGATCCCGAGGGTGATCAGGATCTGAGCGGTGATGTAGGTGAGCATGATCCAGAAGCCGGACGCCGGCAGGTCCAGGTCGGTGAACGCGCCCAGGCCGATCATCGCGTCGGAGACCACGAAGACCAGGGCACCGACGCCGGCCACCGGGTTGACGCCGTCGGCGAGCAGGGCCATCGCCACCAACGCGGTCGCATAGACGGCGACAGCCGGCAGCAGCCATCCGGCGTCGCGACAGACCCACAGCAGCGCGATCACCACGACCGCTGCCGCCGGCACCAGCCAACGGGCCCGCGCCACGGTGGCCCGCGACCGGTAGGGCCAGAACGCGACGGCATAGATGACCTGGGCGACCAGGAAGCCACCGACCATCAGCAGGAAGCCGTCGTCGACGAAGCGCGGCAGCGTGTCCCCGAGCCAGGAGAAGCCGAGCGCGACCAGGCCGAGGCGGACCAGTCGCCCGCGCGGCGCATCGGTCAGCGTCCAGAGCAACGCGGCGACCGCCGGCATCAGCAGGATCTGGGTGATCGCACTCAGCAGATCGAGATCCGCCAACTGGAACCCGAGGTGGGAGAGCGAGAGGACCCCGAGAACAGCCCAGGCGACGGTGCGTTGCATGGCTGGCACCCTAAGACAGATCGGGAGCCGTCCAGCGGCTATTCGGCAGGAATCTCCGCCTCGGAACGCAGGATGCAGAACTCGTTGCCCTCGGGGTCGGCCAGCACCACCCAGCCGGTGCCGGGGCCGTGGATCCCGCGATGGTCAGCCACCTCGACGGCGCCGATCTCCAGCAGCCGGGCCAGCTCCTGGTCCCGGGTGCCCGACCGGGGACGGAGGTCGAAATGCAGCCGGTTCTTCACCGACTTGGCCTCCGGAACCTCCAGGAAGAGGACCTGGTGGCCGGTCTCCGGGTCACGGATCAGGCACTCCTCGTGGCCGGGCAGGTTGGGGTCATCGGGCAGTTCGCGGTAGCCCAGCACCTGCTCCCAGAACTTGGAGAGGACGTAGGCGTCACGGCAGTCGACAGAGGTGTGCGAGATGAAGCTGCTCATCTCTCTACGGTTGCGCGCCGCGCGGCAGCGCGCAACCAGGTTTCTCCCGGTTAGTGTCGCGCTATGCGGATCGTGATCGCGCTCGGTGGCAACGCCCTGCTGCGCCGTCACGAACGCCCGGACGCGGCGATCCAGCAGGCGAACGTCCGTCGGGCGGCAGCGGCCCTGGCCCCGATGCTGGACGACCACGAAGTGGTGCTCACCCACGGCAACGGGCCCCAGGTCGGGGTGCTGGCGGTGCAGAGTGCCTCCGACCCACACCTGACGACGCCGTACCCGTTCGACGTCCTCGGCGCACAGACCCAGGGGATGATCGGGTACTGGCTGCTGCAGGAGATGCACAACGTGGCCCCGAACCGGCAGGTGGCGGCGATCATCAACCAGACCGAGGTCGACCCGATCGACCCGGCCTTCACCAACCCCACGAAGTTCATCGGCGAGACCTACACCCACGACGAGGCGACCCAGCTGGCCACGACCCGCGGCTGGAGCATGCGCCCGGACGGCGACGACTGGCGCCGCGTCGTCGGCTCCCCGCAGCCGCAACGGGTCGTGGAGACCGAACTGATCCGGCTGTTGCTCGACGCCGGCACGATCGTGGTCTGCGCCGGCGGTGGCGGCGTGCCGGTGGTCCGCGACGGTGCCGACCGGCTGCACGGCGTCGAAGCGGTGGTCGACAAGGACCTCACCGGGGCCGTGCTGGCCGGGGCGCTCGGGGCGGACGCCCTGTTGATCCTCACCGACATGGCCGCGGTGATGCGCGACTTCGGGACGCCGAACCAACGCCCGATCCGCGAGATCGACCCTGCCTCGTTGCGGGCGATCTCGTTCCCCGCCGGGTCGATGGGGCCGAAGGTGGAGGCCGCCTGCCGGTTCGTCGAGTCGGGCGGGAAGTTCGCCGTGATCGGTTCCCTCGACGACCCGCTCGCCCTGCTCGAAGGCCGGGCCGGTACCAGGATCACGCCGCTAGGCTGAAACACATGAGCCCACTTCCGCAGAAGATCGCTCGTCTCACTCTCGGTTCCGTGATGGTCACCGCCGGTGTCCTCCACCTGACCACCCACCGCGAGGAGTTCACCGCCCAGGTTCCGGACTGGTTCCCGGTCTCTGACGACCTCACCGTGCTCGGCTCGGGCGTCGTCGAGATCGCTCTCGGCGCCGGAATGGCCGCCGCCCCCAAGCATCGCGGCCTCTTCGGCGGCCTGCTGGCGGCCTTCTTCATCGCCATCTTCCCCGGCAACATCGCGCAGTACGTCGAAGGGACCGACGCCTTCGGCCTCGACACGGACAGCAAGCGTCTGACCCGCCTCTTCTTCCAACCGGTGCTCGTCCTCTGGGCGCTCTGGGCCGGCGGCCTGTTGCGACGTCGCCGCTGACGGTCGCCGCTGACTATGTGGCGCCTGGCTCCCTGCTATCGGGAGCCAGCCACCACATAGCGCGTCCTTGAGCCGTCGTGGAGAATGTGGCCGACAGCGACCGACCGGAGGCCTGAGCAGATGACGTCCAGCAGTCCCGCGACGCGACGGCGGATGCGCTCGACCAGCGTTGCGATCGGGGTCACCGCGCTGATGGCCAGTGGGCTCACCGGATGCGCCAGCAGTGCCGACTATGCGGCCGTCTGTGTCGACCCCGAGACCCAGAACCGGGTCGACGACGACGAGTGCGACGACGACACCGAGTACAACGGGACGTCGACCGGCTTCTTCTGGTACTACCTGGGCTCCTCGCAACGCGTCCCCGCCGTCGGTGGCCAGGCCACCGGTGGCACCTGGTCCGGCAGCAGCCTCAGCGGCGACGTGCAACGCGGCGGACTCCCGAAGTCCGGCAGCAGCTCGGTGAAGACCGCCACCAGCAAGGGCGGCTTCGGCGGCAGTGGCCGCGGCTTCAGCTAGCCCGCACCCAACAGACCTGTTCTCATCCCATCCCGCTCGCAGGAGATACCCGTGGACGACCTCTTCAACGCCGTCTGGCACGCCGTGGCCTACGCCGTCGCCGGTGGCGCGATGCTGGTTCTGAGCTACTACGTGCTCGACCTGGCCACCCCCGGTCATCTCGGCACCCACCTGCGCGGCGTCGACGCCAACGGCAACGAGTCGGTCCACGCGCACTCGCGTTCCGCCGGCGTGATCACCTCGGCCTGGTTGCTCTCGAACGCGGCCGTCCTCTTCACCGCCATCTGGACCAATGGGGACACCGACCTCGGCACGGCACTCGGCTGGACGATCGCCTTCGGTGTCGTCGGCATCGTGCTCAACGCCGTCATGTTCTTCACGATCGAGGCGATCATGCCCGGTTCGCTGCGCCAGATCGTCACCGAGCCCGGTCCGGTCCGTCCGCTGGCCTACGTCGCCGCCGCGGCCGCCATCTCGGTCGGCGCCATCGTCTGCGCCTCCATCGCCTGATGTGGCGGCACCGCGCGCGAGCTCGTAAGGACTGGCGCAAGACCGTCGTCGAGCAGGGCCTGGTCTTCCCGGTCACTCCGCTCCCTGACGGTCGGGAGATCCCGTACTGGAACGAAGAGGCCTGGTACGAGTTCACCGTCGACGAGGTGGACATGCTGGAGGCTGCCACCGAAGAGCTGTGGGCGATGTGCCTACAGGCGGTCAGCCACATGGCGACCACGATGACCGACGAACGTCTGGGCCTCGCCCCCGGTTCGTTGGAGGTGGTCCGTCGCTCGATCGCCCGCAAGGACCCGGCCCTCTACGCCCGCTTCGATCTCGTCTACGGCGCCGACGGCTCGGTGAAGATGCTCGAGATCAACGGCGACACCCCGACCGGACTCGTCGAGACCGGGATCATCCAGTGGAAGTGGATGGAGGAGGTGATGGGCGAGATGGATCAGTGGAACTCGCTCCACGATCGCCTCGTCGCCGCCTGGGAGAAGCTGCTGGCGTCGGGCCATTTCTCCGGCAACGAACTGCACTTCCTCTACGACCTCGGTGAGGAGGACAGCTACGACGGCGGCGAGATGGAGATGACCTGCTACTACCTGATGGACACCGCCATCCAGGCCGGCTGGGCCACCCTCGCGCACCCGATGGCCGAGGTCGGTTGGAACCCGGAGACCCGCGACTACCGCGACGCCAACGACTACCCGATCCGCAACGCCTTCAAGCTCTACGCCTGGGAGGAGATGCTGCGCGAGCCGTTCGGCCGCTACATCGTCGAGGCGACCGAGGTGAACCCCACCAAGTGGATAGAGCCCGCGTGGAAGGTGCTGCTCAGCACCAAGGCTCTGTTGCCGGTGCTCTGGGAACTCTTCCCCAACCACCGTCTGCTGCTGCCCGCCTACTTCGATTCGCCGCACGACTTGGAGAACTGGGTCGCCAAGCCGCTGCATGGACGGGAGGGCGAGAGCATCCGGATCCACCTCGAGGACATGCTGGAGGACGTCGTCATGCCCGGCGACTACGGCACCGAGGGTTGGGTCTACCAGCAGTACGCCGAGCTGCCGAGCTTCGAAGGCAACCGCGTCGTGCTCGGCTCCTGGATCGTGGACGGCGAGTCCGCAGGTGTCCTGGTCCGCGAATCCGACGGCATGGTCACCGATTACTTCTCGCGGGTCTCGCCGCACGTGATCAGCGATGGCCTGGCGCCGTCACCGGACCAGGTTGCGCAGTGGCTCTCCGAGCGGGTCGGGCCCGACCTGCCGACCCTGCCCACCGAGTCGTAAGCACCCACCACACCCGTCCGGCCGACCCCGGTGGTCGAGCCTGTCGAGACCCCGCCTGTCGAGACCCCGCCGTTCGAGCACACCCCGCTGGTCGAACTCACTGAGCGACCTGACGGCGTCCTCGAACGGCGCCCCTCTCTCCCGGTGCCCGCCGACCAGGCATGGTTCTGGACCAAGCGGTGGCAGGAGCGTGAGCGCGATGTCGACGACACGGTCGCCGCTGGTGAGGTAACGACCTTCGACGACGGCGATAGCTTCCTCGCTCATCTGGACACGATCGACTCCGCCGAGTGAAGTTCGACATCACGCCGGCGTTCACCGCCGACGTGCGACGACTCAAGCCTGAACACCTCGCGGCCATCAAGAAGCCCTAGCCCAGGTGCGCTCCTTACCGTGCAGCCGTCAGCCCTTGAACAGGGCCTGTCGCTCACGCGCACCGGCCCCGTGACCACCACCCAAACAAGGAGTGGCGCCCACGGAGCCGGCTAGATGAGATGCGTTGAACGCGCGCTCAGCGCCCGGTGCTCTGGGCGTTGGTCAACAACTGCCGCAGGTCAGCCGGCATCCGGTCGTTCGACGCCGGACCGAAGGAACGAGCCAGCGCCGTCTCCGGCTCCGGGGCCGGCACCGGGTCACACTTCTGGTCGCTGCGGTTGTTGCCGGGCTTGCGCTTCGGCAGCTTCCCGGTGTCGAGGTAGGCAGCGATCGTGTTGTCGGTGCACTCGACTCCGGAGAGCGAGCCCGAGTGTGTGGTGCCGTTGACGCCCTCGATCAGGTACGAGGACCCGAACGCCCGACGGGTGGCCAAGGCTCCGGTGAAGACGGTGGCGGCGTCGTTCGTCTCGCCGATCATCAGGATCGGCGTCTTGATCTTCGCCCCGCTGACCTTGACCGCCCTGCCCGACGGCGCCGGCCAGTTCAGGCACGGTGCGTTGAACCAGGTGTTGCCCCAGGTCAGGAACGGATGCTTGCGGTGGATCCGCCAGGCGTCCGCCCGGGTCCGCTTCCAACCGGGCCAGGGGGCGTCGGTGCACTGCACCGCGTTGTAGACCGCGAAGCCGTTGTCGTCACCCGGTTCGGCATACATCGCCAGCAGGTCCGCGCCGTCGCCGGTGTTGACCAGCTTGGCGTACGCCTCACCGAGGCCCACCCAGTCGTAGACGTAGTAACCGGCGCTGAGCATCACGTCGCCCAACTCGTCGGGACCGAGCTTCCCTCCGGCTGCGGGAGTGCGGTCGAGCTTGCGCAACTGGCGGTAGTAACCGCGCTTGATGGCGCGCCAGTCGGTGCCGAGCGCGAAGGCGCTGTCGTGCTTGGCGAGGTACTTGAAGTAGATGTCGAGGTTCTTGTCGAACTGGACGTTCTGGTCAAGGTTCGCTTGGTAGAAAGCGTTCTTGGCGTTCAGGACGCCGTCCCAGACGAAGCGGCCGACCCGGTGCGGGTACTTGGTCGCATAGACCTGGCCGAGGTAGGTGCCGTACGAGAATCCGTAGTAGTTCAGCTTCTTGGCGCCGACCGCCTGACGCAGGCTGTCGAGGTCGGCGGCGACGTCGGTCGTCCGCATGTGCCGGAGCAGGCCACGGGCATCGGAGCGGGCGCAGTCGCGCGAGTACTGGGAGGTGGTCTTCCGCCACCAGCGCATGATCCACGGCTTGGTCGGGACATAGTTCGGGCGGTCGTAACCCGCACCGGGGTACTCCGGGTCGCAACTCAGCGACGGTGTGCTGCTGCCGACGCCGCGCGGGTCGAATCCGTACCAGTCGTATTTGGCGCCGACGCCGTTGGGGATCGCGGCACCGAGTCGAGCCATCCCCAACCCGGAGCCACCCGGTCCACCGGGGTTCCCGACGATGATCCCCTTGTAGTCGGGGTCGCTGTGCAGCACCCGGCTGACCGCGATCTGGATCTTCCGGCCGCCCGGACGGGCGTAGTTCAACGGCACTTCCAACATTCCGCATTCAGCCCCCGCGGCCTGTAGCCGCGGGCTTTCACACGTCCCCCACGTGGGTTCGGTGGGGGTGTAACGGCCATGCCCTGGCGCAGCCTGGTTCGCAGGCGCCGCCTGGGTGGCACTCATCGGCATCAGCATCCCCGCGGTGACGAGGACTGACGTCGAGATCGTCAGTGCTTTCTTCACGATGTTCAACCTTTCCGAGAGGTGGCCGGGGTGAACCCGGACCGCCTCTGAGCCTGCACCCGGCATCGGGGAGGCGTCTACCCCCGAATGAGTAACTTCTCGCGGTCGAACGCGGAGCCGCCCCAGGCTCTGACCCGCCTCGGTCGACTATCTACTACCTCCTATAGTAGATGGGTGATCGCTTCGAGAATTCGCCTTCTTGGCCGCCTGAGCAGCGTCGCCGCACTGCTCCTCCTACTCCCGCTGCTGGGCCTCTCCCCGGCGTCGGCACACACCGCGCTGGTGAGCAGCGACCCCGCCGACGGCGCCGAACTCACCCAGGCGCCGACCTCGGTCGCCCTCACCTTCACCGAGACGATGAGCGCCGACCTGAGCTCGGCCTCGCTGCGGATCGCCGGCAACCCGGCCGTGAAGCTTCCGCTCAGCGTGGGCGACAGCCCGGAGATCCTGCTGGCCGAGGTCCCCGCCACGGTCGGGTCCGGCAAGAAGTGGACGGTCGCCTACCGGGTCGTCTCCCGTGACGGCCACCCGGTCACCGGCGAGGTGAACTTCACCGTCACCGCGCCCGCGACCACCGAGAGCACCTCTCCCGAGCCGACCGTCTCGGCAACCCCCACCGCGACGCCGGAGCCGGAGCAGACCGACGCCGAGACCAGCGACGAGAAGAGCGACGACTCCTCGTCCGCCTGGTGGTGGACCGTCGGCGGTATCGCCGCCGTCGTGATCATCGGGGTCGGCGTCCTCGCCGCCCGCGCCAACCGCCGCCGCGCACGCGGATGAGCCAGCAGACCGAGGTCGAACCGACCCGCGAGACCGCGACCGCCACGCCGGCCAGCAACCGCTGGTTGTGGGGCACCGCCCTGGTGCTCTGGACGGCGATCGTCACCCTCTGTGGTGCCGCGATCACCGACTCGCTGACCGGCGCCACCATCTCGGGACTCCCCGACCCCGGTCCGCTGACCCGCTTCTCGCTGCCGATCGTCCAGTCCATCCGCGACGTCGTCGCGCTGGTCACGCTCGGCGCGCTGCTGGTCGCCGCGACCTGCCTGCCCGGCAGCAAGGGCGACCGGCTCCGCGGCCCACGGGCCCGGCTGCTGGTGCTGAGCCAGGTCACCGCCCTCACTTGGGCGATCTGCTCGGCCGCACTGATCGCGCTGACCTACTCCGACGCCTCCGGGGTCCCGTTGAGCGACCCGGCCTTCGCGGACGGCGTGATGCTCTTCGCCCGGAACTTCGACGTCGGTACCTACCTGGTCTGGGGCACCGGCCTGGCCACCCTGATCACCCTCGGGGCCACCGTCGTTCAGCGGGTCGGCGGCCTGGGTTGGCTGCTGGCCTTCACCGTTGCCGGCCTGTGGACGATCGCGTTGACCGGCCACGCAGCCGGCACCGCCGACCACGAGAACGCCGTCAACTATCAGTTCATCCACCTGCTCGGGATCGGCGTCTGGGCCGGGTCCCTGGCAGCACTGGCCTGGGTCCGGCGGACGCTGGAGCCTGCCGACCTCTCCATCGCGGTCCGGCGCTTCTCCACGCTGGCCGGTTGGAGCCTGGCCGCGGTCGCCGTCTCGGGGGTGCTCGCCGCGGTGCTGCGGATCCCGGCTTTCAGCGATCTGTGGACCGGCTACGGCAGCCTCGTGCTGCTCAAGTCCGTTGCCCTGTTGGCGCTTCTGGTCGCCGGCTGGTGGCAGCGTCGCCATCTCCTGGACCGCCTGGCTGACGGCGCTCCCCGTGCCTTCGCCCGGCTGGTCGCCGGCGAACTGGTCGTCCTCTTCACCGCCGCCGGGCTCGGTGTCGCGCTCAACCGCAGCGCTCCGCCGCCGGCACCGCGTACCGCCGAGAGCCTGAGCTTCGCGGAGTCCAAGCTCGGACAGCCGTTCCCGCCCGAACTGACCGGCTCCCGGTGGGCGACCGAGTGGAACCTCGACAGCCTCTTCGCCCCGTTGACCGTGCTGGTCGTCGTCGCCTATGTGGTCGCCGTCGTCAAGCTGCACCGTCGCGGCGACTCCTGGCCGTGGGCACGGACGCTCTCCTGGGTGATCGGCTGGGCGATCTTCTTCTGGGCCACCAGCGGCGCACCGGCCGTCTACGGCCGGGTGCTGTTCAGCGCGCACATGGTGCAGCACATGACGATCGCGATGGCGGTTCCCGTCTTCCTGGTGCTGGGCGCGCCGATCACGCTCGCCCTGCGCGCGCTCCCCGCTCGCCGCGACCACAGCCGTGGGATTCGCGAGTGGCTGTTGGCGATCGTGCACTCCCGACCGGCCGCGGTGCTGACCCAGCCGATCGTCGCCGCGGTGATCTTCGTGGTCGGGATGATGGGCTTCTACTACTCACCGCTCTTCGAGATGTCGATGCGCGCACACACCGGCCATATCCTGATGACCCTGCACTTCCTGCTCAGCGGCTACGTGCTGGTGAGCTGCCTGATCGGGACAGACCCGGGCATCAAGCGGCCCAGCTATCCGCTGCGGCTGCTGTTGATGATGGTCACCTTCGCCTTCCACGCCTTCTTCGCCATCTCGTTGATGGCCAGCGAGGAGATCCTCGCCAAGGACTGGTTCACCCTCTTCGACCGCGACTGGGGCGACTCATTGGCCGACGACCAGTACCTCGGCGCCTCGCTGGGTTGGGCGTTCGGCGAACTGCCGCTGGCGATCATCGCCCTTGCCCTGTTGGCAGGTTGGGTCTCCTCCGACCGCCGCGAACGACGGCGCTTCGACCGCAACGAGGCGCGCACAGGCGACCAGGAGCTCGCCAGTTACAACGCGTTCCTGCAGCGGATCGCCGAAGGCACCGAGGGTCGCGGCCGGGCGCGCGAGAGCGTGGTGGCCGAGGAGCCGGATGGGGACGGCGAGCAGCGATGAAGCCCTTGGGTCAGCTCGAGGCCAAAGTGATGGCGTGCCTGTGGGCGAGCCCCTGCCCGGTCACCGTTCGCGAGGTGCTGGAGAAGCTGCAGAGCTCGCGCGACGTCGCCTACACCACGGTGATGACGGTGCTGGACAACCTGCACAGCAAAGGGTTCGTGGCTCGGGAGAAGGACGGCCGCGCCTACCGCTACCGTGCCGTTCTGAGCCGTGAACAGCACACCGCCGGCCTGATCGAAGACGTCCTGGCCCAGAGCCCCGACCGGGGCGCCGTGCTGATGAACTTCGTCGAACAGATGTCGGAGTCCGACCTCGCCGAGCTCCGGAGCGCGCTCACCAATCTCGAGCGCGGCATGCCCTGATGGCCAGCCTGATGATGCTGGCGCTGGCCTTCCTCGGTGCGACGTTCGGTCCACGGCTGATGCGACTCGGCCGCTGGTCGGCAGCCCCTCGCTGGGGAATCCGAGCCTGGCAGGCATTGTCGATCGCGGTGGCCTCCAGTCTGGTCCTCGCCGGGCTGGCCGCCGCCATCCCGGTGCTGGTCACCAACTCCTCGGTCCTGGACGACCTGCCGCTCTCACCGGCGGCGCTCTGCGAGCACTACGGTCTGCCCGGCGGCACCGTGCTCACCGTGGTCGTCCTGACCGGGACCGCTCTGCTGATCGCCCGGATCGGCTGGTTCTGGCTGGCGCAGAGTCGCGCCACCCGCGCGACGCGGCAGGGTCAGCTCTCCCGTCTGGACCTGATCGGCAGTCCGGAGCCCGCTGGCTACTACCTGCTGACCAGCACTCGCCCCTTGGTCTACTGCCTTCCGGGGCGGCGGAGCGCGATCGTGGTGACCACGGCGGCGCGGGAGTTGCTCAGCGCCCGCAAGCTCGACCTGGTGCTGGCCCACGAACGGAGCCACCTCCGTGCCCGCCACGACGTCGCCCTCGACTTCGCCGCCGCGCTGCGCCGGGCCTTCGCGCCGATCTCCTTCTTCGCCGTCACCCAGCACCAGATCGCGCGCCTCGCCGAGATGCAGGCGGACGACGACGCCACCCGGAGCGGCGGACGGCGCACCTTGGCCTCCGCCCTGCTGACGTTGAGCTTCGCCGTCCCCCAGCCGGGCCTCGGGGCCGGTGCGGTGGCGACCGCCGAGCGGGTCCGTCGGCTCTCGCGAACCCCGTCGCCGTGGGGCACCCGGCGCCGGTTGGCTGCCGCGATCACCTCGGCAGCCGTGCTGGTGAGCCCCGCGCTCCTGCTCGCGGCGCCGGCCCTGGAAGCCCTTGCCACACAGTGTTGTGGCACTGCGGCGTCGGTGGCGCTCGGCGCCTGAGCGGCGCGTGCGCTGCTAGAGCCCGCTAGTGCGCTGGGTCCGGCCAGACGTTGATCCGGCAGCCCTGCAAGCCATAGGTCTGCTGCTGCATCACCGGCGCCGGCAGGCCGGCCCCGGGGCAGTCGACATGGGACTCGCCGAGTGCGTGGCCGACCTCGTGGTTGATCAGGTAGGTCCGGTACCTCTCCAGGTCGCCGGCGTAGTCATCGGTGCCGACCTCCCAGCGCCAGGCGTTGAGGACCACCACGTCACCGTTGCGACACGAGACCTTACCCAGGGTCAGCAAGGGCGCGCAGAGGGCGTCGGTGGTCCGCGGCGTGGCGAGCACTATCCGGAGATCCGGCTCATCGGCCACCTGGACGAAGCGAACGCCCTTCGCCCCGGACCAGCCCCGCGGATCACGCAGCGTCTGCATCACCCGCTTCGCGACGGCGTCAGGCTGGTGGCGGAGGCCACCTTCGACCTCGATCCGGACGGTCATCGTCTCGGCACCGCCGGCGGAGCCGGTCGCATCGTCCAAGATCCGGTTCGCCACCGCGAACGAGCCCGTGCCCACCGCCGGGACCTCGATCGGCGCCAGCCTGACCCGGGGCGCGATCGTGTACTGCGACGTAGGCGCCTGTGCCGGCCCGGTGATGGCGGGCTCCTCGCCTGCCGAGGTGGACCGTTGGCTGGTGCTCTTCCCCGACGTGGCGGTGGGTTCGGCGTCGGCGGTGCCGCCGTCGCGCTGCGCGAAACCGACGGTCGCGACCACCGCGGTGATCGCCAGACCAGCGCCCAACCACCGCAGGGACAGGGGACGCCGAGGGGCCCGATGCCGCGCGCGATCCGCGCGCCGTCCGTGGCGCGATGGTGGCGGCGTCACACCAGGCCCGACCAGTAGTCCCAGAACCGTTCGGTGATCAGCGCGAGCACGATCACGAAGCCCAGCAACAGGATCGGGGCGTGCCACTCCCGCAACCGTCCGACTGCCGGGTGAGCCTGGACGCGGGCTCCGAAGGCGCCGTAGGCGGCATTGCGCAGCGTCAGGTACAGCAGCACGGTCCATACGGTCGCCCAGACCACCATGCAGTAAGGGCAGAGCGCGCCGATCCGGTAGAGGCTCTGGTGGATCAGCCAGAGCACGAAGGCGAGACCGAGCGTGACGCCGGCCTGGAGCCCGAGCCAGAACCACCGTGGCAGTGCGGCACCCGTCGCCACCGCGACTCCGACCGTGGTGAGCACGGAGAACCCGACGACACCGAGGATGGGGTTGGGGAAGCCGAAGACGGAGGCCTGCCAGGACTCCATCACCGAACCACAGCTGAGCACCGGGTTGAGGCTGCACGACGGCACGTAGTCGGCGTCCTCGGCCAGCATGATCCGTTCGATCAGCAGCGTCAGCGAGGCGACCAGTCCGACCGCGCCGCCGAGCGTCAGCCCGAAGCCGAGTCGTCGGTCGGGGAACGTCGGGGTCGCCTCGCTCATCGCCCGAGGGCCTCGTCGAGCACCTTCTCGAAGTCCTCGACGTACTGCGGCTGGAAGGGCTTGCCGTTGACGTAGAAGGTCGGGGTGCCGCGGACCTCGAGGCTCTCGCCGTCGGCGATGTCGCGCTGGATCCGCTCCTTGACCTCGGTGGAGGAGTAGTCGGCGTCGTAGACCGCCATGTCCAGCCCGAGCTCCTCAGCGAAGCCACGGAAGAGGTCGTCGAGCGGCTTGCGCTGCTCGCCCCACTCCTCCTGGGTGGCGAACATCTTGGCGTACATCTCCTCGAACCTGCCCTGGCGTGCAGCCGACTCGACGGAGCGCGCCGCGCGCTCGGAGTTGAAGTGTCCGCGCATCGGGAAGTAGCGGACCACGAAGGTGACCTCGTCGCCGTACTTCTCCCGCATCTCCTCGACGTACGGGTATGCCGCGCGGCAGCCCTCGCACTCGAAGTCCAGGAACTCGACGAAGGTGACCTTGCCGTCACCCTTCTCGCCGAGGATCCTGCTGTCGGGTCGCACCAGCGCGCTGCGCTCCGCAGCGGTGGACGCCTCCTTCGGGCCGTCGTCGGACTGCAGCCAGACGAACCCCACGGTCAGCACGATCAGCGCGGCAACGATCGCTGCCAGCTTGGTCTGTGCGCGCACAAGCCCCATCCCTTCGATATCTACTAAGGGAGATAGTAGATGGCGGGTGGATGGCTCCGTTCGCCGCCGGTCACATCTGCCGCCCCGGGAACGTCATCACGATGACGGACCTAACCGCGATGATGGGATGACCATGGACCAGACCCTCGCTTTCGAAGCCGAACGACCGCGCTTGGTGCGGGTCGCCGCGCGCATCCTCAACGACAACGTCGAAGCCGAGGACGTCGTCCAGCAGGCCTGGCTGCGGCTCCGGTCGACAGAGACCGAGATCGCCAACCTCGGCGGCTGGTTGACCACTGTGACCACCCGGCTCTGCCTGGACCGGCTGCGGGCCAAGGTGCCGACCCCGGCCGACGAGCTGGAGCTCTTCGAGCATGTTCCGGACCCGGCCGAGGAGATCGCTCTCGCCGACACGGTGGGGATCGCCCTCCAGGTGGTGCTGGACCGGCTCAGCCCCGGCGAGCGGGTGGCCTTCGTCCTGCACGACAGTTTCGGGTTCGACTTCACCACGGTCGCGGCGCTGCTCGGCACCTCGCCGACGGCGGCGCGCAAGCTGGCCTCCCGCGCCCGGGCCAAGGTCACCCAGCCAGCCGCCGAGGACGCGCTGGCCGACTGGCAGATCGTCGATGCGTTCATGGCCGCCGCCCGCGAGGGCGACTTCAGCCGGCTCCTCGAACTCCTCGCCCCCGACGTGGTGGTCGACGGTGACGCCGCGGCTGCGGCGATGGGTACTCCGACCTTGAGCGGTCGCGACGAGGTGGCGACCTTCTTCAACGGTGCTGCCCAGGCCGCGTTCTCGGCCTTCGTCGAAGACCGCCCGGGCGCGGCCTGGATGCAGCGCGGCAAGCCGCAGGTGGCGTTCGACTTCAGCATCGTCGACGGCCGGGTCGCCGCGATCCGGTTCCGCGCCGAGCCCGAGCTGTTGGCCGCCGTCCGCCTCCGCAAAAACTCAATGTGACCTCAGCGCTGCCATTCGGTCGAATAGTCAGCGCTGAGGTCACATTGGATCAGTCCTCGGGGAGCTCGGCGAACGCCTTCTTCATGTCGCGGTACCAACCCATCGACTTCACCGGGTGCTTCCACCGGCCCTTCATGTCCTCGCGGGCCGGGACGTGCGTCTCGTCCCCCGCCTTGACCGCCTCCTTGAGGTGCCGGTCCTGAGCGTTGATCACGTCGTCGGCGGTCTCACCCTGGTGGCCGAGGTCGCACGGGCCGCCGAGCTGGCGGCAGGTCATCGTCTTCATAGCTTCTCCTTGATTGCGTTCCTACCTGACTGACGAACCACCCACCTCCAATGTGACCGCAGCGCGCAGATTCGGCCAATTTTCTTGCTGAGAGGTCACATTGAGGGGCTACTTTGAGGCATGGAACGCAGCGATGCCGCCGAGTCGCGGCGCAAGGGCTCCGGGCGCGGCCCCTTCGAGCACTTCGTGGAGCGGGTCAACACGACCGTCAGCAGCGCCCCCTTCTTCTACGTCATCGTCGCTGCGTTGGTGCTCTGGGTGGCGAGCCTCCCACTCTGGTCCAGCACGACGAAGTGGGAGCTGGCTCTGCACACCGGTTCGTCCGTGCTCTCGCTGCTCCTGTTGGTGCTGCTGCAGAACGCCGGACGACGCTCCGAGGAGAGCGCCCACGAGAAGTTGAACGTGATCGCCGAGGCACTCTCCGACCTGATGACCTCGCGTGCTGCCGACGACCCCGCGCTCACCGAATCCGTCCAGAAGTTGCGTGACGCCGTCGGCCTCGAGGAGCGGCACTGAAAAAGTGCCGGGCCGGATGTAACGCCTCGGCGCCCTCGCGACAGGTACTGGGTGACATCAGTTGTCGACAGAGGAGTTTGTCCCATGCAGAAGTCCACCCGAGTCACCGCCACCCTAGCTGGCCTCACCCTGACCTTCGGCGCACTGATGGCGCCCGGCTCCTACGCCGCAGAGACCGCCAAGGCGCCGTGCGCGAAGGAGACCACTCAGGTCGCCAACGCCGAGGACGCGCTGGCTCGCGTGACCGCTGTCTTCGAGAAGCAGGCCGCGAAGGTGAAGAAGGCCAAGAAGGCCGTCGTCAAGGCTGACAACCGCAGCGAGAAGGCCAAGGCCAAGCGCGCGCTCGCCTCCGCGAAGGAGAAGAAGGAGCACGCCAAGAAGGCGAAGAAGGCCCAGGTCCAGCGGCTCGCCAAGGCCCAGGCGCGGCTGGCGGACTGCCAGGCCAAGCAGGCTCCGGCGGAGACGCCGGCCGCCTGATCCAGCGCTGAACCAGGGGCGGCGGAGGGCGACCTTCACTGCCCCTGGTGCGTCCGGATCAGCTGCCGGGCTGCTCGATCAGCAGTCGTACCGCTGTGGCGCCGTCGCGGGTCAGGCGGCGCAGTCCCCGATGCCGGGCGACCCGCAACGCGACCGGACTGATGCCGAGTACCTCGGCGGCCTGTTTCGGCTCCATCCCGAGCGCGTCGACCAGTCCGATGCAGTCACGTTCCCGCTGCGGCAGGGCGGAGAGCACCGAGCGGACCCAGTCGATGCGCTCGTGCTCACCGGCATGGTCCACGGCCTGTGGCCCGGCGTCGACCAGATCACTGGGCTCCTGAGGATGGGTGGCCCGACGCTGCGCCGTCCGCTGGGCGTTCGCCGCGATCTTGCGGGCGATCCCGAACAACCAGCCCGCGAACTCTTCCGAGCTCCCGTCGAAGTCGGCGATCTTGGACGCCGCCACGAACCACGCCTCCCCCGCGACGTCGTCGGCGCTCAGCGCGGCGTCACCGAGCGGGCGCAGCCGCAGCCACGCCAGCAGCCGACCGGCATGGTCGGCATAGAGCTCACGCCACGCGTCCGGGTCCCCCTGTCGGGCGCGCGCCACGGCGGCGTCGTCAGCCATCGCCCGGGGAGACGCCTGCGGCGGGGGTTGCGGCCTGGGTGGGTTTCGGCTTGGTCGGCTTCTCGGGCTTGCTGGTGCCACCGGGTTTGGCGGGCTTGGCCGGTTTCTCGGCCTGTTTCTCCTGGCCCTTACCGGGGTTGGCCTTCTCCTTGCCCTTCCCCTTCGCCTTGCCGGGGGCGGCCTCGGAGTTACCGCCGTTCTGCGACTTCTCGGACCTCTTCGACGAGGAGCCCTGCTTCTTGCCCGCTCCCTTGCCGACGCCCTCGTCCTGCTCCGGACGTTCGGCCTTCTGAGCGCCGGGCCGCTCCGCGGGGTCGGTGTTCGGCGTCGAGGAGGGGCCGTCGGCAGGCGTGCTGCTCGGCTCGGGAGAAGTCGGCGCGGTCGGCGTCTTGGCCGGCGGCGCGGGCTGCTGACTCGGCAGACCTGGGACGTCGATCGCACCCGTCGCCCAGGCCCCGCCGACTCCCAGCGCGAAGACGCCGACCGTCGCCGCAGCGAGGGTCGCACCACGACGCGGTGCTGCCGAAGGCTTGCTGTCACGGGCCAACGCGGCGAGTTGTTCGACCAGGTGGTCCGGCGCTTCGAGGCGCGGCGCGTCGACGCGCAGGTCGCGTGGGTTCAGCGTCATCGGTCAGCCGTTCAACTCTGGTCTGGACCGATCCAGCGTAACCCGCGGAGCCTTCACCACCCGCGTCGTCGCCGGTCAACCCCAACGACGCAGCGTCGGCCGGTAGATCAGCTCCTGGATGTCGCCGTCCAGGGTGCGGGTCTGGAGGAGTTCGAGGTCGAAGTCGTCGGCACCACCGAAGATCGGCGTCTGGCCGGTGCGCCCGCTGATCACTGGGAAGACGGTCACCTGGACCCGATCCACCAGCCCGGCCGCCAACAGCGCGTGGTTCAGCGCGAGGCTGCCGTGCGACCGCAGCGGTGCATCCGACTCCTCCTTGAGGCGACCCACGATCTCGACGGCGTCGCCCGCGACGACGGTGGCGTCCGGCCAGTCCTGGGGTCCGCTCAGCGTCGACGAGATCACGGTCGTCGGCAGGCTGCACATCCTCTCCACCCACGGGTCGCGCACGTCGGCGTCCTCGGGCGCGTCGGCGAGCATCGCGATGAACTCACGGAAGGTGGTCGCCCCGAAGACCATCCGCTGCTCGCCGTCGTACTGCTCGCGCCGGTGGGCCAACAACTCCGGGCCCTGTTTGCCCCAGTAACCGCCCCAGTCGCCGGGCGGCCGGTACGAGCCGAACCCGTCCACGGTCGAGAAGATGTCGAAGGTGTAGCTGGCGGTCATCGGTCCTCCCGAGGTGAGTGGTCTCCGATACAGACCGACCCCGGTCGCCGGAGTCATCGGCGCCCTGTCCGGAGCCCCGAAAAGAGCCGCGGAGATCCCGCCTCCGGCACCCCTTTCAGTCACCCCAAAGGGTGACGCGCTCGGCCTTCCCCGAGGGCTACGCTCCCCGGGTATTTCATAACAAAAGGGGCTAAACGTGCCTGAAAAGCCACGCGCTCTCAGCGACGCTGCGCGATTCGCCGCCGTCAGCGAAGAGCTCGGAGCTCTCACCGACCAGAAGGACACCCTGGACCGTGTCGCTGAGCTGGTCTTCGACGTCGTCCCGAACGCCACCTACTGCGACGCGATGCTGCGCCGGGCGGGCAGATGGGAGTCGATGGTCGCAACCGACGACCTGGTGGTGCGGTGCGGAGCGCTCCAACTGGAGTTGGAGGAGGGCCCGCTCTGGGAGTCTCCGCACGATCCCGGAGCTTTCCTGGTCACCGACACCGCGCACGAGGAACGCTGGCCCCGCTGGTGCGCGCAGCTCGCCGAGCTCGGCATCCGGTCCGTGGTCGCCGTCCAGCTCCGCTCCTACCGTGACGACGGCGACCGGGTGATGGGGCTGATCTCCGTCTACGACAAGGCGGCCGGCACCTTCAGCCAGGACGATGTCGACCGCGCCTTGGTCTTCGCGACCCATGTCGCCACCGCCCTGACCACTGCGAAGCTCGTCGGCCGCCTTGAGACGTCGATCAAGACCAGGCACCTGATCGGTGTCGCCCAGGGCATCCTGATGCAGCGGCACAACCTGACCGAGGCCGACGCCTACGCGGCGATCCGCCGTTACGCAGGGGAGCACCGGCTCTCCGTCGGTGCCGCGGCGGAGGTCGTCGTCGGCGGGGAGTCGGATCCGATGATCGGGCTCCAGACGGGCTCCGGCGCTAGCGCCGTCCCGTAGGTTGGTGGTGCGCCTCAGCAGTCGATCCACCAGATGAGGAGTCACGATGCCGGCTAGCCCGCAACCACCTCGCATCGCCGTGCTGAACGACTACGAGATCGTCGTGGCCGGGCTCGCCCGGATGCTTGCCGAACATCGCGATCAGGTCCGGGTGGTCGAGCTCGACGCCCGGGAACCGGCATCCGACGACGTCGACATCGTCCTGTTCGACACCTTCGCCCATCCCGGCGAGGAGGGCGAGAAGAAGCTCAGCCGGATCGCCGACACCAGCGAGACCAAGGTGGTCGTCTTCGCCTGGAACACCGACCCCGAGCTGGTCGAGAGGGCGATCAGTCAGGGCGCCGCCGGCTACCTGTCCAAGGCGTTGTCAGCTGAGCGGCTCGTCGATGCACTGACGGCGGTCCATGCCGGGACGCGGGTCGTGGAGACGCCGTCGATGCGCTCCCGCATCCAAGCCGTCGGCGACTGGCCCGGTCGGGAACACGGCTTGCGGCCCCGCGAGAGCGAGGTGCTGGCCCTCATCGCTCGTGGCCTCAGCAATCAGGAGATCGCGAGCTCGCTCTACCTCAGCATCAACTCCGTCAAGACCCACATCCGCAACGCCTACCGGAAGATCGGTGCCGAACGCCGCAGCCAGGCGATCCGCTGGGCCTTCGAGAACGGATTCACCGCTCCCCGCTCAATGTGACCTCACGGCGCGAAATCGTCACGATTTCGGACGCTGAGGTCACATTGAGCGGGTCAGGCGTCGGCTTCCCAACGCAACAGGTCGCCGGGCTGGCACTCCAGCACCTCGCAGAGCGCCTGCAACGTGGTGAACCGGATCGCCTTGGCCCGACCGTTCTTCAGTACGGCAAGGTTCGCCGGGGTGATCCCGATCCGATCGGCGAGGACGCCGACCGGCATCTTGCGCTTGGCGAGCATCACGTCGATGTCGACGACGATCGGCATCAGATCACCTCGTCCAGCTCGGACTGCAGATGCTTCGCCTCGGCGTCGAGTGCCACCGCCTGAGCCAGGAGGGCACGCAGGACATAGATCAGCAGGGCGACGCCGGCCACCACCAGAGCGACGCCGCAGATCAGGCCGACCGCTCCCGGCGCCACCTGGTCCCCGGGCGTGCTCCGGTTGGCGGTCCGCGCCACCACCGCGATGGCGAAGACCAGCACGGCGCCCGCCGCAACCGCCACGATGATCCGATCCACGTAGCGGAAGGCGACCTGCGAGAAGACAGTGCCGCGACCGACCAGGGTGAGCAGTCGCCACACGCAGACGCCGATCACCTGGAGACAGGCCACCCCCAGCACACCGATCGCGACCAGGGAGATCTGTACCCCGCGTTGCTCACCCTCCAGATCGATCCACAGCAGCGGCATCAGCACCAGCTGCACCAGCAACGAACCGAGCAGCGCGACCGCGATCACCCCGCGCAGTGTCCGGATCACCCAGCGTTCCATCGCTGCTCCTATCTCCCGGCGACTAGGTGCCGCCTTTCGATAAGGATCTATCGTTTTTCGAGAGATTTCAAGGCGAACTCGACGGTCAGGCTGAGCGGGTGAAGGTCAGATGGACGACGCCACTCGGCGAGCTCACCGTCTCGACGTCGAAGCCGTCCTGGATCTCCTCCAAGCCGTCCCACAGCCGAGCACCGCGGCCGAGCACGATCGGGACCACCACCAGATGCAGGTGGTCGATGAGTCCGGCGGCCAGGAAATCGCGGACGACCGTGGCGCCGCCACCGATCCGCACGTCGAGCTCGCCGGCCGCCTGCTTCGCAGTGGCCAACGCCTCCGCCGGGCTCGCCTTGATGAAGTGGAAGACATTGCCGCCCTCCATCTCCAACGACGGCCGTTCATGCCGAGTGAGTACGTAGACGGGAGTGTGGAACGGCGGGTTCTCGCCCCACCAGCCGCGCCAGTTCGGATCGTCGGCCCAGCCGGGCGGCCCGAACTTGTTGGCCCCCATGATCTCGGCGCCGATGCCGTCGCTGTGCCGGAGGGCGAACGCATTGTCGACGCCGTCCGCACCCTGCTCACTCCAGAACCTGGTGGCGATCATCCACTGGTGGAGCCGCTGCCCGGCGTGGCCGAACGGCGTCTCCAGGGACTGTGGCTCACCGGCCGCGAAGCCGTCGAGAGAGATCGAGAAATTGTGGACCCGGGTCCGCTGCATGCGCTGCTCCTGACGTGATGTGTCGAGGTAGACCGATCATGCCGTGCAGAGTCATCGGCCGCAGCCCATCGCTGCGGTTCAGCTTCAATGGGTGGGCCGCGGCCAGGGTCGACCTTCGCGCGCCTCGACGTCGGAGTTGAAGCGGTGCAGAAGCGCGGCGAAGGTGGTGACCTCCTCGGCCGACCAGGCGGCGAGGATCGTCCGTAGCCCCCGGCGCTTGATGTCGCGATCGCCCTCCAGCAGCTCCATGCCGTGGGGAGTGAGTTCGAACTTGCGGGCGATGCCGCCGTCCGGGTCCGGGATCCGGCGGATCAGGTCCTTGCGCATCATCGCCGCGGTCTGCCGGTTGAGCGTGGAGGCGTCGAGCGCGAAGGCCGCCGACATCTGCGGAATGGAGAGCGGCCCGTCGATCTCGATCCGGCTCATCAAGGTGTAGGCGCTGCGGTCGAGCGACAACACAGTGTGTTCGGGATGGTTCTGCGGCGACATCTGCCGCCCCATCAACATGCCCTCGAACTCGATCGCGTCGAGAGCGTTCTCGACCTCCACCGGCAACTCTTCCCGCTGCATGTGAGCAGTGTATCAGGCACGCCCCATGCAGTGACCACATTTTGTGGGCTGCGCACCCCATGTGTATCGTACATATTCATGACTGCAACTTCGCACCACAGCGACGTGCACGCGCCCCCGGCTCAGCCGGTGCGAGCCGGTGCGATCGTCTTCGTCCTCGCCTTCGCGGGCATCACCGCAGCGCTCATGCAGACCCTGGTCGTGCCGCTGCTCCTCGAACTCCCCGAACTGCTGGACACCACGCAGTCCAACGCCGCCTGGGTGGTGACCGTGACCCTGCTGACCGCCGGTGTCGCCACCCCGGTCAGCGGACGCCTCGGCGACCTCTACGGCAAGCGCCGGATCATGCTGATCTGCTCGTCGATCCTCATCCTCGGCTCGATGATCTGCGCGCTCTCCTCGACCGTCGTGCCGATGATCGTCGGCCGCGGCCTGCAGGGCGTCGGGATGGGCATCGTGCCGCTCGGGATCAGCGCCCTCAAGGAGCTGCTGCCGCCGGAGAAGCTGGGTAGCTCGATCGCCCTGATGAGCGCCTCGATGGGCGTCGGTGGCGCCCTCGGCCTCCCGGTCGCCGCCGCCGTCGCGGAGCACTCCGACTGGCACACGCTCTTCTGGGGCGCCACCGGCCTCGCCGTGATCGTCACCCTGCTGATCGCCACCCTGGTCCCCGCGACCCCCGCCCAGGCCAAGGGCCGCTTCGACCCGATCGGCGCGGTCGGGCTCGGAGCCGGACTCGTCTGCCTGCTGCTCGGCGTCTCGAAGGGCGCCGACTGGGGCTGGGGCAGCGCCACCACCATCGGCTGCCTCGGCGGCGCCGTGATCCTCTTGCTGGCTTGGGGATTCTGGGAGCTCCGGGTCAGCGACCCGCTGGTCGACCTGCGCGTGACGGCACGCCCCGTGGTCCTGCTCACCAACGCCGCCGCGCTCGTCGTCGGTTTCGCGATGTACGCCCAATCCCTGATCCTGCCGCAGCTGCTGCAGATGCCGGAAGCAACCGGCTACGGACTCGGCCAGAGCATGCTCGCGATGGGTCTGTGGATGCTCCCCGGCGGCATCATGATGATGCTGGTCTCGCCGCTCGGCGCCAAGCTCTCCGCGGCCCGCACCCCGAAGGTCACCCTCACCCTGGGTGCCGCCGTGGTCGCGGTCGGCTATGTCGTCGCCGCCCTGCTGATGGGCCACACCTGGGGCATCACCATCGCCGTCATGGTGATCAGCTCCGGCATCGGTCTGGCCTACGGCGCGATGCCCGCCCTGATCATGGGCTCGGTGCCGATGAGCGAGATCGGCTCGGCCAACAGCTTCAACACACTGATGCGCTCGGTCGGCACCTCGGTGGCCGGCGCCGTCGTCGGTGTCGTGCTCGCCCAGATGACGCATAAGGTCGGCGGCATGGAGCTGACCTCGGAAGCCGGGTTCCGCACCGGCCTGCTGATCGGGGCCGGCGTGGCCCTGGTCGCCGCCCTGGTCGCCAGCGCCATCCCGACCAAGGCCGCCCGCGAGGCGGAGGAGCACATCGAGCACCCCGAGCTCGAGACGGCCTGAGCCGTCCACACTGAACCGCACCCGTCCGGCGCCTGCCGGGCGGGTGCGATCGTATTTCGACAGAAGAGCGCGTCAGCGATGAGTCGACGTCGTCACACCGGTCCAACCATCTGAACCACGCAGGAGGTGCACCATCGCCACAGTCGACGACGTCTACACGCTGGCCGCCGGGCTGGACCGTTCCTACCCGGCCTGGGTCCGCGGTCGGCTCCGGTTCCGGGTGGGCCAACTCGTCTATGTCGCCTTCTCCGACGACGAACAGACGATGGGGTTCGCCTTCCCCAAGGAGGAGCGCGACGCACTGGTCGCCGGCGACCCGGTGAAGTTCCAGCTACCGCGCCCCGTCGATCTGCGCTTCAACTGGGCCCACGCCCAACTCCCCGCCCTGGACGCCGCCGAAGCCCGCGAGCTCGTCGTCGACGCCTGGCGGATGGTGGTCCCGAAGAAACTCGCCCGCGCCTACGACCTGGCCCACCCGCTCGGCCCGGAGTAGTCATCGCGAGCTAGCTCAGCGCGCCTCGCTCGGCGGATCGTGGCGCGGCGGCTCGTCGGTCGGGTGGAGCGCGCCGCCTTCGCCCTCCCAGCGGCCTTCCTGCTTCCGCTCCGCCGGGGTCCGCTCACGCTTCTTTCCGGGCCAGTGGAGCAGTGACTGCATCCGGTCCTTCAAAGCACCCATCGAACACGTCCTTCCGAGGCGTCAGCCTCATCCGTGGACCGCGGATCCCGCGGTCCAGCGACGGCACAGGAACTTCGATCCTACGGGGCTTCCTGCGTGGATCAACCGTCGTCGGGGGCCCGCACGCCGCCGTAGATGCCGCGCCGGACCACGAAGCCCTGAAGCAGCGGATCCACACTCCACGCGGGGAAACGGAACGCGCGCCCACTGGGCGCGAAGACGGTCAGACCGTCACCTTGGGCCCCTAGCACCGAACCCCAACGACGGCGGGGCGCCCGGTACTCACGCATCCGTCGGCCCGACAACTGCGCGCGCACGTTGTCGGCGACCAGCTTGTGGCCCTGGTTGCGCGCCGAGCTCCGCAGCGGGTCGGTGGCGGCGACGTCACCGACCGCGAAGACCGCCTCGGTTCCCGGCACCTGCAAGGTCGCTCCCACGTTGACGAAACCGCGGGCATCCAGGAGTTCGCGCGGCAGCCACTCGGTATGCGGACGTACCGCGCCGACCGCCCAGAGCACCACGTCGGCATCGGTGGGCGCTTGGCCGGTCGACCACGCGACCGGACCGGTGGCCAGCTCCCACGGCCCGTCGGAAGGGAGCACCGCGCGATGTTCCGGATGCACCGAGACACCGAGTGCCAGCAGCCGGGCCGCGACCTTCTCCCAGACCCGGTGATGGTGGTGCGGCAATGCGCGCTCTCCCGGGAAGTACAGCCGCACCTGTTTGCCGGGCCAACGCTCCGCAACCTGCGCGGCCGTACTGACCGCGGCCGGCCCGCCGCCGACGATCACCACACGTGCGGCGGCGGCGAGCTGTTCGTGGGCAGCACGGAGCGCGCGGTCGATCTGGCCGGCGTTCTGGAGTTCGGGTGAGCGCCAGAACCCGTTGGTGACGCCGGTCGCGATCACCAAGGCGTCGTAGGGTTCCTCGTTCTCGGCACCACTCTCGGTGCGGACCCGCACGGATCTCGCGACCGCGTCCAGGCCGACCGCGCTCCCCCGGACGATGCGGACGTCGTCCAGTCCACGGAAGCGGTCGAAGTCGATCCGGTAGTCCCGCTGCCAGCGCTCGGGGCGGGCGAGGCGAAGACCCAGCTCCTGGCCGCTGAGCCAACCGGGCTTGGTACTGATCGCGACGACGTCCGCGTCCCGGGCCAGCCGGATCGCGGTCAGTACGCCGGTGTCGCCGAGCCCGGCGACGACCACCCGCGGACGGGTCACCCGGCGACCTTGCGCGGCGGCCGTGGGACGAACCGCGAGATCCGGCGGACGACGTCCGCGTACTCCGGGCGGCGTTCCAAGCTGCGCTGCTCCATCATCGGGATGCTTGCGGTCTGCAACAACACGGCCATCGCGACGGCGCCGAGCAGGACCCACCAGCTCCCCGGCGCGGCGGCGAGACCGAAGAGCCCGAAGGCAAGCCAGACCCCGAACTCACCGAAGTAGTTGGGGTGCCGCGACCAGGACCAGACGCCGCGGTCCATCACGGCTCCCGGCGTCTTGGTCGCCACGAACCGGTGCATCTGGAGGTCGGCGACCGTCTCCAACGCGATCGCCGCCAGGCCGAGGGCGAACGCCACCAGATCGAGCCAGCCGAGGGGCTCACCGGATCGGGTGGCGACCACGTAGACCGGGATCATCCCGGCGAACACCTGGAGTGTCGGGACCACGTGGATCGCCATCAGGTCGGCGGCCAGTTCGGCACGGCCGGCCTTGGCCCGGAGCAACGGGTAGCGCCAGTCCTCGTGGTGCAGGCCGGGGAATCCGTAGACCCAGTTGCCGGTCAGCCGGATCGCCCAGAGGAGCATCACCGTCATCAGCAGCCACCAGCGCCCGTCGGAGACACCGGCGTCGGCGGCCAGCCACCAGTAGAACGCCAGCAGGGGCGGCGCCACACTCCACCACGCGTCGTAGAAGCTGGAGTTGCCGTGGATCCGGCTCGCCGCGAAGATCACCAGGGTCGCGATCAGGTCGGCGATCAGGCCGTCGAGCCAGAGCCAGGAGGTGTCGGCACCCCAGGCCAGCCAACCCGCTCCGGCAGCGATCGCGACCACGTAGACCACCGCGACCCGCGCCAGCGACTCCGCTCTGCTCATCTTCGAACTGTAACCAGTTCTACTCCCGCGCGGAGGGAGTTTCGGGCGGCAAGGGCTGTACCCCGGCCGCAGGGATCACCCGTCGAGCATCGCCCCGTGCAGGATCCGGTCGACCTCGATCCGGATCGCGATCCGCCGCTCATCCGGCGTCGGCTGACGGCGGTAGCGAGCGGCGTAGAGCTCGATCGCACGATCCCGCGACTCGACGTCACGGTGCACCCGCGCGCGCCCTTCGAGCGTCGACCAGCGCGGCCCGTCGACCTGGCAGAGCGCGACGTCGGCGCCGTGCTGCGCGGCCTCGACATTGCGCACCTTGCGAGAGCCGTCGCGCGTGATGATCCACGCGCACTGCTGCTCCGGGTCCAGGGTGACGCCGACCGGAACGACGTGCGGACGCCCGTCCGCTCGGAGCGTGGTCAGCGTGTTCAGCTGGTATTCGGAGTAGAACTCCCACAACTTGGCGGGGAAGGTGTCCCAGCCGGGCACGAAGATGCTCATGCGCGCCATTCTCCCTGGCGGCGCTTGACGCCACTGTGTGGCACCTGACTCCCAACTATGGGGAGCCAGCCACCACAGTCGCGTACCGCGTGAGCTGCACCACTGGGAGTGGCTCTGAGACTCTGCCGCGGATCTGCGACCATGCCGCAGAGGGAATATCGAAGCAGCGAGTCGGGAGAGACGGATGACATCGACGCGGGAGACCGGCGCCGAGCGCACCACGGTGCCGGATTGGGCCGTGGGCAACACCCATCGAGGGGGCCCGCACTTCGGCGACCTCGTCGAGCAACTGCGCTCCGTTATGGACGCCGTCCGCTATCTCGATCCGGCTGACGACCTCGCCATCGAGCTCACCACCGCGCTCCGCGGCATCGCGGGACGGATGCAGGCCGACGCCGTCGCCTCGGACGACGCCGCGGCCGACTCACGCAAGGACCTTCCGGCCCGCGGCAACCCCTCCCTGCCACCGTTCACGGTGCTGGAGGTGGGCGAGGAAGGAGTCTTCGCCGACGCGACCTTCCGGGCCTTCCATATGGGTCGACTCGCCGCCCACGGCGGCTACGTCTCGCTGCTCTTCGACGAGCTCGCCGGCTACGCCACGATGGAGCGTGTCTCCAGCGGCTTCGCCCGGACCGCGTTCCTGAAGGTCGACTACCGGTCCCTGACCCCGATCGACCGGCCATTGCGGGTCCGGGTCTGGGTGGACCGGATCGAGGGACGGAAGCTCTTCGTCCTGGGCACTCTGCACGACGGTGACCGGCTCTGCGCGGAGATGGACGCGCTCTTCCTTCAAGTCCCCGACGAGTAGCTCAATGTGACCGCAGCGCTGCAATTCCTGGGGAATTACAGCGCTGCGGTCACATTGAGCGGGGTGTCACCAGTTGAGTTCGATCTCCAACTCGTTCTCGTCGCCGATCTCGACCTCGACCTTGAGCTTCACCTCGTCGGGGACCGCAACGGTGATCCGGTGACCGTTGCGCTCGAACTCGACCGAGTTGTGCCGGGAGAGCTGGTCGGCGAGGTCGCGCAGTCGGGCGGCGGCCTCTTCACGGCTCACGGTCTGGGTCTGGTCAAGGTCGAACAGGTCCACGGGGTTCTCCTTCAAGTCGGTTGGGGCGAACGTTAACCCACCCGCTCAATGTGAGCTGAGCGTTTGGTTTTCGGCGAAAAGGCGACGCTGAGGTCACATTGAGCTGCTGGAGCTAGACGTCGGCAGCGACTTCGCGCGTCCAGGCGCCCTTGATCGTGCGCCACTGCTCGTCGTCGTGGCCGCGTCGCCAGTACGGCGAACACGACAGGTGCTCCAGGTCGACGACGCCGGTACTCAGCAGGTGCCGCCGGACGGCGCGGGTCTCCTCGGCCTCACCGTGTACGAAGGCGCTGACCACCCCGTCGAACCGCAGACCGGCCACCGTCTCGGCCAGCAAGGTGTCGAGGTCGCCGGCGTACCCCGCGCGATGTACCCAGTGGACCTCCAACGTGCCCGGGGAGTTGAGCTCGATCTCGCCATCGGCGTCTTCGACCTCGGCCACCACGACGACCCGACTTCCCGCCGGAGCGGCTTCAGCCGAGGCGGCGATAGCGGGCAGCGCACTCTCGTCGCCGACCAACAGGAAGGTGGCGGCGTCCTGGTGGAGGTGGTAGCTGCCAGCCGGCCCACGCATCTGCAGGCGGTCGCCCGGCTGTGCCGCCAACGCCCACCGTCCGGCATGCCCGACGTCGCCGTGGACGGCGATGTCCAAGGTGAGCTCCCGGGTGCCGGCGGCCCAGTGCCGCACGGTGATCCGGCGCGGGAACGGCCGCTGCTCACGGTCGAGGTCACGGACCTCGTCCTCGGTGAACGGCACCGCGTAGGGCGCATCCGCAGGACGGAACTGACAGTTCACGTACTGGTCGGCGGCGTCACCGGCGACATAGTCGGCCAGCCCCTCTCCACCGAGGACGATGCGGACCAACTGGGGGCTGAGGCGCGTCGTCGAGACGACCTCGCCGTACATCGAGGTTGCTTTGCTCACCCCCACATCGTTCCAGCAGCACCCCAACGCCCGACCGTTAGGCCGCGTCCCGCCGATGGGACCACGCTGACATCCCCGCCCCGGCCAGCGAGAGCAGGCCCAGCGCGACGCCGCCGAAAGCCAACGGCCACAGGTGACGGCGCTCCTGCTCACACGCGTCGTACTGCTCGCTACCGCCGTAGCCGCCATCATCGTCGGCGACGCGGAAGGGTGATCCGCAGTGGAAGCTCTCGTTGTCGAAGTGCCCACCGACCGGGTTGAACCCGACGAAGAGCCCGGCGAGCAGAAGGACCGCCCCGACGAAGAGCGGCACACCGACGCAGAACCAGTGGTCGTTCGCGCCAGACTCGGTGGCCTCCATGAACCGATGCTAGTCCGCTCAATGTGAGTTCAGCGCTCGGAATTCGCCTCATTTTGCGCGCTGGGGTCACATTGAGCGAGGGCAGCGAGGCCGTCGAGCAGGCGCGCCAGACCGAACCGCCAGGCAAACGACGGTTCGCCGACGCCGCCCATCGCTTCACCTGCGGCGGCGCCTACCCGCTGCGCCAGCGGGTAGGCATCTCCGAGGTAGTCGGCGAGGCTCACACTCAAGTTCGGCCAGTTCTCCGCGAGTTCCGCGGCGTGCCGCGGGGTGCGCAGGGCCCGAGCGCTGGACCGGACGAAGTCGAGGACGAAGGTCAGCGCGGCGTCGGTCGTGACGTCGTCGAGCCCGAGCCGCACCAGGACCGCGAGCTCGCGGTCGTACTTGGCGATCGTGCCCGGTCCGAGCGCACTTCGGTCGTCGTCGATCTCCAACAGCCAGGGACGGCGACGCAACTCCTCGAGGTTCGCCTCTGCAAGAGCCGCCACCCCGGCCCGCCAAGGCAGGTCCGAAACCGGGCCCCGAGCGGCGGCCGCCGCTCCGTGCGCGGCGTCGGCCATCAACACCAACAGATCGTCACGGCTGTTGACGTGGGTGTAGATCGACATGGTCGAGACGCCGAGGTCGGTGGCGAGGCTGCGGATGGTCACCGCAGCCAAGCCATCGGCGTCGGCGAGAGCGATCGCGGCAGCGACGACCGAGCCGGTCGAGATCCGCGCCTTCGGCCCGCGCGCTCCCCCGATGGGCGCGTCCGGATGGTCACGCCACAGCAGGTCGATCAGCGATCGGGGCATTGCTTCTCCATGCCGGGAATCTTTCCATAACGTTGTACGTTGTACATCGTACGAAGTTATTCGCCCGACAAGGAGAAGCCATGCACATCACCGCCTCCGCCATCTCGCTCAACGTCCCCGACCCGGCCGCCTCGGCCCGCTTCGCCAGCCATCTCGGTTTCACCGAAGCGATGTCCGCGGACGGCTTCGTCTCCCTCGCCCACCCGAGCGCCGGCGTCAACGTGATCTTCCTGCAGACGGGGCTGGCGACCTTCAAGCCCGCCCGGATCGCCGGCTCAGCCGGCGACGGCACCCTGCTCGCCTTCGAGGTCGAGCAGATCGACGCCGAGTTCGCCCGGATCGCAGCGACAGGGGCGGAGGTCGTCACCGAACCGGAGACCGAGCCGTGGGGCGAGCGCTACTGCCAGTTCGCCGACGAGAACGGGATCGTCTGGCAACTCGTGCAGTGGATGCACGCCCCCGGCGAGGCCTGATCCTCAGCCGACCAGCCACTTGTCCGGCCCGAAGACCTCGTAGCGGATCGCGTCGCCGGCGACGCCCTTCGCCACCAGGCCGGCGTGCACCGACTCCATGAACGGGAGCGGGCCGCAGAGGTACACCTGAGCGTCAGTCGGAACCGAGACCGCCTCCAGATCCACCAGCCCGGCGGCGAGATCGGCGCGTGGCACGCGGGTGCCGAGGTCCTCGTACCAGCGGACCAGGGTCGCGCCGTCGATGGTGGCGACCAACTCCTTGAGGTCGCGGCGCAGCGCGTGCCGCGACGGCGAACGGTCTGCATGCAGCACGGTCACCGGTCGACTGCTACCGGAGAGCCGCAGGTGGTGCAGCATGCCGATCATCGGAGTGGTCCCGATGCCGGCCGAGATCAGCACCAACGGGTTCTCCGAGTCGTCCAGGATCAGGTCACCGAAAGGCGGCGAGACCTGCAGCATGTCGCCCTCGAAGACGTTGCGGTGCAGGAAGTTCGAGACCTCGCCCTCGGGGATCTCAGTACCGTCGGCTCCGGTTCGGGCGGGCACCGCCTTCACCGTGATCGCCCACTCGGCGCCGCCGAACCGGACCAAGCTGTACTGACGGATCTGACGGGCACCGTCGGACAACCGCACCCCGACCGAGACGTACTGACCGGGCTGCGCCTCGGGCAAGGGGGCGCCGTCGACGTCGGCAAGCACGAAGGAGACGGTGTCGGGTGACTCCTGAACCCGCTCGACGACCACCAGATCACGGAAAACGTGCTCGGGGTCGACGCCGGCGCCCGCATAGAGACCGCGCTCGATCGCGATCAGGTCGCGGGCCATGTGCCAGTAGACCTCATCCCAGGCGGCCGCGACCTCCGGAGTGACGGCGTCACCTAGGACCTCGACGATCGCGGCGAAGAGGTGGGTGTGCACGATCTCGTACTGGTCCTCACGGACGCCGAGCGAGGCGTGCTTGTGCGCGATCCGCGACAGCATCTCCGCGGGCTCGGGGGTGGCCGGGTCGACGAGCATCGTGGCGTAGCGCGCGATCGAGGAGGCCAGCGCCTTCGGCTGGTCGCCTGCTTGCTGGTTGCCACGATTGAAGGTGTCGCGAAGCAGTTCGGGGTGGGCGGCGAACATGCGTCCATAGAAGAGCGGGGTGATCTCTCCGATGGCTGCTCCGACGACAGGCAGGGTGGCGCGGATGACGTCGGTCGAGGTGGGGCTGAGCACTGATTCCTCCCGGGGTTGAACATTCATCGTCATTCGTCGCGGTAGCGACGAAGAGTGGGGCCTAGCCAGGGGTCCGCGTGCTCAGCGAGAGCAGCACCGGGCCGGTCGGCGGGGCGGTGAGGTCGTCGATCGTGTACGGATCGAGCGTCGCGAAGAACGCCTCCTGCGCCTGGCGCAGTAGGCCGCGCAGTCGGCACGAATGCCTGAGCGGGCATGGGTTGTCGCCCTCGCAGGTGATCACCTCGTCGGCGCCCTCCAACGCCCGCACGAGTGCGCCGATCGAGATCCCGCGGCCCTGCCGGGTGATCCATAGACCGCCTGCACGGCCACGCCGGGTCTCCACGACGCCGAGCGCCTGAAGCTTCGCGACCACCTTGGCTGCATGCGCATAGGAGACCGCGACCTGTTCCGCAACGGCTTGCGTGGTCAGAGATTCGCCCTCATCGAGGACGGCGAGCCGCATCATCACGCGGAGGCCGAGGTCGGTGAACTTCGTGAGCTCCATGTGCCCACGGTAATTAATTTGGAATATGAAATGCAAAATAAAAGTGTGTGCGCTGCAGCACGCGCACGCGTGGGCGCCGCACTACCAGGACAGCCAATTTTGGCGATGCGCTGACGACGCCGCGGACGTAGGTTTCGGCCAGGGCCCGGCCGGGGCCCGCGAGCAGCCTCGACCGGTGCGTACCCACACCTACGACCAGGAGGCAGCGATGTTCATCCAAATGATTCAAGGCCCCTGCAGCAAGCAGGACGAAGCACGCCAGATGATCAACACCTGGCACCAGGAGCTGGCACCCGGCGCCACCGGATGGCTCGGCGGCACGCACGGATTCACCGACGACGGCCAACTGATCGGCGTGATCAGGTTCGACTCCCGCGAAGCTGCGATGGCCAACTCCGACCGCCCCGAACAGGGCGAGTGGGCGGCCCGGCTGATGGCCCTGATGGACGGCCCCGTGGAGTTCCACGACTGCGACGACGTCACCCTGCTGATGGACGGCGGCTCTGACGATGCCGGGTTCGTGCAGATCATCCGCGGCCGCGTGGACGACCCGAGTCGGCTCAAGGCAATGATGGCCGACACCACCACCCTGCACGAGATGCGGCCCGACATCCTCGGCGGAACCCTCGCGATCGAGGACGACGGCAGCTTCGTCGAGACGATCGCCTTCACCAGTGAGGCGGCAGCCCGCGAAGGCGAGAAGATCGAGCCCCCGCCGGAGGTACGCAGCGAGTTGGCCTACGCGATGCAGTCGGCGACCTTCTACGACCTGCACCAGCCCTGGTTCGAGAGCCGGGCCTGATCCCTACTACCCATCGCCAAGGGTCAGTCGCGCCGCACCTCATCCGAACTGCGCAACCAACTCCGGTTCATCTGCAGGGCGTCGTTGACCCCGTAGCGCACGGCCAGGCGGATCAGCCAGAACAGGGCCAGGATCGTCGCGAGCGAAAGGAGGACGAAGAAGAGCATGACATCCATGTGGCGGAGCCTAATCGGCGCGGCGCCACGCGGGACGCACGCTCAGAGGTTGGCGTGACGGCTCGCAATGACCGCCGCAGTGTGCAGCAGCAGTGGCGCCACTGCGGACTGTTGGATCAGGCCTTTGGCGCCCACCGAGATCGCGGCGATCGGCCCCCGCGGCCCGAGCACCGGCACCGCCATCGAGGTGACGCCGATGACCGGATCACGCCCGGGGCGAACCGCCACGCCGCGTTGACTGCGGACCTGGGCGAGGTCGCGGTGGACGGCCTCGAGGTCGGCCGAACCGCCGAGCAGGGCGTCGACCTCCTCGGGGGGCAACTGCGCCAGGATGGCCCGGCCGCTCACCGTACTGGTCGCCGGGATCCGGGCACCGACGCGGGACGGAACCGTTCGCGAGGCGACGCCGCCGACCTTGTCGAGGTAGTGCGAACTCGCGCCGTGCAACACCGACAGGTGGACCACCATGCCGGTGGCCAGATGCAGGTCGTTGAGAGCGACCGCAGCCGCGGCCCGGATCTCGTTGTGATCCACCGAGGACTGCCCCAGCTCACGGAGTCGGCCGCCCAGCCGGTACCCCGGGTAGTCCGCCTCCAACCAACCGTGCTCGACCAACTGTCGGACCAGGCGGAAGGTGGTGGAGTGCGGGAGCCCGGTGAGCGCGGTGATCTCGTCGAGCAACAGGTGCCCGGATGACTCCGCGAAAGCGTCGAGGATCAGGGTCGCGCGAGCCAGAACGCTCGGGCGCGCTACGCCGTCGCCGGGCTCGCTCATCGGGGATCTCCTTGCGGGGCGGGCGCCGGGAGAAGCGGCCCGCCGACTCCTTCACTTCCATCAAACGGAAGTGGATCCCAGCATACGTCCCGCCGACCTCAGTCGGGCAACGGGTGGAAGCCCAGTTCCCGGTCGACCACGTTGGCGAGCGGCCGCCCCTCCTCGAGAGCCTCGATGTTCGCAGCGAACAGCGCCACCACGTCGCGGGTGTAGGAGTCGGAGAACCAGGAGACGTGGGGCGTGATGACCACCCCTGGCGTCGCCCACAAGGCACTGTCGGCCGGCAGCGGCTCCTGCTCGGTCGTGTCGAGAGCGGCACCGGCGAGCTGACCGCTGGCCAGCAGAGCCACCAGCGCGGCCTCGTCGATGAGCTCACCCATGCCGCAGACGGCGCGGCCGATGAACTCGGCCAGGGCGTCCTGCGTGGGCGCCATCACCCGGGCTGCGCGAGAGTCGCGGAAACGCCGTTCGATGGAGAGCTCCTTGCGGAAGGCGGCTCCACCGCAGACCTGCATCGCCAGGTCGGCCACCTGAGCAGACGCTTCGTCGGCACAGGCCTTGGCCTCCAACACCCGAAGCGGCGCGTCCTCGGCGCCGGCCGCCACCCGACCTGCGGCGAGGTCGAGCAGAGCGTTGGTGCGGTCGGCGGTGATCTGCATCGTCGCGATCCGGGCCAAGGTCTGCGGCTGCTGGGCCAGGGTCTGCCCCAGGTGCTCCAGCCGGCTGGTGGTGACGTGGGCGACGGCGTCGCGGATCACGGCCTGGATCAGTCCGGCACTGGCTGCCGCGTTGACCAGGAGGAACCACGGCAGCGCCGAGGCGAGGGCGAAGTCGAGGCCCTCGCCGTCAGTGCCGATCAGGGCCGTGGGCTCCACCTCGACGGCGTTGCCCCGGACCGAGGTGGACCCGTTGCCCCGCAGGCCGAGACCGTCGAACTCGGGTCCGATCTCCAGGCCCTCGGCGCTGGTCGGCACGAACCACAGGGTCATCGGCCCCTCGGCCGCCAGCGGGCGCGACGACCAGATGTAGCTGTCGGCCTGCTGCGCCGAGGTCACCCAGCTCTTGTGCGCGTCGAGCCGGATCCGATCGCCCACAGCGGTGGCGGTGCTGCCGGGTGCCCAGAAGTGGCTGCGCGATCCGGTCTCCGAGAACGCCAGCGTGGTCAAGTGCTCGCCGCGGCCGATGGCCTCCAACACCTCTGCACGGTCGTCGGCGATCAGAACACCGGTAGCGGCGTAGTGCATCCCGGTGACCATCGCGGTGGAGCCGCAGACACCGGCGATCTCGCGGACCAGGTCGACGGCTGCCTGCGGGCCCAGCCCGGCGCCGCCGTACTGGGTCGGCACGGTGAGCGCGAACAGACCCGCAGCTGCCAAGGCGTCGATGGAAGCACGAGGGAAGGCGCCCTCCTTGTCGACGGCGCCCGCAGCGGGCGCGACGACGGTCTCGATGATGGTCGCCAACGAACTGGCACTTCTATTCAACAGAACCTCCTGAGATTGCGATGCCGGGAGGCTATTCACTGGCTTCGCTATGTCACCGAGCCACTGCGGCTCAGCGGAAGTGACGCAAGAAATTGGAGGTCAACGATGGACATGAAGACGGTGGACGACGCCCTGGCCGGGGTCCGGACCGGACTCGAGGCCGACGGCTTCAAGCTGTACGCGCAGAGCGTCGACGAGGGCGGCGACGTCGTGGTGGCGCTGGAGGCGGGCACCGCCGACTGCCTTGAGTGTCTGGTTCCGGATGCGATCCTGGAACGGATGGTGGACCAGGCGGTCCGGGAGCAGAATCCCGGTCTGGGCACGCTCTCGCTGGTAAAGATCGGCTTCGAAGGCATCGACCAGCACTGAGCCGGAGCTCCACGCACAAGGACCGCCGGGCCCCGTCCAACGACGGGACCGAGCGGTCCTTGCGCGTTCCGGGGCATGGCTCGGTCTCGCCTCCCGATCAGGCGCGGAGCAGGCTCCGGTGGTCCAGCTCAGCGAGGTGGCGCTCGGCGTCCAGCGCGGCGGCGCATCCGGTGCCCGCCGCCGTGATGGCCTGGCGATAGTGGTGGTCGACCAGGTCGCCGGCCGCGAAGACACCCGCGAGGTTGGTCTCGGTGGTGGGGTGGTTGACCAGGACGTAGCCGTCCTCGTCCAGGTCGACCTGACCGGTCAGCAGTTCGCTCCGGGGGTCGTGACCGATCGCGATGAAAAGGCCGGAGATCTCGAGCGCGGACTCCGCGCCGGTCATGGTGTCGACGAGGGTGACGCCCTCCAACCGGTCCTGCCCGTGCAACGCACCCACCTCGGCGTTCCAGATGATCTCGAGCTTCGGGTCGGCGAAGGCGCGCTCCTGCATGATCTTGGACGCCCGGAGTTCATCGCGACGGACGATGAGGTAGACCTTGGCGCCGAACCGGGTGAGGAAGGTGGCCTCCTCGACGGCGGAGTCACCGCCACCGACCACCGCGATGGTCTGGTCACGGAAGAAGAATCCGTCGCAGGTGGCGCACCAGGAGACCCCGCGCCCCGACAGTTCCTCCTCGCGCTCGATGCCCAGCTTCCGGTATCCGGAGCCGGTGGCGAGGATGACCGTGCGTGCCTGGAACGTATCGGTGGCGGTCCTGACGGTCTTGATTTCGCCCACGAGGTCGACCTCGATGACGTCGTCGGCGACCAGCTCGGCACCGAACCGTTCGGCCTGAGCACGCATCTCATCCATCAGAGCCGGACCCATGATGCCGTCACGGAAGCCCGGGAAGTTCTCCACCTCGGTGGTGTTCATCAAGGCTCCGCCGGCGGTGACGGAACCCTCGAAGACCAGGGGCTGGAGTCCGGCGCGCGCGGCGTAGACGCCGGCGGTGTAGCCGGAGGGACCGGACCCGATGATGATGACGTTGCGAACGGACTGCTGCATGGAACGGCCTCTCAGAGTTTTCAAAGGACAGCCCCGGTAACACGTCCACCGGGGCCGCCCGGAGGCTATGCAAGAGACGAGCGGCGCCCATGCCGACTGCCGACCACCGAGAGTGACCGACCGGACTAGCCGATCGCGATGTCGTCCACCACGTCCGCATCCGGGTCCCACCAGCGGAGCCGGTCGGCGGAGAGGGTCTCGACCGTCGGCGTCGCGGCCAGCACCTCGAGCGCGGCCGGCAGGAGGCGCCGCGGAACCCGTCGAGCCAACGTGAGGTGCGGCATCCAGACCGGGTGCCGCAGCCCCGGCACCAGGGCCCGCAGCTCCAAGGTTGCTGCGGCGAGCGCCGGCGTCGGTTCGACCAGGTGCGCCACGGTCACCCGGGGACCGTTGCCCAGCAGGATCAACCCGCGGAGCTGGATCCGGGTCGGCAGTAGCGGCCCGATCAACGAGACAGCCGGCTCGATCAACGTGGCCGGGATCGGGGTCGCCGCTGCCAGGGTCAGGTGCGGCGCATTGGTCATCGAACGGTGGTCGGCCTGCGACGGGATGCCTGCGGCCTTCAGGGCCAGCCACTGATCGACGATCGCCCGCTCGGACGCGTCGTCGAAGCTCAGTTCAAAGGCGTGGTCGGGCACCGGCCCAGCCTAGGACGCCCGCGACTGCCACCCGGCGGCCCGTTGACCTCCGCACGATTCGGACCATGATGGAACGATGACGACCTACTCGAACACCGACGAATTCGAGGGCGCGAAGTTCGTCGCGGCGAGCTTCAAGGGAGCGACTGTCCGCTTCTCCGATCTCAGCGGCGTGACCATGCGCGAGGTCGATGTCAACGGGCTGGAGATCGACAGCCACGACCTCTTCTTCGGCACTCTGGTGGTCAACGGCGTCGACGTCGTGCCGCTGGTCGACGCCGAACTCAACCGGCAGTTCCCGGGCCGCGCATTGCAGAACGCAGAGACGCCGCAGGGGCTGCGCGAAGGGTGGGTCGCCGTCCAGGCGGCGTGGCAGGAGACCGTCACCGGGACGCCGCTCGGGCTGATCGACGAGCAGGTGAACGGTGAATGGTCGCTGGCGCAGACCCTGCGGCACCTGATCCTTGCCACCGACACCTGGCTGGGCCGGGCGATCCTCCGTCTCGACGAGCCCTTCCACGAGATCGGTCAGATCTTCACCGGTGCCGAGGAGATGGGCTTCGACATGTCGATCTTCCGCCCCGAACCGCCGTCGTACGACGAAGTCCTCGCGGTCCGGGCACAACGGCAACAGTCGGTGACCGACTTCCTGGCCACAGCGACGCCGGAACTTCTCGCCGCCGAGCGGGAGAACCCCTGGGGCGACGGAGATCGGCGGCCGAGTGTGGGCGACTGCATCCGGGTGATCCTGGAGGAGGAGTGGGCGCACCTGCGCTACATCCGCCGGGACCTGGCCCTGCTCGAAAAGCGCTGAGCCGCCGACTCACCCGTCGTCGGTGAGCCCGAGCTCGCGGGCCGACCGTTCGCGCATCTCCACCTTGCGGATCTTGCCGGTGACGGTCATCGGGAACTCCTCCACGATCAGGACGTACCGCGGGATCTTGAAGTGCGCGAGCCTGCCCGCAGCGAAGGCGCGGACGGCGTCCGCGTCGAGCGGCCGGGCGCCGTCTTTGACCTTGATCCAGGCGCAGAGCTCCTCGCCGTAGCGCTCGTCGGGGACGCCGATCACCTGGACGTCCTCGATGTCGGGGTGGGTATAGAGGAACTCCTCGATCTCCCGGGGGTAGATGTTCTCCCCGCCGCGGATCACCATGTCCTTGATCCGCCCGACGATGTTGCAGTAGCCGTCGGCGCGCATCACCGCGAGGTCGCCGGTATGCATCCAGCCGTCGGCGTCGATCGCCTCCGCGGTCTTCTCGGCGTCGTTCCAGTAGCCGAGCATCACCGAGTAGCCGCGGGTGCAGAACTCGCCCGTCTCGCCACGGGGCAACGTCGCCCCGGTGACGGGGTCGACGATCTTGATCTCCACGTGGGGCGCCGCCCGGCCGATGGTCGCGGTCCGGCGTTCCAGGTCGTCGTCGGCACGGGTCTGGCAGCTCACCGGGCTGGTCTCGGTCATCCCGTAGGCGATGGAGACCTCGCGCATGTGCATCTCCTCCACACACCGCTTCATCACCTCGACCGGACAGATCGATCCGGCCATGATCCCGGTCCGCAGGCTGGTCAGGTCGAAGCTGGTGAAGTCGGGGTGGTTCTGCATCGCGATGAACATCGTCGGCACGCCGTAGACGCCGGTGCACCGCTCGTCGGCGATGGTGCGCAACGTGGTCTCGGGGTCGAACCCGGGGGCTGGGATCACCATCGTGGTGCCGTGGGTGACGCAGCCGAGGTTGGCCATCACCATCCCGAAGCAGTGGTAGAACGGCACCGGGATACAGAGCCGATCGGCTGCGGTGAGGTTGATCAGCTCGGTGGTGAAGTAGCCGTTGTTCAAGATGTTGCGGTGGCTCAGCGTCGCGCCCTTCGGGAACCCGGTGGTGCCCGACGTGTACTGGATGTTGATCGCGTCGTCAGGCGCCAGGGTGGCCATCCGTTGCGCGACGGCATCGGCGGCGATCTGGTCGCCGTCGGCGATCAGCTCCGCCCAATCCGCCGTGTCGACATAGACCGTTCGCTCCAGGCTGCCGGCGTCCCCGGCCGCGACGACCTCGGAGACCATCGCCCGGTACTCACTCGTCTTGAAGCTGGTCACCGTGAAGAGCATCCGCAGCCCGGACTGCTGGACGGCGTAGGCGAACTCATGAGTGCGGTACGAGGGATTGACGTTGACCAGGATCGCGCCCACCTTCGCAGCCGCGAACTGGACGATCGTCCACTCGGCACAGTTCGGCGCCCAGATCCCGACCCGGTCACCGACCGCGACGCCGTCGCTGAGGAGTCCGCGAGCGATCTCGTTGACGGCGTCGTCGAACTCCCGCCAACTCCAACGGCGCCCCGTCGCCACCTCGACCAGAGCCTCGGCGTCAGGGTGCTCAGCCACCGTCCGTTCCAGGCTCTCACCGATCGTCTCGTCGAGCAGCGGAGTGGTGCTCTGGCCCAGTTCGATAGCGACGGTCACGGCGTTCCTCTTCCTCGTGCGCGGGATGAGTCGGTGCAGCGCCCTCCACCTTGCCCGAGCCTCCTGGCGTACGCCAGTGGGTAACGTGCAGGTCATGGCCATCAAGCTGGAGAACGTCGGCATCGCCGTCCGCGATCTGGAGGCGGCGATCGCCTTCTTCACCGATCTCGGCCTGACGGTGCTGGGTCGGGACACGGTCAGCGGCGACTGGACCGACACCGCCGTCGGGTTGGACGGCAACCACGCCAGGATCGAGATGCTGCAGACGCCGGACGGCAACGGGCGCCTGGAGCTCTTCGAGTACCTCCACCCCGAGGCGATCGAGACCGAACCCACGCTGCCCAACGAGATCGGCATGCACCGGGTCGCGTTCTCGGTCGACGACATCGACGAGGCGCTGGAGATCGCCGCCCGGCACGGTTGTTTCCCGCTGCGCGGGGTGGCTCGCTACCAGGATCTCTACAAGCTCACCTACCTGCGTGGACCGAGCGGGATCCTGGTGATGCTCGCCCAGGAGCTGAGCAGCGCCCACCCTTGACAGTGCGGCGCGGCGCGGGGAGCGTGGCCGGATGGCCGAGCTGATCTACCCCACGAACGTCACGCTGGACGGCTTCATCGAGGACCCGGACGGCGACATCAACCTCTTCCCCGTCCACGACGACGTGTTCGCCGCCCACACCGAACTGGTCCGGGACGCGACCACCTTCCTGTACGGGCGTCGGCTCTATGAAGCGATGTCGGTCTGGGAGACGGACACCTCGCTCGCCGCCGCCTCGGAGGCGTACGCCGCCTTCTCCGCGGCCTGGCAGGACGCGGAGAAGATCGTCTACTCGACCAGCTTGGCCGAACCCCTCACCGCCCGGACCCGGATCGAGCGTCGCTTCGACCCCGCCGCCGTCCGGGCGCTCAAGGCCGACACCGAGGGCAGCATCCTGATCGGCGGCGCCGACCTTGCCGGCCAAGCACTCAGCGCCGGCCTGGTCGACGAGGTCCAGCTCTACGTCGTGCCGGTAGCGACCGGTGGTGGCAAGCCCGGTCTGCCGACCGGCACCCGCACCGAGCTCGCCCTGATCGACCAGCGCAGCTTCGCCAACGGCGTCGTGCTGTTGCGGTATCGCGGGTAGCCGTTGGGCTCAGCTGTCGGCGGCACTCTCCTCGGCCAGCTCCTTGATCGCGCGGAGCCGGGTGTCCCAGGCGTTGCCCAGCCGTTCCAGCTCATGTCCGAGCGCGTTGAGCTTGGCGCCGATCACCAGATGAACCACCTCGCGGCCACGTCTTTCGTTGGTGATCAACCCGACGTCGGTGAGCAGGTCGAGGTGTTTGGCGATCGCCTGGCGCGAGACCGGCAGCACCCGGGCCAGGGCGGAGGCCGACATCGCCTGCTCCCCCAGCCGGGAGAGGATCTCCCAGCGGGTCGGGTCGCCGAGGGCGGAACAGACCGCGGTCAGGTCGCTGGTCAGGTTCGTCCCCGTCATCCGGCGTCCTCGACATAGGACTTCGCGACGGCGAGCTCCTCGAGCCACCCCTTGTCGTTGCCCTCGCGCTCCTTGAGCCAGACGGCGGGGTCGTCGGAGAGGCTGGAGAAGCCGCTCTCCTTCACCCGCAGCGTGACGCCGGCGTCACGCTGCTCGATCCAGAACTCCACCAGCGTGCCGGCCGTCGACGTCGGGTCGGTCCGGCTGAGCCAGCGGAAGGCGGCATACGTCGGCTGCTCGAGCGCGACGGTGAGGAACCGGAACTCGCCCCACTTGGGATGGTTCAGCACGGTGATCTCGCGGCCTGATTCGTCGGTCTCGTAGCGGAGGTCCTGCGGATCCTCGACGGTGCCCTCGTTGACGTACCAGCCCGGTCGGACGATCAAGGCCCACACCTTTTCGGCGCTGGCGTCGATCTCGATGTCGCGGGTGATGCTGTCGAGCGCAGCCAGTTCGTCGGCGCTGTGGTTCGCCTCGGTCATGATGCTCCCCTCTCGTTGTCTGCAACTTCAGAGTTGCACACGCTCGGGAGTAGCGCAACCCTTTGGTTGCTCTTGATTCGCGGAGCCGGGCCCGCGCCTCAACCTTCGACGGACTCCCTACAGTGGCTCCATGACCGTCTTCACGCAGATCATCAACGGCGACATCCCCGGCCGCTTCGTCTACGAGGACGACGAGGTGGTGGCGTTCTTGACCATCGCTCCGCTCTCGCCGGGTCACACGCTCGTCGTGCCGCGCGCCGAGATCGACCACTGGCAGGCGATCGACAGCGGAACCTTCGCCAAGGTGACCGCCGTCGCGCAGCGGGTGGGTCAGGCGATCGAGCGCGCCTTCGACGCCCCGCGCGTCGGGATGATCATCGCCGGCCTGGAGGTTCCCCACCTGCACGTGCACGTCTTCGCCGCGCACTCGCTGAGCGACTTCGACTTCGGTTCGGTGGACACCGACCCGTCGGCCGAGTCACTGGACGACGCCCAGCGTCGGATCAAGGAAGCCCTCGCCTCAATGTGACCTCAGCGCGCACTTCGCCGCCGAAAATGGACGCTGAGCTCACATTGAGTGGGAGTAACCTCGCGACATGCGCCTGAGCACGGTCATCCTGCCGATCCACCGCTGGCCCGTGGGGCAACAGATCTGGCGACGCGCCGAAGAGCTCGGGTTCCACACGGCGTACACCTACGACCACCTCTCGTGGCGCTCGTTCCGCGACGAGCCCTGGTTCGGGGCGGTCCCCACCCTGACGGCGGCCGCAGCCGCTACCAGCACGCTGCGGCTCGGCACCTTGGTCACCTCGCCGAACTTCCGGCACCCGGTCACGCTGGCCAAGGACCTGATGAGCATCGACGACATCTCGCAGGGGCGGCTCAGCGTCGGTATCGGGGTGGGTGGCACCGGTTTCGACGCCACCGCCCTCGGCCAGGAGGCGTGGACGCCGAAGGAGCGCGCCGACCGTTTCGACGAGTTCCTCCCGATGCTCGACGAACTGTTGCGCGAGCCCGTCACCACCCGGCACGGCGAGTTCTACGACGCCGTCGAGGCGCGCAACATCCCCGGCTGCGTGCAGACGCCGCGGGTGCCGTTCCTGGTCGCCGCGACCGGACCCCGCGGACTCAGACTCGCCGCCGAGTACGGCCAGGGCTGGGTCACCTACGGCGACCCGAAGGGCCCCGGCGAGGTCCCCGTGGCCGAGGCGCCGTCCGTGGTCGAGCGTCAGATCGAGAAGCTGACGGCGGCTTGTGAAGCGCGGGGCCGCGACGTCGCCGAGCTGACCAAGGTGCTGCTCGAAGGCTCTACCGCCGAGAAGCCCTTGGCCTCGCTCGACGCCTTCGTCGACTGGGCCGGCACCTACCGCGACCTCGGCATCGACGAACTCGTCATCCACTGGCCCGTTCCCGACTCGATCTTCGCGAACGACCTCACCGTCTTCGAGCAGATCGCCACCGAGGGGCTTGCGCAGCTCGGCTGAGCGCCGCGACGCCTCAGCGCTTGATGTAGGCGGTGCCGCGCGGCTCCCGCTCCCAGATCTCGTCGGTGGTGGCGGCACCGACCTGGCGCAGTTCGCGCTTGATCACCTTGTTGGTGGCGGTGGTCGGCATCTGGGCGGTGATCCGGACCAGGGAGGGTCGGGCCTTGGGCGAGAGGTCCGCCTGCTCGTCGAGGAACCGCTCGAACTCCTCTGGCGCCAGGGTGGCGTTCTCGCGGAGCACCAGCGCGATCATCAACCGGTCGCCGGTGATCTCGTCCGGAACGCTGTAGACGGCGGCTTGGCTGATCGCGTCGTTGCGCATCATCAGACGCTCGACCGGACCGGTGGCGAGGTTCTCGCCGTCCACCCGCAGCCAGTCGTCGGTGCGACCGGCCAGGAAGATGTTGCCCTCGGTGTCGCGGTAGGCCAGGTCGCCCGACCAGTAGACGCCGCCGTCGAGGCGAGCCTTCGTGGAGGCCTCGTCGTTGTAGTAGCCCTGGAAGAGGCCGCCGCCTTCAGGGTTGACCAGTTCGCCGACCGCGTCGTCGAGGTTGACGACCCGGCCGGACGCGTCGAAGACCGCGGGCGGGCACACCTCGCGGCTCTCCCGGTTCCAGACCGTGGAGCCACCGACCGCCTTGCCGATCGAGCCGGGCGGGGTGTTCTCGTCGCGGACGATGAAGACCGCGCCCTCGGTGGAGCCGTAGCCGTCGGTGACGGTGCAGCCGAAGCGTCGGGAGAACTCGGCGATGTCACGGTCGGTCGCCTCGTTGCCGTAGGCGACGCGAAGGGTGTTGTCGGCGTCGTCGTCGAGCTCGGGGGTGGCGAGCACGTAGGCGAGCGGCTTGCCGATGTAGTTCATGAAGGTGGCGCCATGTTTGCGGATGTCGGGCAGCAGGCCGGACGCCGAGAACTTGCGCTTGATCACCAGGTCGCCGCCGCTCGCCAGGGCGAGCGCGAACGAGGTCACGATGGCATTGGAGTGGAAGAGCGGCATCGCGCAGTAGTAGACGTCGTCGCGGCCCAGGCCGAAGCTCGGCGCCAACACCTGCACCGACGCGGTCGACAGCAGGTGCGGAACCATCACTGCCTTCGGGTCGCCGGAGGTGCCGGAGGTGAAGATCAGCACGAACGTGTCGGTGTCGACGGCGTCAGCGAAGCCTTCGACGCTGCGGTCCGCCTCCGCGGCACGGGCAGCCCACGCGGCGTCGTCGACGTTGATCACCGGGATTCCGCCGAGGTCGAGGCCCTCGACGAGCGGCGCGTGGTGGTCGTCGGTGAGCAGGACGTTCACGTCGGTGTGCACGATGTCGCGGGCCAGCGCCTCGCCACGCCGGGTGGCGTTGATCCCGACCGTGACGTGCGACCCGACGGCGCCGGAGACCAGCGCCCGGACCATCTCCGGGGTGTTCTCCATCAGCACGCCCACATGCAGCGGCTCGTCCGCCTTGGCGTACTCAGCCAGAACACGTGCCCGCGCAGCAGCATCGCCGACGGTCTGGGCCCACGACCACCTGTCGTCACCGAAGACCAGACCGGTCTCCTGCTCGTCGACCAGCGCACGAACCCACTTCTGAACCGTCTCCACGTCTGCGCACTCCCTCTCGAACCAACGGAAACGTCATCGAATCATCGGGCGAGAGGGTGGAGGCGGCGCTCTCCCGTCCAGCGGAACGGGGCGGCGAAAGGGGCGTCAAGGGGTCGGGCCGATGACGGGTCGAGCAAACCCATCAACGCCATCAACTTGCCGGCCGGACTTGTCACCAGCCGCGCAAGAGACTTGTCACCTGTGCCGCCCGCAACGGCAGCCGGCTAGCCAAGCCACGTGAATGCCTTGCACCGTGACGCGAAGCCGAGCGTCGCCGACCGCCGAACCGGAGTCAATCGAGTTGCGGCAGCCTCGTGAGCTGATCGCGCTTGGTCCTATTGAGGACGCCACCGTCCCGCGTCAGCTGCTAACTCCGGCGTCGACGCCCTCCATCAATCACGGTCAACCGTGATCCCTCACGCCGACCCGACCCCGCGCTTCCGCCATCCACCGGTGTCAGCACCAGACCAAACACCAATTCTCGGAGAGCCTCCGGGTGAATAGTCAGGTCCCTCGCGATCGCGGTGGTCGTGATTCCGTGATCGCGAAGTAGCGCGAACGCCTTGTCTAGAACCTGGGAGGACTCGCGCGGTGCTGGGTCGCGGTCGGGCTCACCACGACGATAGCCCAGTTGGCTCAGGCGCCTGCACGCGCTCGTGTAGGCCCAATCAGAAATCACACCAAGCTCGTGAAGTCGATGCGTGAGAGCCATGGCAGAAACTCCCCAGCGACCCTTAGCTTCGATAATGCGATCGACACTAGCGTTGCGAAGGCCGCTCGCAAGCACGTCAGCTTCAGGCATCAACCATGCGGCCGCGAACCGGTTCGCTTCCCATTCGCGCTCTCGACCGGTGGGGGTGTCGTAGGCACCATGCATCACCAGGTGACCGAGCTCATGCGCGTTGCACGAAATCATACCTCAGATGAGGATCCATTTTGTGCAACACGCAGGCTAGTTGCAACGTCAACACCCTGGCTCGCCGGTGGCGCGCCCATCGTCCAATTCGCCACCGTCACAGGCCCCTTAGTGCGCCATATCCACGAACCGCGAGTAGTGGCCCTGGAAGGCCACGGTGACGTCGCGGGTGGGGCCGTTGCGGTGCTTGGCAACGATCAGGTCGGCCTCGCCGGGGCGGGTCGACTCCTTCTCGTAGACGTCTTCGCGGTGCAACAGGATGATCATGTCGGCGTCTTGCTCGAGCGAGCCGGACTCACGGAGGTCGGAGGCGGCCGGCTTCTTGTCGGCGCGCTGCTCGGGACCACGGTTGAGTTGGGACAGGGCGATGATCGGGACTTCGATCTCCTTGGCCAGCAGCTTGATCTGACGCGAGAACTCCGAGACCTCCAACTGCCGCGACTCGACCTTCTTGCCGGAGCTCATCAGCTGCATATAGTCGATCACGATCAGGCGCAGGTCGTGGTTCTGCTTGAGCCGACGGGCCTTGGACCGGATCTCCATCATCGTCATGTTGGGGCTGTCGTCGATGAACATCGGCGCCGAGGAGACCTCGCCCATCTTCCGCGCCAGCCGCGCCCAGTCGTCGTCGGTCATGTTGCCGTTACGGATGTGGTTCAGCGGAACCTTCGCCTCGGCCGAGAGCAGACGCATGGTGATCTCGGCGCGGTTCATTTCGAGGGAGAAGAAGACGCTGGCCATGCCGTTGTGGATCGACGCCGCACGGCAGAAGTCAAGGGCCAACGTGGAGTTGTGGGTCGGGATCATCGACTCGCCCGCGAGGTAGAGGTGATCGTCGTTGTCCACCTGGACACAACGCACCGGAACCGACGGCACCTCACGGATCGCGGTGATGTACCGCCGCCCGATCCGTCGAGTGTTCTCCGGGCGCTCCTGCTTGTGCAGAAGGTGCTTGCGCTCCAACCGGAAGACGTCGTCGATCGTCGAGAAGTTCAGGATGTAGCACGTCGAGCTGGCCTCGGAGCGACCCGCGACCCGCTTCTCCCGCCGTCCGCATCGATAGCCCAACGACACGATCAGCTCGTACACATCATCGGCTAACTCACGGTTGGTGACGGCGAACTGGCACGACCCGACTCCTCGGACCACCGTGCCGTCGGTATCCATCAGCCCAGCCAGCAGCGCCCGGCGCTGCTCCACCGAGCCGCGCAGGTAGCTGTCGGGGATGTGCTTGTTGCCGAGCACGCCCAACTGGCGCAGCAGGGCGGTGAAGGTGCCATGGTCGTCGCGGCACGATTGGCACAGGTACGTACCGGTGCAACGGCCACCGCAGCCGGGGCAGAGCCCGTTCTCTGCACGGTCCCCATCCGGCAGCGTGATCGAGTAGAGCATGTTTCCCTGCGAGCGGACGACATAGCCGAGGCCCTCGATCAGCATCGGGATCTCCGAGCTCTCCGAGGTGATCCGACAGCCATCGGTGTGGCCGTCTCCCAGCCAGGCACCGAGCACGTACGGCTCGATCAGCAGTTCAGCCTCGGGCAGGTCAAGTGCGCTGGCATTCAATACGGCGTGGTTCGCGCGTCCCTCAACACCGATGCGGACCGACGACGCGATCTGTTCGGTCGTCACGACTGAGGCGAAGGTGTGCTGGTTCCTGGTCCTGTTGTACTGGGTGCGGGCTGCCCACTCGGACTTGCGCGCGGACCTCGTCTCGGTCAGCCACTGGTGCTCAGCGTCGGCAACGATGCACGAGCCGTCCGAGAACTCCACCTCGTAGCAGGGACGATCCACCATCACGTCGGTAGCCGCGACGACCGTCGTCGGGCGCCCATCGGCGTCGATGAGCTGATCGCCCACCGCGACCGCACCCATCGTCGTCCAGCCAGCGGGAGTGGCCAGCGGCGTGTCGAGCGCCAGCGCCTTACCCATCGCGGGACGCGCCGCGACGATGATCATCTGGCCGGCGTGCAGGCCGTTGGTGAGTTCGTCGAGGTCGGCGAAGCCGGTGGGCACGCCGTAGATGCCCTCCTCACGCGTCGAGATCGCCTCGATCTCATCGAGGACGCCCTCCATGATGTCGGCGAGCGGCGCGTAGTCCTCGGCCGTGCGCTTGTCGGTGATCTTGTACATCTCGGCCTGGGCCTCGTCGACCAGGTTGTCGACGTCGCCCTCACCGGCGTAGCCGAGGGAGACGATCTTGGTGCCGGCGGCGACCATCCGGCGCAGGATCGCCTTCTCCCGGACGATCTCGGCGTAGTAGCCGGCGTTCGCGGCGATCGGCACATTGGCGGCCAACGTGTGCATGTAGGGCGCACCACCAGCACGCTGCAGCTCGCCGCGCCGCTGGAGCTCGGCAGCCACCGTCACCGGGTCGGCGGGCTCGCCACGACCGAAGAGGTCGATGATCGCGTCGTGGATGATCTCGTGGGCCGGCCGGTAGTAGTCGGTACCGCGGATCACTTCGGCGACGTCGGCGATGGCGTCCTTGGAGAGCAGCATCGCGCCGAGCACGCTCTGCTCGGCGGCGTTGTCGGACGGCGGAGTCCGGTCGTTCGGACCGCGTGGGGCCTCTCCCGGCTCGAAGGCCGCTGGCCCGTCGCCCCAGTCGGGCTCGGGCGGAAGCTCGTGAGTACCCTCGACGACGCTCACTCCACAACCCCTCTCGCCACCCTGCACGGCGTCCGGAACTAGGTCTATCCCCGACCTCCGACACAACCGCTCGGGCGAGTCAGACAGGGCGACCGTACGCGCCCGACCGGCCAACGCGAAAGCGGCCTATCCACAGGCCCTGTGGATAACCCGTGGATAGCCGTGGATGACGGCGGATTGACTGTGCACAGCCTGGGGAGGAGCCTGTGGACAACGGTCGCCCCGATTGTCGAAAGTGCCTCTGACCTGCGGAAACGCTGTTCCGGTTCTGTGGAAAAAACAAATACCGGCAACTTTGGTTCATCTTCGCGCCATCTGGGGTTGCCGTGTTTCTTTGTCGACACGAGCGCGCAACACATCCGTTTCCCACAGGTGAGCCCTAGTTGTTCACAACCGTCACAGCGGTAGACATATGTCCAGTTTCTTCCGGCGCGTCGTCCGCGACACGCCGTTCTGTGCGACGCTTCGAACGTGCAGAGCAGTGACCCGACGGCGGCGGGCCCGAACACAGATCCCGCCACCGAACGGACCCTGGTTCCGGCCGCGCCCGCGACGCCGTCCACGCCACCCCGCTCCTTCCTCCAGCAGGTGATCGTCGGGCTGCTGGCGGTCGCCTGGATCGTCGTCGCCGTCAGCTGGCTCCTGAGCCCACAATCCGCTGACTGGCGCGATCTCGCCGACGCCGTCGAGCGCGGGGAGGTCAGCAGCATCGAGTTGGACGATCACACCGCCGTCCCCCGTGACCCCGAAGCGACCTTCAGCAACCTGGTCCGCATCACCTGGAAGCAGGGGTGGCGCTCCTTCCACACCGTGGTGCGCGAGTCGTCTTCCCAGAGCGGCCCGGAGATCAAACATCTCGACGCTGTCAGTCGAGACCTAGCCCCCATCTCCTGGGGTGCACCTACCGCAGAGCCCAGCGCGCTGATGCGCGACGTCACGGCCACCCTTCAGCAGGTCGCCCCCGACGTCTCGGTGCGCTCCGGCCATCCTGACCCCGCTGGGTCGGTCTACGATCGCCCGGTCCCCGGATGGGTCCTGGCCATGGGTGCGATCGGTCTGATCGACGTCGCACTCCACCTCTACTTCGGCCCCGAGCCGGCGTTCGCCACGCGGTGGGCCTGGTACTGGATCATCGCCAACCCGATTCCGTTCCTCGGCCTGCTCGCCTACCTCACGATGCTCTTCCTCCGCCGTCCCGGCCCACAGGCACCTGCCCGAGTGACGGGCGGGTGGACCTTCCTCTTCTGCATCGCCGCGATTGCGGTCCTCGGCGCTTAGGGCCGCTCAGTAGAGCGAGGGTGAAACTAGAGTGAAGAACTAGAATTAAACTCTTCTCTCTCTGTCGGAGATCGGCACTACCGTGTCCGACACGACCCACGTGAAGGGAGAGCCGGTGCCTGGCTCAGCGTTCGACACACCAGCCACCTACGCCGTCATCGGCGCCGGTCCCACCGGCCTGGCCGCTGCCCGCAACCTGCAGAAGGCAGGGCTCCCCTGGAGCGGGTACGAGCTCAACTCCGGCGTCGGCGGGCTCTGGGACATCGACGCCCCGCGGAGCACCATGTACAACTCCGCGCACCTGATCTCGTCGAAGACCACCACCGAGTTCACCGAGTTCCCGATGGCCGCGGCCGTCGCCGACTACCCCAGCCACCGCGAGCTCCGTGCCTACTTCAACGCCTACGCCGACCGCTTCACGCTCCGCGACGGCTTCTCATTCTCCACCGAAGTCACCGAGATCAAGCAGGACGGCGACGACGGCTGGCTGGTCACCAGTACCGGCCCCGAGGGCACCCGGACCCGCCGTCACGCCGGCGTCCTGATCGCCAACGGAACCCTCTCCGAGCCCGCCGTCCCCACCTTCCGCGGCAGCTTCAACGGGGAGCTCTTCCACACCAGCGCCTACAAGAGCGCCCAGGTCTTCGCCGGCAAACGGGTGTTGATCATCGGCGCCGGCAACTCCGGCTGCGACATCGCGGTCGATGCCGTCCACTACGCCGCCTCCGTCGACATCTCGGTGCGCCGCGGCTACTACTTCGTACCCAAGTACCTCTTCGGGCGGCCAGCGGACACCCTCAACCAGGGCAAGCCCCTGCCAGCGCGGATCAAGCAGGCGATCGACTCCCGGGTGCTCAAGCTCTTCACCGGCGACCCGGTTCGCTTCGGCTTCCCCAAGCCCGACTACAAGATCTACGAATCGCACCCCGTGGTGAACTCGCTGGTCCTGCACCACGTCGGCCACGGCGACATCACCGTGCGCGGTGACGTCGATCGGTTCGACGGCGACTCCGTCCGCTTCGTCGCCGGCAGCCACGGCGACTACGACCAGATCGTCCTCGCCACCGGGTACCACCTGCACTACCCGTTCGTGGATCCCGCCGCTCTCGACTGGGCCGGCCCCGGCAGCGGCACCTCCCCGGACCTCTACCTCAACATCTTCCCCCGCTCGACGCCGAACCTCTTCGTGCTGGGCATGGTGGAGGCCTCCGGGCTGGGCTGGCAGGGCCGCTTCGAGCAGGCCGAACTGGTGGCGAGCTACCTCCGCGCCCAACGCGAGGCCCCGGAACGCGCCCGCACCTTCGCCGCCAGACTGGCCGGCCCTCGGCCTGACCTCACCGGTGGCTACCGCTACCTCGGGCTGGAGCGGATGAGCTACTACGTCAACAAGGACGCCTACCGCAGCGCCGTCCGCGCCGCTACCGCCACCCTGACCGAGGGAGAGCCACGATGACCGTGATGGCCGCCGATGTCGACTCGATCCGGATCGCGTTCGACGAGGGCTCGCTGACCACCCTCAAGATCGTGATCGGTGCGATCCTCTTCGGGATCGCCCTCGACACCAAGCTCGACGACTTCCGCCTCGCGCTGCGCCGTCCCGGCACGATCGCGATCGGGGTCGTCGCCCAGTTCCTGCTGCTGCCCGCCCTCACCTTCTGCCTGACGCTGCTCCTCGACGTCCGCGGGTCGGTAGCGCTCGGGATGATCCTGGTGGCCTGCTGCCCGCCGGGCAACGTCTCCAACATCCTGACCCACCGCGCTCGCGGCGACGTCGCGCTCTCGGTCTCGATGACGGCGGTCAGCAACGTGCTGGCGATCTTCCTGATGCCGCTCAACGTCGCGTTCTGGGGGAAGCTGCACCCCACCGGCCAGGACGTCCTTCGCGACATCGACCTCTCTGCGCTCGACATGCTGCTCGAGATCGGGCTGGTGATCGGGGTTCCGTTCGCGGCCGGCATCACCATCGCGCACTTCTGGCCACGGTTCGCCGAACGCGGCGCCAAGGTCGTCGGTCCGATCGCCTTCATCGGCCTCGGCGCAGTGATCGTGGCCGGCGTCGCCAACAACTGGGAGATCTTCCTCGACTACATCGGCGTGGTGCTGATCGCGGTCCTGCTCCACGACGCACTCGCCCTACTGATCGGCTGGACGATCGCCCGCGGCACCCGTCTCCCCGCCAGTAGCACCAAGGCGATGACGTTCGAGGTAGGTATCCGCAACGCCGGACTCGGACTGCTGCTGGTCTTCACCTACTTCGACGGACTCGGCGGCATGGCGTTGGTCGCCGCCTGGTGGGGCATCTGGGACATCATCGCCGGGCTCGCGGTCGCCGAGGTCTGGCGACGGCGCACCCGCGCACCACTCGCCGAGCAGGTGGTCAGATGAGCGGCCACACCATCCTGGTCACTGGCGGCAGCGGCTTCCTCGGCACCTCCGTCGTACGTGGACTGGCCGCCGCCGGGCATCGGGTCTACAGCGCCGATCTCCGCCGACCGAGCCACCTGCCCGACGGCGCCGAACACCTCCACCTCGACGTCACGGACGCCGACGTCGTGGAGCAGGCGTTCGCGTCGCGCGACGTCGAGATCGTGGTGCACCTGGCCTCGATCGTCACGCCGGGCAAGGACTCCTCGCGGGCGTTGGAGTTCGCCGTCGACGTCACCGGCACCCGGCACGTGCTGGACGCCTGCCTGCGCCACGGGGTCCGCCGGATCGTCGTCTCCTCATCAGGAGCGGCCTACGGCTACCACCCGGACAACGGCGCGGCCCACGGCGGCTGGCTGACGGAGGACGATCCGATCCGGGGCAACGTCGAGTTCGCCTACAGCGACCACAAGCGCCAGGTCGAAGAGTTGCTGGCCGAGCTCCGCGCGACGCATCCCGAACTGGAACAGGTCGTCCTGCGGATCGGCACGATCCTGGGCGAGCGGGTCGACAACCAGATCACCGCGCTGTTCGAGAAGAAGCGGCTGCTCAAGATCCGCGGCCACGACTCCCCCTTCGTCTTCATCTGGGACACCGACGTGGTGGGCGCGATCGAGCAGGCAGCGACCGGTCCCGTCACCGGCATCTTCAACGTCGCCGGTGACGGCGCCCTCACCATCGACCAGATCGCCGCAGCGCTCAGCAAGCGCACCCTCGCCATCCCCGAGGCGGTCCTGCGCGCGGTCCTCACCGTCGGCAAACGGCTGAGCCTCACCCCCTACGGCCCCGAACAGACCGTCTTCCTCGCCCACCGTCCGGTCCTCGACAACACCCGCCTCAAACGCGACCTCGGCTATCGGCCCGCCAAGACCAGCGCCGAAGCCTTCGCCGCCTGGCGGTTGTCCCGGGGGCTCTAACGCCTCACTAGGCTTGGGCGGTGCAGAACCGAGCCGTCGACCAGGAGATCCTGGCCCTGGCGATCCCCGCCTTCCTGGCGCTGGTCGCCGAGCCGCTCTTCCTGCTGGCCGACGCCGCGATCATCGGGCATCTGGGCACCGTCCCGTTGGCTGCTCTCGGAGTGGCCGGCGCCGTGATCACCACGGTGGTCGGGCTCTGCGTCTTCCTGGCCTACGGCACCACCGCCGACGTAGCCCGCAAGCTGGGCGCCGGTGACCGGGCAGGCGCACTCGCGAGCGGTATGGACGGCGTCTGGCTGGCGGTGGCGATCGGTGTTCCGGTCACGCTGGTCGGGGTGCTCACCGCCGAATGGTGGATCGACCTGTTCGGCGCCTCCGCCGAGGTCAGCGGTCCCGCTGCCGACTACCTCCGGATCGCCTTCCTCGGCACCACGCCGCTGCTGCTGGTGCTGGCTGCGACCGGCGTCCTCCGCGGCCTGCAGGACACCCGCACCCCGCTGGTCGCCGCCGTCGCCGGGAACCTGCTCAACATCGCCGCGAACCTGGCGCTGGTGCACGGTACCGGCCCGTTGCCCCGGCTCGGCCTGACCGGGTCGGCGTGGGGCACGGTCCTCGCCCAGACCTTGATGGCGGCCGGGCTCCTCGCCGTCCTCGCCCACGCGACCCGGCGGGCCGGCGTCAACCTGCGGCCCCGGACCGGGGGCGTACGCTCCGCGGGCCGGGCGGGTATCCCGCTCCTGATCCGCACCCTGACCCTGCGTGCGGCACTGCTCGTGACCACCTACAGCGTGGTCAGCTTCGACGACTCCACCACGTTGGCGGCCCATCAGCTCGCCTTCACGATCTGGACCTTCCTCGCCTTCGTCCTGGACGCCGTCGCGATCGCCGCGCAGGCGCTCACCGGTCGCGCCCTCGGCTCCGGCGACGTCGCACGGACCCGCGCCCTCACCCAGCGGATGATCACCTGGGGTATCTGGTCGGGTCTCGTCACCGGAGCCGCGCTCGCCGCCTCCAGCCCGGTGATCGGCCGCCTCTTCACCAACGACGACGCCGTCGTCAGCGCACTGGCCAGCGCGCTCCTGGTGGCCGCCCTCGCCCAGCCCGCGGCAGGCGTCGTCTTCGTCCTCGACGGCGTCCTGATCGGCGCCGGAGACGGGCGCTACCTCGCGTGGGGCGGCTTGGCCGTCTTCGTCAGCTACGCGCCGTTCGCCCTCTGGGCCGACTCCCTGGTCTGGGTCTGGCTCGCCTTCGGCGCGATCTTCATGGGCGGGCGACTGGTGGTCCTGCTGCATCGTGCCCGCGGTGAGGCCTGGATGCTGATCGGCGCCACCCGCGCCAGTTCCTGAACCCGCATCGGCCGGTTGGCTGGAGCGCCGGATCTCCACCGAGCCGCGCCACTAGGCTCTCCCTCGTGAAGCCATCCGAGCCGCAACCCGACGACGCCGCGCGGCCCGACGAACCCCTTGCCGAGAAGAGCCCCCGCGAGCGGGCCCGCGCCGAAGCGAAGCCGATGGCTCCGTTGCAGGCGATGGCGATGGGGCTGATCCTGATCGCGCTCGACTCCCAGTCGCGCTACGACCTCTTCCCCGACCCGCTCGGCTGGCTGCTGGTGTTGTGGGGCGTGATGAAGCTGCCGCTCCCGGAGCGGCCGACGTTGCTCACCGCGACCGGGCTCGCACTGGCCACCGCCTGCGTGCTCTTCGTGCCCGCCGCCGAGGAGGCGATCGGCGAGGCCGGACTCTCGATGATCTGGGCGGTACAGCTGCCCGACCTGGCCTTCGTGGTGCTGCTCTGCCGGGCGCTGATCGCCGCGGCGCGCCGTCAGAAACCCGTCGACCGCACGGTCGCCGGGCGCTTCGGCGTCGCACTGACCGCCGCCGTCGTCGTGATCGCCCTGGTCCCGATCGGTTCCGCCGCCGAGAACGACGGCCTGATCACCGCCGCCGACGGCGGCTTCGTGCTGCTCTGGCTCTGGTTGGTCTGGAACCTCTTCGCGGTCAGCGGCCGGAGCTGGCTCGCCTCCCGCCCCCGCCCCGAGTCCTCCTGACCCCTGCCGCGCCTCGATACGGGACGTCATACGTTGCGAGCGGGTCCACACCTCGTATGACGTCCGCCGAGGGCCGCGCCGAAATGCAGGAGTGCCCCGACCCTGACGGGCCGGGGCACTCCTGATGAAACGTAAAACGTCAGGCGGAGACGACGTTGAGGGCGACGGTTGCCGACACCTCGTCGTGCAGCTTGACCGAGACCTGGTGCGCGCCCAGAGCCTTGATCGGGTTGCCCATGACGATGGTGCGCTTGTCGACCTGCTCGCCCGAGGTCGCGGCCAGAGCGGCAGCGATCTCACCAGCGGTGACGGCACCGAACAGACGACCGCCCTCGCCGGCGCGGACGGCCACGTTGACCGGCTTCGCCTCGAGCTTGGCCTTGACCTCGACAGCGTGAGCGTTGTCGCGCAGGGCACGCGAAGCACGCGCAGCCTTGATCGACTCAACGGTCTTCTCGCCGCCACGGGTCCAGCGGATCGCGTCGCCGCGCGGGATCAGGTAGTTACGGCCGTAGCCGTCCTTCACCTCGACGACGTCACCGGCGGCGCCGAGACCGGCGACTTCCTGGGTCAGAATGAGCTTCATAGTTCAGTTCTCCTTCTCGACTCAGCGACCGGTGGAGGTGTAGGGCAGAAGTGCCACCTCGCGGGCGTTCTTGACCGCCATGGCGACGTCGCGCTGGTGCTGGACGCAGTTGCCGGTCACGCGGCGGGCACGGATCTTGCCGCGGTCGGAGATGAACTTGCGGAGCAGCGTGGTGTCCTTGTAGTCGACACCGGTCGCCTTCTCCTTGCAGAACTGGCAAACCTTCTTCTTGGGCTTGCGAATCACTGCCTTGGCCATTGTGGTGCTTCCTTCTCAGTAAGCCCGGCAGGTGCCGGAATGGTTGGCTGGTTTCGGTTGGTTTTTGAGGGGTGACCCTCGATCAGAACGGCGGCTCTTCAGGAGCCACGCCCGGTGCGCCCCACGGGTCGTTGGCGGGAGCACCGCCACCCTGGGGAGCCGGGGAGGCCCACGGGTCGTTGGCGGGAGCACCGCCACCGAAGCCACCGCCAGCAGGCGCGCCGCCGGTGTTGTAGCCACCGCCGCCACCGCCGCCGCCGTTGAACCCGCCGCCGCCACCGCTGCTGCGACCCGCACGGGCCACCTTCGCGGTAGCGAACTTCAGGCTGGGGCCGACCTCTTCGACGTCGAGCTCCATGACGGTGCGCTTCTCACCTTCACGGGTCTCGTACGACCGAGCGGTCAAGCGGCCCTGGGCGACGACGCGCATGCCCTTCTGGAGCGACTCGGCGACGTTCTCCGCCGCCTGGCGCCAGATGGAGCAGCGCAGGAACAGGGCCTCGCCGTCCTTCCACTCGTTCGTCTGACGATCGAACGTGCGGGGGGTGGACGCGATGGTGAAGTTGGCCACCGCAGCACCCGAGGGGGTGAAGCGGAGTTCCGGGTCACCGGTGAGGTTGCCGACCACCGTGATGATGGTTTCGCCTGCCATATGCGCTCTCCTAGCTGATCTGAGGACTACTCGCTCTGCCTATGGTGACGGGTGACGCCTCTCAGCGACACCCTTCTCCACAGACGGGTGGGCCTCACGCGGCAGCGCGGAGGACCTTGGTACGCAGGATCGACTCGTTGAGCGTCAGCTGACGGTCGAACTCCTTGACCACGTCAGGCGTTGCCTGCAGCGTGATCACGGCGTAGATACCTTCAGCGTTCTTCTTGACCTCGTACGCCAGGCGACGACGGCCCCAGACGTCAACGTTCTCGACGGTGCCGCCACCGTCGCGGATCACGTTGAGGTACTTGTCGAGCGACGGCTCGATGGTGCGCTCGTCAAGGCTGGGCTCGAGGATGACCATAACTTCGTATGCACGCATAGCGGTCTCCACCTCCTCTGGACTCGGCGGCCACGGTCTCTCCGTGGCAGGAGGGCTTGCGTAGTGTCTCCGGGTATCTCCCGTCTGTGGGAGTAGAGCCAAAAGACACCACAGGCTATCAGCGGGCGGGATTGAGCCGTGAATTGCTGGGTAGGGTGACCTCGCCATGACCTTCTCCCCGGATCACCTCATCGCCGGCCGCTACGCCCTGATCGACCAGATCGGCGCTGGCGGCATGGGTTCGGTGTGGCGCGCCTGGGACCTCCGTACCCAGCGTTTCGTCGCCGCCAAGGTGCTCGGCCAGCACGACAGCGCCATGCTGCTGCGCTTCGTCCGCGAGCAGTCGGTGCGGATCAGCCACCCGCACGTGGTCGCCCCGAGCGGCTGGGCGGCCGAGGACAACATCGTGATCTTCGCGATGGATCTGGTCCGCGGCGGTTCGGTGCACACCCTGCTCGGCGACCACGGCCCGCTGCCCGATCCCTACGTCCGGGTCCTGCTGGACCAGACGCTTCAGGCGCTCACCGCGGTGCACGACGCCGGCGTGGTGCACCGCGACGTCAAGCCCGCCAACCTGCTCCTCGAGCCCACCGGCACCGGCCGACCCCACCTGCGGCTCGGCGACTTCGGCGTCGCTGCGCTGATCGACGACGTCCGCCTGACGATGCACCCGGGCGCGATCGGCACCGGCGGCTACATGGCCCCGGAGCAGCAGATCGGGGCTCCCCCGACGCCGCAACAGGACCTCTACGCGCTCGGCGTGGTCGGCATCCAGATGCTCACCGGGCTCAGCCCGCGGCACCAGAACGGCGTCCCGAACGGACCGCTGGCGCAGTGGTTGACCTGGTTGACCGACGAGGATCCCGGACGACGTCCGCGCAGTTCGCACGAGGCGCTCGCCGCGCTCCGCTCGATCGGGGTGCCGCCAGGTGCGCCGTGGCAGTTCGAGCCGGAACCGCCGGAGGTCTTCGACCAGCTCGGCAACGCTCAGCCGCCGGCTCCGCCGTCGCATCCGTCCGGCGCGCCGGCCAGTGGCGGGTCGGCCCATCCGCCGACGCCGACCCCACCGACCGGCTACGCGTACAACGGTCCGCCGTCGCAACCGAGCGGCGCTTCGCCGGCAACCAGCCCCACCGCGAACGGCACCCTGATCGCGGCACTCCTCTGTTTCTTGGTCGCGATCGGCTGCGCCGCCGCAGCGCTGGCACTGATCTTCATCTGATCGCCCGCTCCCTCAGGCCCCCGGCGGGAACGCCCGGTCGAGGATCGCGCCGGTGTCGACTCCGGCCGGCAGGGTGCCGAAGGCGTGGCCCCAGTCGCCGCCGAGGCGCGAGGCGCAGAAGGCGTCGGCGACCGGCGTCGGGGCGTGGCGCACCAGCAGCGACGCCTGCAGGGCGAGCGCCATCAGCTCCACCAGCCGGCGTGCCCGAGACTCGATCGCCTCCTGGTCGGCGAGCTCGCGGCCCAGGCGGGCGACCACCGCATCCAGGCGGGCGTCCGCCCCCTGCGACTTCTCGAACTCCCCCATCAGCGCAGCGACGGCGGCGGGCTCACGGCCCAGCGCCCGGAGCACGTCGAGGGCGTTGACGTTGCCGGACCCTTCCCAGATCGAGTTCAGCGGGGCTTCCCGGTAGAGCCGCGGCATCCCCGACTCCTCCACATACCCGTTGCCGCCGAGGCACTCCATCGCTTCTGCGGTGAAGGCGGGGCCGCGCTTGGTCACCCAGTACTTGCCGACGGCGGTGGCCAGCCGACGGAACGCCTGCTCCTCGGCGTCGCCGCGGATGCCCCGGTCGGCCGCGCCGGCCAGACGGAGCGACAAGGCGGTCGCCGCCTCCGACTCCAGGGCCAGATCGGTCAGCACGTTGCGCATCAGCGGCTGGTCGATCAGCCGGGCTCCGAAGGCGGCCCGGTGACTGACGTGGTGCGCGGCCTCGACGAACGCCTTACGCATCATCGCGGCGGAGCCGGTGACACAGTCGAGCCGGGTGCTGTTGACCATGTCGATGATGGTCTTCACCCCACGGCCCTCGGCGCCCACCTGCCAGGCGACGGTGCCGTCGAACTCCGGCTCCGAGGAGGCGTTGGACCGGTTGCCGAGCTTCTCCTTGAGACGCACGATCCGGAAGCTGTTCCGGGTGCCGTCGGGCAGGACACGGGGTACCAGGAAGCAGGTCAGGCCACCGGGGGCCTGGGCCAGCACGAGGAAGAGGTCGCTCATCGGGGCCGAGGTGAACCACTTGTGCCCGTTCAACGTGAAGACGCCAGGTTCACCGGTGGGCGTGGCGACGGTGGAGTTGGTCCGCACGTCCGAGCCGCCTTGCTTCTCGGTCATCCCCATCCCGACCAGCAGCCCGCGCTTCTCGGTCGGCGTCCGCAGACCCGGGTCGTAGATCCGGGAGGCGATCAGCGGCTCGTAGATCGCGGCGAGGTCAGGTTGGTGGCGGAGCGCCGGAATCGCGGCGTAGGTCATCGTGATCGGGCACCCGTGCCCGGCTTCACTGTGTCCCCAGGCGAGGTAGCCGGCGGTCCGCGCGACATGGGCGCCTTCGCGCTGGTCGGTCCAGGCCGCGCCGGCGAGTCCTTCGGCGACCGAGACCCGCATCAGGTTGTGCCAGCTGGGGTGGAACTCGACCTCGTCGACCCGGTTGCCGTATCGGTCGACGGTGCGGAGTTCGGGCTCGAACCGGTTGGCCTGGTCGCTCCACTCCTGCACCTCGGGGGTGCCCGCGAACCGACCCAGACGGCGGATGTCGTCCTCGGCCCAGGCCGCGCCCTCGCGACGCAACCCTTCGAGCAGAGCAGCGTCGGCCGAGGCGTCGTAAGGGGCGTGCGGCGGCGGCTGGTTGAGCACGAGATGCGGATCGATGGCCGGCTGCGTCTGGGTCATGCCTTCGACATTACATCGAATAGAACATCCGTGGAAGAGTTGTAATGAAGGCCGTAGGATCCCCCCATGTCCACCGCCGCGCTCACCGCCCTCGAGCTGCGCCCGCTCAGCGCGCGCTCCGTGGTGTTGAGCCTGCTCCTGGGCAGCCACCCCGCACAGTCACCGGCCCGCGACCTGATCCCCCTGGTGGCCGACCTCGGCGTCAGCGAGGCCACGCTGCGGGTCGCCCTCAGCAGACTGGTCGCCTCCGGCGACCTCACTCGGGACGACGGCAACTACCGGCTCAGCCCGCGGCTCCTGGAGCGACAGCGCCGCCAGGACGAAGCGTTGACCCCCGACACCCACGACGACGCCGGGCGGTGGACGATGGTCGCGGTCACCACCCAGGGTCGCGATCCGATCAGTCGCCAGGAACTACGCCGCGAACTCGCCGGGCAGCGGCTGGCCGAACTCCGCGAGGGTCTCTGGCTGCGCCCCGACAACCTGCGCACCACCGAGCTCTCGCCCGAACTCCTCGCACAGACCACCCGCTTCACCGCCGTCCCGGACGAGGACCCCGTCGAACTGGCACACCGGCTCTGGGACCTCTCCGCCTGGAGCGAACGCGGCACGGTGCTGCTGTCTCACTTCGAGGCAGACACTGAACCGATCAGCCGGATCACCATCGCCGCGGCGATCGTCCGGCACCTGCTCACCGACCCGGTCCTACCCGATGCGCTGCGCCCCGCCGACTGGCCGGCCGAGGCGCTCCGCGCCTCCTACGCCGACTACCGACGCAGCCTGGCCTGACGGCCGCGTCGAGGCGCTCAGCTGTTGCGCCAGAGCAGCAGGCCGAGCACCGTCAACACGACCGCAGCCCCGATCAGGGCCCAGACCAACGGCCACGACGAGACCGCCAGCACGACCGCCAGCACTGCTGCCGCGCTCATCGGGACCGCCCGGTGACCCGCCGCCAACGCGCCAGGAGGCCGCCACCCGCCGCCGCCATGCCCACCGCGATCGCGCCCAGACCGCCGACGACACCCCAGTCGGGTTCGTCCGAGCTGGCAGCGCTCCCGGAGCCGGCGTCGTCCGACCCCTTCGCGCCTCGGGCCGCGGCCAGGTCCGGCAGCTTCGGGGCCGCCTCCGCATAGGGCTCACCGCCCGGCTCCCCGAAGACCTGGACGTCGAGGGCCAGGTCGATGCCGTCCTTGACCACGTCCGGAAGCTCAGCCTTCCCGTCGACCCGCAACGAGACGTAGTAGGTGCCCGGGAACGCTGCCGGGTTCGTCGTCGGCTCGCTCCGGTTCCGCCATTGGACGACCGGCGAGACCGCGCCACCCGTGGTCGGACTGTCGTAGACGTAGAGCGAGGTGGACGGCGCCCGGGTGCCCGACCTGGAGGCGAGAGCCTCGGCCCAGGCGCCTTCGCCACCCAGCGGGGTGATCAACAGCGGCTCGACCTCGACCGAGCGCGCGTCACGGAAGCCGGGGCCGTCGGCGAATCCTGGCTGGGAAAGACCGACCTGCACGTGTTGGCCCCACGCGAGCGGAACCCGGAAGAGAGCGGTCCGGCCTGGCTGGACCCGCACCTGCCACCGGCCGTCGCTGAGTTCGGGGGCTGACCCGAAGTCGGTGCCCAGCGTCGCGGCGCCCTTCTCCTCGCGTTTCGAGCCGTCCCAGCGGACCTCGGTCGAGGCCGGCGGGAGCAGGCTCGGGTCTTCGGCGGGAGGCTCCTCCCAGATCGCGACCTGGAGATGCTCGCCGTTGAAGTTGGAGCCGGAGCCGGGCTCGTTGCGGATATAGATGACGTCGTCGTCCGTGCAGTCGCCGGAGTTGACGATTCCGGTCCGGAACTCGTGGTCGTCGATCAGGTCGTCGACGACGCCGGGGCTCGACCAGCCGCAGTCGTCGCCGTTCTCCTTGACGGCGGCGAGCAGAAGGTCGCCGTTGGCGGGGTTCGCGGTGATCACGGTCTCGCCGACCCAGATCGTGGAGCCCGGGATCGTTCGCTCGACCGCGAAGAAGCCGGCCTGGTCGGAGATCGCGACCTCGTGGACCCCCGCAGCCAGTACCGGTGCGTGCGCGGTGTCGCCACCCATCTGCACAGTCTCGTCCGCAGGCGCTGCAGCCGCGGCGGGAACGATCAGCCACGGCAACAGGACGCCGGCAGCAGACAGTGCGATGGCCGCATTCCCCGAGCCTGTGGTCATGGGGCCAGCCTGCCAGATGCCGACGTCGGTAACATCCGCAGTCGAGGTCGGTGTGCACTCACCGCCACGTGCCCGGAGCAACGAGCAAGGAGGTCGCCGGTGAGCCAGGACGACGCGCAGCGGCAGCAGATCGACCTGTACGGCGACACGGTGGCCTCGATCGCGCAGCAGGCGCAGAGCGTCTTGGGCGTGCCGCCGCACGAGCTCGCCGACCTGATCGGCCTCTCCGAACCGATGCTTGGCGCGTTGGTCAGCGCCGCCCGGGTCCGGATCGGCAACCAGATCGCGATCGGCCGTCTGGTGCAGCTCCAGGAGCTGATCGTCAACGTTCGCAACGGGCTCACCCCGACCGGCGACGTCGCCCTGGCCCTGGCGCAGATCCGCGCCTCCACGCTGCCCGCCGTGCCGGGTGCGGTGACGCATCCGGCTGCTCCGGCTCCCCAGGCCGCTCCGCCGCAGTACGCGCCGCCGCAGTACGCAGCTCCCCCGCAGCCTCAGCCCGCGGTTCCACCGGCACCGATGCCGCCGGCACCGAGCTTTCCGGCGACGCCGTCCCAACCGACGCCGTCCTCCCCCGGTAGCGGCCAGCCGCTGCTCACCTCCACCTCGCTCGGCTATGCCCGCAGCGTGGTGGCCCGGCACATCCCGACCACGCCGACGTACCGGTGGCCACTGTTGGAGCAGCTGACCGGAACCGAGACCTGGGTGAAGCACGAGAACCACACTCCGACCGGGGCGTTCAAGGTCCGTGGCGGACTCAACTTCGTGGAACGGCTGCGGGTCTCCGGGATCCGTCCGCCCGGGTTGATCTCGGCCACGCGCGGCAACCACGGCCAGAGCCTCGCCTTCGCCGGACGGGCCTACGGTCTGCCGATCACGATCGTTGTCCCGGAGGGGAACAGCCCCGACAAGAACGTCGCGATCGAGGCGATGGGCGCCGAGCTGATCGTCCAGGGCGCCGACTTCCAGGCAGCGGCCGAGTACGCCGCGAACCTGGCGGCTCAGCGGAACCTGATGATGGTGCCGCCGTTCCACCCGTGGCTGGTGGAGGGGGTGGCCACCGCTGCCGCCGAGCTGCACGACCAGGTGGCGGGCATCGACGTCATCTATGTGCCGGTCGGGATGGGTTCCGGGATCTGCGCTCAGATCGCGGTCCGGGACCTGCTCGGACTCCGTACCGAGATCGTCGGCGTGGTGGCGGCCAACGCTCCTGCCTACGCCCGATCGGTGGCGGCCGGCTACCCGGTCAGCACCGAGACCGCCGACACCTTCGTCGACGGCGTCGCCTGCCGGACTCCCGACCCCCAGGCAGTGGCCCTGATCCGAGCCGGTGCCTCGCGGATCGTCGAGGTCAGCGAGGAGGCCGCGGCCGAGGCGATGGCGCTGATGTTCCGAACCACCCACAACCTCGCCGAGCCGGCCGGCTCGTTGGCGCTGGCGGGTCTGCTCAGCGAACGCGCCCGAGTCGCCGGTCGCCGGGTGGCGATCCTGCACACCGGCGGCAACTGCGACTACGAGATCCTCACCCGCGCCTTCGCCTGACGTCTGACCACCCCCGACAGCCCGCAGCCCGCAGCCCGCACAACGTCATACACCCCGTGGACCCGCTTCCACGCGACGTATGACGTCCCACCCGGCTCGGGGCGACCTGAGAGGATGGCGGACATGAGCATTGCCATCGGAGCCCACGTCGACCAGACCGACCCGATCGCCGAGGCGCAAGCCCGCGGTACCGACGTCATCCAGATGTTCCTGGGCAGCCCGCAGTCCTACAAGGGCCCCGTCGTCGAGTACGCGGATGGTGCCGAAGGCCTGCGCGCGGCAGCCGAGGCAGCGGGCCTCTCGATCTACGTGCACGCGCCGTACATCATCAACGTCGCCACCACGAACAACCGGGTGCGGATCCCGTCGCGCAAACTGCTCCAACAGCACATCGACGCCGCCGCCTCGATCGGCGCGAAGGGCCTGGTCGTGCACGGCGGCCATGTCGACAAGGCCGGCGACGATCCGGAGCTGCTCGCCAAGGGTTTCGACAACTGGCGCAAGGCCGTCGAGGCGACCGACCTGAAGATCCCGCTGCTGATCGAGAACACCGCTGGCGGTGACCACGCGATGACCCGCCACCTGGACCGGATCGCCCAGGTCTGGGAGGCGATCGGCTCCGCCGAGCAGGCCGACCAGGTCGGGTTCTGCCTCGATACCTGCCACGCCCACGCCGGCGGCAACGCCCTCGAGAGCGTGGTGGAGAAGGTCCGCGCGATCACCGGCCGGATCGACCTGGTGCACGCCAACGACAGCCGCGACGACTTCGACTCCGGAGCCGACCGGCACGCCAACTTCGGCGCCGGCCGGATCGACCCCGAGCTGCTCGCCTCGGTGATCCGCGACGCCGCCGCGCCGGTGATCTGCGAGACGCCGGGTGGTGTCGCCGAGCACACCGCAGACTTCGCATGGCTGCGCGAGCGGCTCTGAGCGGTAGCCTCGTGGCCGTGTCTTCCCCAGCTCCGATCACCGTCCGTACCGCGACCGCCGCCGAGCACACCGCATTCCTGCGGACCCGGCGTTCGGCGAGCTTCCTGCAGAGCCCTGCCTGGGCAGCCGTCAAGGCTGAGTGGCGCAGTGAGTCGCTGCTGTGGGAGCAGGGCGGCGCAGTGGTCGGTGCCGCGCTGGTGCTCTACCGCCAGCTGCCCAAGGTCAAGCGCTACCTCGCGTACCTGCCCGAGGGCCCGGTCATCGACTGGGAGAGCGACGAGCTGAACGCTTGGCTGACGCCGATGGTGGCGCACCTGAAGCGTCAGGGCGCGTTCGCCGTCCGGATGGGTCCGCCGGTCGTCACCGGCCGCTGGGACGCCGCCGCGATCAAGCAGGGCATCGCCGACGAGTCCGTGCACCGGCTGACCGAGATGGCCCCGTTGGAGCGCTGCGTCTCGGGTGCCCGCGTCGTCAGCCAGCTCAACGAGCTCGGCTGGAAGCACCTGGCTGCGGACGGCGGCTTCTCGGCCGGTCAGCCGCAGTTCAACTTCGCGATCCCGCTGCGCGACGACGACGGCAAGCCCCGCTCCGAGGCCGACGTCCTGGCTGGGATGAACCAGCTCTGGCGGCGCAACATCAAGAAGGCCGCGAAATCCGGTGTCGAGGTCCGGTTGGCGAGCGCGGAGACGTTGGAGGCCGACCTCGCCGCGTTCCATGCGCTCTACGTGCACACCGCGGAGCGCGACCACTTCACGCCGCGTCCGCTCAGCTACTTCCGCACCATGTTCGCCGCGCTCGGCTCGGCCGAGGCGAGCACCGAGATCCGGCTCTACCTGGCCCACCACGAGGGCGACCTGGTGGCGAGCACGATCTGGATCCGGTCGGGCGCGCACACCTGGTACTCCTACGGCGCCTCGTCGACCGAGAAGCGCGACGTCCGTGGCTCGAACGCGGTGCAGTGGCAGATGATCCGTGACGCGATCGCCGCCTACGCCGACGTGTACGACCTGCGCGGCATCACCGACACCCTCGACGCCGACGACCCGCACGTCGGACTCATCCAGTTCAAGGTGGGTACCGGTGGTGAGGCAGTGGAGTACGCCGGCGAATGGGACCTCCCGATCAACCGGCTCATCCACAAGGCCTTCGAGATCTACATGGAGAAGCGATGAGCCTTACCCTCCACGTCGACGCCACCCGGTTCCGCGCGAACCAGCACCTCACCCTCGGCAAGGCGCCCACTCTGGTGCCGGTCGCGAAGGGCAACGGCTACGGGCTCGGCAACGCCCGACTCGCTGAGGAGGCGCGCCTGCTCGGCGTGGACACCCTGGCCGTCGGCACCTACGACGAACTTGCCGAGGTCCGCGACGCGTTCCCCGGCTCGCTGCTGGTGCTGACGCCGTGGCGCCCGTTCGGTGCCGCCGTCGCGCAGCCCCACGACGACCGGGTGATCCACACCCTGGGCCGGATCAGCGACCTGCGCGACCTGGCTGAGCGCGACCCCGACGCCCGGATCATTCTGGAGCAGCGGACGTCGATGCTGCGGCACGGCTTCACCGCTGCCGGGCTCCGTGAGGCCGCCGAGTTCCTGGCCGCGACGCCGTCGCTGCGACTCGAAGGGGTCGCGCTCCACCTGCCGATGGGTGGCGCCTCGCACCTGTCCGAGGTGCAGCGCCTGATGACCGACCAGGTCGCCGCCGACCTCTCCACGCACACCGTCTGGGTCAGCCATTTGACCGACCTCGAGCTCGCCGAGCTGGCCCGAACCTGGCCCGACTACGCCTTCCGTCCGCGCACCGGAACCCGGCTCTGGCTGGGCGACCGCGGCGCGCTGCGGGTCACCGCGACCGTCCTCGACACCCACCCGGTGGCGCGCGGCGACATCTTCGGCTACCGCGGTCGGACGGCGCCCAAGGACGGCACCATCCTGGTCGTCGGCGGCGGCACCGCGCACGGCATCGGCCTGGAGGCGCCCACCGGAGCCAGCACTCTGAAGGCGAAGGCCGGCGCCCTGGCCCGCGGCGGCATGGACGCGGCCGGTTTCGTCCGTTCGCCGTACAGCATCGGCGGCAAGCAGCGCCTCTTCGCCGAGCCGCCGCACATGCAGGCCAGCATGCTCTTCGTCCCGCACGGCTCGACCGTCCCCGAGATCGGTGACGAGATCGACGTCCGGGTCCGCTTCACCACCACCACCGTCGATCGGGTCGTCTTCAGCTGAGCTGCGCCCGACTCCCGGCACATAGTGGTAGATCGCTGTCACCTGGCGACAGCGATCTACCACTATCTCGGCGGCGGACAGTCGGGACACGTCTCCGGGGTGCCGGGCCAGCCTCGGCGTCGGAGCAGTTCGCCGACCCGCCGGGCGGTGTGGCACGGACGGTCGAACACCTGACCCCATCCCAGCCTGATTCCGGCGAGCCCGTCGAGCGCCGCGTCGAGGTCACGCTCGAGGTCGCGATCACGCGCCGAGACGCTGGTGTGATCGAGTCGGCCGTCAAGCTCGACGACCTGGCCGAAATCCACATAGACGACGTCGCGGTAGATCCGGCCCGCTGACAGCGCCGCGACCTGCCGCCTGCTCCTCGGCAAGCCGTGAGCGCGCTCGACGCGGTGGAGGTAGCCGTGCTCCAACACGGAGCATGCGCCTGCCTCAAGGTCAGCGATGACCGCAGCAAGGAACGATCGGCGGCGGATCCTGGTGCGCTGGGCCAGCGCGTCGCCGATGCGGGCAGCGGTCGTCCGGCGCGATCCGACCGCCTCCGCCAACACGGCGATGGCCGCGAAGTCATCCGCCGCCGCGGCAGCGACGTCGAGCGCCGCCTCCTCGATCCGCAGTCTCGGCGGCGCGAGATTCCACAACACCTTGCTGTCGAGGTGGACCAGTCGATGCACCACCAGGCCCGGCGTCGTCACGGTTCGGCGATCACGAGCGATCGCGACATGGATCGGGTCCCCGTCCCGATGCCCCCGCCGTCCCGGACCATCCCAGGCGCGCAGCGCCGAATCCGCACAGAGTGCCGCTGGCCACGCAGGCAGGACGCCGCCCCACGCCCGCTGCAGCCAGCTCGGCTCTCCGGTGTGCTGCAGGTAGACCCCTGGCATCAGCAGGGCGAGCTCCCGACGCCGGAGCATCCGGCGCAGATCCGACTCGGTCAGCCCAGCGCGCAGCAACTGCCGTCGGGCGACGACACCGGACTGCAGGTCGAGCATGGCAGGGAGGTCCACCCGCCAAGGATGAGAACCGCTGCGGCGCCACGCCACTCAAGCAAGCGGGCCTGTGGATGACAGTGGTCGATCGCTGTCACCTGGCGACAGCGATCTACCGCTGTCTTTCGCTGCCCGCCGACGCGGTGGCCAGCCGTCGAAGCCCCGCCCCTCGCGGACGACGTCGAACTGCGGCCAGAGCACGTCGCGCACGACGATCCCGATCAGGTAGAGCTCGCAGAGCAGGCGGAGGCCGATCGCCAGCCAGTAGAAGCCGGGCTCGTCGCCGGAGCCGGGCTGGAGGAAGCCGCCGAGGTACCACCAGACGGCGGCGAAGTAGAAGACCTCACCGGCCTGCCAGATCAGCTGGTCACGCCAGCGTGGCCGGGCCAGCACCGCCAGCGGCAGCAGCCAGAGCACGTACTGCGGCGAGTAGACCTTGTTGATCAGCAGGAAGCCGGCCACGATCAGGAAGCCGAGCTGAGCCATCCGCGGAGTCTCGGGAGCCATCAGCCCGATCGCCATCACCGCGACACACCAGGCGATGAAGAAGAGCCAGGAGACGTCGTTGATGGTGCTCGCGTCGAAGGTGTGACCAGCTTGGGAGAGCACCAGCCAGACGCTGCCGAGGTCGGCGCCGCGCTCGGAGTTGAAGCTCCAGAAGACCTTCCACTCCTCCCAGCCGGTGAGCATCGCCGGCAGGTTGGCCAGCAGCCAACTGAGCGCGGCGGCACCGGTCGCCACCGCGAACTTCGCGTACTCGCGGCGGCGTAGACAGATCACCAGGATCGCGCCGAGCAGGAAGAGCGGGTAGAGCTTGGTCGCCGTGCCCAGACCGATCAGGATGCCGGTGAGCAACGGTCTGTCGCGCGACCAGGCGTAGAGCGCACCGGCGACCAGGGTGACGGCGAGCAGGTCCCAGTTGATCAGCCCGTTGAGGACCAGCACCGGAGCCGCAGCGAAGAGCATCGCGTCCCAGGGCCGGGAACGGTGGGTGCGGGCCAGCAGCCAGGCCCCGAGCAGGGTGATCGCACCGAGCAGCACCGCGGAGACCGCGACGTAGTCGCTGCGCTCCTGGATCACATCCTGGTCGGCGCCGAGTTGGGCGACGGGCAGCTTGCCGCGGGCGACGACGTCCGGAAAACCGTGGACCGCCTGGGTGATCCACGCGGCGCCGTAGGCGAAGTAGGAGATCCCGACCGGGTACTCCATCACGTCGTATCGGGCCCGGGTCTGCTCGTCGTCGTCGTAGGGCCAGGAGAGTTCGGCGAAGCCGCGCCCCACATAGAGGTACGGCATGTCGGAGTAGCACATCTTGGCGAACCGCTCTTCGCCGTTGGACCAGTCGGCGGTGTAGCACGGCGCCTTCTGCACCATGCCCAGCACGAACAGTGCTGCGGTGACCGCGAGGATCACCCGGACCGGCGTCCACCACCGGTGCCCGCGCCCGTGCGCCCCCGCCGGTCCACCCACCGACTCACTCAGCGAGGTGAGTACCGGGTCGTCCAACGAGGGCGCAACAGGGCGGTCATCGGTCATGGTCGACGCCCGTTAGGGCCGGCCCCTTCGCCATGCGGACGGCGACCACTCCTGACGCAGCAGCGGCGTCGCGGTGTCGGTCGGCGTACTCGACGGGTCGTCCGTCGGCTCGTCGGTGGGCTCCTCCGTCGGGGCCTCGCTGGTCGGCGGCGCCTCGGTGGTGGGCTCCTGCGACGGCTGCTCCGGCTTCTTCGTCTCCTTCGGAGGCTTCGGCTTCTTGGTCTCCTTGGGCGGCGGCGGCACGAACTCGTGACCGTCCGTCGGCGCGTCACCGTCGGTGTTCGCCGGCTCCGGGAGCGACTCGTAGGGCTCGCCCTCGAGGGCCTGGCGCATGATCGAGGTCCACATCAACGTCGGGTAGGTACCGCCGTAGTAGGTACCCGGCAGCACCTCCTCGACGGAGTCGTCGCCGTCGCCGCGGACCATCATCACCGCGGTCGAGAGCTGCGGGGTGAACCCGATGAACCAGGACGACGACACCTGGTCCTTGGAGTTGGTCGCGGTACCGGTCTTGCCGCCCGCCTCACGGCCGAGGCCCTTGGCCCGGAAGCCGGAGCCACCGGGACCGGTGATCACCCGCTCCAGCGCGTAGGAGACGTCGGAGTTCACGTCCTCGTCGAGGACCCGCTTGTCGGTGACCTTGTGCTGGTACTGGGTCTCGCCGTTCCGGTCGACGACCTTGTCGATCACGTGCAGGTCGGCGCGGACGCCGCCGTTGGCGATGGTGGCGTAGCCGTTGGCCATGTTGATCGGGCTGACCGTCGCCGAGCCCAGCGCGATACCGGGGTTCGGCTGGAGGCCCGGGGACTTGTAGAGGTTGTTCAGGCTCTGCGGGCCGCTGCCGGGGATGCCCATCGCCTTGGCCGCCTTCAAGACGTCCTTGGGGCCGTCCGGCAACGCCATGGTGAGGTCGACGAAGGCGGTGTTGATCGACTGCTCGGCGGCCGTGATCAGGTTGACCCGGCCGTAGTCCCGGCCGTCGCCGCCACCGAGGTTGCGGACCGGCTTGACGCCCGGCTGGAACTCGAAGGGCGAGTCGCCGTCGAAGGTGTCCTTGAGCGAGAAGCCCGCCTTGATGCCGGCCGCCAGCGCGAACGCCTTGAACGTCGAACCGGGCTGGCCGCCGGAGACGGCCCAGTTGATCTGTGACTCCAGGTAGTCCTGGCCGCCGTAGAAGCCGCGCAGTGCACCGGTTCCGGGCTCGACGCTGGCAGCCGCGATGTGCAGCCCCTTGACGCCCTGCGGACGGGCCTCGGCGACGCCGGACGCCGCGGCGTCCATCGCCTTCTTGGTGAGCGTGGTGGTCACCCGGAGGCCACCACCGTTGATCTCCTGCTCGTTGAAGCCGAGGCGGACCAGCTCGCTGCGGATCAGCGCGAGCGCATGGCCCTTCTGGCCGCCGTAGGTGGTGTCCGCCTTCACCTTGGGGAACTTGGGCAGCTTGCGGCCGGCCTTCTCCGCGGTCACGGCGTCGATCTCGCCGGTCTTGGCCATCCCGTTGAGGATCCAGGCGTACCGGTTCTTCAGGGCGTCCCGGTTGGCCTTGCCGTTGGCCGGGTCGAACTGGGTCGGGTTGTTGATCACCGAGGCCAGCACGGCGCTCTGGCGGACGCTGAGCTTCTTGGCGGGCACCGCGAAGTAGGCGCGCGCGGCGGCGTCGATGCCGTAGGCACCACGACCGAAGTAGATGGTGTTGAGGTAGCCCTCGAGGATCTGTTCCTTGCTCTGCTGGCGGTGCAGCTTGAGCGAGACGATCGCTTCGCGGACCTTCCGCTTGTAGCTGCGTTCCTGGCTCAGGTAGAGGATCTTCACGTACTGCTGGGTGATCGTGGAGGCACCCTGCTGGTCGTTGCCCTGCGCGTTGGAGAAGGCGGCGCGGAGGATGCCCTTGGGGTCGATGCCCTTGTTGGTCCAGAAGCTGCGGTCCTCAGCGGCGACGACGGCGGCCTTGATCGAGTCCGGCATCTCCGAGAACGGGATCGAGTTCCGGTTCTGGGTCGCGAACTTGCCGACCTCGCTCTTGCCGTCGGCGTAGTAGACGTAGGTGGTCTCCGTCTGGAAGTCCGCGTTCGGGTTCGGGATCTCGATGGCCCGGTACAGGATGACCAGGCTGAGCGCGCCGAGCAGGGCCAGCACCAGGCCGGTGATGCCGCTCCATTTGAGCGCCTTGCGCAGGCGCCGCTTGAACGGCGAGGCGGGGGGCCGCTTGCTCGCTGAGGTCTTCTTCGCCGCGGCAGATCGGGCCGGAGCCTTCCCTGCGGATGCGGACTTGCGCTTACCGGTCACGTGTTGAGAACTTCCCTCGACTGGGCCGCGCGATGCTGCTGGCGGCGCTGCTTCGGTTGGCAAGAGTACGCGGGGCGCGCCAACCGCACCGAGTTCTCGCGCACCCGCACCCACCCCCGAGGGCCCACAAATAGCTCCCGAGAGCGCAGCTGCAGCCCCTGAGGACGCACAGATGGCAACCGAGCGGGCGCTCGGCGACGCCGCCATAGCCCGATTCGGCAGTCCGTGGACACTCCGTGTTCGAGTGCAATTCACACGAGGTGCGATATATCGGTACGATAGGTCGGTGGCAAGGCGTGGAGAGAGCATCGAGCTAGCAGTCCTAGGGCTGCTGCACGAGTCACCCATGCACGGATACGAGTTGCGGAAGCGACTCAACCTGATGCTGGGGTGGGGTCGGATCCTCTCCTACGGTTCCTTGTATCCCGCGTTGAAGAAGATGTTGCGGGCCGACTGGATCGAAGAGCGCACGGTGACCAACCCCGGTGCTCTGACCAGCCGCCGTCCGCGGATCGTCTACCAGTTGACCCCGGCGGGCGAGAACCAGTTCGTTCAGCTGATGTCCGAGGTCGGCCCCAATGCCTGGGAGGACGACACCTTCGACATCCGGTTCGCCTTCTTCGGGCGTACCGACATGGAGATCCGACTCCGTGTGCTGGAGGGGCGGCGCAGTCGGCTCCAAGAGCGCTTGGAGAAGGTTCAGGGCGACCTGTCGCTCACCCAGAAGGAGATGGACCGTTACGCCTCCGAGCTCCAACGCCACGGCGTGGAGTCGGTGGAGCGCGAGGTCAAGTGGCTCTCCGACCTGATCAACGCCGAGCGCAACCAACGCCCGGCGGACAACACCGGACCTTCCTGACCGGGCCACGGCCAGACAGGAACGCAGTTTTCAGTCAGCAGTTCAGTCAGTCAGTAAATCGACAATGCAGGAATGAGGAGACCGATGGGATCGGTTCGCGTAGCAATCGTGGGAGTGGGCAACTGCGCCACCTCCCTCATCCAGGGCGTGGAGTACTACAAGGACGCCGACCCGTCCGGCACCGTTCCGGGTCTGATGCACGTCAAGTTCGGTGACTACCACGTCTCCGACGTCGAGTTCGTCGCTGCGTTCGACGTCGACGCCAAGAAGGTCGGCTTCGACCTGTCCGAGGCCATCGTCGCTTCGGAGAACAACACCATCAGCATCACCGACGTCGCGCCCACCGGCGTGACCGTTCAGCGTGGCCCGACGCTCGACGGCATCGGCAAGTACTACGCCATGACGATCGAGGAGTCGGACGCCGAGCCGGTCGACGTCGTCCAGGCACTCAAGGACGCTCAGGTCGACGTCCTCGTCTCCTACCTCCCGGTGGGCTCCGAGAAGGCCGACAAGTTCTACGCCCAGTGCGCCATCGACGCTGGCGTGGCCTTCGTCAACGCGCTGCCCGTCTTCATCGCTTCGGACCCCGAGTGGGCCAAGAAGTTCGAGGACGCCGGTATCCCGATCGTCGGCGACGACATCAAGTCCCAGGTCGGCGCCACCATCACCCACCGCGTGATGGCGAAGCTGTTCGAAGACCGCGGCGTGGTGCTGGACCGCACCTACCAGCTCAACGTCGGCGGCAACATGGACTTCAAGAACATGCTCGAGCGTGAGCGCCTTGAGTCCAAGAAGGTCTCCAAGACCCAGGCCGTGACCTCGAACCTGACCGGTCCGCTGGCCGGCAAGATCGAGGACAAGAACGTCCACATCGGCCCGTCCGACTACGTCGCGTGGCTCGACGACCGCAAGTGGGCCTACGTGCGCCTCGAGGGTCGCGCCTTCGGTGACGTCCCGCTGAACCTGGAGTACAAGCTCGAGGTCTGGGACTCCCCGAACAGCGCCGGCATCATCATCGACGCCGTCCGTGCCGCCAAGATCGCTCTGGACCGTGGCCTCGGTGGCCCGATCCTCTCCGCGTCGGCTTACCTGATGAAGTCGCCGCCGGTGCAGATGGAAGACGACAAGGGTCGCGCCGAGCTCGAGAAGTTCATCCGCGGCGAGTGATCCACCCTCGGCACTCGTGCCGAGACCGCACAACCTGACTGACTGAACAAGCGCCGTCGGTCCCGCAAGGGCTGGCGGCGCTTCAGCATTTCCAGGCGCGTTCCCGCGCGCAAGCGGCCAGATCGATTCGCCTGCCTTCGCGAAGGTTCACAGCATGGCAGCGCGCGATATCATCAGATATCCACGGCTGGAGGTGCCATGCCCAACCTGTTGATCCGCGACGTTCCCGAGCATGTCCTAGCGGGCATCGATGCCCATGCAGCGCGCCTGGGTCTCTCGCGAGCGGAGTACATCCGACGGCGCCTGGCCGCTGACTCCGCCTTGCCGGGCGGCCCGGTCTCCGTCGCGGATCTCCAGCTGTTCAGCGACCAGTTCGCCGACCTCGGTGACGACGCGGTCATGGATGCCGCGTGGCGGTGACGACCTGGCTGATCGACAAGTCGGCCCTGGTCAAGCTGGGCCCCAGCCCCGACGCCGCAGAGTGGGCAACGCGGATCGAACGGGGTCTGGTCCGGGTCACCACCATGACCCGTCTGGAGATCGGATACTCAGCGCGGTCATCTGATGATGCGCGGCAAGTCGTCACTCGCCCTCCGCTCTCGCGGATGCCGGTCGAGTACCTGACTCCCGCGATCGAAGACCGAGCGCTTGAGGTGCAGCTGCTGCTCGCCGACCGGGGCCATCACCGCGCGCCCTCGATTCCCGACCTCCTGATCGCCGCCACCGCCGAGCTCGCTGGGTTGACCGTCCTCCATCTCGACAAGGACTTCGAACTTATCGCGGAGCTGACCGGTCAGCCGGTCGAACGACTCTGCACCTGATCCGTCTTGACAACCCAGGTGTTGAACGCCGGCGGAGGATGGCAGCGTGATCGAGATCGAGCCGGAGTGCTTCGAGACGATGGTCGCCGAGGCGCTGGACGGACTGCCCGATGAGTTCGGCTCGCTGATGAGCAACGTCGCCGTCGTCGTGGAGCACGGACCAGGTCGCCCTGGGTTGCTCGGGCTCTACCAAGGGATTCCGCTGACCCGGCGCACCACCCACTACGCGGGGGTGCTGCCCGACCGGATCACCATCTACCGCCAGGCCATCTGTCGGATCTGTGCCACCGAGGGCGACGTCGTCGAGCAGGTCCGGCGGACAGTGATCCACGAGGTCGGCCACTACTTCGGCATCGGAGATGCCAAGCTGCGTGAGCTCGGCTGGTGAGCCGCCCCGGAGGTCGAGCCACGGTCCCGGAGGTCGAGCCTGTCGAGACCACCTCCACGGTCCCGGAGGTCGAGCCACCCCGGAGGTCGAGCCTGTCGAGACCACCTCCACGGTCCCGGAGGTCAAGCCGCCCCGGAGGTCGAGCTTGTCGAGACCGCCGACCAACGCCGTCGTCTGGTGTCATCTGAGGACACCGGACGACGGCGCAGATCGCCTTACGAGAGCCAGTAGATGTCGGCTCGACGGTTGGCCGCGTCGTTCTTGCCGAGGGGGTTCCGCGAAGAGGTGGCGACGGTGGTCGCCTTCGCCTTGACCCGCAGCCCGCGCAGGAACTTCACGACGGCGGCAGCGCGCTTGGCCGAGAGCTTCCGGTTGGCGGGGTTGTCGCCGCCGCCGTACGCCTGGGTGTTGCCGTAGATCACGATGAGTTCGGCCTTGCGGAGCTTGGGTGCCAGCTGGCGCAGGGTCTTCTTCCCGGCCGGGGTGAGCTTGGCGGAGTTGAAGTCGAAGCGCACGGATCCGATCCGCTCGAGTCCGCCCGCGCTCGGCTTCGCTCCGTTGACCTCGGTGACGGCGATCGTGGAGCGGCGGACGACGCGGGAGCCGTCACGGACCACGACCTTGCAGGTGCCTGCTCCGGTGAGAACGGCCTTGCCGCGAACGACGCTGCAGACCTTCGCTGGCGTCGCGGTGACGCGGTAGGCACCCTCGCCCTTGCCGAGCACCGTGACAGCGCGCGGCGCGGGTGCCTTGGCGGGTGCCGTCGGGGCTGCCCAGACACCGAAGGTGACCTCGACCTGCTCCGAGGGGGCAAAGGCGGCGTTTCCGGCAGCGATCGCGGTGAGGGTGCAGGTGCCTCCGGACTTCAGAGCCACGCCGTTCTTCGCCACAGTGCAGACCTTCGGGGTCTGCGACGTCACGGTGACCGGAAGGCCCGCGCTGCTGGTGAACCGCACGTCCGCCGTGCGCTTGGAGAGCGGGTAGCCGTGGGCGCCTGCGGCCGTGACCACCTGGGCCTGAGCCTGCGGCGCGGCGACGATCTCGAAGGAGCGGGTGACCGGCTCGGCAGCGTTGTAGACCGTCTCCAGGGTGTTCACGTCGGCGTTGCCGGCCTGGGCCGCCTCGATCGTGCAAGTGCCGATGGCAAGAGGGGCGACCTCACCACCGGTGACCGAGCAGGTCTCCGGCGTCAGGCTGCGGTAGCTGACGTCGAGGCCCGAGGTTGCGGTGGCGGCCGCGTGCTGCGCGCTGTCGCCCAGTTCGACGTCGTCGAGCGCAGGGAAGGTGATGGTCTGGTCAAGGGCGGCGGGCCACACGTTGAAGCTCTGGTCGGCGCTGGCGGCGTTGTAGGCGAAGCGGCCGTCGCCGACCGGGCCGCCGTCCTGGTGGGCGCGGACGGTGCACTCGCCGAGCGCGTCGGCGGAGACGGTGGAGTTGCTGGCCCGGTTGGTCGCGATGCAGACCTCCGGCGTGAGCGACTCGAACCAGATCGGGCCCTCACTGTCGGCGGTGGCCAGCAGCACCTGGGAGCCCTCGCCGAGGCGCATGTTCAGCGGGTCGGTGAACTGCACGTCCTGGTGCAGGCTGCCCGCGTTGACGTTGAACGTGCGGCTCACCGCGGACGCCGCTGCGTAGGTGACCTCGTCGGGCCCGACGCCGCCGTCCTGGGTGGCCTCGATCGTGCACTCACCGACACCGACGAGCGTGACGTCGACGCCGTCGACCGTGCAGACTTCGGGGGTCAACGACTCGGTGGTCACGGAGAGGCCGGAGGTCGCGGAGACGACAAGCGGGGCGGGAGTTTCTCCGTGCGCCACGTCGGCAGGCTGGGTGAAGTCGATGCTCTGAGCAGTGGGCGGAGCGACCAGCGGCCAGTTGAAGTCGCAGACGAACGGCGTCGCGTGGGTGATCGTCGCCAGCGACTCGCTATCGATGACGGCGGGGTCGTACCAGCGCCACTCGATGACGTCGGCCTCGACCTGGGCGGCGAAGTCGGCGTCGGCCTGCTTGATGGTGCCGCGCAGCCACATGCTCTGGTCGTCGCGGCGGACGCCGTCAACGAAGAGCACCAGCCAGCCGTCGGTGGAGGCGGAGAACTCGGCTGCACGGATCCCCTGGGGCAGACCCACGAGCTCGGTCCAACTGCAGGTGGCCTGAACACCTGCGGAGGCAGGTCCGGCGACGCCGACCAGGCCGGCGATAGCGCCGACGGTCGCGACGGCGAGAGCGAGGAGGGCGGAGAGAGCGCGCCTGGTCAGCGACAAGCCTCTGCGACTGGGAGTGGTGGCAAGCATGGGGTGACGGCGCCTTCGGGATCGAGGTGTGCGGCAGGTGCGCCCCGGCGCAGACCTGCACTCGATCAACTGCCCGGGCGTTCGTGGCAGTGCCTTGATCCCATCGGCCCTGCGGACTCGAATCTGAGGTTTCGAGGTGCGAAGGCCCGGGCCTGTGTAGCCCTCGTCAGATGAGGGCCTGCGCACCCAACCACGCGGTGACGGCGGTCGTGGCCACAGTCGTCGTCACGAAGAAGCCGACGATCATCGCCGTACCGAGAACGCGTCGGCCGGGCGAGCAATTCGGGGGAAGCACGACCTGTCGCAGGTCGGAGAGCATCCGGCCGGCCCGACTCACCACCTGGCGGGCCCACGGGAAGCCGACAGCGAGCAGGGAGAAGCCGCCGGCGATGGCCACCAGACCCGGCCCAGGAAGGACCAGCATGGCCACGCCCGCCAGGATGACCACCGGCGCGGTCACCGCCACGAAGGACTTGATGACGGCGCGGCGCACCGCGGTCTGGCCCGCCCACCCGTCAAGGCGGGCGAACATGGCCTCCATGCGGGGAAGCGCAGTGCTCTCGGACATCAGGACTCCAGCGGTGGACGGTGCGGTGGCATCAGGATGCCTGAAGAGTCTGAGGCCATCCTGAGCCGAGCCTGAGGCGAATCCTGGACGCCGTCGACGTCGACCGCGCTGGAAGGTCTCGACTCCTCTCCTGATCGAATCGTCGTCACCCATGCGTGGTTCCTCGGTGGTCGAGCTTGTCGAGACCCCGCCAGAGGACCGTCATCGCAGTTAACCTCAGCCCATGCCTCAGTCCGGCGAGAAGCGAATGCGCCTTCGCTACGACGGCGTCTGTCGTCTGTGCGGCGCATCGCTCCCGGCAGGAGTTGAAGCGGTCTACGAACGTGCCACCAAAACCGTGCGGTGCTTGGAATGCGCACCTGCGGGAGCTCTCAACGCCCCGGAACCATCGGACTCCACCGCCGAATCGAAAGCCGAGCCGCCAACCTCGGCACCGGACGTCGCAGGCGCTTCCGCCCGGCGCGAGTACGAGCGCCGTAAGGCCAAGCGCGAGAAGCGGATCCGCGCGAAACACCCCAAGCTCGGCGGACTGATCCTTGCCATGAGCGACGACCCGCAGTCCACGAAGGCATGGAACACCGGAGCGATCGGCGAGGAGCAACTCGGACGCCGGCTCGATGAACTGGCCTCGGACACCGTCCGCGTCCTCCACGACCGCCGCATCCCCGGCACTCGCGCCAACATCGACCACATCGCGATCGCCCCGACCGGCATCTACGTCATCGACGCCAAGCGCTACGTCAATCAACGACCGGAATTGCGGATCGAGGGTGGCATCCTCCGCCCGCGGGTGGAGACGCTGATGGTCGGCAGCCGCGACCGCACCAAACTCGTGGACGGCGTCCTTGGCCAGGTCGAGATCGTGCGCGCCCTCGTCGGCGACGACATGCCGGTGACCGGCGTCCTCTGCTTCATCGACGCCGACTGGCCGCTCTTCGGTGGTGCCTTCAGCATTCGCGGTGTAGAAGTGTTCTGGCCGAAGAAGCTATATCCACGCCTCGCTGCTAGCGGCGAATTCCCTTACGGCATTGACGACGCGGTCGTCCGACTTACTGCGGCGCTACCTCAGGCCTGATCAGACCGGACATTAAAGGGCTTCAGCCCGGTTTCCCTGACAATGCCACCGTCTCCCGTCGGACGTCATCGTCGAGGCCACGGTTGACTCCTCCAGTCGATGAGGTCGAACCGGTCGTTCCCAACTGGATCTCTGCATCTGGCCCACCAGTCTTCCGAAGCGGGGCTAGCCTTCGCCGGAAGGTGCCGCACTCGACGGCACCAAACTCCGCGAACAATGAGCGACTGCATAGGGGCAGTGATGAGCGAAGAGTCTTGGCACGAGGCACGTCTAATCCCGACGTCCGGTATTAACGGCGCAGAGGAGCAGGAGCGGCGGGCAACTTCGGCTCTGCTGGCTGTGCTGGGCGCTGTGAAGGAGTTCGGTCGGAGCTTCGTCAAGCCGCTCGGAGCGCCAGCAGGAAACATGGAGTGCTACATCGAGGTGCCCTTCCTGCTTGGTGAGCGGCGGCTTTATCCCGATGGACTCATTCGCGTTTCGCGAGGTAGCAAGTCCTGGACCGCTCTGGTCGAGGTGAAGACTGGCCCGAACCAGCTCGGCGCAGAGCAACTTGAGGCCTATCTGGACATCGCACGCGAGCAAGGATTCGACGCAGTTATCACCATCTCCAACGAGATTCCAGCGGTTGCCGGCCAGCATCCGACGAAGGTCGACAAGCGGAAGCTTCGCAAGGTCGAACTCCACCACGTGTCGTGGTCACAAGTGCTTGCCGACGCGGTCATGCAGAAGGAATTCCGAGGGGTTGCCGACCCGGACCAGGCCTGGATTCTGGGTGAGCTGATCCGGTATCTGGAGCATCGGAAGTCTGGCGCTCTCGAGTTCGACGACATGGGCGAGGCCTGGGTGGGCGTGAGGGACGCGGTAGCCGCTGGCACGCTCCGGCAGTCCGACAAGGGAGTCTCCGAAGTCATCACGCGGTTTGACGCGCTCCTCCGGTTCGCAAGCCTGCAACTCGGTCGCCAACTCGGTGCCGAGGTCGTCCCGGTACTGACCCGCAAAGAACTCACCGACCCCGCGTCACGCGTACAGGCGATGACCACGACGCTGTGCCAAACTGGCACGCTCACCGGTGTCGTGCGCATACCCGATACCGTGGGGAACCTCGTCATCACGGCAGACCTGCGCTCTTCCAAGGTGACCTGCCATGTCGATGTGGACGCGCCCCGTGAAGGGCGTCCGACGACGCGGGTCAACTGGCTGATCCGACAGTTGAAGGCCACCCCAGACTCGGCCCGCGTGGAGTCCTTCGTTGCGCACGGCCGCGGATCGGCGATGGCGGAGCTCCTCGGCACAATCCGAGAGAACCCAGCGTCGCTGGTTGATGACTCCGGCAGGGAGATCCGGACCTTCCGCATCGCGACGACCGCCACGATGGGAACCAAGCGCGGCCGCGGGCGTGGGGCGTTCATCGACTCCGTTCTTACCTCTATCGACGGGTTCTACTCCGATGTGCTCGGGTCGTTGCGAGCATGGTCGGCGGCACCACCGAGGCTGCGTCCGACAGACGCGGCGGCGAAGGGCATCGACCAGGACATCCCGTCAGCGTTGTCCTCGACCGACTACTCGTCCCAGGACGATGAACCGCACCACCCGCAGGCGGTTGATCACTCGCCTACGGCGGAACCGGACCTCGCCAATGCCAGTTCCGACACCGCAGCTGATCGCCTCTTGGAGTGACAGCGTCCGCTGTCACTCAGAACTGCTGATCACGGGATCGGAGGCCTGAAAGAGCCCGTCCAATGACTGCGCCCACGGCGGCAGGTCGGCCGACAAGGTCATTCAGTCAGGTCGCGATTGATCTCGTCATATTGATGGATCAGGAAGTTGCGGTTCGCGACGGCAAGCGCCCACTCGACGCCGTCCGGCGCGAGCACTCCGAGCTTGGATAGCCGGCGGCCTTGCGGTCCATCACAACGCCACCGCCTCCCGGCGGATGTCGTCGTCGAGGCGGGGCTTGAGTCCCCCGTAGTCGATGAGGTCGACCTCTCGACCCAGGACCTCCTCAATAAGCAACTTGAACTCGACGAAGCCAAAGCTCGAAGTGCCCTCGGGCGACTCGACGATCAGATCGATGTCGGAGTCTTCCCGTGCCTGCCCGCGAGCGACCGAGCCGAACACCGCAAGATTCCTGTATCCGCGCTCCTGCGCAAGTGACTTCAGGACCGGCGCAGCAGCCTGCACCAGAACCTCAGGGTGCGCCTCGCGCACAATCCCAGCTGACTTCAACTGCTGACTCACCGCCGGCTGAGTGATGCCGAGCGCCTCGGCGATCTGCCGCTGGGACCTCCCCGTTGCCACCATCGCCCGCAACGCGAGCACGCGCCGCAGCCACGCGACGTCTTCGTCGCGCCGTGCTTCGAGGTACTCGTCAACCAGCGCCATAAGGGCACCTTATCGACAATGCAGGCCTCCCCTCTATGCACCGGCTCAAGCAAGTCCAAGGCAAAAAGCCGCCCCGGCCAGTAGAGACAAGGCCTGCCGCGTTCACTCCATGACGAGTGCGGCGATGCCGCCGCTCGTCGGGCCCTCGGAAGGTTCCCACCAACGAGTGCTGGTAAGGGTTGAGTCACTCAGGTTCGAGGCCGCGCTTGCACCGCTCTAGCCACTTGGGCCATTGCGGCCAACGGTGTGTGTACTCCCGACGGCGCACCGCAAGTAGCCAATCCATAGGGTCAGCACCGTCCCAGGAGATCCCCTCCCGGGTGGCGTTCCTCTCCAGGGCGGCTGTCAACTCAGACGGGTTGCGTTCACCGGTGGGTCTCAGGCGCTCGACGGTCCCGTTCCCGCCGATCATCGGTGACAGACGCTCGCCATCAGTGCGAAAGAAGGTCTGCTCGGATTCGAGGTAGTCACCGATGAGCAGACTGCCGTCGAGTTGCTCCACGTAGGTCGAGAACTCGTAGATCTCATCGGTACTCAGATCGAGCACGAATACGAGGTCCTCGTGCCGCGCCCTGTCTGTCATGAGGACAGTATGCGAGTCATCGGCCGCGAGCAGGGCTTGCGCGGCTGTCGATAAGCAACTCGCCGTGGCCCTAGGATCTGAGTGTGATCGTCGAGGGCGTGGATCCACGAGACATCGACTGGAAATCGGATCGGCCTGCCTACCGCGTGTACTTCTGGAAGCTGCCGCCCGCGCCCCTGGGCGTTGCTCAAGAGCAGGTGATGTGGCACTGCGACGAGTACCGGTTGACTGGCGCGACCGACGTGGATGAGGTTCTTGGTTGGGCCCGCGAGCAAGTCAAGGCTGAGCAGACGTTCGTTGTATATGTGGAGTGCGGTGGCCCTCCTCGCAAGGGGCTTGTGCGACTTTGGGGCGTGGACCCCAACGCCGACGCGTAGAAAGCGGCCAGCCGTTTCAATCCCAGGCGAGCGCTTCTAACCACCCACCGCTAGGTTCGTCGCTTCAGGTAGGCGGCGACCGCTTGGGCGACTTCCGCGGGCCCTCCGGCCGTCCGGGCTTCGCGACGCCGCTATCTCCCAGATCAGTCGGCACTCGCGGCTACGCTCACCTCATGACTTTCGTGGCATCCCAACCCCGCCCTCCGTGGCGGGTGTTGACCACGGAAAGGAGAGCCACGGATGGCTCACTCACCTCACAGGCAGCACAAGGGCTGTCAGCTCTGCAAGCCTCACAAGAACCGTCGTAACGGTCGCGCTGTGCGCGAGCCGTGGGCGGTGCTTCGCAGGATCGGGAAGAAGCGGCGGATCAGTCGGCGCGACCTCGGCGATCAGGACGCGTGATCAGCGGCGCCTGACTCCGCTCGCGTGAAGCAGGACGCCGCCGGCCATTCGCTGGCGGCGTTCTCGCTCCACCTGCACCCCAGGGAGGACGCTCGCGTTCGACAGCCGCGCCTCAGGCGCGGAACCCGGCGCTATGCGGCGAGGCTCCTCCCTGTAGGTCAGCCCGCGGACTGAACCGGACCGGTCACCACGCCACCGTGGTGACCACCTGCGTGATCGAGGGCGTGGGCGGGGTCGAGGAGAAGCCGAACCGCGGCGGGGGCAGCACAGGTCGCAGCTCGCCCAGGTCGACGCCGTCGAACGAGCCCGCAATGCGAGTGACGGAGCGGTGGTCGGTTGCCCCGTACCACTCCCGACGACCCGCGCCCGCGCTGCCACGGGTCCGGACGCCGCGCAGCGCGACGCGCGCGACCGGATCGGTGAGCGTGCACCAGGCCGGGCTCTCCGCAACGCGTCGAGGAACCAGGCGCAGTAGCCGGCCCAGGACCGTCCTGCCACCCACGTGCACCTCAAGAGCGAGTGACGGCGAGGCGACGGACCACCCGCCGTCCGGCGTCTCGTCCACACGCACCTCCTCGATGCGGACGGCGTCGAACGAGTAGGTCGCCGCTACGAACTCCGCGACCTCCGGACTAGGTGCCAGCAGGACGCGGTGCCCCGCTGCCGTCTCGACCATGATGTCCGCGAAGCTCCCCAGCGGAGAGGACCTCCAGCGGCCGACGACGACCCTGATGCCGCTCGCGCTCCCGATGCCGACGATCTCGCCGCGGAACTGGCTGCGGGTCATCCCTGCCCCCTTACGACACAACCGGTCGTGCTCCAGCCTGCCACCCCGCACCGAGCTCGACACGGACAACGCCGTTGTGTGGTGTCACCCCGTGACACCACACAACGGCACTGAAGCACTACCGAATCAGCAACACCTGGAGACCCTGTTCAGCCCTGCCGCACCGCTCGCAGCACCCGGTCGTCGGCGTGATGCGCCGCGCTCGCCGAGCCCGCAGGCCGCGGACGCTTCTCGTTGACGGCGATGGTCCAGCCCGGGGTCGCCTGGAGCACGGCAGCGAAGTCCTCAATGTGCAGGTAGGCCTCCGGGTCGAACGGCCGATGCTGGTGCTTCGGGTCCTGCATGGCCTCCATGTCGTGGCTCAGGATCACGAGCGTTCCGCCGGGGGCCACAGCGTCGAGGACGTTGTGGACCCCGCGCAGATCGGGCGTCCGCGGGATCGACGCGTAGGCCGCGGAGACCAGCTCGAACCCGCCTCGGGCGAACGGCTCCCGCGCGTTCGCGTCGGCCAATGCGCAGGTGACCGGCAGGTTGCGACGCTCCGCCTCGGCCTGGACCCGCGCGAGCGCACGGGAGGAGATGTCACTCGCGGTCACCTTCCAGCCCTGTTCGGCAAGCCAGATCGCGTCGCCGCCCTCCCCCGCACCGACGTCCAGTGCGCGGCCGGGCGCCAAGTCAGCCACCTCCGCCACCAGTGAGCCGTTCGGGTTGCCGCTCCAGATCGGGTCATTGGAGTAGCGGTGGTCCCAGTCGGCCACCGAGCCGGACGGGCGCCCAGCGACTTGGGTGTCCTCGGCGGCAAGGCTCACCGCGACGGCCCCGCCGACTCGGCTGCCGTGCGCAGCTGCCGAGAGCACCTGCTGGCTCGGGTCGGTGACGCTGCCTGCCGCGAAGACACCTTCGACAGCAGTGGCACCCATCAGGTCGACTTCGATCACCTCTCCCAACCCCGTGGGGTGCGGGCTGGGGCGCAGCCCAAGCTCCGCGAACGCCTCGGTCCGCGGGTGGAATCGCGGTCCGACGAGGATCGCGTCGGCGTCGATCAGCGTGCCGTCCGTCAGCTCCACCCCGACCAGCCGACCGTCCGCGCCGGCAACCACCCGCATCGCAGTGGCGGCCTCCCGCACGTCCACACCGGCAGCCGTCAGGGTGGCAAGCTCGGCTGCGTCCACCTCGACTCCGTCGGCGACCAGGAGGGTCAACCGCTCCGTCAGCTGCCGAAGCAGCGGAGCCACATGCAACCCGACGGAGCTGGTGACGAGGTGGACCAGGCGCTGATCGCGCACCTCGTAGCCGTGGCAGAACGGGCAGTGGAACACCTCACGACCCCAGTGCGCAGCCAGCCCGTCGACGGCGGGCAACTCGTCACCCAGGCCCGTTGCGACGACGATGCGGCGTGCCGCGACGCTGTCACCGGTAGCGAGCTCGACCACGAAGCGCTCCCCATCCCGCCGGACGCGCAGCGCCTGCCCGGACAGCACCTCACCGCCGTAGCTCCGCACCTCCGCGCGCCCCGCGACCAGCAGCTCTGCCGGGTTGGTGCCGTCGCGCCCCAGGAAGCTGTGCATGTGCTCGGCCGGCGCGTTGCGGGGATCCCCGGAGTCGACCACGATCACCGACCGGCGCTGACGCCCCAGTTGCAGAGCCGCGGCGAGACCGGCGGCCGAACCGCCGATCACCGCGACGTCGCAGTGCCGGACGATCGCAGTGGGAGTCGAGTCAGCGTGGTGAGAGTGCTCGCGGTGCTCAGTCATGACTCGAGCATAGGAACCTCTGGCGAAATCCGGTAGGCTCCTTGCACTATTCGCAAGACGTGCAAGGAGCGCCATGTCTGCACAGGTCGATCTCGAACACCTCGTCCGCACTCGCTTGCGCAGCCTGCGCACCACGCTCGGGCTGTCTTTGGACGACCTCGCCGCGCGCACCAACCTCAGCCCGTCGACGATCAGTCGCATCGAGACCGGCAAGCGCGCCGTCAGCCTCGACGTGCTGGTCCCGCTGGCCGCCGGCCTCCAGGTCGGCCTGGACGCGTTGCTCGACGCGAGCGACAACCACGACGTGGTGATCCGGCCGACCCCGAGCCAGGTCGAGGGCCGCACGACCTGGGCGCTCAGCCGACCCGACAGCGCGACGGTCGCCCTGAAGACCCGCCTGGAGCCGACCGCCACCAAGCCACAGCAGCGCGTTCACCCCGGGCACGACTGGCTCTTCGTGCTCACCGGCCGTCTCCTGCTCCTGCTGGGCGAGCGCGAGATCATCGTCGAGGCCGGCGAGGCGGCGGAGTTCGCGACGATGACCCCGCACGCGTTCATCGCGGTGGACGGGCCCGCCGAGCTGTTGATGATCTTCGATCGCGACGGCCAACGCGCCCACGTCCACAACGACAAGGAATAGGGCGGACGGCGTTCTCTCAACCCCTCACGGCATCAGCGGCAGCAACCCACAGTTCCCGTAGGCCCGCTCCCCCTGGAGCCGGTCGGTCATCCACGACAGCGCGGTCGGCCAGGCGAGCACCATGCCGCTGACGTGACCCAGCGCCAGCTTGTCGGCGTCGCCGGGCAGCGGCAGGGTGCCGACCGGGAGGTACTTCACGTTCGCGCCCTTGGCGCACCAGTCCTTGACCAGCTGCCGCGCCTGCTTGTGCGGGACGGCGCCGTCCGCCAACGCCGTCGCCACCAGAGTCGCGGCGGTCGGCTTGAGCCGCCCGATCCGCTGCTCGGCCACGAACGCCGCGAGCGCCGGGTCGGCGTCGACGATCTGGCCGAGGCTCTTGCCACTGGTGGTCAGATCGCGGGTCTTGGTCATCGCGTGGTTGAAGATGATGTCGCCGATGCAGGACGTCGCCGTGTCGGCCAACAGCGTCTTGCCCTTCGCGTTCAGATTCGCCGCGACCACCGCGCCGAGCTCCGGAACCGCGTCGATGAACCCGTTCAGCGCGAAGCCCAGCACGCCGACGATCAGGCCGCCGTCCACGCCGTCGATGGTGGCGCGCAGGTCGGCCGGCGGCGCCCCGACATACGAGGCGACCAGGTTGACGTCCGGCGCATAGCTGGGCTGCAGCTCCGCCGCGGCACCCGAGGCGCCGCCACCCTGGCTGTAGCCCCACGCCCCGAACTTCGTATCGGCCGGGATGCTCACCCCGGGCAGCTTCTTCACCGCACGGGCGACGTCGAGCATGGCGTGCGCCGTCGAGACCCGGTTCACGTAGTGGTGCGGGCGATCGGTCGCCCCGAGCCCCACGTAGTCGGTCAGTGCGACCGCGATTCCCCGGTTGAGCAGACCGGACATCTGGACCATGTCGTAGTTGATGGTCAGCGTCTCGACGCCGTCGACCCCGATGCCGACGTTGAACGGCTTCTCCAGCCCCAGCGACGGCGCGCACTGGTCACCGGCGCCGATGGTGCCCGAGCCGAACGCCACCACCGGGCGCGGCCCCGGACCGGACCACGCCTTGGTCGGCTGGATATAGGCGCCGGTCACCGCGACCGGGCGCCCCGCAGAGTCCACCGAGCTGTACATCAGCCGCGTGGCCCTGCCCGGGAAGATCACCGGCAGGTTCACCGACAACGGCATCGCCTCAGAGCGGATCAACTCCCCCGGCTGGCTCGGGATCTGCGCCGGCGGGTCGTAGAACGCTGGAATCTCGATGCCACGAGACTCACTGGCTACCGCCGGCGCAGGCGCACCGCTCACCCCCACAGCAACGAGGGCACTCGCCGCCACGCTCAACGTGGCGAACAGGACGGACGTACGAAGGCTGCGGACTCTCACGATGCGCTCCCGAGGTGACGTGGGTCACTGACGGCCCCACCCTAGTCGCCAAGTAACCAGTGAGTAACCCCGGTTCCGCGAGCGTCAGCAGGCGCGCCTGGTGGGCGAGTACTTCACCACTGCGTTGCTGAAGAACGAGACCAAGTAGAACAAATCGCCGCGCCCCCTGACCAGGCTCCCGGGGAAAACGTCAAGCACCGGAAGATTGCGCAGCCGCTTCCCGTCCCGGGTGTACTCCTGGACGACCGGCCCGGACTCAAGGTCACGACTGACCATCAGCGTGCCCTGGCGGGTCAGCGCCAGGCCATCCGTGTTCGCGTCGGTCGATCGTTGAAGCCGGATCACCGCATTGCGCTTGAACGAGGTGTTGAACCGGGTGATGACCTGGTTGTTGCTGTACGCCGCGTACAGGTTGCCCGCCTCATCGAGCTGCAACTGGGCCACCGTGTCGTCTTCTTCGGGGCTGCTCAGGTAGTGCAGGTCGATGTACGACCGGTAGGTGCCGTTGGGGTTGTAGATCTTCACGTTGTAGTTGTCCTGCACGTAGACCAGGCCGTCGTCGCGCACCTCGACGTCCTGGACGTGGAAGAAGTGCGTCTGCCAGTTCGTCGAGTTGGGGTCGACGACGCCTCCGGACTGCACGCCCGGGGTGCCGAACGACCTCAGGTACGTGCCCTTCGAGGAGAACTTCTGCACCCGGTAGTTGAAGAAGTCGGTGACGTAGACGTTGCCGTGCTTGTCGATCTCGACGTCGCCGGCAGCATTGAAGGACTGGTTGTTCGTGCCGGCCGCAGTGCCGCCGATCGTGTAGAGCAGCTTGCCACTGGCGGAGAACTTCCGCACCCGGTACCGCTCAGCGATGTAGTACGACCCGTCGCGCTGGTCGACCGCCATGCCTGCTGGACTGGTGACGCTCTGCGTCAGGTACGACGGCTTGTAGCGCACGCAGACCTTCTTCGCCCGGACGGCGACCGTTCGCGACACCGCCGTCTTGAACCGACCCTGCTTGGCCACCTTGGTCCGGTAGACGTGACGCCCGGCCTTCACCCGGACGGCCAAGGAGTACCTGCGACTCCCCGAGACGCGTCCGGAGTCGACCTTCTTCCATCGCATGCCGACCTTCTTCTGCAGGCTGATCCGCTTGCCGGCCGAGGCACCTCGGACCTTGCCCTTGAAGGTGATGATGGATCCCGCCACCGGCGTGGCATCCGAGACCTTGATGCTGACCCGCGGCTTGGCCGCCTCGGCGCTGGTCACGGGCGCCAGGGCGAGTGCCCCGGCGACGACGACGGAGATGAGCAGGGCAGAAGACTTCTTCACGTGGGCCCCCGAGCCATGGCAGATGAGTGCGGTTGTGGACTAGACCGCAACCTAACATCGGCGCGCCCGACCAGCAGTGTTTCTACGGATCGGCGGCCCTCAGCTTCGCAGCGACTCCTCCAGGGCCGTCAACGCCAGATCCAACTCACCTTCGGTGACGACCAGCGGAGGTGCCAGCCGCACCGTGTGCCCGTGCGTGTCCTTGGCCAGGACGCCGCGTGCCATCAGCCGCTCGCAGACCTCGCGGGCGGTGCCGACCGCCGGATCGATGTCGACGCCCGCCCACAGACCGACCGAGCGGACCGCCGTCACGCCGTGCCCGATCAGCCGGTTCAGCCGCGCGTCGAGGATCTCGCCGAGGCTCTTGGCGCGCTGCTGCATCTCGCCAGTCTCGAGGAGATCCACCACCGCCGTTCCGACAGCCGCTGCGAGCGGGTTGCCGCCGAACGTCGAGCCGTGCTCTCCAGGGTGCAGGACGCCGAGCACCTCCCGATCGCCCACCACCGCGGAGACCGGAACGATGCCACCGCCGAGCGCCTTTCCCAGCAGATAGAGGTCGGGGACGACGCCGACCAGGTCGCAGGCGAAGGTCGCCCCGGTCCGCCCCAGCCCCGACTGGATCTCGTCGGCGATCAGCAGCACGCCCCGGACGGCCGTGATCGCGCGAAGCTCAGGCAGGTAGGACGGCGGCGGGATGATCACGCCCGCCTCGCCCTGGATCGGCTCGACCAGCACCGCCACCGTGGTCTCGTCGATCGCGGCCTCGACCGCAGCGGCGTCGCCGTAGGGAACCATCCGGAAGCCGGGGGTGAACGGCCCGAACCCCGTCGTCGCGACGGGGTCGTCGCTGAACGAGACGATGGTCGTGGTGCGGCCGTGGAAGTTGCCGTGCGCGACGACGATCGTGGCGGCATCCGCCGGCACACCCTTCACGTCGTAGCCCCACTTGCGGCTGATCTTGATCGCCGACTCCACCGCCTCCGCGCCGGTGTTCATCGGTAGCACCATCTGCTTGCCTGCCAGGCGCGCGACCCCCTCGACGAACGGCCCGAACGGTGCCGACCCGAACGCGCGGCTGGTCAACGTCAGCTGGTCGAGCTGCGCGTGGGCCGCCGCCGTCAGCGCAGGATGTCGATGCCCGAAGTTCACCGCGCTGTAGGCCGCCAGGAAGTCGAGATACCGGCGCCCGTCGACGTCGGTGACCCAGACGCCCTCGGCGCTCTCGATCACCACCGGCAACGGGTGGTAGTTGTGTGCGGCCCAGCGCTCAGCCTGGGCGATCCGCTCGCTGGTGGACGAGCCACGAACCGTGTCATCAGCCTCCATGAATCGACGGTACGTGCTCGAAGTGGCCGCGCCAAGGACCAATCAGCTGAACAGGTCGAGCGCGTTCCCGATGATCCCGCCGCCGGACTTCTCCTCCGGGGGCGGAGCCCACTCGTGCGCCTGGACCAGGACGAAGCCTGGGCCGTGGAAGACGTACTGGATCGCCTCGCCGGAGCCGCCGCGGAGCGCGGACGACATGTTCATGCTGTTGTTGATCGACGGCGAGAGGTGGGACGACCAGAGCACGGTGGCGTTCGGGTCGACCGCGACCGGCGCCGCCGAGCAGTCGAAGAGGACCGGCTTGCCGACCACACTGACGGCGACCGTCCCGACGCCGGTGACCGTGGTGTTGAAGAGTCCGTTGCCGGCCATAATCCCGGCGCCCTTGATCCGCTTGATGTCCCAGGCCAAGGTGGCGTCGAAGGCGAGCAGGTTCCGCACGTTGAGGCTGACGCCTTCGTTCTCCAACTCGACCGTGTAGACGTAGCCGGCGTCCTGGCCGAACCAGACCTCGCCCTGCCCACTGACCCGCATCAACGAGACGTCCTCGCTGGTGACGATCTTCTTGGCCAGCTTCGCCATTCCCCCGGACTTCTCGTGGTGGAAGGCGATCTGCCCGCGATAGCTGGTCATCGCGCCCTTGGTGGCCAGCACGTCGGGACCGAGCCCGACCCGGATCGCCTGGTCGTTCTGCTTCGCCCAGCGTTCCTGACTGAGCACCGGTTGCGACTCGGCCTGGAAGAGGTTGCTGCGCATGGTCAGGCCCCCTCGAACGCCTGGACGACGACGAATCCCTGACCGTGGAAGACGAACTGGATCGCCTCACCCGAACCGCCGCGCAGCGCCGACGACATGTTCATGCTGTTGGTGACCGTCGGCACCAGGTGCGAGGACCACAGCACCAGCGAGTTCGGGTCCACGGCGACCGGCGCCTGCGAGCAGTCGAAGACCGTGGGCTTGCCGACCGACGTCACCGCCACCGTGCCCTGACCACCGACGGTGGTGTTGAAGAAACCGCCGGCCAACATGCCGGCACCCTTGATCTTGTTGATGTCCCAGGTCAGCGTGGCGTCGAACGCCAACAGGTTCGCGACATTGAGGCTGATCCCCTCGTTCTCGAGCTCGAGGGTGTAGACGTAGCCGGCGTTCTGGGCGAACCAGACCTCGCCCTGTCCGCTGACCCGCATCAACGAGACGTCCTCGCTGGTGACGATCTTCTTGGCCAGCTTCGCCATGCTGCCGGACTTCTCGTGGTGGAAGGCGATGTTGCCCTGATAGGCCACCATCGCGCCCTTCGTGGCCAGCACGTCGGGACCGAGCCCGACCCGGATCATCTGGTTGTTCTGCATCGCCCATCGCTCAGGGCTGGAGACCCGGACATGCTCGGCGTCAAAGAGTTCGCTCCTCATGGAGCCAAGCATGCCCAGCGGCTCCCCGCCTCACACCCGAACCGGACCAGAAATCCGGACGACGTGAGGCGGGGTCGGCGACTCAGGCTTCGGCTTCGACCTTGATCTGCGCCAAGGTCTGCTCCATGCCGCGCTGCAGTTCGTCGGTGAAGGCGGGAACCCCACCGAAGACGGCCTTGGTGAGCTTCACCGACAGGTCGGAGATGCCCTTCGGGGCGTCGCGGCGCTCGGTCAGTTGGGTCCCGCCGTCGGCGGTCTCCTCGAGGTTGAACGACCAGACGGTCCAGTTCTCCTTCACCTTGAAGGCGAAGGTGCGCTCGTGGTCGACCGTCTCGATCCGCGCCTGGGTGGGCCACACCAGCAGGCCGCGCCGGTTGATGTTGAACATCGTGGCGCCCTCGGTGACGGCACCGCCACGGACGAAGGTCTTGGCGGTCTGCGGGCTCCACCGCGCGTAGTTGCGCGGGTCGCTCACCAGGCTCCACACCTTGGCAGGCGGAGCAGCGATGGTGACGGTTGCTTCGATCGGTGCGACGTCGGTCAGTGGCACGGTGAACCTCCAGGATTCGTGAGTTACTGAACGCTATCCAGTAGGAGGAGCCACGTCAGTGTGATCTACAACACTGACCCTGCCGCCACGGTCACGACCCGCAGTCAGCCCGTGACGCCGAGCAGCTCGTTCGGCACCTGCGGGAGGTCCCAGCTCGCCACCACCCGGCCACCGACGACGTCGACGGCGTGCACCTGCTTGCTCTTCGGCTCACTCACCCAGGCGATCTCTCCGACCACCCTCAGCGTCGGGCGCGGCTGCTGCCAGTCGCTGGGCTCGCGCCACGGCGCGGTCACCTTCACCGTGCGGTCGATCTTTCCGGTGGCCGGGTCGATCACCCGCAGCCCACCATCGGTGCCGAGCACCAGCGCCTCACCGCCCGCGCCCCGTCCGAGCGAGCGGAACGAGTAGCTGGCGCCGAGGTCCACCAGGCGCAGCTTCTCGGTCTCGGTGTCGATCAGAGTGACCCGGGTCGGTCGCTCCAACTCGGCGTCGGGGTCGACCTTGTAGTCGCCGAGCAGGACCGGCGAGTCGTCACTTCCGGCCAGGTTGCCGATCCGCGCATAGTCGCCGGGGGCGTCGACCTTGGTGAACTCGTCACCCTTCAGCAGCAGGACGCCGTCCTCGCAACCGAACGCCACCGTCTCACCGGCGACCGCCTCACCGTGCACGCCGGGGCAGTCGTCGTAGCGCGCGATCTCCTCGCCGTCGACAGCGCGAACGGTGACCGACGATCGCTCATCGGTGGTGCCGTCGGTCGCCACCAGAGCACCGTCCGCGCGGATCAGCGCGACGCCGTGGTGAGCGTGCTCGGTGGCGAACTCGGTGGTCTCGACCTCGCCGTCGGCGAGGTGGTGCGGGTCGAAGGCAGTGATCTCACCGGTGCCATCGGCGAACAGCACGGTCCGGTCGGCGTGGACGACGGCATGGCCGGCCAACTCCGCAGGAAAGACGGTTCCGGTCATCCGCGGCTCGGCGGTATAGGAGTGGCCGTGGTCGCCATGAGCCTGGGTCCAGGCACCGAGGTCGAGCACCTCGAACCCCTTGCCCGTGGTGACCAGGGCGTGCCTGCCGTCGCCGGCCTGGTTGAGGCGCAGGAAGCCGTCGAGCTCGATCTCGCCGACCACCTCGCCGTCCCCGGCGCGCAGCACGGTGATGCCGCCGTCATGAGTGATCGCGAGCCGCGACTCCGGCCGAACAGCCTCCTCGGCGTCACTGGCCCCCTCCCCCTGGTGCTTCTCCTCTGCATGCGGCGCCTCGGCGGCGCCCTTCGACTCGGCTTCGGTCTCGCCACAAGCGGCCAGAGCCAACCCGAGCGCGACCACCATCGGCATCATTCGTCGTTTCATGAGAACGATTCTCATTGCAAATGAGAATCGTTGTCAACTGGATGGCGGCGCGAAACCCCCCGATGAGACAGGTGGGCGCCAAGATTCAGCGGACCATGCGGACGATCTGTCGCACGGACGCGACCAAACGGTCGGCGTCGAAGCGCTCGGGATCATCGATGAGCAGCCGGGCGAAGTGCTCGAGGATCGCCACCACGGCATGCGACAACACCTCGGTGTCGACCTCAGGCCAGGGCAGGAGCTCACCGATCAGCTCGGCGATCCGCTGCCGGACCATCTCCCGGTCGGCAGCGATCCGGTCGCGAACCTCGGCAGGAGTCGCGTCGTTGGCGAACAGCACCGGTCGCCACGTCTCCGGATCAGCCACCACCGCGGCCACCATCGCGCGCACCGACTCTTCCACGACGTCCTCAGGACCACGCTCATCGAAGGCTTCGGGAAGCGCCGCGATGAGCAGGCCGATCAACCGTGCCTGCTGCCTGTCCAGCAAGGCGATCAAGAGATCCGACAATGTGTCGTACGCGCCATAGACGACCGGCCGGGTCACTCCGGCCTCCTGCGCAACGGCCTCGATCGACACGGCGCCATACCCGTCCCTGGTGATCACCGCCAGCGCTGCGTCGAGCAACTGCTCGCGGCGCTCTGCCAGCGGCAGTCTCGCTGCATAAGGACGTCGAGCCATGCCCGGAGCCTAGTGGCGCGAGCACCGGATCAAACAAAGCCTTCCCAAAAGCTACAGTGGTGTATTAAATGGCTGAGGACATGCCACCACACCTTCTGGAGTCAGTTATGGCACGCAGCGCACGGAGACAGGTCACCCCGGCTGAGGACTACGGACTCTTCGGACCGGACTCGGTCACCTGGCGTGTGTGGAGCTACCCGACGTCGTTGACGATCGGGTTCCAGCGCGCCGTCGTGATCGAAGAGCTCGACCCCCACCTGGTCGCCGCCGTCGAACATTCCGGAGGCATCTACACCCGACCGCGCAACCGCTACGACCGGACGCTGCGCTACTTCGCGATGGTTGCCTTCGCCGACAGTCGCAGCATCGCGCACGCGGCCGACGTCCTGGTCAAGGTTCACACCAAGGCGATCGGCACCGATCCGGTCACCGGCACTCGCTACGACGCCAACGACCCCGACTCCCAGTTGTGGATCCAGCTCACCGGCTGGCACTCGATCCTGAAGGCGTACGAGATGTACGGCCCCGGCAAGCTCAGCCCCGAGGACGAAGCCCGCTACTGGGCCGAGTGCCGGGTGGCCGCCGAACTCCAGACCTGCGACCCTGCAGACATCCCCGCCGACCGAGCCGAGCTCCGGGCGTACTACGAGCGGATGCGTCCCGAGCTGATCGGCTCGCACCTCGCCCACAAGGCGATGAACCACCTGCTCGACGCCTCGATCATGCTGCCGCCCACGCCGAAGGCGCTGCGTCCGGCGAGTTGGCTGGTCGCCCGAACCCTACGGGCCGGAACCATCGCCACCATGCCGCGTTGGATGCGCGAACTCGGCGGCGTCAAGCAGAGCCGGGTCACCGACGCTCTGGTCCGTCCGGTGCTGAAGACGGCGTTCTGGCTCGCCCAACTGACCCCAGCCATCGAGATCGCCCTGTTGAAGCTGCTCTCCCCCGCCACCGTGCCGGTCGTCGAGCCGGTGCTGCGCAAGGTGCCACCGCTCAGCCCCGAGACCCTCACCCCCGAAGAGGCCCGGCAGCGGTACGGCCTGGAGCGCCCGCGCGACGCCCACCAGGAGCTCCGTCGGCGGCAGGAGGAACGGGTCTTCGGCCGGTCCGAACGCCCCAGCGACGAGGGTCTGATCGAGTCGCAGGCGTCCCTGGGTTCGCTGGGCTAGCTCTAGCCCAACGCCGGAGACCGCCCGCTACCGCGGGCCGTGGGTGTGCAGCCAGAGCACCGGGCCGGGCAACGCTCCGCCCAGCTCCGCGACGGCGGCCAGCGCCTTTCCGGTGTAGACGGGTTCCAACTCCAGGCCCACCGTCGCCGCGGCTCGCACGGCAGCCATCGACGCCGGGGTCGGGTCCCCGTAGGTGCTGCCGAGCCAGTCGTCGCGGGTGGTCAGATCGGACGCCGTCACCGAGGGGACGTCGCGGGCACCGCGGGAGCGCAGCAGCTCACCGGTGCGGTTCGCCAACCGGGCCATCACCTCGGCGTGCAACGGGAACGAGTCGTTGACGACGACACCCAGCACCCGCGTCGCCAGCCCGGCGATCTTGAAGCCCAGGGTCAGCCCTGCGGCGGTCCCGCCGGAACCGATCGGGACCACCACCGAGGCAGGTTCCGGAAGCTCACCCGCCGCCACCTGGTCCGCGATCTCCAACGCCGTCTCGACATAGCCGAGCGTGCCGACCGCGTTCGATCCCCCGGCCGGCAGGTACCAGGGCGGCGTGAAGCGCAGACCCCGGCGGTCGGCGGCCCGGGCCAGCAACCAGGGCGCGGCCAGGCGCAACCGCCACGACGCGCTGAACCGGTGGATCACCGCAGGACTGGCGACCAACCGTGCCCACTGTTCGCGGACATGGTCGTCGACCGGCTGATCGACCAGGCCGAGCACCGTCCGCAACCCCACCTCGTCGCCGTAGCGCGCACAGGCCAACCCCCAGTGCGTACCGATCCCGCCGACGGTGAAGAGGGTGCGCACCCCGCGGCGCTGCGCCTCAGGCAGGATCCACTCCAGTTTGCGGACCTTGTTTCCGCCCCAGGCGCCGTCACCGAACTCGTCGTCGCGTTTGATCCATAGACCCTCGGCGATCCCCGGCAGGTCCACCTGCTCGACCCGGGTCGGCGTCGCTCCGAGACGGCGATACCCGAGATCCAACTCGGGCCAGCGTCGATGGAGCGCGGATGGGGCGGTGGAAGAGCTGGACACGGGGCACCTCGGCGTTCTCGACGACGATCCTGCCGGGAACGCTACCGCTGCTCAGGCGTCCGGCTGCTGCTCCTGCCACCATGCCAGCAACGCGGCCGTGGCGTCCTCGACACTCTGCGGACCGTGGTCCATCCGCAGCTCCAGCAGGAACTTGTAGGCCTTGCCCACGACCGGGCCCGGTTCGATACCCAGGATCTGCATGATCTGGGCACCGTCCAGGTCGGGCCGGATCGAGTCCAGCTCCTCCTGCTCGGAGAGCCGGGCGATCCGCTCCTCCAGGTTGTCGTAGGTCCGACGGAGCCGCTCGGCCTTCCGCTTGTTCCGGGTGGTGCAGTCGGCCCGGGTCAGGATGTGCAGACGCTCCACCTGGTCGCCGGCATCGCGCACATAGCGACGCACCGCGGCGTCGGTCCAGTCTCCGGAGTCGTAGCCGTGGAACCGCAGGTGCAGCTCCACCAACTTCGTGACGGCGTCCACCTGGTCGTTGGAGAACCGCAGCGCCCGCATCCGCTTGCGGGTGATCTTCGCGCCCACGACGTCGTGGTGGTGGAAGGTCACCGTGCCGTCGTCGAGGAACTTGCGGGTGCGGGGCTTGCCGACGTCGTGCATCAGCGCCGCGAACCGGCTGATGAAGTCCGGCTCGGCGTCGGGGCCGCCACGCGCCTTCTCCAGGTCGATCGCCTGCTCCAGCACGGTCAGCGTGTGCTCGTAGACGTCCTTGTGCCGGTGGTGCTCGTCACGTTCCAACGCCAACGCCGGCAGTTCCGGCAGTACGTGGTCGGCGAGACCGGTCTCCACCAGCAGCTTCAGCCCACGCCGCGGGTAGGGCGCGCAGATCAGCTTCACCAGCTCGTCGCGGACCCGTTCGGCGGAGATGATCTCGATCCGTGCCGCCATCTCGGTCATCGCGGTGACCACCTCGGGCGCGGGGGTGAACCCCAGTTGCGCAGCGAAGCGAGCCGCCCGCATCATCCGCAGCGGGTCGTCGGAGAACGATTGCTCCGGCGTACCCGGGGTCCGCAACACGCCGGCAGCCAGATCGACCAGACCACCGAACGGGTCCTCGAACCCACGGTCCGGGATGGTCAGCGCCATCGCGTTGACGGTGAAGTCGCGGCGGCCGAGGTCGCCCTCCAGGGTGTCGCCGAAGTTTACCTCCGGCTTACGCGACGTCGGGTCGTAGGCCTCGGAGCGGAACGTGGTGACCTCGACCTGCCAGCCGCCGATCCGAGCGCCGATGGTGCCGAAGTCGCGACCCATGTCCCAGATCGCGTCGCTCAGGCCGCGGAGCAACTTCTCGGTCACCTCGGGTCGCGCCGAGGTGGTGAAGTCGAGGTCGTTGTGCAGCCGGCCCAGCATCGCGTCGCGCACCGGACCGCCGACCAGCGCGATCGTGTGCCCTGCCTCACTGAAGCGACGTCCGAGTTCGTCGATCACGGGGGCCAACCGATCGAGCTCGCGCGCGACCCTCTCCTGTACGTCGGAGATCAGCAGGGGCGTGGGTTCAGCGTCGGACACGGGAGACAAGCCTACGCGGCGAGGTGGGGCGGATAGAGTCGACGCCGTGATTCCCCCGGCGGCCCGCTTCCTCGCGCCTCTGGTGTCTCTGGCCTTCCTCCTTCCGGTCGCCACGATGACACCTGCGCACGCCGAGCCTGGCGACCCCGGACGACGGGAGCACCAACAGCAGACCACCGAGGCGCGCAAACAGGCTGCCCCCAAGGCCTCCCGCTCCGCTCGACGGGCACCGACCAAGGATTCGTTCGAGGTCACCATCGAGAACGTCTCGCCCGCAGTGATCCCGAAGAAGGGGTCGATCACGATGCGCGGCACGGTCACCAACCTCACTGAGAACACGCTGACCGGCCTCAACGTGCACCCGCTCTCGTCCTACGCCCCCTTCCGCAGCAGTGCAGAGCTCACCACCGCCGCGGACGCCGAAGCAGAGGTCTCGTTCGGCCAGCGCCTGCAGAGCCCGGAGGTGCTGGACAACTCGATCACCCAGTTGCCGGCCGGTGGCACCGCACGTTGGCGGGTCCGTGTTCCCGTCAAGAAGCTTGAGATCACCGGCGCCGAAGGGGTCTACCAGCTCGGCGTCCAGGTCCTCTCCGACAGCGCGGACGGCGGCCGCGACGGTCTCGCCGACGGTCGGGCGCGGACCTTCGTGCCGCTGGTCAGCGGCGACCACGACCCGGTCACCACCAGCGTCGTCGTACCGGTCCGCCGGGCCGTCAACCAGACCGCTGAGGGCCGGATCGCCGACGTCGACGAGTGGGCCAGCGATCTGGCGCCCGGTGGGCGACTGGCGAACCTGGCCGAACTGATCGGTGGCCGATCCGCCGCCGACTCCTCCGTGCTGGTGGACCCGAGCGTGATCGCCGCGGTCCAGCAGTTGGCCGACGGCAACCCGGAACGCAACCTCGGCACCACCGTCGAGGTCGACGAGGACGACGACACCGCGCCCACTGAAGAGCCGGAGGAGTCGAAGCAGCTCGAGGGGATCGACGCCCGAGCCGCGGAGCTCGCCGACGACTGGCTGCGCGCGGTGACAGCGCGACTCAAATCCAGCGACGTCCTGGCTCTGCCCTACGGGGACCTCGACGTCGCCGCGGCGAGCCAGCACAGCCCGTCGACCATCACCGACGCGCAGACCGCCTCGCACGCCACGCTGCTCGGCCTCGGTATCGTCAGCAGCCCGGTGATCGCGCCGCCCAACGGGCTGGCGCCCTTGACCGTGATGAAGAACGCCGGAGACGCCCTCGTCCTGCTCTCCAACCACTCACTGCCGGAGAAGTTCGCCACCGAGGCCGCCGACACCTCCGCCGTCGAGGTGGGCGGCGGCAGGGCACTGATCTACACCGACACCTACCGCGGCGCCGACCCGTTCGACCGGACCAGCTCCTTGGCTATGCGGCAACGCATCCTGGCCGAGGCCGCGGTCCGGGCGATCACCGACGACGCTTCGCCACTGCTGGTGAACCTGCCCCACGGAATCGATCCAGGTAGCTCGGCCGACACCTTCTTCGACTCACTCGACCAGCCGTTCGTCGACCTCGGCCAGGTCGGCGAGGCCCGGTCCGCGATCACCGACTTCACCGAGACCGACACCCTCGTCTACCCGCAGCGCCAGGTGGACGCCGAACTCACCGGCCCGCACTTCACCGCGGCCGACCAGCTCGCCACCGCCGGCGTCACCCTGGACGAACTGCTGCCATTCAACGACACCCTGGCCGCCCAGGTCGGCACCGAAGCCCTCGCCAGCCTCTCGGTGCACAACCGCGAGGACCGGCTCACCGCGCTGACCCGGACCGCTGCCGCGACCGACTGGCTGCGCCGGCATCTGGCCAAGGTCGAGCTCAGCACCCCGTCGTTCGTGATCCTCTCGGCAGAGAGTGGGCCGTTCACGATGACAGTCACCAACGGCCTGGAACACCCGGTCGCCTTCTCGGTCCGTGCCGAGACCGACCAGGACCTGCAGATCAAGGCCCCCGCCACGATCGAGCTCGAAGCCAACACCTCGCGCACCCTCACCCTGACCGCCAAGGCCGGCACGATCGGCGTCCACCAGGTCGACCTGGTGGCGGTCACCCCCGACGGCTCGCCGATCGGCGCCGTCGAGGAGCTCCGGATCCGCTCCAACTCGGTGGGCAAGGTGATCTGGGTGGTGCTCGGTGTCGGCGTCGGCATCCTCTTCATCGCGATCGCCATCCGCCTCGGTAAGCGGATCCGGAATCGAGACGCCTCGTGACCAAGCATCGCGACCAGAGGTCGTCCTCGGTGCTTGGCAGCAGCGCGGTGATGGCTGCCGGAACCATGGTCTCCCGGCTCAGCGGCTACCTGCGCACGATCCTGTTGGCAGCGGCGCTCGGCAACATGCTGCACGCCGACGTGTTCAACATCGCGAACACGATCCCCAACATGGTCTACATCCTGCTGGCAGGCGGCATCTTCAACGCCGTGCTGGTGCCGCAACTGGTCCGGTCGATGAAGAACGATCCGGACGGCGGCGAGGCCTACACCAACCGGATCATCACGCTCGCTGCGCTCTTCCTCGGCACGGTCACCGTGCTCCTGGTGATCTTCGCGCCGGTGGCGATGGGCCTCTTCCTGGACAGCTCCTTCGACGATCCCGCGCTCGCCGCACAGCGCGACAGCATCGTCGACTTCGCCCGGTTCTGCCTGCCGCAGGTCTTCTTCTACGGCATGTTCGTGCTGGTCGGCCAGATCCTCAACTCCCGTGGACGATTCGGCCCGATGATGTGGGCGCCGATCGCGAACAACGTGATCTCGGTGGCGATCCTCGGGATCTACCTGCTCGTCTTCGGCGCGGCCCGCGGCGCCGAACAGTGCGGTCCGTTCAGCACCTCGCAGGAGATGCTGCTGGGTATCGGTTCGACGCTGGGCATCGTGGCCCAGTTCGCGATCCTGCTGCCCTACCTGCGCGCCGCCGGCTTCCGCTATCGACCGCGGTTCGACTTCCGCGGCACCGGACTCGGCCACACTCTGCGCCTCGGCGTCTGGACCGTCCTCTTCGTCGTGGTCAACCAGATCGCCTACACCGTGGTGGTCCGACTCGCCTCCAGCGGTACGGCGAGCACCGTCGGCGAATGTGGGCAGAGCGTCACCTCCGCCGGCACCGGGTACACCGTCTACTCCAACACCTACCTGATGGCGATGGTGCCGCACGCGATCATCACCGTCTCGTTGGCGACCGCAGTGCTGCCGGCCCTCTCCCGACGCGCCGCCGACGTCGACCTCCGCGGCCTGGCTGCCACCCTCTCCTCGACGCTGCGCACCGCTCTGGCCCTGATCATCCCGTTCGCCGCGCTGCTGCCCTTCCTGGCCGACCCGATCGCCCGGATCGTCTGGGGCTACGGTGCCGCCGCCGACAGCTACCAGAACTTCGCACCGTCGTTGGCGCTCTTCGCCCCGGCGCTCTTCTTCTTCACGATCCACTACTTCATGCTCCGCGGCTTCTACGCCCTGGAACGGACCCGCACGGTCTTCTTCATCCAGTGCGCCGTCTCGGCCAGCAACATCGCACTGGCGGTGGTACTGGTCGGCCGCACCGACGCCTCGTTCACCTCGCCGGCCCTGGTGATCGCGTTCGGTGGTGCCTATGCGGTCGGCGCCACCCTCTCCTTCTTCCAGTTGCGCCACGCGCTCGGTGGCCTGGAACTCAAGGCGCTGGTCTCCTTCCTGGCCCGCACCGCGCTCGCCGCGCTGATCGCCAGCACCGCAGCCTGGCTGACCCTGGAGCTGCTCACCGAGCCGCTGACCGGTGCCGGTTGGTTCGGCGTCGCGTTCCTGCTCGGCGTCACCGGTCTGGTCGACGTCGTCGTCTTCGCCATCGCAGCCAGCGCTTTCCAGGTTCGCGAGGTCTCCGAACTGATCGAGATGATCAGCCGTCGGCTGCCGCTCCCCCGCCGACGCTAGGAATCGCTCTACGATGACCAACAACGGCTAGACGAGCGAAGGGGGAGACCTGCCCATCTCGATGCGACCCGGCGACGTGCTCACCGGTCGCTACCGTCTGATCGACCTGCTCAGTGACGCGCGGGGCGGTCGCTTCTGGCGTGCCTGGGACGGCGTTCTGGCCCGACCGGTCGCCGTCCACCTGATCGATCGCGAAGACCCCCGCGCGGACGCGCTGATCACCGCCGCCCGCCGTTCCGCACAGGTCCTCGACCCACGGCTGCTGCGGGTGCTGGACGCCGGCGTCACCGACACCTGGTGCTACGTCGTGAACGAGTGGGGCGAGGGACAGTCGCTCGACACGATGCTGGCCGAGGAGCCGCTCACCCCGCGCCGCGCCGCCTGGGTGATCGGCGAGGTGGCCGAACTGCTGACGACGGCCCACGGGCTCGGGATCACCCACGGCCGGCTGGTCCCTGACAACGTGATGATCGACGAGCGAGGCTCGGTCAAGGTGGTCGGCTTCGCCGTCGACGCGGCCCTGCACGGGGTCACGCCCGCAGCCCTCGGCGCCGAACTGGTCGACCTGGTGGGCCTCCTCTACGCGGCGCTCACCGGGCGTTGGCCGGGGCCGTCGGGCTCGAAGGTGCCTGCCGCTCCCCGTGACCACGGTCGAGTGCTCCGGCCGCGCCAGGTGCGAGCCGGCGTGCCGCGCGTGCTCGACGCGCTCTGCGACGGCGTCTTCAACCCCGATCACGCCCTGCCCGGCCAACGCGTCCGCTCCGCCTCCGAAGTCGCGATGGCGATGTTCGACTTCATCGGCGACCGCAACGCCGTCGCCGCCGCCGAAGCCGCCCGGACCCGTGGCAACACCACGCCACGGATCCCCCGGATCGAGACGTTCGCGCTGGCCCCCGGACTGCCGAGTGACGAAGACCCTGCCGACGACGCGCTCCCGAGCGCCGACAGCCTCAACGAGTCGACGGGTGAGCTCCCCGGCGAACTCACCCAGGCCGGCGTGCCGGTCTTCGACGACGAGATCCTCGATCCGCAGTGGCGCACCCCCAGCGCGGAGCCTGCGCCGCCGCCGCCACCGTTCGAGGACAACCCGGAGCGCCCCCTCTTCGCACCCGACTCCCCCGAGGGCGGGCCCGCGCTCTACCCACGCCACGACGTCCCGGATCTCTCCGACTCATCCACGTTCTGGCCCTGGGGTACCGAGGTCGGCAAGGTCCCGATCATGGACGACGAGCCCGAGGAGGAGGAGCCGGTTCCCGGGCGACGATGGATGCGCGGGGCATGGATCCTCGCCGCCTCCCTGCTCGTGCTGCTCGCGATGATCTACGGCTTCAACCGCGGCCGTAGCGACGGCGGCGACGACGACCCCACCCCGGCCGAGCCGATCAGCGAATCACAGGCGACCGGTGCCGCGGTCGCCCCCAAGGCGACCTTCGACTTCGACCCGCAGGGCGACTCGCGCGAGGAGAACCCCGACCAGGTCGCCCTCGCCTTCGACAGCGACTCGGCCACCGCCTGGCAGACGATGAGCTATCGGCAGAACTTCGGCCCCGGCGGGATCAAGGACGGCGTCGGCCTGCTGATCGACCTCGGCAAGGCGCGCCACCTCTCCCAGGTGTCGGTCGAGGTCACCGGCGGCAAGACCGACCTCGAACTCCTCGGCTTCACCGGGACCACGCGCCCCGAAGACCTCGCCAACAGCACTGTCCTGGCCAGCGCCTCCGGCGTCGATGGCCTGACCCGGCTCAATCCCCAGCAGCCTGCCACCACCCGCTGGGTCGCCGTCTGGCTGACCAGCCTGCCGGACGCCGATGGCTTCCGCGGTCAGATCGCCGAGGTCCAGATCCGGTCATGACCAGCGACGACCGGGACGACCGGACCCTCCTCGCGGCCCACCTCGACGGCGACGCCGAGGCGTTCGGGGAGCTGTTCGCGCGGCACCGGGACCGGCTCTGGGCCGTTGCGTTGCGCACGATGGGCAACCGCGAGGACGCGGCCGACGCGTTGCAGGAGGCGATGATCGCGGCCTTCCGACGGGCCGGCTCCTACCGGGGCGACGCCCAGGTGACCACGTGGCTGCACCGCGTCGTCGTCAACGCCTGCCTGGACCGACTGCGCGCATTGAAGGTGCGCCACGCCGAAGCGTTGCCCGACGACGTGGACGAGTACGGCGGCCGCGGTTCGCTGCTGACCATCAGCGAGGCGGAGGAACCCGACGCCGCCGCGTTGACCGCGGAACGGCGCGACCAGGTGCTGGCCGCCCTGGCCACCCTGCCGGACGATCAACGCGCCGCACTGGTGCTGGTCGACATGGAGGGTTACCCGGTCGCCGACGTCGCCCGGATGCTCGACTGCGCGATCGGTACGGTGAAATCGCGGTGCGCCCGGGGTCGGCGGCGGTTGGCCAAACTGCTGGTCGACCTCGATGTCGCCCAGGTCACGGCGCCCTCGGGGAACCGTCCGAGCGGCACATCCGTCCCACCCAGTGATGCCCCGCGTGGCCCACCGACCTGAGCCTCGCACGCCACATCGCTGATCCACGGCGAAGCACGACCTGCTCCACCGCACGACCGAACCTTGGGAGGTGACCCGTCGTGACCGAAGAACCAGAAGTGACCCGACTGCTCCGGGCCGCCCGCGCCCGTGAGCAGATGCCCGACGACGTCGCGGCCCGCCTCGACTCGACGTTGGCGGAGCTCGTCGCTGCCCGCGAGACTGAAACGGAAGCAGGGGCCACCGTCACGCCGCTGCGCCCACGCCGCTACCGCACCGCGCTCATCGCGGCCGCGGCCGCCGTCATCGCCATCGGCGCCGGAGGTGCCTTCCTCTCCCAGCTCGACTCCAGCGAGGAGGATGCCGCACAGGGCTCCACGACAGCTGAGTCGGCCGCGGTCTCCGACACGCCCGACTCAGCCGCTGCGAAGGGGCCGACGAATCGCGACCAGCGATCGGCACCCGAATCGGAGCTCGATACCCGTACGAAGGGCTACCTCACCTCAGACGCCGGCGACCTGCTCGGCTCCACTCTCAGTATGTTCGAACCACCGCTGACGAAGCGCGAGCAACGCACCATCGAGGACGCCGTCGCCAAGTCGCTGAACCCGACGGCAGACAGTTCCAACGAGAATCGGGCGTTGGACCACCTTCTCGGATTGTCGAGCTGCGCGGACGCCGCGAAGCCCCTGAAGTCCGATGGAGTCGTCTACTACACGTTGCGTCAGGTCTCCGACACCCCGCGCGTGGTGGAGGTCCTGACCTGCCAGGACGGCAACGAGCGCGCTCTCACATCGGTCACCCTGCCGCCGCGGGAATGACGGGTGCATAGGATCGGTTCCGTCTACGTACCGACGATCCAGATCCGGCCAGGAGGCCTCGCGCACCATGAGCACCGACATCCGCAACGTCATCATCATCGGCTCGGGACCGTCGGGCTACACCGCAGCGGTCTACGCGGCCCGCGCCGCGCTGCAGCCGCTGGTCTTCGAGGGTGCGGTCACCGCCGGTGGCGCCTTGATGAACACCACCGAGGTCGAGAACTACCCCGGCTTCCGTGACGGCATCATGGGCCCGGCGCTGATGGACGAGATGCGGGCACAGGCTGAGCGCTTCGGCGCCGAGCTGATCCCCGACGACGTGATCGAGGTCGACCTCACCGGCGACATCAAGATCGTCAAGACGGCGACCGACACCTACCAGGCCCGCAGCGTGATCCTCTCCACCGGATCGGCGCACCGGAAGCTGAACCTCCCCAACGAGGACGCACTCTCCGGCCGCGGCGTCTCCTGGTGCGCGACCTGCGACGGCTTCTTCTTCCGCAACCAGACGATCGCGGTCGTCGGCGGCGGCGACTCGGCGGTCGAGGAGGCAACCTTCCTGACCCGGTTCGCGGAGAAGGTCTACCTGATCCACCGTCGCGACGAGCTGCGCGCCTCCAAGGTGATGCAGGAGCGCGCGTTCGCCGACCCGAAGCTGGAGATCATCTGGGACTCCGAGGTCGCCGCGATCAACGGCACCGAGAGCCTGGAGAGCCTGACCCTGCGCAACACCGTCAACGGCGAGACCTCCGAGCTGCCGGCCACCGGCCTCTTCATCGCGATCGGCCTCGACCCGCGCAGCGAGCTCTTCGCGGGCCAGGTGGAGATCGACGACGAGGGTTACGTGAAGGTCGACTCCCCCACCACGCGCACCAACCTCGCCGGCGTCTTCGCCTCCGGTGACCTGGTCGACAGCTCGTACCAGCAGGCGATCACCGCGGCTGGCACCGGCTGCACCGCCGCCCTCGACGCCGAGCGCTACATCGCCGACCTTGACCACGCAGCCGCAACCGCGGTCGCTGTAAGCGTCTGATCCCCGGCGGGAATCCCTGCATCCCCGCCGTTGTTCCAACCATGTCAACCGACCATCAGAAAGGCATCACCGTGGGCAACATCCCAGCTGTGACCGACGCTGACTTCGACGCCGAGGTCCTCAAGTCCGACAAGCCCGTTCTGGTCGACTTCTGGGCAGAGTGGTGCGGCCCGTGCCGCCAGGTCGCCCCGATCCTCGACGAGATCGCTGCGGCGCACGGCGACAAGATGGGCTTCTTCAAGCTCAATGTCGACGAGAACCCGGTGACTCCGTCGAACTACCGCGTGAGCGGTATCCCGACGCTGAACGTGTACCAGGGCGGCGAGGTCGTCAAGACCATCGTCGGCGCCAAGCCCAAGGGCGTTCTGCTCAAGGAGCTTGCCGACTTCATCGGCTGAGTTCAACCGTTCTGGTCTCCGCGGCCTCGCTTCGGCGGGGCCGCGGCGCCATTTGCGGAGGGCGCACCGCCACCACGAGTCGGCGCCAGCGCGCTGCCAGTCCACGCGACCACGGCAACGTACGGCGCAGGTTCATCCGTAACCGCGGATAGGTGGGGTGCGCTCGTTGCATTTCAAAGCCCACCGCCTCGGCGAACGCGACCGGGAGTCGGCAGTCGCGGTGCACCGCGTCCTGGGCCAAGCGCACATCGTGAACAGGATCGGTCGACGCTCTATCCGGCGGCGCCGCGTGCGCTGCGGCGATCACCTCGATCGCACCTGCGGCCCGGCGTTCGATCAGATCCTTCGCGGTCGCTTGGATGAGTTGCTTCGCGACCCCGCCGCCACGCCAACGTGGATCCACCCAGGTGCCGAGCAGGAGGACGGTCTCCCCTGCGGTCGGGCCACTCAATGGCGCGGTGCCGCCGGGGACCCTGCTACTGGGCGCATAGAAGGCGAAGCCGATGAGTTCGTCGTCGACGATCGCGACCTGGCCGCAGGTTCCCCACTCCTGAAGCGTCGCCGTCAGCCAGGCGAGCTTGACGTCCCGGTTGTCCAGTTGGCCGGGTTCGGCGCGGTCGTGCGGATCGGACTCCCAGAACGCGCAGGATTGAGCGACGGGCGGGAGCTGCCCGAAGAACTCCAGCTGAAAGGCCCTGATTCGTTGCGGCATGCACGTCTCCGAGTACCGAGCGTATGGGCCTAGTCTAGATCTCCCTGGCGCCGCCAACCGGTCGCTCTCCGTCGTCCCGCAAGGAGTCTCATGCCCGACATCAGCTACCCCGTCGTCGTCGCTGCCGCGAAGACCTGGTTCAAGTTGGGTGCCGTCGACGTACGCATGGAGGGTGTGGACCTGCTGCCGGAGACCGGTGGCGCGATGCTGGCGGTGAACCACACCTCTTATGTCGACTACCTGATGGCTGGATACCCCTCGGTGGCTCGCGGTCGTTACACCCGGTTCATGGCGAAGCGCGAGGTCTTCGACCACCCGGTAGGAGGTCCGGTGATGCGGTCCTTCAAGCACATCAGCGTCGACCGGTCCGCTGGCCTCGAGTCGATGGATGTTGCTGCCGAGGCCTTGCGGCGCGGCGAACTGGTCGGCATCTTTCCGGAGGCCACCATCTCCCGGAGCTTCCTGATCAAGGAGCTCAAGACCGGCGCGGTCCGGATCGCCGCCAAGGCCGGGGTGCCACTCTTCCCGGTGGTCACCTGGGGTTGCCAGCGGATGTTCACCAAGGACCACCCCAAGGACTTCAAGCGCGGCAAGACCGTTCTGGTGAAGGTCGGCGAGCCGATGTACCCGACCGGCGAGGACCCGGTCGCCGAGACCGCTGAGCTACAGCGTCGGATGGAAGCACTGCTCGACGCCTGCATCCGCGAGTACCCCGCCGAGGAACAGCCGCCCGGTTCCTGGTGGCTCCCCGCCAGCTACGGTGGCTCCGCTCCGACCCTCGAAGAAGCCGAGAAGATCGACGCCGACGAGAAGCGCCAGCGCGCCGCCCGCAAGCGCGAGAAGGCGATGAAGAAGCGGAAGAAGTAGCGCGACGTTTCACGGGAAACGTTTACAAAGCGATCAGTCGCTATGTCGGTTTGTCGACATAGCGACTGATCGCTTTTAGGTGGGTTTTACGCCTGAAACGGGGCCCTGCGGCGCGCGGTGGCCTGCTCTCACTAGGCGACTTCTGGCGATCTGACCCGCGTTGCGGATTACCGGAACGCGCCAACTCGGGACAGCAGCCGCTTCCGGCGTAGCCTCTGCTCGCTACGTCGGCGGCACGTTCGGGGCCGCATTCAGAGGCTCCCCCGATCCAACTCCGGCACGCGGTGGAGGCGCCTCCTGCCGGGCCCACAGTTCGCCGGCAAGCGCGTCCCTCGGGCAGCGCTCCAGCTCCGATAGGGACGCTCGTCCTGGGCATCTGTGCGTCCTTCACCCGTCGCTCTGCCGAAACCCTCGTTGCGCCATCTGAAGGTCAGGCGTCATTCAGCTGATCTGGTCGGCCGGTCGGAACGGGCACCCTCTGGTTCGCACGACCGCCCTTGTCGGTGAACCCGACCAATCCCTCCACCGGCTCGACGGAGGCAACGACTGCTGGACCTGCGCTTCTGGCCCACCGCCCTCTGCTCCACCACCCCGCCCCTCCGCCGCATGTTCCGGTGGTGCGTAGAACTCCGGGTTCTTTCGACCCGCGAAGAACCTTGGCGGTAGCTCGCCGGCTTTCGCCTGCGACATCGCCGCCTCCCTCTATGCCTCCCACGCGATCAGCGGTTCCGGTGGCGGTCTCTCAGCCAGGAAGGGTTGCACCTTGCAGAGGACTACGAGTTCACTGCGCGGTTTCCAGAACCCGTTCCGGGCCCTGGCATCGTCGTCTCCCACTGCACCCTCGTCACCCGGCCGACTACCCAGGCCACGTTTCCAGACCACTCGCCCTCCCGGCTCTCGCGGCCACCCATCCGCAGATCGGCTCGACGACACACGCGTCCGCAGCTGGAAACCTCTGCTGTGCAATGTGGCCGGAGCGACCTCCGCGGACCACCGACCGGTGCCCGTGATGGACTTGGCGAGCTACGCAGAGGTCCAGGGTTGGCGATCGACCTTCGACCAGGTGCTCCCGAAAGCCGCCGCCGAACTCGAACTGCGCGGATTCCCGCCGGGTCCGGAGGGCATCCGGCGCGGTTTGGCCGCCTTCTCAGGCCCGCCCATTTTCCTTCTTCTCGAACCAGGAGGAGCCTCTCAGAACGATCCCGTAGGCAGCATAGAACTACATCGATGGGATTCTTCGGGGATCTTGACGCCTATGTGCGTTCTAGTCCCCTCTTTGTACCTCCAGGTGACCTTCCCTATGGGCCGACGCCTCTGATCGAGTTCTGTGAGAGCGATTCTGAGCGAAGTGGATGGCAGGACCCGACCTGGGCCAGGGGTCCACTACGCCATATCTGGGTCCGATTTGCGCCATTCATGCCAGGCACTCGGTTTGCAGGTCGCTATATCGATATATCGACCTCAAAGACGGGCGTTCGGCACCTCCGAATGAGACCAAGAGTGCCCGTCACCGAACCGCTAGGACCTAGCGAAGGCCCGTCTCACTGCATCCGGTGCCCTGGTTCGAACCACCAAGGACTCTTACTCCGATGGCCTCGCCGAGCAGGAGACGGGGCTTCGCGGAACTTCGAGGACGGCTCTCTGCGACCACTTGGGCCGCCGGTCAGCGCCTACCCGAAAGGCCCCGGCCTACGTTTCACGTGGAACCCGGGGCCGGCCCGCTGTACTCCGCGGACAGCCAGACGTCACCGGCAGGACCTCCACGGGGCGCTCGGCCCTCCCCCACGCGACCTCTGCGAACCCACCGCGCCCACCCGGCCCGCCCCTTCCCCACCCCGCGAGGCAGGTCCCTACGCACCGCCTCCTGGGCCGCGACGCAGTCGCCACCCAGAACGCAGAAGTGGCGCGGACCCAGGGTCCGCGCCACTTTCCCGACCGGTACGACCAGCCGCAGATTCCTCGTTCGATCAGATCGGACGGTCCGAGCGGTTACGTGGATCCATCACGTCGACAATCCGGCGAAGGTCGTCCATCGAGGCGAACTCGACGGTGATCTTGCCCTTGGACTTGCCCAGGTCCACCTTCACCCGAGTCTCGAAACGGTCGCTCAGGCGGTCCGAAAGCTCGGTCAGACCGGGGGCGGAGAGCTTCCGGCGAGGGGCCCGCTCCTCCTTCTTGCCGTGGTCCCCGACCGCCATGATCTCCTCGAGACCACGGACGCTGATCCCCTCGGCGACGACCTTCTGAGCCAGACGATCCTGCATCTCAGGGTCCTCAACGCCGAGCAGGGCACGCGCATGTCCGGCTGAGAGGACGCCCGCGGCCACCCGCCGCTGGACAGCAGGCGAGAGGCGGAGCAGACGCAGGGTGTTGCTGATCTGGGGCCGCGAGCGGCCGATCCGCTGCGCGAGTTCGTCGTGGGTGCAGCCGAAGTCTTCGAGCAGCTGGCCGTAGGCCGCAGCCTCTTCCAGAGGGTTCAGCTGCGAGCGGTGCAGGTTCTCCAGCAGCGCGTCGCGGAGCATGTCATCGTCGTCGGTCTGGCGCACGATCGCCGGGATGACCGTCAGCCCGGCCTCCTGCGAGGCCCGCCAACGCCGCTCGCCCATGATCAGCTCGTAGCTGTCGGCGCCCGCACGTCGCACCACGATCGGCTGCAGCAGGCCTACTTCACGCACCGAGTGGACGAGCTCGGCCATCGCCTCCTCCTCGAAGACCTGGCGGGGTTGCCGGGTGTTCGGGTGGATGGAGGCGATCGGAAGCTCAGCGAAATAGGCCGTGGCCTCGTCGACGCCCTGTGTGCTGGGCGCGGCGGAGGGAACGCCCTCAGCAGAGCCGTTCTGCGGGCGTCCCAGGCTGCCCAGGCCCTCACGGCCATCTACGCCACCAGCGGGCGCGGAGAGCGGCTCTGTGGCAGTGGGAATGAGGGCGCCAAGCCCTCGCCCGAGGCCCCGCCGCGGTGCGGACTTGGTCATGCCGGTGCTCCCTTCGTGCTGATCTCACGAGCAGCTTCAAGGTAGCTCAAGGCGCCGGGAGATCCCGGGTCATACGTCATCACAGTCTGACCGTAGGACGGTGCCTCAGAGACCCGGACCGAACGCGGGATCGACGTCTTCAGGACCGTGTCACCGAAGTGCTCCCGAACCTCGTCCGCGACACCGGCCGAGAGCCGGGTGCGTGCGTCGAACATGGTGATCAGGATGGTCGAGACGTTCAGATCCTGGTTGAGGTGCTGACGGACCATCTCGACGGTCTCCAGGAGCTGACCCAGCCCCTCCAGGGCGTAGTACTCAGCCTGGATGGGGATGAGCATCTCCTCGCCGGCGACCAGGGCGTTCAGGGTCAACAGCCCGAGCGACGGCGGGCAGTCGATCAGGACGTAGTCGAGTCGGTCCTCCCCCACCTCAGCCGCTGAGCCGACGAGCGGGTGGGCGTAGATCGCCTTCCGCAGGCGGCTCTCACGTGCAACCACCGAGACGAGCTCGATCTCCGCACCCGCCAAGTCGATGGTAGCCGGGACAACCTGCAGCCCTTCGTGCTCCGGGCTGGGGTGGACGACGTCAGCCAGCGGAGCGCCTTCCACCAGAAGGTCGTAGGTGGAGGGCGTCCCTCGGCGGTGATCTACAGAGAGCGCAGTGGACGCGTTGCCCTGCGGGTCCAGGTCGATGACAAGGACGCGCTGACCGAGCTGAGCCAGGCCCGCGGCCACGTTGACCGTCGTCGTGGTCTTGCCGACCCCGCCCTTCTGGTTGGCCACCACCATCACCCGGGTCGCGTCGGGACGCTGGCTGGCGATCCGCGTGGTCGATCGCGCAAGAACCGTGTGTTCTGCTGCCTTCGCAAGCGGCGTCGCTTCGTCGGCATACATCTCGTGGTTCTTCGCGAGATCACCCGCGGTACGCACGGTGAAGGTCGGGGTTTCCGGCTCTGTTTCACGTGAAACCATGAGCGCCTCTTCCTGTGGATGATCGGGGCGTTTCTGTGGACAGGCACGCTCAGCGCCCATCAAAAACCGGTGGATAACTCCGCTTAGCTAGCGGCGCTTCCGCTGATTCTTCTTCCCCGAAGGTGAACCTGTGCGACGACCCGCACCCGGCAAACTTACTCGGCTCGGATCTGCCCAGGAAACCCGGACCACTGTCGTCTGTGGATCAACGACACCGGCGCCCACGGACTGGATGGTCGGCGGCGCACAACGGAGCTTCTTGAGTACCCCAGCATGCGTCTCGATCTCCTCAGCTGCCGAGGAGCCCTTCATAGCGACCAGTTGACCAGTGGGCGCCACCAAGGGCATCGACCAACGCAGCAGTCGATCGAGTGGCGCCACCGCGCGGGAGGTCACCACGTCGAACTGCTGCAGTCCTGCCAGGTCTTCAGCGCGACCACGGTGAACCGTCACATTCGAGAGACCCAGATCGTCGGCGACCTCCGTGAGGAAGTCGGTCCTCCGGAGCAGCGGCTCCACCAAGGTGATCTCTGCGTCCGGCCGCATGATCGCCAGGACCAGGCCTGGAAGTCCCGCTCCTGAGCCGATGTCGCAGAGCGTGAACGGCGTCGAGGGAAGTGCCTCATTGACGACGGCACAGTTCAGGACGTGGCGCTCCCACAGTCGCGGAACCTCGCGCGGCCCGATCAGGCCGCGGACGACGCCGGCGTCAGCCAGCCACGCGGTGTAGCGCTCAGCAAGGGAAAGTCGCTCAGACGGGAACACCCCCCGGGCCTCCGCCGGAATCTCCGGCGGCCCAGGGGGTGTTTCACGTGAAACATCCACCATCGTCAAACTCAGTCGGGAAGGACGACCACGAAGCGGCGGGGCTCAGCGCCCTCGGACTCCGAACGGCACCCACCGGCAGCGACGGCGTCGTGGACGACCTTCCGCTCGAACGGCGACATCGGGTCGAGTGAGACCGGAGCACCGGTCTCCTTCACCCGGGCCACCGTCTGCGCGGCGAGCTCGGTGAGCCGCTCACGCTGGGCGGCGCGGAAGCCACCGACGTCGAGCATCAGCCGCGAGCGCTCGCCGGTCTCCCGGTAGACAGCGAGGCGGGTCAGTTCCTGAAGAGCCTCCAGCACCTCCCCGTCGCGGCCGACCAACTGCTTGAGGTCAGCACCCACGATCGAGACGGCAGCACGATCGCCCTCGACGTCCATGTCGATGTCGCCGTCGAGGTCTGCGATGTCGAGCAGTTCCTCCAGGTAGTCCGCGGCGATCTCGCCCTCGTTCTCGAGGCGGGCGGTCTTCGAGGGCCGGGGCGCCTCGGTGGTCACGTCTTCAGTCACTTCTCACAACTCCTTAGTACTGGAGGGGAACGAGCAGGTCAGGAACTCTTCGGGCCGCGACTCTGCGGGCCCTTCTTCCGCTGACTCTTGGTCTGGCGCTTGGGCTGGACGCGGGGTGCGGGGCGGTCCTCGACCGCCTCCGGCTCAACCTCGATGACGTCGCTCGAGACAGGCTGGCCCTTACGTGCGGCCTTCGCCTTCTCGCGGGCGTTCTTCGCGTCGGCAGCCGGCGTGCCGGGAGCAGGGTTACGACGGATCACATAGAACTGCTGGCCCATGGTCCAGAGGTTCGACACTGTCCAGTAGAAGAGGACGCCGATCGGGAACGCGACACCACCGACGGCGAAGACCACCGGCAGCACGTAGAGGAGCATCTTCTGCTGCTGGGCGTACGGGCCGCTCATCGCGGACTCCGGCATGTTCTTGGTCATCAGCTGACGCTGCGTGGTGAAGGTGGTCACCAGCATGGCGAGGACCAGGATCAACGCCATGATCTGGACGCCCAGGTCGCCGTCAGCGCCGATGAAGGTCTTCGAGATCTGCACACCGAAGAGCTCGGAGTGGGCGAACTCGGTGGCCCGCTCATCGCTCAGGATGCCGCGGCCTTCCTCGTGCTTCGCGGCCTGGTCGAGCAAGCGGAACAGGGCGAGGAAGATCGGCATCTGCAGTAACAACGGCAGGCAGGAGGCGAACGGGTTGGTTCCCGCCTCCTTGTAGAGCGCCATCGTCTCCTGAGCGAGGCGTTCACGGTCGTGGCCGTACTTCTTCTGCAGCTCCCGCACCTTCGGCTGGAGCAGCTGCATATTGCGCGACGACTTGATCTGCTTCACGAAGAGCGGGATCAGCGCGGCGCGGATGACCAGGGTCAGTCCGACGATGGATAGCACCCAGGCGGCACCGGAGTCTGCATCGAGAAACAGGCTCCAGAAGTTATGCCAGCCGACCAGCACCACGGAGATGGCGTAATAGAGCGGCTGCATGATGAAGCTGCCGATAGAGGTGAAGAAGGACACAGAGGCTCCTCAGGAGGGGGCAGGACTGTTGCGGGCTGGGGGAACCGGGTCCACTCCACCGTCGGCCCACGGGTGGCAGCGACCAAGCCGGCGTAGAGCCAGCCAGCCGCCGCGCAGGCTTCCGTGGACCGTCACTGCTTCCAGCGCATAGGCGGAGCAGCTCGGGTGGTAACGACAGACCTGGCCATACAACGGGCTGATCAACAGCCGATAGAGCTTCAAGAAGCCGATCATGAGCAGGCGCAGGGGGTCGTACTTCATGCCACCAACCGCCGTAAGCAGTGCTCCAGATCCGCACCGAGCGACGCGAAGTCAGCCTCGGCCGACGCGGGAAGCGCACGGATCACGAGAACGCCAGAAACCGGAAGCACCGCTAGGTGCTCCCGGATCAGGTTTCGGAGTCGGCGACGCACGCGATTGCGAACGACCGCATTACCCACCGCCTTGCTCACCACGAAACCGACACGAGCCGGTCCCCGCCCCGGTTCACCCACCCAGAGGTGGAGAACCAGCGTTGCGGAACCGGCTCGACGGCCCTGACGGCTTGCTCGACGGAAATCGTCACCTGTCGTGAGACGGGACTCCTTCGGCAGCAAGGCCGTTCAGGTTTTCGCGGGAGAGCTCAGACGGCGAGCTGGTTGCGGCCCTTGCGGCGACGAGCCGACAGGATGGCGCGGCCGGCGCGCGTACGCATGCGCAGGCGGAAGCCGTGCACCTTGTGACGGCGACGGTTGTTCGGCTGGTAAGTACGCTTGCTCACGGCATTAGCTCTTTCGATATTCGAGTGCAGGGCTTGTCCACGTCCGATGCCCGAACAGACGGCAACCTTCGGCTGGCACCGCCCGCCCAGGATGCCCTTTTTGTGGGGCTTCGTGGACATGCGGCACCGGTCGAGACCGGACGCGACCTTGTAACGGTACGTGCTGGCCAATCGGAGGGTCAAACTCGGCACGCCGAAACCTGTGGATGACGGGTTGAACCGAACCCACAAACACGGCTAAGTTCAAGCTCTCCACAGGCAGTTGAGCGCACTATCCACAGCTCGACATAGCCCCGGAGTGAGGCGCGTCACATTGGTCGTAAAACAGGCTCTGACCTGCCGAAACGTCATCCAGAGCCGAGATTCGCAGGGGTAGGGCGGTCGCAGATTTGGGCGATTGCACTGGCCATGCACAACCTGTGGACAAAGTTGTGGAGAAAATTCTTGCCGAGCATCCGCCCGGCAGACCAGCAAGGGAGAATCACACGGTGTCCAGCGGCGACGAGTTGCCCAACCTCGATCAGGTCTGGCGAGGCTTGGTAGACGATCTTCAGCCCAACCACCGCGGCTGGCTCCGCACCAGTGAGCCGGTCACCCTCCACGAGAACACCGCGATCATCGCGGTCCCCAACGAGTTCACCCGCAACCAACTCGAGGGCCGACTCCGTACCCGCCTCGAGGACTCCCTGACTGCGGCCTACGGCCAGCAGATCCGGATCGCCGTGACGGTGAACCCTCAGCTCGAGCAGGCTCTCGACATCGAGCCCGAGCCGATCGCACCCGAACCTGAGCCAGAGCCGGAGCCGGCTTCCAGCCTGAGCGCTTACCCCGAAAGTGGCTTTGTCGATAAAACGACAAGTGGTCAAACGAACGTCCTCGAGACGCGACTGAACCCGAAGTACACCTTCGAGACCTTCGTCATCGGGTCGTCGAACCGCTTTCCGCACGCGGCGGCGGTCGCCGTGGCCGAGTCCCCGGGCAAGGCGTACAACCCGCTCCTCATCTACGGAGACTCCGGACTGGGCAAGACCCACCTACTGCACTCGGTCGGCCACTACGTCCGGGCGCTCTTCCGGGGGATCAAGGTCCGCTACGTCTCCAGCGAAGAGTTCACCAACGAATTCATCAACGCGATCCGCGACAAGCGACCCGAGACGTTCCAGCGTCGCTACCGCGACGTGGACGTCCTCCTGATCGACGACATCCAGTTCCTCGAAGGGAAGACGCAGACGCAGGAGGAGTTCTTCCACACCTTCAATGCGCTGCACAACGCGAACAAGCAGATCGTGCTCACCAGCGATCGGCCGCCCAAGCGCCTTGAAGCTCTTGAGGACCGTCTCCGCAGCCGGTTCGAGTGGGGCCTGATCACCGACGTCCAGGCGCCCGACCTGGAGACCCGCGTCGCGATCCTCCGTAAGAAGGCGGCGATGGAGCGGATGAGCGCGCCGGCCGACGTGCTGGAGTTCATCGCCTCGAAGGTGCAGACGAACATCCGTGAGCTTGAGGGCGCGTTGATCCGGGTCACCGCCTTCGCCAGCCTCAACCGTCAAGAGGTCGACACCACCCTCGCTGAGATCGTGCTCAAGGACCTGATTCCGGAAGGTGCCGAGCCGGAGATCACCGCGGCCGCGATCATCGCGCAGACGGCCTCTTACTTCGGCGTCACCATCGAGGACCTCACCGGACCCTCGCGTGGACGCCACCTGGTCCAGGGTCGCCAGATCGCCATGTACCTGTGCCGCGAGCTGACCAATCTGTCGCTGCCCAAGATCGGCGCCCAGTTCGGCAACCGTGACCACACCACGGTCATGTACGCCGAGCGGAAGATCAACCAGCTCATCGCCGAGCGTCGATCGGTCTTCAACCAGGTCTCGGAGCTCACGAACCGGATCAAGATGCAGGCACGTCAGAGCTGAACAACCTGTGGAGAACTCCGCCGAACCCTACGAATCACAAATGAGTAGTTCTGTGGGCAAGCAGAGAACTTGTCATTCGGACCGGCGGAGTTCCACACCCCCTCGCAGCGCATCCACTGCTCTTCCCACAGCCCCTGTGCACGGAAATTTCGCCGCTGACCTGCGGAAAGGCGAGTTCTCCACAATTTCCACCGACCCTATGACAACTGTGAGAGCAATTCATGCCTCCCAAAACCCGCCAACCCCCAACTGCCCGCCCAGCTGTGGATGACCAACGAATGACAAGAACCCAGAAGCGGGCGAGAGGGGCCCAGGCCTCCCCTCGCTGCTGCATCGCATGGCAGGATGCAGGCTCAGGACTTGTTATTCGCTCTCACTGATCGCACCGGAGGAAGAGTTACGTGAAGTTCCGCGTCGAGCGTGACGTGCTCGCCGATGCTGTGGCCTGGGCTGCTCGTAGCCTGCCGATCCGGCCGAGCGTCCCCGTCCTTGCTGGCTTGCTCATCGAAACCACGGACCAGGGCCTTGTGCTCTCCACCTTCGACTACGAGACGTCGGCCCGCGCCGAGCTCACTGCCGAGGTGAGTGACGAGGGCAAGGCGCTCGTCAGCGGTCGTCTGTTGGCCGACATCTGCAAGAGCCTGCCGAACAAGCCGGTCGAGATGGTCCTTGACGGCGCCCGGGTCTCGTTGACCTGTGGCTCGGCTCGGTTCAGCCTGCAGACGCTGCCGGTCGAGGAGTACCCCTCACTGCCGCAGATGCCGGCTGCCACCGGCACGGTGCGCAGCGACGTCTTCGCCCGCGCCGTCAGCCAGGCCGTCACCGCGGCTGGCCGTGACGACATGCTTCCCGTGCTGACCGGTGTCCGGATCGAGATCGACGGCGCCACCATCTCGCTGCTCGCGACCGACCGTTTCCGGTTGTCGCTGCGCGAGATCCCGTGGAACCCGGGTACGCCTGACGAGACCGTCGCCGCGCTGGTGCCTGCCAAGGTCCTCGCCGACACCGCCAAGTCGCTGAGCTCCGGCGCTGAGATCACCATCGCGCTCTCCGCCAGCGGAGCAGGCGACGGCATCATCGGTTTCGAAGGCACCGCACCAGGCGGTACCCGCCGGACCACGACGCGTCTGCTCGACGGCGAGTTCCCGAAGGTTCGCAGTCTCTTCCCGGCTGAGCACCTCACCACCGCCACCGTCGACCGCGAGGCGTTGATCGAGTCGGTCAAGCGCGTCTCCCTGGTCGCCGAGCGCAACACCGCGGTCCAGCTCGCGTTCAGCGACGGTGTGCTCACCCTCGACGCCGGCTCCGGCGACGAGGCGCAGGCAAGTGAGTCGATCGAGGCCGTGATCGACGGTGACGACATCACCACCGGCTTCAACCCCGGCTTCCTGCTCGACGGTCTGGGCGCGATCGAGGAGCCGGTCGTCGAGCTGGCCTTCACCCAGTCGACCAAGCCGGTCGTGATGAGCGGAACCAGCGACGGCGCAGAGGGCGGCGGATTCCGTTACCTGCTGATGCCGCGCCGCCTGCTCTCCTGAAACCACTCCCCCATCCGCCCACCTCGAGGAGGTCACCGTGAGGATCGGACTCGTCGGACTCGGCAAGATGGGCGGAAATATGCGTGCCCGGCTGCGTGCGGCCGGGCACGAGGTGGTGGGCTACGACCGCAACCCCGAGTTGGCCGATGCCGACTCGCTGGCGGCGATGGTCGAGCAGTTGCCCAGCCCCAAGGTCGTCTGGGTGATGGTCCCCGCGGGGGACCCGACCCAGGCCACGATCGAGGAGCTCGCCGGCCTGCTGGGTAGCGGCGACGTCGTCATCGATGGTGGCAACTCGCGGTGGACCGACGACCAGGCACACGCGGAACTGCTGGCCGCCCACCAGATCGGGTTCGTCGACTGCGGTGTCTCCGGCGGAGTCTGGGGCGCGACCAACGGGTATGCGTTGATGTACGGCGGCGCTGCCGAGGAGATCGCCAAGGTCCAGCCGATCTTCGACGCCTTGAAACCCGAGGGTGACTCGGGCGCCGTCCACGCCGGGAAGGTCGGCGCCGGCCACTTCGCGAAGATGGTGCACAACGGCATCGAGTACGCCTTGATGCAGGCGTACGCCGAAGGCTGGGAGTTGCTGGAGAAGGTCGACCTGGTCGACAACGTCACCGAGGTCTTCGACTCCTGGCGTGAAGGAACCGTGATCCGGTCCTGGCTCCTCGACCTGATGGTCAAGGCACTCGACGAAGATCCGGGGTTGTCCGAGGTCAAGGGCTTTGCCGAAGATTCCGGTGAGGGCCGGTGGACGGTCGAGGCCGCCATCGAGAACGCGGTTCCGGTGCCTGCGATCACGGCTGCGCTCTTCGCCCGTTTCGTCTCCCGTCAGGACGACTCCCCCGCAATGAAGGCGATCGCCGCGATGCGCAACCAGTTCGGCGGCCACGCGGTCCGCTCCAGTCATCCCGATCCTCCTCAGGCGCCTGACGTCACCTGATGCATGTCTCTCATCTGACGCTGCACAACTTCCGTTCCTACGCAGATCTGGAACTTCCGCTTGAGCCGGGCGTCAACGCGTTCGTCGGTCGTAACGGTCAGGGCAAGACCAACCTGGTCGAGGCGATCGACTATCTGAGTCGACTCTCCTCACACCGGGTCTCCAGTGACACGCCACTGGTGAAGGCGGAGACCGACCAGGCGATCATCCGCGCGGCGGTGGTCCGGGACGGTCGGACCGCGGTGTTGGAGGTGGAGATCAACCCGGGCCGTGCCAACCGGGCTCGGATCAACCGCTCCCCCTTGCCGCGGACCCGCGACCTGATCGGATTGGTCCGTACCGTCGTCTTCGCCCCCGACGACCTGGCTCTGGTCAAGGGGGATCCGTCGGATCGCCGCCGTTTCCTCGATGACCTGTTGATGCTCCGCTCGCCGAGGATGGCCGGCGTCCGCGCCGACTATGAGCGGGTACTCAAGCAGCGCAACAGCCTGCTCAAGACGGCGCGCTCCCGCGGTGGTGCGCGGGCACTGCACAGCGATCCGACGATCCTGGACACCTTGGTGGTCTGGGACGAGCACCTGGCCCGGACCGGCGCCGAGATCCTGGCCGCGCGGATCCGGTTGGTCGAGGACCTGCGGCCCTACCTGGGTGCTGCGTACCAGACGGTCGCCCGCGGTGCCGGGCGCGATGACGCCGATCTGACCTACCGTCCCTCGCTGGAGCTGGGGGAGGTGATCGCCGAGGTGACCGCGTTGGAAGGGGCGATCCGTGCCGAACTCGAGGTGCGCCGCCGTGACGAGCTGGACCGCGGTGTCAGCCTGGTCGGTCCGCACCGCGACGAGCTGCACTTCACGCTGGGCTCGGTCGAACAGCGGCTCCCGGTCAAGGGGTATGCCTCACACGGGGAGTCGTGGTCGTTCGCGCTGGCGTTGAAGTTGGCCTCCTACGACCTGTTGCGTAGCGAGGGCGATGACCCGATCCTGATCTTGGACGACGTCTTCGCCGAGTTGGACACCGAACGGCGTAACCAGCTGGCCAGCCTCGTCAAGGACGCTGAACAGGTGTTGGTGACCGCCGCGGTCGGGGCCGACGTGCCTGAGGAGTTGGGCGGCGTCCGACATGTGGTGGCAGCTGGGGAGGTGGAACGCGGTGACGTCGTCAGAGAGTGATCCGTCCCCGGGCGAACCGAGGGAGGTGCCCGAGGGCGAGTTCTGGGCAGCCGGTGAGCACGACGTCTCCGGCCTCGACCTGGCGCGCGCGATCAGCAAGGCGACCGCCGGTGCGGCGTCGACGGCGCCCCGCCGCAAGCCGAAGAGCCTACGGAAGTTCCGGCGCACGGGTGTGCCGAAGTCGTCGGGTGCCCATCCGGACGAGCGGGATCCGCAACTGTTGGACTCGACGATGGGCCGCCTGGTCTCCGACCTCGGCTGGGCGCTGGATCTCCGGGTGCACGGCGTCTTCGGACGGTGGCCGAGCATCGTCGGCGACGAGGTGGCGCAGCACTGCACGCCGATCGCCTTCGCCGACGGCAAGCTCTCGGTCCGGACCGATTCGACCGCCTGGGCCACTCAGTTGCGGTTGCTGGCACCGACGCTGGTACGCCGCTTGAACGAGGATCTCGGCCACGGAACCGTGGTGGTGATCGAGGTCGAGGGGCCGAACCTGCCGACCTGGCGCAAGGGACGGCTCACCAGTCGCGACGGTCGTGGGCCGCGCGACACCTACGGCTGAGGTCGACGGCGAAGCGAGCCTTGACCGGAGCGGGGAGCCGACCGAGGCCGGCCAGCGCCATGGTGCCCGTTCTGCCGTTCTAAGCGCTCCTCATAGGTATGGGGACTCATCAGACCCCCTATTAGGGCGTTGCAGATGGGTTTGCGAGCGTTCTAGAGGCACATTTCTCGCAGTTTATCCCCAGGCTCAGGGCTACTTGCGGGGATTCGTCGCGCCTGCGGGGTAAGATGGCGGGTGGGTCGCTGGGCCAGGTTCTAGATCGCCGTGCCGCGACCCTCTGCATGTCCTACATCAGATAGAGGAACGCGTGAGCGAGAACGAAGCTGTCGAGAATTCCACCGAACTCAAGTCGAGTGCCCCAACCGAGGGCGACACCTACGACGCATCGGCGATTCAGGTTCTCGAGGGTCTCGAGGCGGTGCGCAAGCGACCCGGTATGTACATCGGTTCGACCGGTGAGCGGGGCCTGCACCACCTGATCTGGGAGATCGTCGACAACGCCGTGGACGAGTCCCTCGCCGGCTACTGCGACACCATCAAGGTGACGCTCAACGACGACGGATCGATCAGCGTCGAGGACAACGGCCGCGGTATCCCGACCGGAACGGCTCCCGGTCAGGAGTTGCCGGCGGCGACGCTCGCTCTCACCGTTCTGCACGCCGGTGGAAAGTTCGGCGGTGGTGGCTACAAGGTCTCCGGCGGTCTGCACGGCGTCGGCTCCTCGGTGGTGAACGCGCTCTCCACGCACCTTCGTCTGGAGATCAAGAACCGCGGCTACCTGTGGGAGCAGGAGTTCTCGATCGGCGTCCCGGACTACCCGCTGCGCCAGGTGCGCGAGTTGGAGGAGGGCGAGCGGACCGGTACCACCGTCACCTGGTGGGCCTCCCCCGACATCTTCGAGACGACCTCCTACACGCTGGAGACGATCTCGACCCGGTTCCGGGAGATGGCGTTCCTGAACAAGGGCCTGCGGATCGAGCTTCGCGACCTCCGTGCCCAGGCCAGCGAGATCGCCGAGGCGGTCTCCGACGGCACCGGCGCCAGCGACGGCGCCGCAGAGGTTCACGCTGCCGAGGTCGACGGTCGCACCGCGCTGGAGCAGGTCTTCCAGTTCGAGCGCGGTCTCGCCGACTACGTCGACTTCCTCAACCGGCGCAAGCAGCCGATCTCCCCGATCATCGCCTTCGAGGCGGAGACCGGTGACTCGGTGGCCAACCCGATGAGCCTCGAGGTCGCCATGCAGTGGCAGATCTCCTCGTACAACGAGTCGGTGCACACCTTCGCCAACAACATCAACACCCCCGAGGGCGGTACCCACGAGGAGGGCTTCCGTTCGGCGCTCACCTCGCTGATCAACCGCTGGGGTGAAGAGTGGGGCCTGATCAAGAAGAAGGAAGATCGGCTCACCGGCGATGACATCCGCGAAGGCCTGACCGCGATCATCAGCCTGAAGATCTCCGAGCCGCAGTTCGAGGGCCAGACCAAGGCCAAGCTCGGCAACACCGAGGCGAAGGGCTTCGTGCAGTCGGTCGTCAACGACCAGCTCGGTGCCTGGCTCGAGCAGAACCCGGGCGAGGGCAAGGAGATCATCCGCAAGGCGCAGGCTGCGGCCACCGCGCGGATCGCGGCCCGCAAGGCCCGCGACCTGGCCCGCAACCGTAAGGGTCTGCTCGGCGGCGGTGGTCTCCCCGGCAAGCTGGCCGACTGCCAGTCGACCAACCCCGAAGAGTGTGAAGTCTTCATTGTGGAGGGTGACTCCGCAGGTGGCTCGGCCAAGCAGGGCCGCGACCCGCGGATCCAGGCGATCCTGCCGATCCGCGGAAAGATCCTCAACGTGGAGAAGGCCCGGATCGACAAGGTCCTGGGCAACGCCGAGGTCCAGGCCATCATCTCGGCCGCCGGTACCGGTATCCACGAAGAGTTCAGCATCGACAAGCTGCGCTACCACAAGATCGTGCTGATGGCTGACGCCGACGTCGACGGCCACCACATCAATACGCTGCTGCTGACGCTGCTGTTCCGCTTCCTCAAGCCGCTGATCGAGGGTGGCTACGTCTACATGGCGCAGCCGCCGCTCTACCGCCTGCGCTGGAACAAGCCGCACGAGCACGAGTTCGTCTACTCCGACGCCGAGCGCGACGCCTTGATGAAGGCCGGCCTGGAGTCGGGCAAGAAGCTGCCCAAGGAGAACCCGGTGCAGCGGTACAAGGGTCTCGGTGAGATGAACGCCGACGAGCTGTGGGAGACCACGATGGACCCGGAGCAGCGCCTGCTGCTGCAGGTCACGCTCGACGACGCAGCACACGCCGACGAGATCTTCTCGATCCTGATGGGCGAGGACGTGGAACAGCGTCGCTCCTTCATCCAACGCAACGCTAAAGACGTTCGATTCCTCGATATCTGAGTATCTAGAAAAAAACTTAGAGTCGAGTAGAACACTTCAGAAGGAACTCTCTTGAGCGAGAACACACCCGAGAACATCCCCGCAGAGGTGGGCGCCTCCACCGGTGGGAGCGGCGGCGACGGCGGCGGCGGCCGGGTCGACCAGATCGAACTGCAGACCTCGATGCAGCGCTCCTACATCGACTACGCGATGGCGGTCATCGTCGGCCGTGCGCTGCCCGACGTCCGTGACGGCCTGAAGCCGGTACACCGTCGCGTGCTCTACGCGATGTACGACGGCGGTTACCGCCCCGACCGCGGCTTCTCGAAGTGCTCGCGCGTCGTCGGCGACGTGATGGGTCAGTACCACCCGCACGGTGACACCGCGATCTACGACACGATGGTCCGCCTCGCGCAGCCGTGGGTGATGCGTGCGCCGCTGATCCTCGGCCAAGGAAACTTCGGCTCGCCGGGTAACGACCCCGCAGCGGCCATGCGTTACACCGAGTGCAAGATGGCACCGCTGGCCATGGAGATGGTCCGCGACATCGACGAGGAGACCGTCAACTTCCAGCCGAACTACGACGGTCGCTCCTCCGAGCCGACCATCCTGCCGGCCCGGTTCCCGAACCTCCTGGTCAACGGCTCCGCCGGTATCGCCGTCGGTATGGCCACCAACATCCCGCCGCACAACCTCGGCGAGGTCGCCGCTGCTGCGACCTGGGTTCTGCAGAACCCCGACGCCGAGCGCGAGGAGCAGCAGGCCGCGATCATCGAGCGGATCAAGGGCCCGGACTTCCCGAACGGTGCGCTGATCGTCGGCCGCGCCGGCATCGAGGAGGCCTACCGGACCGGTCGTGGCTCGATCCCGCAGCGTGCCGTCGTCGAGATCGACGAGGACGCCAAGGGCCGCACCTGCCTGGTCATCACCGAGCTCCCGTACATGGTGAACCCGGACAACCTGGCGCTGAAGATCGCCGAACTGGCCGACTCCGGTCGCGTCCAGGGCATCTCCGACGTCCGTGACGACACCTCGTCGCGGACCGGTCAGCGCCTGGTCGTGGTGCTGCGCCGCGACGCCGTGGCCCGCGTGGTGCTCAACAACCTGTTCAAGCACACGGAACTGCAGACCAACTTCAGCGCCAACATGTTGGCGCTGGTCGACGGCGTCCCGCGTACGTTGACGATCGACCAGTTCATCACCAACTGGTGCACCCACCAGATCGAGGTCATCCAGCGCCGGACCCGTTACCGGTTGCGGCGTGCCGAGGAGCAGGCGCACATCTACCGCGGTCTGGTGAAGGCGCTCGACGCCCTCGACGACGTGATCGCGCTGATCCGCCGCTCCCCCGACGTCGAGGAGGCCCGCAACGGCCTGATCGACCTGCTCGACATCGACGAGCTGCAGGCACAGGCGATCCTCGACATGCAGCTGCGTCGTCTGGCCGCTCTCGAGCGCCAGAAGATCATGGACCGCTTGGCGGAGCTCGAGCGCGAGATCGCCGACCTCAACGACATCCTCGCCAACGAGGCCCGTCAGCGTCAGATCGTGATCGACGAGCTCGGCGAGATCGTCGAGAAGTTCGGCACCCCGCGTCGTTCGCAGATGATCGCCGCCGACGGCGACCTCTCGATGGAAGACCTGATCCCCGACGAGGAGCTCGTCGTCTCCATCACCCGCGGTGGCTACGCCAAGCGGACCCGTGCCGACCAGTACCGTACCCAGAAGCGTGGCGGTAAGGGCGTGCGCGGCGCGAGCCTGCGTGGCGATGACGTGGTCGAGCACTTCATCTCGACCACCAACCACCACTGGCTGCTCTTCTTCACCACCGCCGGCCGGGTCTACCGGACCAAGGCCTACAACCTTCCCGAGGCGTCGCGTGACGCCAAGGGCGGGCACGTGGCCGGCCTGCTGTCGTTCCAGCCGGACGAGTCGATCGCCCAGGTGTTGGCGATCCGCGACTACGACCAGGCGCCCTACCTGGTGCTCGCCACCCGGAGCGGCCTGGTCAAGAAGACGCGACTGGGCGACTACAACTCGCCGCGCCAGGCCGGCGTCATCGCGATCAACTTCCGCGAGGAGGACGACGTCCTGATCGGTGCCGAACTGGTCTCCCCCGACGACGAGATCCTGTTGGTCTCGCGCAAGGGCCAGGCGGTGCGGTTCACCGCGGACGACGGCCAGCTGCGCCCGATGGGTCGGGCGACCTCCGGTGTTACCGGTATGTCGACCGCCGAGGGCGACTCGGTGCTCTCCATGTCGGTGATCCGCGCTGCTGACGCGGCCGCTGAGAACGCCGACGAGGAGTCCGGCGCCAAGGTCCAGTACGTCTTCACGATGACCGATGGCGGCTACGCCAAGCGCACCCGGATCAACGAGTACCGGTTGACCAACCGTGGCACCAAGGGCGTCAAGGCGATGACGTTGGCCAACGAGGACCGCGGCGTCCTGGTCGGTGCCTTCATCGTCGAGGACGGCGACGAGATCCTGACCATCACGCAGAGCGGTCAGGTCGTCCGGAGCCCGATCAACGCCGACTTCCGACCGACCGGACGGGCCACCCAGGGTGTGAAGTTCGTGACGCCGAAGAAGAAGGACTCGGTCGCCGTCGTCACCCGATCGGTGGAGAGCCGTGACGAGGACGAGGTGGAGCTCGACGAGAACGGCGAGCCGATCGTCGTCGAGGGCGAAGTGGTGGAAGGTGCGGCCGCTGACGCCGCCGAGAACGGGGCCGCTGACCAGGCGGATGCGACAATCGAAGCCACGCCCGATGCCCCCTCCACGACCGAGAACGGTGAGTAGTCGATGTCGGAGAGCCAGAAGGAACCGCTGACCGCGCGGTTTCGTACCGCGATCAACTCAGCGGCGGACCAGATGCGCGCCAACGCCAACCCGGAGTCGGAGGACGCGGCAACCGCGGCCGCCGAGTCGTCGGGTGGCCGCCGTCCACGGCGGGCCAGGCTGCGGCTGACCCGCGTCGACCCGTGGTCGGTGATGAAGACGTCGTTCCTGCTGTCGGTGGCGTTCGGCGTGGTCACCGTCGTCGCGGTCGGGATCGTCTGGATGGTCCTCGGTGCGGCCGGCGTGTGGGACTCGATCAACCAGATGGTGCACGACGTGATCGGTGGTGAGGACGGCACGAACTTCGCCGTCGAGAACTACCTCGGCACCGGCCGGGTGATGGGCTTCACGATGCTGGTGGCGGTCATCGACGTCATCCTGATCACCGCGATCGCCACCCTGACCGCGTATCTGTACAACATGGCCGCAGCGCTGCTCGGCGGCGTCGAAGTGACGCTCTCCGAAGAGGAGCGCTGAGTCACTAACCTCGCGGACGTCATACGGACGGAGCACCCGCTCCCCCACTCCGTATGACGTCCCGGGTCGGCCGCGGGACCGAGCGGGCCCCCGGTTTGGTGCCAGCGAGGGCGCTGGGATAGTCTTCACCAGTCGCAAGGGGCCTATAGCTCAGACGGTTAGAGCGCTTCCCTGATAAGGAAGAGGTCACAGGTTCAAGTCCTGTTAGGCCCACCCAGTTTGTGTGTGTACCGCATTATTGGACGAGTCCAACCACTACCAAGGGAGACTCTCATGAAGAAGCTACTTCTCATCGCACTTGCCGCCGCAGGCGCCATCTTCGCGAAGAAGAAGTTGGACGAGTCCAAGCAGGAGCAGGCACTCTGGGCAGCAGCAACGGACGACGTCAACAAGAACGTCTGACACCGCCCGGCCACCCTGGTGGCCGAAACGGGGCCTTGGCGCAATTGGTAGCGCACCTGCTTTGCAAGCAGGGGGTTAGGGGTTCGAGTCCCCTAGGCTCCACTGGAAGACCCGGAGGCTCCACTCCGGGTTTTTCTTCATTTCAATGTGACCTCACAGTCCACTTTCGGGCCGTTTTCGCGCCGTCAGGTCACATTGAGCGGGCGGGTTAGGCGCTTGCCCGGAATGCGATCTCAAGGCCCAGCGCGTTCGCTACCTTGACGATCGTCGCGAAACTCGGGTTGCCGTCTGCTGAGAGTGCCTTGTAGAGACCTTCCCGGCTCATGCCGACCTTGCGGGCGAGCTCACTGAAGTTCTGCGCACGGGCGATGGTGCCGAGGGCTTGCGTGATGTACGCAGGGTCGTCGCCGGCCTCCTCGAGAACCGCTTCAAGATAGGCGGTGATGTGGTCGAGAGAGGTCAGGTAGTCGGCTGATTCGTAGTCAGAGAACTCAACGGATCCCATGATTCCTCCACTCCTTCGCAAGTGCTCGTGCTCGTCTGATGTCGCTTGTCTGGGATGACTTGTCTCCACCGCAGAGAAGCACGATCACGATGTCTCGTTGCTGCAGGTAGTAGACCCGGTATCCCGGGCCATGGTCGATACGCAGTTCGCTGACCCCGTCACCTACCGGTCTCGCGTCGCCGGGGCAGCCGCTAGTCGTTCGATGCGGACCCGGATACGGGCAGCGGCGCGAATGTCCTTCAGGTGTCTGATCCACGTGTCGAAGTGGTCCGTCTTGATGATCCGTGCTGTCAACTGTAGTTCACATCCCCCGGGGTGCTCAATGCCCGTGGGAGCACTTTGCGGGGAGCATCCGACAGTTGAGGGCGGCCTGAGCACGCCGAAGCGGGCCGGCGGGCGAATCGGGGCACCCACCGACCCGCGGTCCGAGCGAGGGGATCGCTGTGTGGACCTCTGCAGGATGCGGTACGGCGTGACTGCGCGGCATCGCCGAATGTGAGGGAATCCGGTGTCGTCAGAGTCACGTGGCTCGGCGACGTCGAGCGGGTGCTTCGGCTGTGAGGCGCGGGCGGCGTTGGCAGACTGGGGGAGTGACGTCTCGTTCGATGCGGCCTTGGGTGGCGCTGCTGCCTGGGCTGCTGCTCGGTGCGGTGCTGGGGGCCTGCAGCACCGACGCCGGCGACGATGCCACAGGTTCACCGAACGCCAGCTCGGCACCCACTGCGGTCGACAGTCAGGCGATTCCGGACGACGTCACGATCGAACCCGGTACACCCGCCACCGATCCGCGCCAGGCGCTGGCGCTCATCCCCGCCGACGCAGGCGAGGTCACGCTGACCGACTTCCGTCAGCTTCGGGAACGGCTCGGCTACCCCAGGCTCACCAGCGAGTCGCTGATGACCGACCGGAACGCCTTCTGGGAGCGGGTCCGGACCGAGACCCCGGCCCTCACCCAAGGGCTACTCCGCGACCAGGCGTCGCGGCTCTGGTTGGACTACGGCTTCGGCCAGGATGACGTCGCTTGGGAGGCGCGCTTCGACACCCCTGACGGCGCCGGCTACGTCGTCTCCTTCCGTCGCGGCCAGGAGATGGCAGCGGTGCGCCGTGCGGTCGCTGATCGGGCCACCGGCCTGCGCGGCGCCACGGTGATGGCCAAGGAACGGCTTCTGGTGCGGCACATCGCGGGGGAGGGCGACGCCGTTCTGGCCTCCGTTCCAGGTCTGGCCGACCTCCTCGACAAGGACGCCGAGGCCAGTTACCTGCGCACCGACTGCGTGCCGTTCGCCGAAGCCCTCGGCGACGACGCCACGGTCGAGGACCAGGAGTCACTGCTGAGCAAGGTGGATATCCGGTATCTGCGTCCGTTGACGGCGTGGGCGGTCAACTTCGACAGTCAGGTGCTGACCGCGCGACTCACCCCGGAGAGCGACGAGCAGCCCGAACGCGCCGACCTCCACCAGCGGGCCGACCTGATGGAGGTGTGGCCCGAGACCGGTCCGATCGACTGGCCCGACGGCTTCCGCGGGCTCACCGTGGCCGACCCGATGACCGGGCGGATCGGCGCCCAGGTCCGGAACCCGGTCGCGGCCGCCAACCTGGTGCTCGCCGGAAGGGTCCCGTTCGCGGTCTGCAACGAGGCGACGCCGATGGCGGAGCCCACCGGCCTCTGAGGCTCAGCTCAACCGGCTGAACTCGACCTCGTCGTGTGCCGAGAAGAGAACGACCTCCGGGTGGTCGGCGACCAACGAACGCAGGCGCTCCTGGTTCTCCTTCCGGGCCCGGTTGTCGGCGGCCATCAAGGTCTGGAAACCGGTCAGTCCCGGCGCCGTGCGTGCCGGCGTCTCCACCTCACCGTGGAAGAAGTACGAGTCGCCGGCGTGCAGCAGCCAGCGGTCGCCGTCCCGGACCGCAACACCGCTGTGGCCACGCGAATGCCCGCGCAACGGGATCAACAGCACGTCGTCCCCGAGCGCCTTGACGCCGCTGAACCCGAACCAGTCGTCGCCGCCACTCTGATGGGTGACGAACTCGGGCCCGTGCGACCACTGCACCTTGCGGTAGCGGGAGCGTTCGCTGAGCTTCGGGTTGCGGGCCGCGTCGAGTTCGACCACGTCGACGTGGACCTGCGCCTGCGGGAAGTCACCGATCCCGCCGGCATGGTCGAGATCCATGTGGGTCAGGGCGATGTCGCGAACGTCGCTGGCGGCGTAGCCGAGCGCCTTGAGTTGGCTGATCGCCGACTCTTCGACGTCCAACTTCGGTCGCATCCCTGCCACGAATGGACGCCCGAGTCGGGTCGGCTCGGCGATGTCAGCGGTGCCGAAGCCGGTGTCCACCAGCAGCAGTCCGTCGGCCCGTTCGACTACCAGGACATGGCAGACGACCCGCGTGGGCGCCATCTTTCCGCCGAATCCGCCGACCGGTCGCAGGCTGCCGCAGTTGAGGTGGTGAACGCTCATCCCACCGACCGTAGTGCAGCCGCCCGCCCGCGTCAGGTGAAGTTGTGATGACTCCGTAGAGTTGATGGGTGCCGCCCCGCAAGAATCTGCTCGCTCCGCGTTACTGGGGAGCCCACCTGTTGGCGCTGGTCCTGACGCTGGGAGCTGCCGGCTTCGGCGTCTGGCAGTACCAGGCCTGGTCCGAGCGCCGCGCGTCGGAAGCGGCGGATCTGACCCGGATCGAGCCGGTCCCGCTCGCCGAGGTGATGGGTCCGGACGACGGCTTCCCCGGCCAGTACGTCGGCCACCCGGTGATCGTCGACGGCACCTGGATGCCGCAGGGCACCATGTTCGTCAGCGGCCGGAAGATGGACGGGGTCGAGGGCTACTGGGTGACGACGCCGTTGCAGGTGGCCGACGGCTCCGCCCTGATGGTGGTCCGGGGTTGGACGCCGGAGATCGCCGCCGCACCGGCACCCCCGACGGGCCCGGCCGAGATGGTGGTCTGGCTCCAGCCGGGTGAGGGCACCGGCGACGTCGACACCGACGTCACCGACAACCTGCTGCCGCAGCTACGGATCGCCGACGTCATCCGGCACGTCGACAGCGACCTCTACAGCGCCTACGGCGTGGTGGCCGACAAGGCAGCCGAAGGCGCCTGGCCGGTCGGGGACGACGCCGTCAACTCCGGTACCGATGGCTTGAAGCAGGCCACCTTGGAGCAGTTGCCCAAGTCGGCCGGGACGACGGCGCTGAAGAACCTGCTCTATGCGATCGAGTGGTTCATCTTCGGTGGATTCGTGGTCTTCGTCTGGGGGCGCTGGGTGCGCGACCAGTTCGAGGATGACGACGATCTTGACGACGACGAGCCCGACGAAAAGCCTGCCAGCGCTGAAGATGGCGAGTCCGCGGTCGACCAGGCCGACGAGACCGCCGTCACGAGCACCGAGCCCGACGAGGCCCCCGTTTCCGACGGCTCGGTACGCTCGCAGCCGTGAAGAACTCTGCGCTGACCCGCTACCGGGTGATGGCGACCATCGTCGGTGTCCTGCTGGTCGTCCTGATCCTGATCGGTGTGCCGCTGGCGAACTTCGACGGCACCGGGATGTGGGGGATCTTCCCCAGTACGCCGGAGATCTGGGCCGCTGGTTCGTCCGCGCACAACCTGGGCGAGGGGATCACCGAATACCTCGGCGTCGCCCACGGGTGGCTCTACATGATCTTCCTGGTGACCGCGTTCATGCTGGCCCGCAAGGAGAAGTGGGACATGGGCTTCACCGTGGTCACCCTGCTCTGCGGCACCATCCCGGTGCTCAGCTTCTGGGCCGAGCACCGGGCCACCAAGCGGGTCCGGGCCGCGCACGCGGCGGCGCCGCAGTCGGCCGCCAAGCCCGCTCAGCGCTGACTCAGGGCCGGTCGTCGCCCTCGGCCGGGTCAGGGTTGATCTCGTCGGGCTCCGGGAGCTCGTCCGGCTCGGCGAGTTCGACGAACTCGGCCGGGTCGTCAGGCGTGGTGTCACGGTGCGGCGTCGCCGCGTTGTCGGCGAGCGCCTCGTCCGGGGTCGCGGCCGCAGAGTCGTCGGCCTCGGCAACGGGGCGCACCGGCGCGGGCGGCGTGTAGGACGACTGCCAGTTGTCGCCGGCGCCCTGGTCGGCCTTGAGCTTCTTGAAGATCGCACCGCCCACCACGGCCAGCGCACCCGTGGCGAGGATCCACTTGAGCTTGCCGCCCGACTTCTTCGGCGCCGGCTGCGAGGCGACCTCGGACAGCTTGGCCGTCGCAGCCTCGCGGCCCTCGTGCAGCAGCACCGCGCCGTCCGCGAGCTTCTCGCGTGCCGTCCCCACGGCTGATTCGACGACCGGGGTGGCCTGCTCCACACCTTCGGCGAGCTTCTTGCGCGCCGTCTCCATCGCGGACTCCACGACAGGCGTGGCCTGCTCGATGCCTTCGGCGAGCTTCTTCCGTGCGGTCTCCACCGCCGACTCGAGGACGGGGGTCACCTGATCGGCGACCTGTTCCACGACCTCGGTAGCGGTCTCGATCAGGCCCTTGTTCTGCTTGGACATCTCTTGCCTCCCGGATTGGCTGCTTTGTCACGATCAAACACCATCGACCCTGACGGGCCAACCGTTCGTCGCCCTCATTCGCCGGCGCGCGCATCGGCGAAGACCGCGTCGTCGTCCACGATGAGGGTGCGAGTGGTCGGGATGGAACAGTGCCGCTTCACGACACTCGACCGCACAACTACGGGCGCGGTGCTGGCGCGGGTTGCCTTTGCTGGGAAGATCTGGGGAGACGCTGAATCACCTGCGTACTTCATCGAGAGACGAAAGAGTTTCCTCATGTCTGAACTGAAGGCCGTCCTGAAGACCAACCGGGGCGACATCACCATCAACCTCTTCCCCAACCACGCTCCGGCGACCGTCGAGAACTTCGTGGGCCTGGCTGAGGGCACCAAGGAGTACGACAGCGGCAACGGTCGCAGCGGCCCGTTCTACGACGGCCTGACCTTCCACCGCGTGATCGACAACTTCATGATCCAGGGCGGCTGCCCGCTCGGCACCGGTACCGGTGGCCCGGGCTACACCTTCAAGGACGAGTTCCACCCGGAGCTGGCCTTCACCAAGCCGTACCTGCTCGCGATGGCGAACGCCGGCCCCGGCACCAACGGTTCGCAGTTCTTCGTGACCACCACCGAGACCGCGTGGCTGACCAACAAGCACACCATCTTCGGTGAGGTTGCCGACCAGGCCGGCCGCGACGTCGTCGACGCCATCGGCACCACCGCCACCGGCGCCATGGACCGCCCGGTCGAGCCGGTGATCATCGAGTCCGTCGAGATCGTTCGGTCCTGACTCAATGTCCGAGGCTGCTCCCGCGCCCGAGTGCTATCGGCACCCGGGCCGGGAGACCTGGATCCGGTGTCAACGGTGCGAACGCCCGATCTGCCCGGACTGTATGAACGACGCCGCAGTCGGCTTCCAATGCTCTGACTGCGTGCGGCAAGGCGCCAAGGAGACCCGCAGCGGTCGCGCGGCGTATGGCGGCCAACGGTCCACCAACCCTGCCCTGACGGCGGGCACCTTGATCGGCATCAACGTCTTCGTCTGGCTGCTGATCACCGTCACCGGTGGCAAGAGTTCGGTGTGGATCGATCGACTGGCGCTGACGCCGCAGGGACGGTGCACCCTCACCGAGGATCCGTCCCTGTACTACCCGCAGGCCACCGAGGCGACCTGCCGAGGAGCGGGGGTCACCTGGCAGTCCGGAGTGGCGGACGGCGCCTGGTGGCAGCTGATCACCAGCGCCTTCACCCATGTGGAGATCTTCCACATCCTGTTCAACCTGCTGGCCGTCTGGTTCCTCGCACCGCAGCTCGAGGCGGCGCTCGGCCGGGTCCGGCTGCTCGCCGTCTACCTCGGCTCCGCGTTGACCGGCTCGGCAGCCGTGATGCTGCTCGGCGGCGCCAGCGGTACGACGCTCGGTGCCTCGGGTGCGGTCTTCGGACTGCTCGCGGCCTTGGTGGTGCTGGTCCGCAAGGTCGGCGCCGACGCTCGGCCGTTGCTTGGCTGGTTGGCGATCAACGTGGTGATCACCTTCATGGTTCCGAACATCTCGTGGCAGGGCCATCTCGGTGGCTTCATCGGCGGTGCCCTGCTCACGCTCGGCATCGTCTACGCGCCCCGTGAACGACGCGGGCTCTGGCAGGCGCTGGCTGTGGCCGGCGTCGTGCTGATCTCGCTCGCCCTGATCGGCGTCCGGGTGGCTGCTCTCTCCTGAGCGTCTGACGTCGAAGCGCCCCGCGACACTGTCGCGGGGCGCTTCGCATCTCTGCGGTCGGCTGTTCCGGTGGTCGAGGTGTTCCGGTGGTCGGGGTGTTCCGGTGGTCGAGCTTGTCGAGACCGGCTCAGGTGATCTCGACAGGCTCGATCTGCGGGCAGGTGATCTCGACAGGCTCGATCTGCGGGCAGGTGATCTCGACAGGCTCGATCT